>CAWILK010000053.1:0-15024 GCA_963836845.1 uncultured Alphaproteobacteria bacterium | reverse complement strand
CAGGTAATCGGCGAGCATGCAAAGAACACGTGGGCACGCACGCGATCGGCCAGCCAGTGATCGACCGGCCTGATCTGGAGATCGACGGTCTTGATACGGGAAAGCGCGCTCCACCAGGCTGAGGGATTTGTGGCTGCGCACCGTGGCGGTGTCGTCGAGAGCGGAGACGGGCAGGCTGGTACGCACGACGTAGAGGCCGTCGAGAGCGGCCTCCACGGTGATTTCGCCGGTCTTCCGGGCGAAGCTGAAGCGGGTATCGGTAATGTCGAGGGCGAAGTGCTTCGCCATCTTGTGCTTGTCGAGCGCGGCGCCGATCTCGAGGCCGATTTCGGCTTTGCCACGCAGCGGCTGGCGCTTGCGAGCCACGGCGGCGGCGATGCGGGCGAGGTCGCGCTCGGTGGCGGCGGGCAGATCCTCGCGCTTGCCAGCGCGTTCGCCGGCGAGCACGCGGTTGCGGCAGACGATGAGCCGCTGGACGGGGAACTCGGGAGAGGTGATGCCGGCCATGTCGCGGTCATCGAACGGCGACGTATGCAG
The DNA here is from genome assembly GCA_963836845.1 of uncultured Alphaproteobacteria bacterium. Classification (GTDB taxonomy): domain Bacteria; phylum Pseudomonadota; class Alphaproteobacteria; order ATCC43930; family CGMCC-115725; genus AP-15. The sequence continues at coordinate 14,487 of CAWILK010000053.1, read as the reverse complement.
GGCGCCGCCGTCGGGCAATGCCTTGATCGCCGGGGCGCGCAAGGCGGTAATCCGGTCAAGCCCGGCCGGCTTGATATCCTCACTGATCCGCGCCTGGGTGATCATGCCGCGGTCGCCAACCAGGACGACATGGTCGAGACCGAAGCGCTCCTTCAGCTTGCTCACTTGGCTGGTTAGGGTCGTCGGATCTGCGGTGCTGCCGGCGAAGACCTCGATTGCCACGGGACAGCCGTGCGGGCGCAGAGCAGGCCATAAACGATTTGCAGCTTGCCCCGTTTGCCGTCACGGCTGTAGCCGAATTGGGCAAGCGGCAGCGGCGGCCTTCCAGGTAGCTCGACGACACGTCGTAGAGCACCAGTGTGCGCCGCTGAGATGGCGTTTGGCGAGGGCCGCCTCGATCGCCGGCTGGCGGACCGCCAGCCGGTCGAGTGCGCTGTAGAGCCGTCCTCATCGACCCCCCCGAGAGCGAGCTGCTCGCCGAGGCTGGAGGTCGCAGTGTCCGGCGACAGCGCGCGGGCGGCGGCAAGCTTGGAGCCGGGATCGAGGATGCGGCTGACCACCAGGGCCAGGGTGAGGTCGCGGCAGCGGTTGCCATCTGGGCCGAGCAACCGATCGAGGCCGATCTTGCGCGCTGTGCCGAGGACCGCGTCAACATGACCATGCGGCAACGAGCGGATGATGGTAATGGCGTCCTGGTCCTGGGGAATGACGGTGCCGCCTTTGAGCAGTGCCTTGAAGCCGGCGATCCGCTCGTGCGGCCAGTCGGAGAGGTTCAAGAGGGTGCGCTTCTTGACCTTGCCCGCCTCGCGATAGCTCTCACGCAACAGGATGGCCGGGGGTGACTCGCGATTGGGAACGGCTTCGATATACATGGCAACATCGTAGCATTCGCCGAGCTTCAAACAACCAAAATCCAACCATATTACATGGCTACGTTTCAATGCCCTACGAACAGATAAAGCTGCGATACTAATACCTTGATGGCACAGAGAGAGGGAAGCTCCGTCTAGGGGCAGGGTTCCACCTTCACCCAACTGTCTCATTTTCGGGGTCCAGCTTCACTTCCGCGTCGACACCCCCTGCACGTACATCTCGGCCAAGGTGCCGACCAGCGCCTTCTCCGAGCGCTGATAGCGTTCGAACAGCTCGGTCGAAAAGCGCCCCATCCGGTCCTGCGGGACCCGCAGCTCCAGCGTCCCCACCCGGGGTGATCAGCCAGCGCGTGTAGTAGCCGCTGCGGTAGCTGATCCGGGTCTCGCTGCGCTCGCCTTTAGCGGCGCCGATCGCCTCCGTCATCTCCGCTTCCAGCGCCGCCTGCACCAGCGTCTCGACCGCCGAACGCACGAAATCCTCGTCCCGCTCCAGCAGCCCTGTAGCTGACGCGTCAAGTTGACCGCCTTTCTCGCGCTATCAATTGTCCGCTTCTTAGGTGATGGCCCTGTGGGGTTCGGGTAACTCGCAGAGTTATCCATAAATCCACGCTCGGCGATTTTGCCGAAGCGTGTCAGGCAGCCAATTCTCGTCATGGGTCGTCCCTCGGCTCGTATTCGGCCAGGCGATGCGGTCCGTGGAAGACCGCCAATCGCCCTGTCCGGGTTTCGTGGACGCGCACCACGGCGCGCACGAAGTGCGGCCGCAGCAGGTTGGGCGGGATCTGCAGGGTGAGCCGGCGGCCATTTGACGGTGTTGTCGTTGCCGACGCGCCGTTCTTCCTGAAGGCACAGGATTTCACCGGCCGCGGCGCCGCACGCATCGTCACCGTCTCGGAGGCCGAGATCCGCCGCGCCATGCGGATTCTGTTCGGCGACACCCACAATATCGCTGAAGGCGCCGGCGCCGCCGCGCTCGCCGCGGCATTGCAGGAACGTCGACGCCTCGCCGGCAAGCGGGTCGCGGTTATTCAGTCGGGCGGCAATATTGACCGCGCGCTCTTCGCCGAGGTGCTGGCCGAGGAAGAGACCTAGCCGCTTATTGTCCGCGCGATTTCGCGGGCGATGACCAGGCGCTGGATGTCGCTGGTGCCTTCGTAGATCTGGCAGACGCGGACGTCGCGATAGATGCGCTCGACCGGGAAATCGGCGACATAGCCGTAGCCGCCATGGATCTGGATCGCGTCGGAGGCAACCCGCTCGGCCATCTCGGAGGCGAAGAGCTTGGCCATCGACGCCTCCTTGAGGCAGGGCTCGCCGGCGTCGCGCCGCGCCGCGGCGTCGAGCACCAGCCCGCGCGCCGCCGCGATCTGCGTCGCCATGTCGGCGAGGCGGAAGGCGACCGCCTGCTGCTCGATGATCGGCTTGCCGAAGGCCTCGCGCTCGCGGGCATAGGCGAGCGCCGCCTCATAGGCGGCGCGCGCCATGCCGACCGACTGCGCGCCGACGCCGATGCGGCCGCCTTCGAGGTTGGAGAGCGCGATGCTGTAGCCTTCGCCTTCGGCGCCCAGCATCAGGTCGGGGGTCAGCTCGATGTCCTCGAAGACGAGCTGCGCCGTGTCGGAGGCGCGCTGGCCGAGCTTGTGCTCGAGCCGCGCGACGCGAAATCCCGGCGCTGTCGGTCGGCACGAGAAAGGCGCTGATGCCCTTCTTGCCGGCGTCGGGATCGGTCACCGCGAAGACGATCGCGATCTCGGCGTTCTTGCCCGAGGTGATGAACTGCTTGGTGCCGCTGAGCACCCAGCGGTTGCCGTGCCGCCGCGCCCGGGTCTTGATCGCCGCGGCGTCGGAGCCCGCCTGCGGCTCGGTCAGGCAGAAGCAGGCGAGCATCTCGCCCTTCGCCATCGGCTCCAGGAAGCGCCGCTTCTGCTCCTCCGAACCGTATTGCAGCACCGGCATGCAGCCGACCGAGTTCTGCACGCTCAGGATCGTCGACACCGCCCCCTCGCCGGCGGCGATCTCCTCCATCGCCAGCGCATAGCCGACATGGTCGGCGCCGGCGCCGCCATATTCCTCGGGCACCAGCATGCCCATGAAGCCGAGCTTGCCGAGCTCGGCCACCGCCTCGGCCGGAAACCGCGCTTCGCGGTCGCGTTCCGCGGCATGCGGCGCCAGCCGGGTCCGGGCAAAGTCGCGGGCGACATCGCGCAGCATGCGCTGCTCGTCGGTCAGCCTCATTCGATTACCTCGTCGGCGCGCGCTAGGATCTGATGCGGGATTTCAAGCCCGAGCGCCTTAGCGGTCTTCAGGTTGACCACCAATTCGAATGTCGTCGGCTGCTCGACCGGTAAATCAGCGGGTTTCGCGCCCTTCAGGATCTTATCGACGAAGAAGGCGAGCCGCTTGTGGATCGCGGAAAGATTCACTCCATAACAGAGCAGTACCCCCGCCTCGACCCAGCGGTGGTCCTGTGCCGCGCCGGGCAAGTGATGGCGCAAGGCGAGCGCGGCGATATCGTCGCGCAATGGCGTCGGTTTGCGCCGGTCGTTGAGGACGAAATAGGCGTCTGCACCGGCCGCCGTCATCTCCTCAAAGAGGCGCGGCAGGTTTTCGAACGTTGCCGACGGTAACCGGCAGCACCGAGACGCCCAATGTCGGGCCGCCGCGTTCCAACTCCTTCATTAGCTGCGCGTGACCCGCATTTTCGGGCGACCACAGGACGCCGATCTTGCTTACCCGCGGCACGGCTTCCTTCAACATTTGAAGCTGCTTCGCAACCAGTCCGGCCACATCACCGAGAGGCCGGTCACGTTGCCGCCCGGCCGCGCCAAGCTGGCGACGAGGCCCGCGCCGACCGGGTCGCCCGCATCCATCACGATCGGGATCGTCGAAGTGGCCTCACGGGCCGCTTCGGCCGGAGCCCGGCTGATGGCGACAATGACGTCGACCTTTGCCGCAGCGAGCTCGGCGGCATTCGCCGACAGCCGCGCCGGATCGCCATTGGCGAAGCGATCCTCTATCGAGATCGTGCTTCCCTCGATCCAGCCGAGCGACCGCATGCCCTCGCGGAATTCTTCCGCTGCCGTCATACGCCCCGGTGAGCCGTGCAGTGAGCAACCCCGACCCGCGGCATCTCCCGAAACCTCTTGTGCCGCCGCCTCGCGGGCAGCGGCGCTGCCGCGATCAGAATTATCGCGAGGAGGGTGACGAGCCGCCTCACTGGGTCCTCTTCACGGCGCGCTCGCGCTGCCCGTCGCGCGGTCACCTCGATCTCGATCTTCATGCGCGGATCGACGAGGCCGCAGACAAGCGCCGTCGCGGCCGGGCGGATCGCGCCGAAGACCTCGCCCAGCACCGGCACGATAGCCGGCCAATCGGCAGTGTCGGGCACGTAGTAACGCACCCGCACGACATCGGCGAGCGTGCCGCCGGCCTCGGCCAGCGCCTTCTCGATGTTGCGAAAGGCCTGGCGCGCCTGCTCGGCCGGGTCCTCGGCGATCGTCATTTGCGCATAGTCGAAGCCGGTCGTGCCGGCGACAAAGATCCACTCGCCATCGACCACCGCGCGGCTATACCCGGCCTCCGCCTCGAACGGCGACCCGGAGGAAATCAGCCGGCGCGACACGGCAACTCCTTACTCGCCTTCCCGGCGAAGGCCGGGACCCATGGCTGAGATGGGCACCGGCCTTCGCCGGTATGACGGAAGAGGATGTGCTGGCGATTGGAGCTGACTGCATGTCAGGCGGTCTCGGTGAAGATTTCGCGGCCGATCAGCATGCGGCGGATCTCCGAGGTGCCGGCGCCGATCTCGTAGAGCTTGGCGTCGCGCAGGAGGCGGCCGGTCGGGAAATCGTTGATGTAGCCGTTGCCGCCGAGGATCTGCACCGCGTCGAGCGCCAGCGCGGTCGCCTTCTCGGCGGCGTAGAGGATCGCGCCGGCGGCGTCCTTGCGCGTCGTCTGCCCGCGGTCGCAGGCCCGCGCCACGGCGTAGACGTAGGATCGGCAGGCGTTCATCGTCGTGTACATGTCGGCGATCTTGCCCTGGATCAGCTGGAATTCGCCGATCGGCTGGCCGAACTGCTTGCGGTCGTGAATATAGGGGATCACCACGTCGAGACAGCCCTGCATGATGCCGAGCGGACCCGCCGCGAGTATCGGCCCGCTCGTAATCGAGGCCGCTCATCAGCACATGCACGCCCTCGTCGACCTGGCCCAGCACGTTTTCGGCCGGCACCTCGCAATCCTCGAAGACCAGCTCCGAGGTCGGCGAGCCGCGCATCCCCAATTTGTCGAGCTTCTGCGCCGGGCGGAAGCCCTGGAACCCGTTCTCGATCAGAAAGGCGGTGATGCCGCGCGAACCGGCGTCGGGCCGGGTCTTGGCATAGACGACCAGGGTATCGGCGACGTGACCGTTGGTGATCCACAGCTTGGTGCCGTTCAGCACGTAGCGGCTCACCCTGCCGGTCGGCGCGCAGCCGCATCGAGACGACGTCCGAACCGGCTTCCGGCTCGCTCATCGCCAATGCCCCGACATGCTCCCCCGAAATCAGCTTCGGCAAATACTTGCGCTTTTGCGCCTCGCTGCCGTTGCGCCGGATCTGGTTGACGCAGAGGTTCGAATGCGCGCCGTAGGAGAGACCGACGGAGGCCGAGCCGCGGCTGACTCTCCTCCATCGCGACGCAATGGGCGAGATAGCCCATTCCGGCGCCGCCATACTCTTCCTCGACCGTGATGCCGTGCAGGCCGAAGCGCGCCCATCTCGGGCCACAGCTCGATCGGGAAGCGGTCGGTCCGGTCGATTTCGGCGGCGAGCGGCGCCATCCGGTCCTCGGCAAAGCCGCGAACCGTCGTCCGCAACATGTCGATCTCAGGGCCGAGATCAAAATCGAGAGAGGAGAGCCGCGTGTTCTGCATCCAGAAATCTAGGCTGCTTTGCCACCCTGCGTGCTTCGAGACGCGCCCCCAGTTCAAGCCTGGGGCAGGCTCTTCGGGCGCTCCTCAGCATGAGGGATGTTGTTGATGGCATTAAGGAATTCCTCATCCTGAGGAGCGTCCCGGCGAGCCGGCGGCTTGGGGTGGTGCGGTCGAGAAGACTCGAACTTCCACGGAGTTTCCCCCACAGCGACCTCAACGCTGCGCGTCTACCAATTCCGCCACGACCGCACGGCAGGGGCGGCGTGATTAGCAAATCCGCGCCACCATATCAAGATTGCATGGACCTTCAGATAGGCGATCGGCCAAGCCGGATCGAGTGGCGGATCAGCAGCGAACCCGTCGATTACACGGCCGCCGTCGAGGAGATGGAAAGGCGCGTCGCCGCAATCCGCTCCGGTGCGGCGCCCGAGCTGGTATGGCTGCTCGATGCATCCGCCGCTCTACACCGCCGGGACGAGCGCGCGCGATGACGAACTTCTAGAACCGCGGCGGATTGCCGGTATATCGCACCGGGCGCGGCGGGCGCTACACTTATCACGGGCCCGGGCAACGCATCGCCTATGTGATGCTCGATCTGCGCCGGCGCGGTCAGGATGTGCGCTGCTATGTCCATCAGCTCGAAGAATGGATCATCAGCACGCTGGCACGCTTCGGAATTCGCGGCGAGCGGCGCGACGGCCGGGTCGGGATCTGGGTCGCGCGAGATGACGGCCGCGAAGACAAGATCGCCGCGATTGGGGTGCGGGTGCGGCAGTGGGTGACCTATCACGGCGTTGCGCTCAATATCGACCCGGAGCTCGACCATTACCGCGGCATCGTGCCTTGCGGCATCGCCGAGCACGGCGTCACGTCGCTCGCCGAACTCGGCATCGATGCGACCGTCGAAGAGGTCGACACGGCATTTCGCATCACCTTCGGCAAAATATTTGCCGATCCGTCGTCCTGCCGCCCTGCGGGGTCCTGACATGACCACGCTCTTCGAGAAGCATGCGCCGCATCCGCTGGCCGACCGTCTCCGCCCCCGCCGCCTCGACGAGATTGTCGGGCAAGATCACCTGATCGGCCCAGCGGGTCCGATCGGGCGCATGGTCGCCGGCCATCAGCTCTCGTCGATGATCCTGTGGGGCCCGCCGGGTTGCGGCAAGACGACGATCGCGCGGTTGCTGGCGCAGGGCACCGATCTCGTCTTCGAGCCGCTGTCGGCGGTGTTCTCCGGCGTTGCCGACCTTCGCAAGGTTTTCGACGCCGCGAAAAAGCGACGCGAAATAGGTCAGGGCACACTGCTCTTTGTCGATGAGATCCACCGCTTCAATCGCGCCCAGCAGGACGCGTTCTTGCCGGTGGTGGAGGATGGCACCGTTATCCTCGTCGGCGCCACGACCGAGAACCCGTCCTTCGAGCTGATCGGTGCGCTGTTGTCGCGGTGCCAGGTCTTTGTCCTGCGACGCCTCGGCGATGAAGACCTCGAGATTCTGCTACGGCGCGCCGAGGAACATGTCGGCCATCCGATGCCGCTGACCGCAGAGGCGCGCGCCGCGTTGCGCGCAATGGCTGATGGGGACGGGCGTTTTCTGCTCAATCTGGTCGAAGAAATCGCACGACTGCCGGGCCGCGAGCCGCTCGGGCCCCAGGAGCTCGCAACGCTCGTGCAAAGGCGCGCGCCGCTCTACGACAAAGCCCAAGAAGGTCACTACAACCTGATCAGCGCGTTGCACAAATCGCTGCGCGGCTCGGACACCGATGCTGCGCTTTACTGGCTGGCCCGCATGCTGGCGGGTGGCGAGGACCCGATCTATATCCTGCGGCGCCTGACGCGCGCTGCGGTCGAGGATATCGGCTTGGCCGATCCCCAAGCAGTGGTGCAGGCGCTGGCAGCCTGGGACACTTACGACCGGCTCGGCTCTCCCGAAGGCGAGCTGGCGATTGCGCAATGCGTGATCTATCTCGCGACGGCGCCCAAGTCGAATGCCGCCTACCTGGCTTTTGGAGAAGCGCGCCAGATGGCGCGCGAAACCGGCTCGCTGATGCCGCCGATGCACATTCTCAACGCGCCGACGCGGTTGATGCGGGATCTCGGTTACGGCAAAGGCTATGTCTACGACCATGCAACCGAACCGGGGTTTTCCGGCCAGAATTATTTTCCGGACCGCATCCCCCGCCGGAGCCTCTATCGGCCGGGTGAGCGAGGTTTCGAGCGCGAGTTGCGCAAGCGGCTGGATTATTGGGAGAAGCTCCGCCAGACGGCGGCGGGGCCATCCGAATGACGCCGACTGACGAAACAGCAACTGTTCAAGGCAGCGAGGGCACGCTCCGCCTCGACCGCTGGTTCAAACGACATTACCCGGGGCTCGGGCATGGCCAGCTCGAAAAGCTGCTGAGGACGGGGCGCATCCGCGTCGACGGCAAGCGCGCCAAGGCCGGTGACCGCATCGAGCCGGGCCAGGCGATCCGCTTTCCCGCGCTGAACGGGGCTGCGCCACCGCCCGAGACCCGCGCCGCACCCGCAGCGGCCTTCGGATCAAGCCATGCTGCAGGCCGCCATCCTCCACGTGGACGAGATGGTGATCGTCCTCAACAAGCCGCCTGGCCTCGCGGTTCAGGGCGGCACCGCGACCGAGCGGCATCTCGACGGGTTGTTGGACGGGTTGCGGTTCGGAAATGAAGAGCGGCCCCGGCTGGTTCACCGCCTCGACAAGGAGACGAGCGGCATTCTGGTGCTGGCCCGGACTGCAGCGGCCGCGGGGCTCCTCGCGCGCGCTTTTCGCGAAAAGAGGATGAGAAAGACCTACTGGGCTATCGCGGTCGGATTGCCCAAGCCGGCCCAGGGCCGGATCGATTTGCCTCTCGCCAAAACACCCGGGCGGCATGGCGAACGGGTGCGGCCCGACAGCGACGAGGGCAGGCATGCCGTAACCTATTATCGGGTGGTCGACAGCGCGGGCGACCGGGTGAGCTGGCTCGCCCTGATGCCGGTCACCGGGCGGACGCATCAGCTGCGCGCCCATTGCGCCGCGATCGGGACCCCGATCCTGGGCGATGCAAAATACGGAGAGGCGTTGGCCCATCGCGCCGGAGTGCCGGGGGCGCGGCGGCTTCATCTGCACGCCCGCAGTATCGCGATGCCGCATCCGCTCGGCAGCTCAACGCAGGTCGACCGCACCGCTCCCTCCTCATATGCGGAGAACTTGGGAGTTCTTCGGCTTCCCGGAGGATATCGAAGATCCTTTTGCCGAGCTGGAATTACCGAGATGAGACGGGTCTACAAAGAAGCGGGGCTCGTGCCGGCGACGGGCGGCTACGGCGTTGCTCTAGACGGCAAGCCGCTGCGGACGCCTGGCAAGCGAAGCTTGGTCGTGCCGAGCAAGAGGTTGGCTGCGGCGATCGCTGACGAGTGGAGCGCCCAAGCCGGAGAGATCCGCCCGGCCGGCATGCCGATGACCCGGCTCGCGACAACGGCGCTCGATCGCGTGTCGCCAAATCGCGAGGCGATCGTCGATCAAACCGCCAATTACGCCGGAACCGACCTCGTTTGCTACAGGGCGGCGCGACCCCCGGCGCTAGCCGCGCGCCAGCAGGCGGTCTGGCAACCGCTGATCGACTGGGCTGCATTGCGCTTTGACGCGCCGCTCACGGTGACCACCGGCGTGATCCCGCAGAGCCAGTCGCCTGCGACTTTGCGGGCCTTTGCGGCGGCCGTTGCCGACCGCGACGATTTCGCTCTGACCGCTCTGCATGCGGCAACCGCCGCCTGCGGCTCGCTGGTGATCGGGCTGGCCCTGCTCGAAGATCAGCATCGATGCCGACGAAGCGTTTGCCGCCTCGCAGCTCGACGAGAGCTTTCAGATCGAAGCCTGGGGCGAGGACGCAGAGCAGGCCGAGCGGCGCCGCGCGCTCGCCGGCGACATCGAGGCGGCTGCGCGGTTCATCTCGCTGCTGCGTTGCGGTGCCGGCTAAGCGGAGATCGGTTTCTCCGCGGCCTGCTCCGCCCGGAACTCGGCAAAGGCCTTGCTGGCGACCATCATCGACTTGCGGATGATCGGCACGCCGACATAGCCGGAGAGATGCAGCAGCGCCTCGGTCAACTCCTCCTCGGTCCACCCCTGACGCAAAGCCATGCGGAGGTGGAGGCCCAATTCCGGCTCCCGGCCGGTGGCGGCATCGGAAATGACGCAGATCAGGGCGCGGGTTTTGAGGTCGAGACCCGGCCGGGTCCACAGCGCGCCGAAAACGGTCTCGGTCGCTACGTCGATGAATTTCTTCATTACGGGGTCGCTGTAGATCTCGCGGGCGGAACGCTCCACCGCCGCATCGCCCATCAGCTGCCGCCGTATTGCCGCCCCTTTTCGATACAACTCGCTTTCCGCCATCCGACTCGTCCTCTTCCTTTGGATGTCGATCAAGGCTCGGATGATTGTGCCGCGTCTCAATCGGGAGGGACAAGCCGCACAACCGCGGGTCTGGCGCCAGCTTATCGCGGATGCTATCTCGCACTGTTTTCCGCAGCGAGGACGAAATGCAGGACATTCTTACCCGGCTGGAGGCAAAAGCGGGAGGCAGCACGGGCCGGCGGCGGCGCGCGCCGCATCGAAGGCTCAGCACCGCCGCGGCAAGCTCACCGCGCGCGAGCGGATAGAGTTGCTGCTCGACCCCGGTTCCTTTGAGGAATGGGATATGTTCGTCGAGCACCGCAGCCATGATTTCGGGATCGGCGAGCAGAAGGTCCCGGGAGACGGCGTCGTCACCGGCTACGGCACGGTGAATGGCCGGCTGGTCTTTGTCTTCAGCCAGGATTTTACGGTGTTCGGCGGTTCGCTCAGCGAGGCGCATGCCGAGAAGATCTGCAAGATCATGGACCAGGCGATGAATGTCGGCGCGCCGGTGATCGGGCTCAACGATTCCGGCGGGGCGCGGATCCAGGACGGGGTCGCCTCGCTCGCCGGCTATGCCGAGGTGTTCGAGCGCAATGTGCTCGCCTCCGGGCGTCGTCCCGCAGGTCTCGATGATCATGGGCCCCTGCGCCGGCGGCGCGGTTTATTCGCCGGCGATGACCGACTTCATCTTCATGGTCAAGGACACCTCGTACCTGTTCGTCACCGGACCCGAAGTCGTCAAGACCGTCACGCACGAGACGGTGACCCAGGAGGAGCTGGGGGGCGCCCTGACCCACACGACACGCTCCGGCGTCGCCGACCTGGCTTTCGAAAACGATGTCGAGGCGCTGATCGAGTTGCGCCGGTTCATCGATTTCCTGCCCGCCTCGAACCGGGCGCAGCCGCCGCTGCGGCCGACAGCGGATCCGTCCGACCGGTCCGAGCCGTCGCTCGACACGCTCGTCCCGAGCAGCCCGAACAAGCCCTACGACATGAAGGAGCTGATCGAGAAGGTGGTCGACGAGGGCGATTTCTTCGAGATCCAGCCCGATTTCGCCCGCAACATCCTGATCGGCTTCGCCCGCATGGAGGGGTCGACGATCGGCATCGTCGCCAATCAGCCGATGGTGCTGGCCGGCTGCCTCGATATCGACAGCTCGCGCAAGGCCGCTCGCTTCGTCCGCTTCTGCGACTGCTTCAATATCCCGATCGTGACCTTTGTCGATGTGCCCGGGTTTCCTGCCCGGCACTGCCCAGGAATATGGCGGGATCATCAAGCACGGGGCAAAGCTGCTATTCGCCTTTGCCGAGGCGACCGTGCCGAAGGTGACCCTGATCACCCGCAAAGCCTATGGCGGCGCCTATGACGTGATGAGCTCGAAGCATTTGCGGGGCGATTTGAATTTCGCCTGGCCCTCGGCCGAAATCGCGGTGATGGGACCGAAAGGCGCGGTCGAGATCATCTTCCGCAGCCGATCTCGGCGACACCGCCGCGATCGAGGCGCGCACCGAGGAGTACCGCGAGAAATTCGCCAATCCCTTCGTCGCGGCGAGCCGCGGCTTTATCGACGATGTGATCCTGCCGCGCGACACGAGGCGGCGGCTCTGCCGCGCGCTAGCGATGCTGCGCGGCAAGCAACTCGCCAGCCCGTCGAAAAAGCACGACAACATCCCGCTGTGACGAGACGAGGCGACGAGCGGAACAATCGCGGCACAATCAAGGTGTTCAACAAAATCCTGATCGCCAATCGGGGCGAGATCGCCTGCCGGATCATTCGAACCGCGCGGCGGATGGGGATCGCCACGGTCGCGGTCTATTCCGATGCCGATGCCGAGGCGCTGCATGTGCGCATGGCCGACGAGGCGGTCCGCGATCGGCCCCCCGCCGTCGGCCGAAAGCTATCTCAATATCGAGCGGATCGTCGAAGCCTGCCGCACCAGAGCAGCGCCGAGGCGGTCCATCCCGGCTACGGCTTTCTCTCGGAGAACCCTGCCTTTGCGCGGGCGCTCAGCGAAGGCGGCGTGACCTTCATCGGCCCTGGCCCGACCGCGATCGCCGCGATGGGCGACAAGATCGCATCGAAGAAGCTGGCGCAGGCTGCCGGCGTCTCGAGCGTGCCCGGCCATCTCGACGTCATCGCGGACGCCGAAGCCGCGGTCGCGATTGCCCGCGACATCGGCTACCCGGTCATGATCAAGGCTTCGGCCGGCGGCGGCGGCAAAGGGATGCGGATCGCCGCCGACCGACGCGAGGTCCGCGACGGCTTTCGCTCGGCGGCGAGCGAGGCCAAGTCGAGCTTTGCCGACGACCGCATCTTTATCGAGAAATACATCGAACAGCCGCGCCATATCGAGATCCAGGTGCTGGGCGACAGCCACGGCAACATCGTCCATCTCGGCGAGCGCGAATGCTCGATCCAGCGCCGGCACCAGAAGGTCATCGAGGAAGCGCCGAGCCCGTTTCTCGACCCACGAACCCGGGAGGCGATGGGCCGGCAGGCGGTCGCACTGGCGCGGGCGGTGGACTATCGCTCGGCCGGCACAGTCGAGTTCATCGTCGACCAGCAGCGCAATTTCTATTTCCTCGAGATGAATACGCGGCTGCAGGTCGAGCACCCGGTGACCGAGCTGGTGACCGGCCTCGACCTTGTCGAGCTGATGATCCGCATCGCCGGCGGGCGAGCCTCTCCCTTTCGCGCAGGACGAAATCGAGCTCACCGGCTGGGCGATCGAGGCTCGGGTCTACGCCGAAGACCCGAGGCGCAATTTTCTGCCGTCGATTGGCCGTCTGGTTCGCTATCTCCCGCCGAGCGGCGAGGGTATCAGGCTCGATACCGGCGTCTTCGAAGGCGCCGAGATCAGCGTTCACTACGATCCGCTGATCGCCAAGCTCATCGCCTCCGGCCCTGACCGCGCCACCGCGATCGATCGGCTGTCCGCTGCGCTGGACCAGTTTTATGTCGCCGGCGTGCAGCACAACATCCCGTTCCTGGCGGCGGTCGCCGCGAAGCCCCGGTTCCGCGCCGGGCGCTCTGTCGACCGATTTCATCGCCGATGAATTCCCCGGCGGGTTTGCCGCCGCCTTCCGGCTTTGCCGAGGCCGACAGGGTGATCCTGCTCGCCGCTGCCTTGGCGCACCGCCGCATCCGCGAGCGCGAGACTCGCATCGACGGCAAGCTCGCCGGAACATCGCGACGAAATAGTGCCAAGAGTGCACCGTCCTGCTCGACGGCAGGCCATATCCGGTCGCGGTCCGCCCGGAAGGCGGCGGCTACCGCGTCGAGATCGAAGGAGAAAGCCGTCTCGCCACAATCGAGTGGCAACCGGGCCAAGCCTTGCTGCAGGGCTCGCATCGAGGAGCATGCGGTCACGGTGCAGATCGAACGGCTGCCGGGCGCCGCTTTCCGGCTGACGCATCGCGGCGTGACGCGCCGCGCGCAGGTGCTGCCGCGCCGCGCCGCCGAGCTCCTGGCGCTGATGCCCGAGAAGAAAGCATCGGACACCTCGCGCCTGCTGCTGTCGCCGATGCCCGGCCTGTTGTCGGCGATCAACGTGGCGCCCGGACAGGAGGTCAAGGCCGGCGAGCCGCTCGCGATTGTCGAGGCGATGAAGATGGAAAACGTGCTGCGCGCCGAGCGCGACGGCCGGATCGCGCGCAGTCCGCGCCAAGCCCGGCGACAGCCTCGCGGTCGACCAGGTGATCCTCGAATTCGAATAGCCGCTGACAGGGGCTCGCGCCGAGGAAGATATGAGGTGGACCCCGTTTGTGAGACAGCCGGAGCCGGTCGTGTCGCAGGGGACACGACCGAGCGCGTGCACGATCAACTCACTTGGACGGCGGCCGCTCTCGGCATCCATCCCTCGTGAACCTACTGGCGGTGGCCGATCACGAACAGGTTCGGAATCTACCTATGGCGGGCAAGTGGCCACAGCGAAGAGCTTGTGTCCCAGACTGGGGTAGGAAGCGCGATCGGCCCGTCGTAACGATCGCGACTGCGCGCGAGGTCGGGGCGATCACCGAAGCGGTGTCAGTCCGGATCGCCAAAGTCCCTTTGTGCTACCCTCGCCATCCCTGATCGACCCGGGGGTCGATCCAAGGACGAAATTGAACGATTAGCTGATCGTTATGTCTTCAGTCGGATGAGGTTTCCGGCAATGACCACAAAAAATATATTTGCTGCATTAAGTTAATACAATCGCTGAGGATATCTTCTCTCTTCGCGAAAACTTGTGAAAACTCATAGTGATTACTGGTTGTATTCGACGGCTGTCCGCCCCATGTGGTATATACGCGTTGTCACTCTCCATCCGA
>CAWILK010000052.1:0-26735 GCA_963836845.1 uncultured Alphaproteobacteria bacterium | reverse complement strand
GCGCACCGCGTCGACGACGCTAGCGAACTCCACCAGCAAGCCGTCGCCGGTGGTCTTGACGATGCGCCCCTGTGCTCGGCGATCTTCGGATCGACGAGCTCGCGGCGCAACGCCTTGAGGCGTTCGACCGTGCCTTCCTCGTCTGCCCCCATCAGCCGCGAATACCCCGCCACATCGGCGGCGAGGATCGCGGCGAGGCGGCGGGTCGCGGTCATTCGTCAGAAAATCCGGCCCGGCGCAGGCCGAGGTTGAGGGTCTTGTCGCGCAGCGCCCAATGCCGCCGATTGGTGATCCAGGGCGTTCACCGCGCGATAACGCGCCAGCGAGTTGACTTCGGGCTTGAGCCTCATTGCTTCGGCGATGGCTGCCCGGGCCTCATCCAGATCGCCGCGCAATCCGAGGGCACCCGCGAGGTTCAGATGGACAGAATAGGCTCGCGGACTCGCAGCGGATGCTTTTCTGAACAGCTCGATTGCCTCGTCCACATGGCCCAGCAGCAGATGACACTGGCCGAGGGGCCATTGAATGCTCCAAAGATTGGGACCTCGGGGATTTAGCCGGATCGCCTTTTCCAAATGGGGAATCGCAGCCAGCGGCTCTCCCTGGAACAGGAGTATCTGGCCTAGCTGCTTCAATGCCAGTTCATTGTTGCGGTCGAGCCCGATTGCCGCTTCCGCTTCGGCTTGCGCTTCGCCCAAGCGGTTCTGGACCCGGCGCAATAATCCCATCAGGGCACGAGCCATTGAATGGTGCGCATCGCGCTCGAAAACCTCGCGCAGCAGCCGCTCAGCGAGCGTTTGGTCTTCGTCGAAAGCGTTGCTCCATCCCTCGACGAGGGTCTGGGCAATCGTCGCGGCGAGGCCGATTTCGCCTCTACTGATTCCGGGTCCAATGCCAGGCCCCGCTCAACTCCTTTCGGGCCGCTTGTCGGGCCGAAATCGTGGTGGGCCGACGCCACAATGCCCATCCGCGCATCACGAGATCCCGCGCGTCGGGATCGGTCTTATGTTGCCCCTCGAGACGGCCGACAGCTGCCACCACGAGCTCCCGATTGAGGGTGTGCGCCAGCCGCCCGGTAATCTCGTCCTGCGCCTGATCGAGGTCCGCGCGACTGGTGTCGAAGCGATCTGCCCACAGATGCGCGCCGGTCTCCGCATCGGTCAACTGCACGTTCACGCGGACCCGATCACCGGTTAGACGCACACTGCCTTCGAGGACATGACGAACGCCGAGCTCGCGGCCGACTTGCCGCACGTCGACGCGCCTGCCTTTGTAGGTAAATGCGGTATTGCGGGAGATCACGAAACTGTCCGCAATGCGCGACAGGTCGGTCGTCAAATCCTCGGTTATGCCGTCAGCGAAATATTCCTGCTCCGGATCGTGCGAAAGGTTGGCGAACGGCAGCACGACGATCGACAGCCGCGGGCTACCCTCACCCGCCTCACGCCTCCGGCGCTCGGCGCCCTCTCCCGCACTGCGGGAGAGGCGGGACCCCGGCGCCTCTGCCGCGGGGTGGGTGAGGGGATCGCGGACCCGGTAGACCCGGACTGGCCGGGCGATGTTCTTGACCTGCTGCTCGCCCAGATCCTCGAAGGCAAAGGGCAGCCGGTCGCGGACCTGGTCGTGGACCGTGTTGGAGACGAACACCCCGCCGGCATCGGCCAAGGCCTCGATCCGGGCGGCGATGTTGACGCCGTCGCCATAGAGGTCGTCGCCTTCGACGATCACGTCGCCGAGATTGATGCCGATGCGCAGTTCGATGCGGCTGTCCGCGCCGACATCGGTGTTGCGCTCGGGCATCGCCTGCTGCACCGCGATCGCGCAGCGCACCGCATCGACGACGCTGGCAAATTCCACCAGGATGCCGTCGCCGGTGGTCTTGACGAGGCGGCCCCTGTGCTCGGCGATCTTCGGATCAAGAAGGTCGCGGCGCAGCGATTTGAGCCGTTCGAGCGTGCCTTCCTCGTCCACCCCCATCAACCGGCTATAGCCAGCCACATCGGCGGCGAGGATCGCGGCGAGACGGCGGGTCTGGGTCATATCATCTGGTCGGATCAGGTGACGGCGATCGGGCAGCCATTCGAACCCGTCGCGCCTTTGATCGGCGCGGGGGTAAAGATGAAGACGAACTGATACTTCCGGTCGGCGATTAAATCGTCGAACGTCAAGTTCTCATGGTTGAAGATGCCGTGCTTGGTCTGCAGTTCCGAATGGCACGGAAAGGCCAGGCTCTTATCCGGGTTTGGCACCACCTCGACTGCCCAGGTGTCGCCACCCGTTAGACAGAGATCCTTGTCGATGACCCAGCGCGCAACTTCGAGCCCGATTCCCGGTTCGCCGGAATTGAAGCGATCGTTGTTCTTCATCCACAACGAACCCCAGCCGGTGTTGAAGAAGATCGCGTCGCCCGGTTTGATGTCGCTCTCCTGCATGTTCTGGCGCTGCAATGCCGCGCGGACATCAGCAACCATGATCTCTTGGCCGGCGTCCATCATGCCGCCTTTGACCGCAGCGATGTCGACCAGATGCCCGCGCGTGATCAGCGGTTTTAGCTTTTCGGTGCCGAGCTTCTTCAACCCATAGGGATCTGACATCTGAGCCGAGGTGAAGCCATTGTAGAAATACATTTCGCTCTTATCGCCGTCCTTGCCCATCTGGATGCCGATATGGCCGAGACCGTCGAACTGAGTGCCGGTCTGGCCGATCTCGGTCGCCAGAAACTCGTCGTTATAGACGAGCTTGTTCTCGCCAAAGGGTCCGCCCGTTGGGCCTCCGGGAATACGCAACAGAAAGGCACGCTGGCCAAAGCACGGCATCGCCTGCTCGTACACCCGGCCCATTTTGTAGACCTTGCCGTCGTGGATCCATTTGGCCGCGTCGAGCACCTTTGCCGGGGTGATGTGATTAGACGCGCCAGCCTCGTCCTCGGCCCCCCATTTCGACGGCCACCATTTCTCGGTCGTCAGCTTCGGCGGGGCTGCCGGTTGCGCCTGGGCCGAGCGATTGGCGCCAACCCGAATTTCCCGTGTGCAGCGCCGGCCACGGCTCCCGCAGCGCCGGCGATCCCGGCGCCCTTCAGAAAGCTGCGGCGATCCGGCGCCGGCGACATATTATCGGGCGACCGGGCGACCGGCCTACACTATCGGTCATGGCGCTTCCTCCTGAGGGTTGAATGTCGAATTGGTGCCGGAGTATCCGATCGTCCATTAGCGATGTCTATCGCGACCAGCCTGTTTGACCCCGACCGCTCCGCGGAGCGCCTGCCCGTGTCGCTGATCACGGGGTTCCTCGGGAGCGGCAAGACAACGCTGCTCAATCGCCTGTTGCAGCGGCCGGAAATGGCCGACAGCGCGGTGATCATCAACGAGTTTGGCGAGGTCGCACTCGACCATCTGTTGATCGAGCCGGTCACCGGCGAGGCGGTTGTGCTGGCGAGCGGGTGCGTCTGCTGCGCGGTGCGCGGCGACCTTCAGGATGCGCTCCGCCGGCTTCTGGTTCAGCGTGACCGCGGCGAGGTTCCCGCCTTTCACGCATGCTGATCGAGACCTCGGGACTAGCCGACCCGGCCCCGGTCGTGCAGTTGTTGCTGAACAACCCGCTCCTCGGCCACGACCTTCGTCTCGACACGGTGGCCACGACAGTCGATGCCACAAGCGGGTTCGATCAAATCGAGCAATATCCGGAGGCGCTCAAGCAGGCGGCCATCGCCGACCGGCTGCTCGTAACCAAGACCGACATCGCGTCGGCCGGTAGGATAGAGGCGCTGATCCGAGCTCTACGGGCATCAACCCGGGAGCGCCGATCGAAACCGTGCTCGACGGCAAAATCGATCCGGCCAAACTGTTTGGCGCCAGTCTGTTCGAGCAGCGCGATCCCGCGAGGTGGCTCAACGATCACGCCTATCATGATCACCAGCATACTCGCGGCATCAATGCCTTTGCCTTTGCAGCAGAGCGGCCGCTCGACTGGCTCGCCTTCCACCGCTGGCTCGGTGATTTGCGAACGGCGTATGGCGACCGGTTGTTGCGCGTCAAAGGCCTGCTTCACGTGGCAGATCAAGAAGGGCCTGTCGTGATCCATGGGGTCCAGCACGTTTTCCACCCCCCGGTCGCACTGCGGCAATGGCCAGATGGCGAACGTCGCTCACGCCTCGTCATGATTGTGCGCGATCTCGATCGCGAGACCATTGCTGCGGGCTGGTCCAGCCTCTCGGCTTAGCCCGCGACATCAGCGGCGAGGATCGCGGCGAGACGGCGGGTCTGGCTCATTTCGCCTCGCCCGCCGCCAGGCGCAGGCCCGACAGCAACAGCTCGCGGTGCTCGGGGTTGCGCGTAGGCAGGTCGCTCGGCACCGACTGAGGGGTAATAGCGCGCAGCCGCGTAACCATCGCGCGGGCTTCGTCGAGCCGCCCCATATGGGCATAGCAGGCGGCGAGACAGCGATACGGGATCGGGCAGCTAGGATCGTCCTGGATCGCGAGGAGCAGTTTCGGCGCTGCCTCATCGAAGCGCCGGCTGAGCGAAATGCGCGACGCCTATTGTTAGGAGCGACTGCGCGACGCGGGCGCGGGGGCTGAGGCGCAGCGCGGCCTCGACATGCTCGATTGCGATGTCTGGCTGGCCCGCCCACAACCTGAGGATGCCGCTGATCGTACCAGCCGCGCGCGTAGTTCGGGTTGAGCGCCAGCGCACGGTCGATCAACGCCATCATGGCGCCGATGTCCTCGCCAAAATAGGCCAGCGCGAAGGCGGCATTTGCTAGGATGCCCGGATCATCGCCGGCCACTTTCAGGGCTCGCCGTGCGTAATCGGTGCCCTTCAGACGGTCCGCCTTCCGATCTTCGCTCCGACCGTCAATAACTAGCCGCTGACAGCAGACCGCGGCCCAAGCGAGTGCCGGCCCGTAGTGGGGGATCGCGCGCGATCGCCTGTTCAAGCAGACGGAGCGCCTCAGGGATTTGCGTTGCCGACGACAACAACATCGCATAGGCGCGCAGATAGAGGTCGTAGGCGGTGAGGTCGCTTGTCGGACGGCTGGCCGAGCGCGCGTTCTCGGCGGCCTGCAATGCGGGTTCGATCACTCCGGCCACACTGGACGCCACCTTGTCCTGAAGCTCGAAGACGTCTTCGAGCGAGCCGTCGAACCGGTCGGCCCAAAGATGCGTCCCACTCAGTGCGTCGATTAGTTGGGCAGTGATCCGCACCCGATTGCCGGCCTTGCGCACCGAGCCTTCGAGCACATAACGCACGCCCAGTTCGCGGCCAACCTGCTTCACATCGACCGCCTGGCCCTTATAGGTGAAGGTCGAATTGCGGGCGATGACGAAGAGCCAGCGGATGCGCGAGAGGGCGGTGATGATCTCCTCGACCATTCCGTCAACGAAATACTCCTGCTCCGGGTCGCCGCTCATATTGGCGAAGGGCAGCACCGCAATCGATGGCTTGTCGGGAAGCGACAGCGCCGACGAGGCTGGCGTCGACGGTGCTCTTGGCGGCGGCGACGCGAACCCGGTAGACCCGCACTGGGCGGGCGATGTTCTTGACCTGCTGCTCGCCGAGATCCTCGAAAGGGAAGGGCAGCCGGTCGCGCACCTGGTCATGGACTGTATTCGAGACGAACACCCCGCCCGCATCGGCCAGAGCTTCGATCCGAGCAGCGATGTTGACGCCGTCGCCGTAGAGGTCGTCGCCCTCGACGATCACGTCGCCGAGATTGATGCCGATGCGCAGTTCGATGCGGTCTTCCGCC
Organism: uncultured Alphaproteobacteria bacterium; assembly: GCA_963836845.1. Taxonomy (GTDB): domain Bacteria; phylum Pseudomonadota; class Alphaproteobacteria; order ATCC43930; family CGMCC-115725; genus AP-15. The sequence continues at coordinate 20,987 of CAWILK010000052.1, read as the reverse complement.
GCGACACCGGTGTTCCGCTCGGCCATCGCCTGCTGCACCTCGACCGCGCAGCGCACCGCATCGACGACGCTGGCAAATTCCACCAGCAACCCGTCGCCGGTGGTCTTGACGATGCGGCCATGGTGTTCGGCGATCTTCGGATCGATGAGCTCGCGGCGCAGCGCCTTGAGGCGTTCGAGCGTGCCTTCCTCGTCCGCCCCCATCAGCCGCGAATACCCCGCCACATCGGCGGCGAGGATCGCGGCGAGACGGCGGGTCTGGCTCATGCCGCCTCGCCCGCGGCCAGGCGCAGGCCCGACAGAAAAGCTCGCGGTGCTCGGGGTTCCGCAGGTAGCTCGCGTCCGGCACGACGCGAGGGGTAATGGCGCGCAGCCGCGTGACGATCTCTCGCGCCTCGTCGAGCCGCCCCATATGGGCGTAGCAGGCGGCGAGAAAGCGATATGCCTGCGGGAAGCTCGGATCTCTTGGATCGCACAGGAGCAGCTTCGGCGACCGCCTCGTCGAAGCGCCGGCTGACGAAATAGCGCGCGCCGAGCACGGTAGAGACGCAGCCGCCACGCGGGCGCGCGGGCTCAGGCGCAGTGAGGTCTCGACATGCTCGATCGCGATGTCGGGCTGACCGGCCCATAGCCTGAGGAGACCGCTGACATACCAGCCGCGGGCGAACTCGGGTTGAGCGCCAGCGCACGGTCGACCAACGCCATCATGGCACCGATGTCCTCGCCGAAATAGGCCAGCGCGAGGGCGGCATTGGCAGGATGCCCGGATCGTCGCCCGCCACTTCGAGGCTCGCCGAGCGAGATCGATGCGCCTTCCGACGGATCGCCTCGGATCTTCGCTCCGGCCGTCATAGACGAGCCGCATAGTAGCAGAGCGCGGCCCAGGCGAGTGCCGGCCCGTAACGCGGATCGCGTCGCGATCGCCTGCTCGAGCATATGGCCCAGGCCTCGGGAATTCGCTCTCGCCGACGGAAAGAACATGCATAGGCGCGCAGATAAAGATCGTAGGCGGTGAGGTCGTTCGTCGGGCGGCTGGCCGAACGGGCGGTCTCGGCGGCCTGCAATGCCGGCTCGATGACGCCGGCGACGCTTGATCGCCACCTTGTCCTGAAGGTCGAATACGTCTTCGAGCGAGCCGTCGAAGCGGTCGGCCCAGAGATGCGTGCCGGTTGCGGCGTCGATCAACTGCCCGGTGATGCGCACCCGGCTCGCCGGCCTTGCGCACCGAGCCTTCGAGCACATAGCGCACGCCGAGCTCGCGCCCGACCTGCTTCACGTCGACGGCCTGGCCCTTGTAGGTGAAGCTCGAATTGCGGGCGATGACGAAGAGCCAGCGGATGCGCGACAGCGCGGTGATGATCTCCTCGACCATGCCGTCGACGAAATATTCCTGCTCCGGGTCGCCGCTCATATTGGCGAACGGCAATACCGCGATCGACGGCTTGTCGGGGAGCGGCAGCGCCGGTGAGCACCGGCGCCGCTGCGCTCTTGGCGGCGGCGCCAGCGTCGCGGACCCGGTAGACCCGCACCGGGCCGGGCGATGTTCTTGACCTGCTGCTCGCCCAGATCCTCGAAGACAAAGGGCAGCCGGTCGCGCACGTGGTCATGGACCGTGTCGGAGACGAACACCCCGCCGGCATCGGCCAAGGCTTCGATCCGGGCGGCGATATTGACGCCGTCGCCATAGATGTCGTCGCCCTCGACGATCACGTCGCCGAGATTGATGCCGATGCGCAATTCGATGCGGCTGTCCGCCGCGACGCCCGTGTTCCGCTCGGGCATCGCCTGCTGCACCTCGACCGCGCAGCGCACCGCATCGACGACGCTGGCAAATTCCACCAGCAGGCCGTCGCCGGTGGTCTTGACGATGCGGCCATGGTGCTCGGCGATCTTCGGATCGAGGAGCTCGCGGCGCAGCGCCTTGAGGCGTTCGAGCGTGCCTTCCTCGTCCGCCCCCATCAGCCGCGAATAACCCGCCACATCGGCGGCGAGGATCGCGGCGAGACGGCGGGTCTGGCTCATGCCGCCTCGCCCGCCGCCAGGCGCAGGCCCGACAGGAAAAGCTCGCGGTCCTCGGGGTTGCGCAAAGGCAGATCGCTCGGCACGACCAGAGGGGTAATGGCGCGCAGCCGGGCGACGATCGCGCGCGCTTCGTCGAGCCGCCCCATATGGGCATAGCACGCGGCGAGAAAGCGGTATGAGGCGGGAAAGCCCGGATGGTCTTGAATGGACAGGAGCAGCTTCGACGCCGCTTCGTCAAACTGACGTTTGAAGAAATAGGCCATGCCCATCACGATAGCGGCTGACCCATACGCTCGCGCGGGCTCAGGCGCAGCGAGGTCTCGACATGCTCGATCGCGAGATCGGGTTGGCCGGCCCAGACCCTGAGAAGGCCGCTCACATACCAGCCGCGGGCGAAGCTCGGGTTGAGCGCGAGCGCACGGTCGACCAGCCCGATCATGGCGCCGATGTCCTCGCCGAATTGAGCCAGCACGAAGGCGGCGTTGGCGAGGATGCCCGGGTCGTTCTCCGCCACCTGGAGCGCCTGCCGAGCAAGATCGATGGCCTTGCGGCGGGATGTCTCCGGCTCTTCGGCCCAGCCGTCAATGACGAGCCGCAGGTGGCAGATCGCCGCCCAGGACAAGTGCCGGCCCGTAATGCCGATCGATCGCGATCGCCTGCTCGAGCAATCCCAGAGCCTCGAAAATCCGCTCTTTCGTTATCGGAAAGAAGGCCGCAAGCGCGCGCAGGTAGAGATCGTAGGCGGTGAGGTCGGTCGTCGGCCGCGCGGCGGAGCGGCGCATCTCGGCCGCCTGCAATGCCGGCTCGATGACGCCGGCGACGCTGACCGCGACCTTGTCCTGAAGCTCGAACACATCTTCCAACGAGCCGTCGAAACGGTCGGCCCAGAGATGCGCGCCGGTAACGGCGTCGATCAGCTGCCCGGTGATGCGCACCCGCTTGCCCGCCTTGCGCACCGAGCCTTCGAGGACGTAGCGGACGCCCAGTTCGCGCCCGACCTGCTTCACGTCGACGGCGTGGCCCTTGTAGGTGAAGGTCGAATTGCGGGCGATCACGAAGAGCCAGCGGATGCGGGACAGCGCGGTGATGATCTCCTCGACCATGCCGTCGACGAAATATTCCTGCTCCGGGTCGCCGCTCATATTGGCGAACGGCAGTACCGCGATCGACGGCTTGTCGGGGAGCGGCAGAGCGCTACCGACCGCTCGCGCCTCTGGCGCTCGGCACCCTCTCCCGCATTGCGGAGGGGGGACCCCGGCGCGCTGCGCGTTGAGGTCGCGGACGCGGTAGACCCGCACCGGCCGGGCGATGTTCTTGACCTGCTGCTCGCCCATATCCTCGAAGACGAGGGCGAGCCGGTCGCGCACGTGCTCATGGACCGTGCTGGAGACGAACACCCCGCCGGGCATCGGCCAAGCCTTCGATCCGGGCCGCGATGTTGACGCCGTCGCCATAGATGTCGTCGTCCTCGACGATCATGTCGCCGAGATTGATGCCGATGCGCAATTCGATGCGGCTGTCCGCCGCGGACGCCGGTGTTCCGCTCGGGCATCGCCTGCTGCACCTCGACCGCGCAGCGCACCGCATCGACGACGCTGGCAAACTCCACCAGCATGCCGTCGCCGGTGGTCTTGACGATGCGGCCCTGATGCTCGGCGATCTTCGGATCGATGAGCTCGCGGCGCAGCGCTTTGAGGCGTTCGAGCGTGCCTTCCTCGTCCGCCCCCATCAGCCGCGAATACCCCGCCACATCGGCGGCGAGGATCGCGGCGAGGCGGCGGGTCCGGCTCATGTCGTCTCGCCGGCCGCCAAACGCAGGCCTTCGAGGTAAAACGCGCGCTGCTCCGGATCACGCCAATGCGTGGCGCTCGGCACCACGACGAGCGTGATCTGCCGCACGCGCTCGATCGTCTCTCGCGCCTCGTCGAGCCGCCCCATATGCGCATAGCACGAGGCAAGAAAGCGGTAGGTCGGCACCCAGTTCGGCCGCTCTTGCAGCGAGCGCAGCAGCATCGCAGCGGCATTCTCCAACCGCCGGGCAAAAAAGTGGCCGACTCCGATCCCCATCACAGCCCCGTGGTGGCGATCGCGGGGGTTGAGCCGCAGTCCGGTTTCCAAATGCTCGATCGCGAGATCGGGTTGCCCGGCCCACAGTCTCAGCCAGCCGCTGTTGATCCAACCGCTGGCATAGCTCGGATTGAGCTCAAGGCAACGATCGACCAATGCGGTCGCCGCATCGAGATCCCCGCCGGAGTAGCCGAGCGCGTGGGCAGCCCTGCCAAGAGTATTCGGGTCGTCGCCAGCGCCACGCAATGCGCGTTGGGCAAGATCGACGGCTCGCCGGCGGTGTAACTCGGGATCATCGGTCCAGCCGCTGACGTGGAGATGAGCGTGACATTGCGCCGCCAAGGCCAGGGCGAGACTGTAGCGCGGATCGCGTCCAAACGCTCGCCCGAGCAATTCGAGTGCTTCGATTGTCTGGTTCTTTTCCCCGGACTCATAGAGTGGCAGGGCACGCAGGTAGAGATCGTATGCGGTCAGGTCGCTCGTCGGCCGCTCGGCCGAACGGCGGATTTCGGCCGCCTGCAATGCCGGCTCGATGACGCCGGCGACGCTCGACGCCACCTCGTCCTGAAGCTTGAAGACGTCTTCGAGCGAGCCGTCGAAGCGATCGGCCCAGAGATGTGCGTCGGTGAGCGCATCGATCAGCTGCGCGGTGATGCGCACTCGGTTGCCACCTTTGCGCACCGAGCCTTCGAGCACGTAGCGCACCCCCAATTCGCGACCGACCCGCTTTACATCGACGGCTTGCCCTTTGTACGTAAAACTCGAATTGCGGGCGATCACGAACAGCCACCGTATGCGCGAGAGTGCGGTGATGATCTCCTCAACCATGCCATCGACGAAATATTCCTGCTCAGTGTCGCCGCTCATATTCTGGAACGGCAGGACGGCGATCGACGGCTTGTCGGGCAGCGCCAGCACCGGTGCCGCCGACGTCGGAGCGGGAGGCCTTCGCCCGAACTCGATGCGATAGACGCGCACCGGCCTTGCGATGTTCTTGACGTGCTGCTCGCCCATGTCGTCAAAGGCGAAATCGAGCTTGTCTCGGATCTGGTCGCGCACGACCCGGCTAACGCAGATCCCGCCGGGCTCGGCGAGCGCTTCCAAGCGCGCCGCGACATTCACACCGTCGCCGAAGATGTCGTGCTCCTCAGCGATCACGTCGCCGAGATTGATGCCGATCCGCAACCTGATGCGCTGGTCGTCCGGCATTTCTGGTTCGCGGTCGATCATCCCGCGCTGAACCTCCACAGCGCAGCGAACGGCGTCTACAACACTCGCAAACTCCGCCAAGAAGCCATCGCCGGTGTTCTTCACAATCCGGCCGCGATGCTCCTCGATCTTCGGATCGACAAGCTTCCGCAGATGCGCCTTGAGGCGTTCGTGCGTGCCCTCCTCGTCCGCCCCCATCAGCCGCGAATACCCGGCCACATCGGCGGCGAGGATCGCGGCGAGACGGCGGGTCTGGCTCACGTCGCCTCGCCCGCCGCCAGGCGTAGGCCCGACAGGAACAGCTCGCGTTGCTCGGCGTTACGCAGATGGCTGGTGTCCGGTACTATCACCGGATTGACCGCGCGTAGTCGCTCGACGGCTTCTCGCGCCTCTTTAAGCAGTCCCATATGGGCGTAGGAGGCGGCGAGGTAGCGATAGGGATTCGGGGCGCTGGGATCTCCTTGGATCGCGAGAAGGAGCTTCGGCACCGCCTCGTCGAAGCGCCGGCCGGAAAAGAGCGCGGAACCGATTACCGCGAGTGACGCCCCAATTCGAACGCGCGGGCTCAAACGGAGAGAGATCTCGGCATGCTCGATCGCGGCGTCGAGTTCCCCCGCCCACCATCTGATGCGGCCGCTGGAAACCCAACCGCGCGCGAAACTCGGGTTGAGCGTCAGTGCACGATCAACCAACGCCATCATGGCGCCGATGTCCTCGCCGAAATAGGCCAATGCCATGGCCGCGCTCGCAAGCACCTCCGGATCATCCCCGGTCACTTGCAGAGCCGCCCTCGCGAAATTGGTTCCCTTCAGTCTGTCCCCTACTGGATCTTCACTCCGGTCCGTCGTAACGAGCCGATGACAGCAGACCGCGGCCCATGCGAGCGCCGGCCCGTAACGCGGATCGCGCTCGATCGCCTGCTCGAAGGTGCGCAGCGCCTCAGGGATTTGCGAGGAAAAGAACGCCGCGTAGGCACGAAGGTAAAGGTCGTAGGCGGTAAGGTCACTCGTCGGGCGGTTGGCTGAGCGCGCGGTTTCGGCGGCTTGCAGTGCCGGCTCGATGACACCGGCCACGCTGACGGCCACCTTATCCTGAAGGTCGAAGATATCTTCCAGAGAACCATCGAAGCGGTCGGCCCAGAGATGCGCGCCGGTCGCGGCCTCTATCAGCTGCCCGGTGATGCGTACGCGACCCCCGGCTTTGCGAACCGAGCCTTCGAGGACATAGCGGACGCCCAATTCGCGCCCGACCTGCTTCACGTCGACCGTCTGGCCTTTGTATGTGAAGCCCGAATTGCGGGCGATGACGAAGAGCCAACGGATGCGCGAGAGCGCCGTGGTGATCTCCTCGACCATGCCGTCGGCGAAATATTCCTGCTCCGGGTCGCCGCTCATATTGGCGAACGGCAACACCGCGATCGACGGCTTGTCGGGAAGCGGCAGCGTCGGTGATGCTGGCCCGCTGCCCTCACCCGCCTCACGCCTCTGGCGCTCGGCACCCTCTCCCGCATTGCGGGAGAGGGGGGACCCCGGCGCGTCAGCGTCGGGGTGGGTGAGGGTCGCGCGGACCCGGTAGACCCGCATCGGCCGGGTGATGTTCTTGACCTGCTGCTCGCCGAGATCCTCAAAGACAAAGGGCAGGCGGTCGCGCACGTGGTCGTGGACCGTATTGGAGACGAACACCCCGCCGGGATCGGCCAAGGCCTCGATCCGCGCCGCGATGTTGACGCCGTCGCCATAGAGGTCGTCGCCCTCGACGATCACGTCGCCGAGATTGATGCCGATGCGCAGTTCGATGCGGTTGTCCGCCGCAAGGTCGGTGTTGCGCTCGGGCATCGCCTGCTGCACCGCGACGGCGCAGCGCACCGCATCGACGACGCTCGCAAATTCCGCCAGCAGGCCGTCGCCGGTGGTCTTGACGATGCGGCCATGGTGCTCGGCGATCTTCGGATCGACCAGCTCGCGGCGCAGCGCTTTGAGGCGTTCGAGCGTGCCTTCCTCGTCCGCTCCCATCAGCCGCGAATATCCTGCGACGTCAGCCGCCAGTATGGCTGCGAGCCGGCGCTCGACGCGCAATTGCTGCCCGGAATTCATCGCGGCAGCCCCCTTTCGGAAAGATCTTACAGCAGTCCTCGCTTTCGCGACAGCCAGAGCCGAGAGGGTCGACCGTTTCGGCCGGTCGGCGACATCCGGGATCTCTACCAGGCTTACGGCATCGATGCCGGCGCGACCCTCGATGCTGCGGCGCGCGGCTGCCTACTGGCTCTGCGAACGGACCCGTTCTCGCCGCTCAACGGCGGTCGGCAGTGAGGGCGCTGCGCGGGGCCTTCGCGAGCGGCATCAGGACGAGGCCGATCGCGAAGGCTACGCCGAGCAGCATCAGGGCGTCATTGTAGCTAAGCACCAACGCTTCACGCTGCACTGTGCTGGCGAGGAGCTTGAGCGCGGCGTGGCCCGGGTCGCCGGAGGTCAGCGGTTCGAGCCGGTTGGTCTGCATTTCGAGAAAGTGCTGCACCGCGGGACGCGCCGGGTTGACGTGCTCGATCAGTCGGTTCCAGTGGAAGTGCAGCCGGTTGTTCATAACCGTCACAAGCAGTGCGAGCCCGATCGCACCGCCGAGATCGCGGGTCAAATTGTATAGGCCAGCGGAGTTCCTGAGCTTGTCTTGCGGCAACGTGCCGAGTGCGATCAGATTGGCCGGCAGATAGCAGAACATCAGCGCGACGCCACGCAGCGCCTGCGGCACGAGGAGCTCGGCGAAACCTGCCTGATTGGTCAGGCTCGCAGTCAGATACATCGCGACGGCAAACAGACCCATGCCGATCGCCAGCATGATGCGCAGATCGAGGTTGCGTGCAATGTGGGCGGTGAACGGCGACACCGCCATTTGCGCAAGCCCTGTCACGACCACCGTTTGGCCGATCTGCCAGCTGTTGAAGCCGCGCACTTGCGCGAGAAACAGCGGAACCAGGTAGGTAGCGCCGTAAAGCCCGGTGCCGACCACAAAGGTATAAAAGGAGCCGACCGCGAAATTGCGATTGGTGAAAGCGCGCAGATCGACAATCGGCTGATGGTAGGTCAGCACGCGCCAGAAGAACAAGACGGATGCAACGCTGGATACGACGACCGCTGCAAGGATAGTGTCGTCCGCAAACCAATCCCAGCGCGGACCCTCCTCGAGCGAATATTGGAGGCAACCGAGGAACAGCGCCATCAACACGAGGCCGTAGATGTCGAAATAGCGCAGCAGCGACCGGTTGGGCTTGTCTATGTCGATGAGGAACCACACGGTGACCGCGACGCCGATGCCCGGCACGATGTTGACGAGAAACAGCCAATGCCACGACAAGGCGTCGGTCAAGAAACCGCCGATTGTCGGGCCCAAGGTCGACGACAGGTTCAGGATCAATGAGATCACGACCATCAGCGTCGCCAGCTGCGGCCCGCGGAATATCGTATAAACTACGGGGAAAACCGCCGGCGTGATGGCGCCGCCGCAGAACCCTTGCAGCGCGCGATAGACGATCATTTGCGGGAGGCTCGTCGCCGTCGCGCACAACACGCTCGCCGCGGTGAAACCGAGTGTCGCGGATACGAACAGCATGCGGGTCGACAACAGCCGTGACAGCGTGCCGGACAGAGGCACCATGACCACATCGGCAATAAGGTAGGACGTCTGCACCCAGCTGATTTCGTCCGCGCTGGCGGACAGCCCACCCTGGATCTGGGTGAGCGAGCTCGTCACGATCTGGACGTCCATGATCGCCATGAACTGCCCGACGACCATGGCGAGAACGCCGACCCAGTCGCGCAGGCCCGGCGCCGATTGGGTCGGCGCGGCCGGGGCAGCTGCCGGGTTGGCGGCCGTAGGCGGAGGGATTGCAACTTTGCTGCGGCGACCGGTGCGGGCCCGCCGCAGCGGCGATGCAAGGGACCAAGTCACTCTACCTTGGCCGCGCTTGGGGTTTCTGCCTGGTGCGCTTGCGCGGAGGCCAGACCGCCGCCTCCCTCGCGGGTGTCGACTGTAACGGTGACAGAAAGGCCCGGACGCAATAATCCGGCGAGCGGACTGGCGGCCGGTAGCGCGATCCGCACCGGCACGCGTTGGACAATCTTTGTGAAATTCCCGGTCGCGTTGTCGGGCGGCAACAGGCTGAACTGGGCGCCGCTCGCCGGCGCGAAGCTCTCGATGCGGCCTTCGAGAGGATGGTCGGGATAAGCGTCCACCGATACTTCGGCGAGCTGTCCCGGCCGCATCCGCGTCAACTGTGTCTCCTTGAAATTCGCGGTGACATAGACCCGCGTCAACGGCACCAGCGACAACAGCTGGGTGCCGGGCTTGACGTATTGCCCGACCTGGCCGGCGCGATTGCCGGCCACCCCGGAGATGGGGGCCCGGATCACGGTATTGTCGAGATCGTGCATGGCGAGGCGCAAATTGGCGCGGGCGTGCAGCAGCTTTGCCTCCTCCTCGCGCTGCTGCGACTGCAATACGGCGAGCTGGTTCTGCTCGGCGGCGAAGGCGGCGCGGCTCTTGGCGAGCGCCGCCTCGGCCTTGCGGGCCTCGGCCTCAGCCTGCTCGAAGCGCTGCCGGCTGGCAAAATCGCTGGTCATCAACGCGCCGTAGCGCTTGTAGTCCTGCTGCGCGCGAGAGAGGTCGGCTTCGGCCGACTTCACCACCGCCGCGGCCTGATCGATCATGGCCTGCTGCAGGCTGAGCCGGCTGCCATAAGTTGCGATCGTCGCTTCCGCGGTCGCCACCGATGCCTCGGCCTGGGCGAGCTTGGCTTTGAAGTCGCGGTCCTCGATGACGAACAGGATCGCGCCCTCGACGACGTTCTGGTTGTCGGCGACCCGCACCTTTTTGATGTAGCCCTCGATTTTTGGGCTGATCACCGAAACGTCGCTCTGGACATAGGCGTCGTCGGTCGATTGCCGAAACCGCAGCACCTCCCACCAGTACCACCCGCCGCTCGCCAACAGGGCGAGCGCCAGCAGAGGCAGCACGATCAGCAATTTGTTGCGCACCTAAACTAAACCGTTCAGTTCATTGTTGCGGCAACATGAAAGCTTGGCTAAATAGTGTCAAGCCGCGCGCACGGCGCGCTTTCGTCGAGACGCCATGGATCCTAGCGGGCGCAACGAATGGCCGGCCGGCGGAAAGGCGGAGAGCATTCTCGCCGCCGCAAAACGCGCGTTTCTGGCCGGCGGCTTCGGCGCCGTCAGCATGGACGCGATCGCGCGCGATGCGGCGGTTTCGAAGGCGACCGTCTACGCCCATTTCGGCAGCAAGGAGGAGCTGTTCGGCGCCGTCATCGGGCGGGAATGCGAGCAGCGCTTTGCCGGCCTGTCGGCGAGCGAGCTGGACCCCCGCGATGTCCGCGGTTCGCTGACGATTTTGGGCCGGCGCTTTCTCGATCTCGTGCTGTCGCCCGATGCGCTTGCTCTGCATCGCATCATCCTAGGCGAGGTCACCCGGTTTCCGGTGCTGGGCGAGGTGTTCTGGCACGCCGGACCCGAGCGCAACCTGACCCAAATCGAGGCGTTTCTGCAGAGCGCCGCGGCGTCAGGGGCCTTATGCTTACGGGATGCCCGGCTCGCCGCCGAGCAATTCGTCAGCCTGGTGCGCGGCGAAATTCACCTGCGCCAGCTGCTGCGCCTCGAACAGGAAACCGGCGAGCGCCAAATTCGCACCGCCGTCAAGGCCGCAGTCGAGACCTTCCTGCGCGCCTTCGGGAGCCGCTGAAAACCGAGCCCGATCAGCCGGGAAGCATTCGCGTCAGCTCTGCGCTCGGCCGCGGCGCGGCCGGAAGGACGGCGTCGAGCTGGGCGTCGGTGAGCCGCATATGGCGCTCGAGGATCGCACCGAGCGCGGCTCGAAAATCGGTGGTGACCGCGAGATCGCGCTTTTGGTAGAGCTGCCCCGGCGCCAAGCCGGGCCAGTCGCCGTAGACGCAGCCACCCTGAAGCGCCCCGCCCAAGACCCAGATCACGTTGCCGTGTCCGTGATCCGTGCCGCCATTGCCGTTCTCCCGGACGGTCCTGCCGAATTCGGATAGCACTACGACGACGGTGTCGCGCCACGCAGGGCCTGCCCCCCGGGCCAGGCCGGCGAGGCCCTCGCCCAGCGGGCGCAGCCGGTTGGCGAGCTGGCCCTTGTGGTTGCCCTGATTGACATGCGTGTCCCAGCCGCCCAACCCGATCACCGCAAGCCGGATGCTGTCGTCCCGGCGCATCAGCGCCGCGAGCCGGGTGGCCTGGCCGGGGAACCCCGAGGCCGGCGGAGCGCCGTTATCGGCAATCTGACGCTCGGCCCGCAGGGCGCCGATCAGCCGGGCCCGTGCCGCCCGCCCCTCGCGATAGGATGCGGCGAGGCGGTCATTGCCGGAATAAAGGCGATCGAAGGCATTGCCGACTTCCGGCTGGTCGAGCGGCAACGGCCTGGCGCCGTCGCGGCCGAGCGGCAGGGTCGCGACCGGCGCCTTGCCCGCCAGAATTTGCGGCACGGTCGGGCCGATGCTGATCGCCTCGGTGGGACCGCGCGGACCCGGCAACGCCAGCAACAACCGGTTCATCCAGCCGTCACCGGTCGTGCCCTGCCCCGGCGTGCCGTTCTCGAGATAGAGCTGGGCGTCGAAATGCGACCGGGTCGGATCGGGCGAGCCCGCGGCATGGATGAAGGCGAGGCTGCGCTCCGCCCATAGCGGCATCAGGCTGGAGAGCGCCGGATGCAGCCCGAAGCGGTTGTCGAGCGGCAACGCGCCGTCCGGCCTCCCGGGCGCGGCAATAGCGATCGATCGGCGCTCCGCGTAATAGGCCTGTTCCGCGTAAGGAACGACGACGCTGAGCCCGTCCACGGCCCCGCGCAGCAGGATCACGATCAGGCGTTTCGGCGGGCCGGCGGCGGTTGCCGCCCAGCCATATGGCCCGATCGGCAACAGGGCCAGCCCCGCCGCTTTGAGGAGGTCGCGCCGGCGCATGTCCAGGGCTTATCGCCGCATGAAGTCGGGGCTGCCGAGGATCAGCGCGGCGCGCAGCACCCGCGGCGAGTCGGCGATCGCCTCTCGGGTCGCGTCGGCGAGCGTCGCGCCGAGCAGCGCCTGCATATGATCCGCGTCCGCCGGGCGACCCGCCGGCGTGACCCCGGCACCCCGCGCCAAAGCGGTGGCAAAGCCGATGCGCCGCGTCGTGGCGTCGGGGCTGAGCCATGCCTCCTCGGTATTCTTGTAGCCGTCCGGCGTCAGGCAGCCGAAGAGCGGCATGCCGAGCTGGTCCATCATCCCGAGAAGGGGGCGGGCATTGGCGATGGGCGAGCCGGTGGCGCGCACCGCCGACATCAGGAACTGATAGGGGGTCTTGTACTTTCCGCGGGAGCTGTCCCAAAACTCGCGGCTCGCAAAAAGGGTCTTCAGCAGCTCCCTGATATTCCCTTCGGTCTCGAGAAACCGGGCGGCAAGCCGCTCGACGAGACCGGGGGGCGGATCGTCGGCGACGAAATACTGCGCCAATTTGCGGCTGATGTGGCGGGCTGTGGCCGGGCTGCGCGCCAGAATGTCGAGGGCCTCTTCGCCTTCGGCCTTGCCGCGCGACTTGATGGGATGACCGAGGAAGACTTTGGCGCCATAATCGTGGCGGGCCCCCTCGAACACCGCGGCATGCTCCGGGAACAGCCGCGCGTCCGGGCGGTTGATCCCCCAGCCGGTCAGAATGCGGGCCAGCGTAACCACGTCCTCCTGCGTGTATCCGCCGTCTGCGCCGAGCGTGTGCAGCTCCATGACCTCGCGGGCAAAATTCTCGTTGAGCCCGGCCTTGCCGCCGCGCGCGCCGGGGCTGCCGGGCGCGCTGCTCATCGAATTGTCGAGATAGACCAGCATCGCGGGGTGTTTTGCGGTGGCGAACAACAGGTCGCGGAAACGGCCGAGCGCAAAGGGGCGGATCGCCTGCTGCTCGTAATTGCCGATCCAGATGTCGGCCAGACCCTTGCCGGAAAAGACATTGAAATGGTTGAACCAGAAATCGACCATGACCTCCTGCAGCTGGCGCCGGCTCAGCACGGCTCTAAAGATGCGCGCTTCGCCGGCGTCCCGCAGGAGCACGCGGACGCGCTCGCTCCGGGCCTTTTCCAGCTCGGGCGAAAGGCTGAAGCCGCGCGGCACGCGGATGGGCCCGTAAAGCTGGCGCAGCTGAGCCGGATTGAACTTCACCGTATCGACCTGGGCAAGGTGCCAGCGCAATTCGATCGGCTCGGGGATCGACTGGGGATCGAGCTGCTCGGCGATGTATCGCTCGATGCCGACCGTCCTGACATAGCGGAGCTCGTCGAGGGTCGGGCCGAAGGCGGCCCGGTTGAGCAGATGAACGATCTGACGGTCGGGCACCGGCGCGGCGTTGCCGGCCAGCGCGGCCGAAACCCAGACCACCAGGCATGCCGCGGCAAAGGCTCCGGCAAATCGCCCCGATCGGCGCTTGCTCGTTCTGCGCATATCGCGCCCGCCCGATCCCCCCGATTGCAGGCGCCGTCAGGATAATCAAGGCGCGCTTCGGCGCAAGGACACCGGTGGCACGCCGCTGCCCTCGGGGCTCAACGGGGAAAGCGCAGGGGTTTGCTGCCTTCCGCGGTAATCGGAGGGATCGAATTGGCCGTCCGCGCAGATCGCGGCATCCTTGCGAAACGAAGCAGCCGGGACAGGCTCGCGAGCGCAGCCAATGCCGCAAAGCCGGCCGCCACCAGGATCGAAACGGTTGTGCCGGCGCCGCCCGAGGGTCCGGCATAATCGAATACCAGCGCCACCAATGCCGCCCCGATCGTCTGGCCGAGCAGTCTTGCGGTCGCCTGGATCGCGCCGGCGCCGCCGCTGCGTTCGCGGGGAGCGCTGCTGATGATGGCCCGATTGTTCGGGGACTGGAAAAACCCGAAGCCGAAGGCGCAGACGACGATGCGCCAGACGATGTCGGCGTCGCCCGGCGCGGCGGGGAGAAGCGCGAGCAGAACAAAGCCGAGGCTCAATATGCCGAGCCCGATCCCGCCGAGGATGCCGGCCGGGTAACGGTCCGCCAGCCGGCCGGCAATGGGTGCGATCATCGCAACCGTGACCGGCCACGGCGTCAGCAGAAGTCCGGTCTCCACTTGCGATCGGCCGATCGCGTCCTGGAAATAGAAGGGCAAGGCGACGAACGCGACGCCTTGCGCGACAAAGGTGCAAACCGCGGTCGTGACCGAGAGAGCAAATATCGGCCGCTTGAACAGATCGACCGGGAGCAAGGGCATCGCGAGCGAGCTTTGCCGCCGGATCAGGGCGTAGCCGACGAGCACAGCGCCGGCGAGCTCGATCACGACCACGAAAACCGGGTGGCCGTGCCCGATGCCGTTGATCCCGCTGATCAGGAACGCGAAGGCCAGGGCGCTCAGCGCCGCGCTCACCAGATCGAAGCGGTGCTCCGATGGCGGGGTAGACGGGAGCAGGCGCAGCGACATCGCAATCGTGGCGAGACCGACGGGGACACTGCTGGCGAACAGCCACGGCCACGAGGCGACCGCCAGGATTCCGGCGGCTACGGTCGGCCCCGCGGCCGAAGAGACCGAGACGACCACCGAGACCATCGCGATGCCGCGGCCCAGTTGGCGGCGCGGATAGGTGAACCGGACCAGCGCGGTGTTGACGCTCATCATCCCGGCGGCGCCGATCCCCTGCAGACCGCGCCCGAGGGTCAGCATCGGCAAGGATTGCGCCAAGGCGCTGACGAGCGCGGCGCCGGTGAAGACAACAAGGCCGACCAGATAGATGCGGCGGTAGCCGAAGATGTCGCCGAGCGAGGCCGCCGGCAGCAGCGAGATTACGACCGCCAGCTGATAGGCGTTGATGACCCAGATCGAATCCTGCGGGCTCGCATGGATCTCCTTCGCGATTGCCGGAAGCGCGATGTTCGCGATCGCGCTGTCGAGCACCGATAGCGCAAGGCCGACCCCGAGGTTCAGGATCGCCCAATAGCGCTGCGGAAGCGGCAGTCCGTCTTCGGCGGTGTTCATTCAATCTCATGCGACACCGCCGCACGCTCAATCGAAAGAGCCCCTCTCCGCCCTTCAGGGGGGAGAGGGAGGGGCCCGTCGCGCAGCGAAGGGAGGGTGAGGTGGCACGCGCCGTAGACTGAACCGTCGGCCCCCCTCACCCTGCCCTCTCCCCCCGGCCGGCGGGGGGAGAGGGTAGAAGAGCGGGTCTCAGCAGGAAATTGGTGGCAAGATTTGACCATCTCAGCTTGCCGCGGCCGCGATTACGAATTCTCGGCCGCTCGCAGCTGCTAAGCGACGATCTGCGGGATCAGCAGGAAGAGGTCGGTGTCGCCGGTCTCCTGCCCGGCGGCGGTCAGCATCGCATGCACCTGCCCGCGATGGTGGGTCTGGTGGTTGAAGAAATGGGTGACCAGCAGCCCTTTCGGGGCGCGCACCTCGCGGCCGGCGGCGCCGCTGAACCACACCATGTCCTCGGCCATCCAGCTATCCTCTACCTTGGCGGCCCAGCGCGAGATGCCGGCATCGGCCTGCTCGCGGGCGGCGCTCAGGGCTGCAAAGTCGTCTATGAGCCCGGCGCTCTGCTTGATTGCGACATCGGGCTTGGGCCAATTGTCGAAGCGCGACATCCACTGCTGGTCGCCCCACAGCAGGTGATTGAGGGTGCCGTGGATCGTGCCCCAGAAGGCGCCGCGCGGCTGCCGCCGCTCGGCATCGGAGAGCCGCGCCGCCGCGTCGTAGAGCCGGCGGTTCATCTCGGCGTTGTAGGCGGCCATGGTTCGGACATAGGCGGGTGAGATCATCGCGGCTCCTCACGGCAGGTCCCGGCGAGGCGCTGCTTGCCACCGCCATGACGAAGATTTATGGGTCAGCGGGAGATTGCTTGTACAGGGGGCAGCCGATGAAGGCAGTGCTGTTCGAGAAGCATGGCGGGCCCGAGGTGCTTCATCTGGCGGAGGTGCCGGACCCGACCGCCGGGCCGGGCGAGGTGGTCGTCGACATCCATGCGGCCAGCGTCAACGCGGCCGACTACAAGGTACGGCTCGGCGGCGGCGCCTATGGCAGCGGCGGCCCAAAGCTCCCGCACATCCTCGGCCGCGATTTTTCGGGCGTGGTCAGCGCGGTGGGCCCGGGAGTGACCGATCTCGCGATCGGCGATCCGGTTTTCGGCGTCTGCGACCAGGGGATCGAAGGAGCCTACGCCGAGAAGATCGCGATCAAGGCCGCCATTATCGCGAAAAAGCCGGCCCGCCTCGGCCATGCCGAGGCTGCGGCGATGGCCTTGACGAGCCTCACCGCGCTGTGGGCGCTCGAGGACACGGCCAAGCTCAAGCCTGGGGAAACCATCCTGATCCAGGGCGGCGCCGGTGGGGTCGCGGGCTTTGCGATACAGCTCGCCAAGCACATCGGCGCGACCGTGATCACGACCGCCAGCGCCCGCAACCACCACTACGTGCGGCGGCTCGGCGCCGATCGGGTCGTCGACTACAACGCCGAGGATTTCTCCAAGACCGTCGTCGATTGCGACGTGGTGTTCGACACGGTCGGCGGCGATGTCCAGGTGCGGTCCTACGCCGTCCTGAAGCCGGGCGGCCGGCTGGTTTGGATCGCGCCCGCGCCGGCGGGGTTTCAGCCGATCCGCAAGGACGTGCAGGTGCTGCGCCCGAATGTCGCCCGCGACCGCGCCCATCTCGAACGCATGCTCGCGCTGCTCGAAGCCGGCGCGGTGTCGCCGCCGGCGATCACCCATTACAAGCTCGCCGACGCTGCCGAAGCGCACCGGGTCAGCGAGGCCCGCCACCTGCAGGGCAAGCTGGTCTTCGGCCTGCGCTGAGGAGCGCAACCCATGGGCGCCCGGCTCGAGAACAGGGTTGCGCTGGTGTCGGGGGCAGGCTCGATCGGGCCCGGCTGGGGCAACGGCAAGGCGGCGGCGGTGCTGTTCGCGCGCGAAGGCGCGCGGGTGCTCGCTGCCGACATCGACATCGAAGCGGCGCGGGAAACCAAGCGGATTATCGAAGCGGAGGGCGGCGTCTGCGAAGCAGCTTCGGGAAATGCGGCTGTTGCCGGCGACGTTGCCGCCATCACCGATGCCTGCCTGTCGGCCTTCGGCCGCATCGACGTGCTGCACAACAATGTCGGGATCGTCGAGGTGGGCGGCCCGGTCGAAACGACCGAAGAGAGCTGGGACCGCGTCAACGACGTCAATCTGAAAAGCATGTTCCTGACCTGCAAGCACGCGCTGCCGCACATGGAGCGGCAGGGCAGGGGGGCGATTGTCAACATCGCTTCGATTGCCGGCATTCGGTGGCTCGGCGTCCCCTATGTGTCCTACGCGGCGACCAAGGCCGCCGTGATCCAATTCACCCGGGTGGTCGCCCTGCAATATGCGCGCTGCGGCATTCGGGCGAATTCGATCCTGCCGGGATTGATGAACACGCCGATGGTGCGCGCCCCCGAGGTCGTCGCAGCCTATGGCGGAAATACCGAAGAGCTGGTGCGGCGCCGCGACGAGCAATGCCCGATGGGGCATATGGGCGACGCCTGGGATGTGGCCTACGCGGCGCTTTTCCTTGCCTCCGACGAGGCCAAGTACATCACCGGCACCGAGCTCATCGTAGATGGCGGGCTCACCGCCAAATGCGTCTGATCACTTGAGGAGAAAAACCATGGCAGACAATCGGCAGAAGATCATCGATCTCGACAAGCAGCGCATGGCTGCGATGGCGCAAAAGGACATCGCCACATTGAACGCGCTGCTGTCGGACGATCTCGTCTACACGCACTCCTCGGCGCGGCTCGACACCAAGCAGAGCCTGATCGGGAATATGGAGTCGGGCAGCACGGTCTACACCGCGGTCGAGCCGTCCGACGTGAAGGCGCAGGATTTCGGCGATACCGTGGTGCTGACCGGCTCGTGCCGCATCAGCGTCATGGCGCAGGGGCGCCCCAACAGCTTCAGCGTCCGCTTTACCGATGTCTATGCCAACAAGGGCGGCCAATGGCAGATGGTGGCGTGGCAATCCACTCGTCTGCCGGACTAACGCGCCGCTCCGGCGGCGACGCCGAGGAGCGGGTTTAGGGAACGGTGCTGCGCCATCGGCTCGGGGGCGTCCGGCGGCGCGGCAATCCCGAGCCGGTTGTGCCAGTAGGTCGGCAGGCCGACCCCACGCGTGCCGAACAAATCGTAGGCGGAGCCCGCGACGAACAGGCATCGGCCGACCGCGATGCCGAGGTCGTCGAGCGCCATCCGGTAGGGCCGCAGGTCCGGCTTGTAGAACCCGGCCCGCTCGGCGGTCACGACCACGTCGAATGAGATGCCGGTGCAGGCGACCGCCCGCGCTCCCAGCTCCTCGGAGCAGTTTGTGACCACGCCCAAGGCCAGCCCCTGCCGGCGCAGCGCACCGAGCACGCCGCGAACCTCCGGCCAGGGCTCGAGTTCGCCGTAGCGGGCGGCGAGCTGTGACGCAAGGGTCGGCGGCAGGCCGACCTCGGCCGCCGCTTCAGCGACCAGCACCTCATAGGGCCGGTAGGCGCCGGTTCGGTATGTTCGTTGCAGATAGGCGGCCCGCCACCTGCGGCCGTCGGCCTCGCTCCCTGCAACCCTATCCCACAGGGTCCAGGAGTTGAGCAGAGCCGTCAGCAGGTCGAAGAGGACGGCCTCGAACCTGCGGCCATTCGCCGGCGCGGGGGAAACCTGATAGGAGGGAAGACCGGGAGGGTTTGACATCACCAATGCATCTTATCTCGTCCTCAACGCCGCGGTCACCGGCGTGCGGGCGGTCGGCGGCGGTCACGAGCTCGACACGGCCCGGGGCAGGATCCGCGCCGAATACCTGGTCAACGCGGCGGGGCTACGGAGCGACGAGATCGACGCGATGCTCGGCCACACGGACTTCCGGGTGACCCCGCGGCGCGGGGAGCTGATCGTCTTCGACAAGCTCGCCCGAGGCCTGGTCAACCACATCCTCCTCCCGGTCCCGACGGAGAAGACGAAGGGCGTCCTCGTCTCGCCGACCATCTACGGGAACGTCCTGCTCGGCCCGACGGCCGACGACATCGAGGACAAGACGGACCGCTCGACGACCGGCTCGGGCCTTGCGGGGCTGATGGAGGCCGGGGAGCGCATCATTCCGCGCCTGGTCCGACAGGAGGTGACCGCCACCTACGTCGGACTCCGGGCGGCGACGGAGCATCGCGACTATCAGCTCGAGGCACATCCCGAACAGAGATACGTCTGCGCGGGCGGGATCAGATCAACCGGGATCAGCGGTTCCCTCGGGATCGCCGAGTGGGTGCGCGGCGCTCTTGCCGATGCCGGCCTCCAGCTGTCGGAGCCGGCCGCCCCGGCGGACTTCCGGATGCCGAACATCGGCGAGTTCGGCACGCGCCCCTACCAGGACGGCGAGCTGATCGGACGCGATCCCGACTACGGGCGAATCGTCTGTTTCTGCGAGCGGGTCACGCGCGGCGAGATCGACGCGGCACTGGACGGCCCGATCCCTCCGGTGGATGCCGATGGACTGCGCCGCCGGACCCGCGCCCTGATGGGCCGCTGTCAGGGTTCTTTTGCGGGGCGGAGATCGCCGCCGCGTTGGAGGCCAAGATGGGGATTGAGGACGGGCCGGTCATCGTCGGCGGTGGGCCGTCAGGGCTGGCGGCCGCGATCGAGCTGCGCGGGCTGGGCATCGAGCCGGTGACGGTGATCGAGCGCGAGCGTCAGGCGGGCGGTATCCCGCGCCACTCCGACCACACCGGCTTCGGACTGCGCGACCTGCGCACCGTCCTCTCCGGGCCGCGCTACGCCGAGCGATATCGCGAGCTGGCCAGCGACGCCGGGGTCGAGGTGCTGGCCGAGACGATGGTCACCGACTGGGAGGGCGGCCGCCTGAAGCTGACCGGACCGGCCGGCAGGCGGGAGGTCGAGCCGCCGGCGGTGGTGCTGGCGACCGGGTGTAGGGAGCGCCCTCGCTCCGCGCGGCTCATACCGGGATCGCGGCCCGCCGGGGTGATGACCACCGCCACCCTGCAGCAGCTCGTCCACCTGGGCGGCCAGAAGGTCGGACGGCGGGCGGTGATCGTCGGGGCGGAGCACGTCAGCTTCTCGGCGGTGGCGACCCTCGCCCACGCCGGAGCGTCGGTGGCCGGACTGGTGACCGAGCTCCCCAGGCATCAGTCGCTGGCCGCCTTCCGGGCGGGGGCGGCGGTACGCTACCGGGCGCCCGTCTGGTCCCGCACGGCCGTCAGCGCGATCCACGGGAACGAGCGGGTGGAGTCGGTGGAGCTCACCGAGCTCGAGTCCGGCCGTACGCGCTCGGTCGATTGCGACCTGGTCATCTTCACCGCGGACTGGATCCCCGACCACGAGCTGGCGGTGATGGCCGGCTGCGAGCTCGACCCCGGCTCGCTCGGCCCGCTGTGGACCCGGCCTTGCGGACGACCCGTCGAGGCGTTTCGCGGCGGGGAACCTGCTCCATCCGGCCGAGACCGCTGACGTCTGCGCGCTCGACGGCCGCCACGTCGCGCCGTTGGTCGCCGGCTACCTGCAAGGGCCCGCGAATGGCCGTCCCCGTCAGGCTCTCGCGCGCGAGCCGCTCGTCTGGATCGCCCCATCTCCTGCTCGTCACCGGCCACGATCCTCCTCGCGACCGCTTCCTGCTGCGCTCGCGGGAGTTCGTCCGCCGGGCG
>CAWILK010000051.1:0-40990 GCA_963836845.1 uncultured Alphaproteobacteria bacterium | reverse complement strand
AGATAGACAAAATCGGAGGTCACATCTTCCGCATAAGGCCATGCGACCGATCCCGCGAAGACAAGGGCAACGCCATGACGCCGCAACAGCCCGATAAAGGCCGGGTCGAGAAAACTCGGGTGACGGATCTCGATCGCGTGACTCATGCCCGCTTGCGCTCGGTTCGCGTCCAGGCGCGGCCGTTGAGACGCTGGTCATGCCGTTCACCCACAGCAGCGGCGGTCTGGCTGTCCCTCGGCAACAACGATAAAAATGCTCGAGAGGTCGGTGTCGATCTTGAACCGGGGCGAGAATTGCCACAGGGAACGGCCCGAGCTTGTCTTCGAGCCGCAACACGCCGGAGGCGAAAAATTGGCGAGCGGTGTTGCGATCTCCCGGAGCTGCCTCAGGTGGGTGATGAACCGGCTGCCCTTGACGGCAAAGATAAAGCCTTCGGGTGTCTCGTCGTGCCATCGCGCGAACGAATCGGGATGCTGCAGCGAATAATGGGTACCGTTGATTTCGATCGTGTCGACTTGCCGGCTGGCGTAATGGAGCTCGTCGGCATGCCGCAAGCCCGCGGGTAGAAGCTGCCGCGCCAGCCTCCATAGGTCCAGCCGGAGATCCCGATCCGGATCGCCGCGGGGCGGCTCATCTCCCGAAGCCTCACGAATATGGTAAAAGGCCCAGATGCTGACCCTTTCCGGCGTGACTTACCGCGTCGGCGGCCGCACCGGACGCCGGCTGCTCGATCTGGCGAACGCGTATATCGCCGAGGGGAGCAAGGTCGGGCTTGTCGGCCGCAACGGCGCCGGCAAATCGACACTGCTCGATTGATCCTCGGCGTCCTGCGAGCCGGATTACGGCTCGATCGAGCTGCCGCGCGGTTGCCGCATCGGCTTGCTCGCGCAGGAAGCGCCGAGCGGGGCGGCGAAAGCGCTGGATACCGTGCTCGCCGCCGACCTCGAGCGCACGGCCGCTGCCGAGCGGGAAAGCCGGGGCGGAGCCCTGCGGCTCGCCGACATCGAGACGCGGCTGGTCGAATCGAGGCGCATTCGGCGCCGAGCCGGGCGGCGCAGATCCTGGCCGGGCTCGGCTTCGACCATCCGATGCAGCGATCGCCCGTTGGGCGATCTGTCGGGCGGCTGGCGGATGCGGGTGGCGCTCGCCGCGATCCTCTTCGCCGAGCCCGATTTGCTGCTGCTCGACGAGCCGACCAACTATCTCGACCTCGAAGGGGCGATCTGGCTCAAGCGGTTTCTGCGCAATTATCGCCTGCACCCTGATCCTGGTCAGCCACGATCGCCGCTTCCTCAACGCCGTCACGACGACGACCCTGCATCTCGAACGCGGCAAGCTCGCCGCCTACTCCGGGCGGCTTCGACGCCTATATGCGGGCGCGCAGCGAGGCGGGCAGCGGCTCGAATCGCTGGCCAAGCAGCAGAGCGGAACGGCAGAAAATGCAGGCCTTTGTCGACCGCTTCCGCGTACAAGGCGACCAAGGCGCGCCAGGCGCAGAGCCGGCTGAAAGCGCTGGCGAGGCTCGAGCCGATCGTGCTGCCGGCCGAGGAAGCGCCGGCGCGGATCTCGTTCCCGGAGCCGGCGCAGCTCAACCCGCCGCTGATCGCGCTCGATCGCGTGGCGGTCGGCTATGCGCCGGGCAAGCCGGTCTTGTCGCGGCTAGATTTGCGGCTCGACCCCGACGACCGGATCGCGCTGCTCGGCGCCAATGGCAATGGCAAGACGACCTTTGCCCGGCTGATCGCCGGGCGCCTCGCGCCGATGGCGGGGCATGCGACGCGGTCCCCGAAGCTCGCTGCGGGTTATTTCGCCCAGCATCAGATCGAGGAGATGCGGCCCGACGAGCCCCCCCTTCGACCACCTGTCGGCGCTGATGCGCGACGCGCCGCCCGAGGCGGTGCGCGCGCGGCTCGGCCGGTTCGGCTTTAGCCAGGACCAGGCCTTTGTCGCCGGTCGCGGAACTTTCGGGCGGCGAGCGGGCACGGCTCAACCTCGCGCCTGGTGACCCACGAAGCCCCGCCTCTGCTGATCCTCGACGAGCCGACCAATCACCTCGACATCGAGGCCCGGGAGGCGCTCGTGCAGGCGCTCAACGATTTTCCTGGCGCGGTCGTGCTGGTCAGCCATGACTGGCATCTGGTCGAGCTCGTCGCCGACCGGCTGTGGCTCGTTGCCGACGGCACGGCCCAGCCGTTCGAGGGCGACCTCGAAGATTACGAGCGCCGGATATTAGAGGGCGGCGGCAGGGGAAAACGGGGCTCGTTCCGGCGAGCCGGAACCCAACAGCCGCCGCGCCGCGCGGCGGCTCGCCGCGGAGCGGCGGAAAGAGCTCGAACCGCTGCGGCAGCGCGCGCGCAAGGCCGAGGAGACATCGCCCGCCTGACCAAGGAACGAGAGGCGCTCGACCGGGCCTTGGCCCAGCCGAATGGCGCGGCGGCAATGGGTTTGCGCCGTCGGACGCGCTCAAGCGCCGCGCCGAGCTGGTTCGAATGATCGAGCGGGCGGAAGGGCGATTGGCTGGCCGCCGAGCAGGCGATAGAGCGAGAATCCGGCGCTGTGAACAGGCGATATTCGAGGGAGCATGATGACGGCCGACAGCCGGCGGCGAGGACTGCGAGACGCACCGCCGAAGATCACGCGCCGGCGCAGCCCTTGTCGCTGTTTACGGCTCTTCAACAGGAGTTCGAGGAGCTGCAGTGCCGGGCGGCTCGCAAGCCGGCGGGTCGAGCCGCGATCTGGACGATCTCTATCGGCGCATTCACGCGCTGGAGGTTCCGCGGGCCGCCCTTTGCCTGTCCGGCGGCGGTATCCGCAGTGCTTCCTTTGCGCTGGGAGTGCTGCAGGCCTCGCCGCGCTATGGGCTGCTGAGGCATTTCCATTATTTCTCGACTGTTTCCGGGCGGCGGGTACATTGGCAGCTGGCTGTCGGCGTGGCGGTTTCACGAGCGAGACGATGAGGCGGTCTTCACCAAACTCGTCAAGCGCGGCGGCTACCCGGTCGGCCGGAAACGACGCCTTCGCCGAGCCGGCCGAGCTGCAGCGAGTTGCGCGCCAACAGCAACTTTCTGACGCCGAAGCTGGGGCCTTTTCTCGCCGGATACCTGGACCGCCGTCGCTCTCTACATCCGCAATTTCCTGCTCAACTGGTTCATCTTTGGGCCGCTGTTTCTGGCATAGTGCTCGTTCCTCATTCCGCTTTCGATGTGCTGATCTGGCTCAACTACGCCTTCGGGAGCCTCAATTGGGTCTGGCTCGGATCGCCGGGCTGTTGCTTCTGGTCGGGCTCGCGATGTCGGTGGCGGGACGCCCGGCGCGCGACCGCCCGACCGCGGGCGGGCTCCCGGAACGGCCGGTCGCGCCGGACGACCTGCGGTTTGTCCTTACCGTCCTGCTCCCGGTCTATCTCGCAGGCGGGTTCCTCGCGACTTTTGCCGCCTGGCTGCCGACCACCCCGAAAGCAATGTACTGGGGAATCGTGCTTTCCGACGGGCAGGGCGGCAAGGCCTTTCCGATGGCCTATTCGATGGGTGTTCGGCGCAGTTCTTTACGCCGCCTCCTGGCTCATCGGCTTTTTCGCAGGAGGCGGCCGGCCGCGCCAATTGCGCCGGCTCCTCGGCACGCGCCGCAATCCGGTGCGGCCGCTTGCCGAGATGATCTGCTACACCGTGTCGGGGGCGGCGGCGGGAGCGGTCGGCGCCGTTGGCATCGCGCTCTACCAGCACTTGTCGGGCCTGGCCGAAGGCTCCGCCCCCCCGACGGTCTTAGGGTTTCTGTTCCACGGCTATAGCCGGATCTACATGGTCATCGCCGCCGGCGTGGCCTGGACGATGCTGGCGGTATTGACCGCAGATCTGCTGTTCACCGGGCTTGACGAGCTATCACCGGCATGGCGAGGCCGACCGGGAGTGGTCGGCGCGAGCCGCCGGCTTTCTTGCCGCCGCCGCGCTCGGCTGGCTGAGCTTTTCGGCCGTCGTGCTCTATGGGCCGCCCGCCTATGCATCGATCTTGGCGGTGGTCGGCGGCGCTGCCGGGCTGGTCACTCTGTTTCTCGGCAACAGCGCGAAGACCGCGGCGCTCGCGCGTCAGGCGGCCGAGCGGCTGTCGGTCACGACCATCCTCAACATCGCGACGCTCATTTTCATTCTGGCCCTCGCGATCCTGTTTTCAAAGCTCGGGCGCGCTGGTCTCGATCATGCGGCGCTGGCGCTGGCCGCTCCGAATCCCCCCGGCGCCGAGCCCGATGTCAGGCCCGATGTCAAGGCCGCGATCGCCACCGGAGCCTCCATCGCGCTCATCGGGGCCTCGGTGGTCGCCTCCTACTGGATCAACGTCAACCGGTTTTCGCTGCACGCCGTCTATCGCAACCGGCTGATCCGCGCCTTTCTTGGAGCGGCGCGGGCACGCCACCGGGAAAAGAGCAAGACACGTAGCAATCCCGATCCGTTCACCGGTATCGATCAAGCCGACAATCTGCCGCTGAAATCGATCTGGCCGCCGGCCGGGAATGACGGGAGATGCCTGTTCCACGTCGTCAACACGGCTCTCAATGTCGTCGCCTCGAAGAACCTCGCCTGGCAGGAACGCAAGGCCGAGCCCTTCGTCATGACGCCGCTCGCCTGCGGCAACCCATTTGTCGGCTTTGTGCCGACGCGCTTTTTCGGCGCCCGTCGGGACGGCATCACGCTCGGCACCGCGATGGCGATCTCCGGCGCGGCGGTCAGCCCCAACCAGGGTTATCATTCCTCGCCGATCATCGGCCTCCTGCTGATGCTGTTCAATGTCAGGCTCGGCTGGTGGCTCGGCAATCCACGCAGCGGGCCGAAGCTTTACCGCCGCGAGGGGCCGGTCCTCAGCATCCGGCCGGTGCTCGACGAGCTGGCGGGTCGCACCACCGATACCGGGAATTACATCTACCTCTCCGATGGCGGGCATTTCGACAACCTTGGGCTTTACGAGATGGTTCGCCGGCGCTGCCGCTTCATTCTGGTCAGCGACGCCGGCTCCGACCCGGCCGGCGCCTTCGAGGATCTCGGCAATGCGGTGCGAAAAATCTGGATCGACCTCGGGGTTCGCATCGAATTCGACCGCCTCGACGTAAAGCCGCGGCAAATCCCGCCGGTGGATGGCGTGTACTGCGCGTTAGGTTGGATCCGCTATCCGGAAGCGCCGGAAAAGACGGGGACACTGATCTACGTGAAGCCGGGCTTTCACGGCAGCGAGCCTCCCGATATTCGGGCCTACGCCGCGCTCCACGAGGAATTCCCGCATGAGAGCACCGCCGATCAGTGGTTCAGTGAATCACAGATGGAAAGCTATCGCGGGCTCGGCAGCCATATTGTCGAAAGAATGTGCGGCGGCAGCGATGCGGCGGCAGCGACCGGAGAACTTCCGCAGCTGGATATCGATAAGTTCGTTGGTTCGGTAACCCGATATCTCGAACGCACCCGACCGCAGCCCCCGATCGCGTCGCAGCCGGCATTCGAGGGCGGCGGCCGAACCGGCGCGCCCGGATGAGGTCTGCCGCTCCCCGAGGGGCGTGGCTGATGCTCGGCGGAGCGTTTGCCGCGTTTACGGTCAGCGCCGGGATCATGCATTCCTACGCCGTCTTTCTGGTGGCGCTCATCGAGGAATTCCGCTGGAGCCGGGCCGAGACCTCGGTCGCCTACGCGGTCTCCCAGCTGGTGGCGGGCGGCAGCTCGCCGCTCGTCGGCGCGATGGTCGACCGGCTCGGGCCGCGCCGGCTCCTGACCATCGGCGGCGGCCTGCTCTTTATCGGCCTCCTCGGCAGCGCATTGATCTCTTCGCTTTGGCAGAACGTTCTGCTCTATGGCATCGTGATGACGATCGGGGCGAACTGTCTGGGCCTGGTCGTTTTCGTGCCCTTGCTGTCGCGCCGTTTCGAGCGGCGCCGCGGCATGGCGATCTCGATTGTCCAATCGGCCAACGGGTTTGGGCGCGCCGCCTCGGCGCCGCTGGTCCAGCTGTCGATCTCGGGCATCGGCTGGCGCGAGACCTATTTGGCACAGGCCGGCTTTGTTGCCGCCTGCGTGCCGCTGCTCGCGATTTTGTTTCGCCGTGCCGGCCGCTATCCGATACCGGCGGGACCCGCAAATCGAGCACGGCCTCCTCTATGGAGGCCCGGCCTTCCGCCGGTTGGACGCTGGCCGAAGCGATACGCACACCGCATTTCTGGCTGCTTTTTGCCGTTTATCTGTTCACCGGGCTCGGCAGCTTTCTGGTGTCGCTGCACCAGCTCGCCTTCGCGGTGGATGTCGGGTTCGACAAGCTCTATGCCGCGGGCGTTCTCGGCATCGGCAGCTTTCTCGCGATCCCCGGCACGATCCTCACCGGCACCCTCTCGGATTATATCGGGCGCGAGTGGTCGGCGATCCTGGCCTACGGCTTCTCGATCTTCGGGGTGGTCTGCGCATTGCTGATCGCGAGCCCCGACCAGCACTGGCTGTTGTGGCTGCACGCCTGCTTTTTCGGCTTGACCTGGGGTGCCCGCGGCCCGGCGATCACCGCCAAGACCGCCGATCTTTTCCCCGGGCGCGCAGCTCGGCACGATTCTTGGCGTAATCACGATCGGCAGCGGCATCGGTTCCGCCGCCGGATCATGGGGGGCCGGATGGATTTTCGACCTGTCCGGCAGCTATCGGCTCGCTTTCCTGCTGTCGATTGCCGCCTATCTCTGCGGCTGCGTCGCGTTTTGGGCGATGCGTCGCCCGCCCGCGCGGTAGCTTGCGGGCCTTAGGTCATGGGCGCGAACTATTTATTCAGCGAAAGCCGGCCGAAAGGAATCCGTAGATCCAGCGACGGTTTTCAGCGGCTCGGACAATCTCCCATTGACGCCCGATCGCAGCAGAAAGACCCTTTCTTCGCGCCGTGTAATAACTGCCGAGAATGGTCCCGTAGACCTGCTGGCGACAGGTATCTCGCCAAACTCGTCTGACGATACGCGGCCTGAGCAGTTGCCCGCTGAGATGTTCAATTTCTCGCCGCCGGCGCTGGACTGTGGGCGCATCGCACGGCACCGGTCTATGGTTTGGATCGATGCTGAACAAATGTGTGGTGGCGCTTAGCGCCGGCTCGCGCTGCGGACCTGTCACATCGACTTGCAGCAGCATGCTGTCAGCGGTCCCGGCGCAGCTCTCCTGATATTCGTTCTCGTGTACCTGAAACACGCAATTGCCCAGCGAATAGGCGATGAGCCCGCCCATGTAGTTCTCGATACCCTGGCACACATGCGGATGATGCTGGATGACCAGTGCCGCGCCCTGTCGTATCAGGCGCCGGGAAAGGCGTTGACGCCAAGGCGCCGGGAAGCTGACGAATTCCAAATCGGCATGCAGAACGACGATGACGAGATCGGCTGTTTCCTTCGCCTGCGCGACCCGGTGCAAAAGCCTGCGCTCGCTGAGCGGCGCGACCCCGGGGCGACCGTCCGACGCCCAGCAAGCCGTCACATCGCACGCCCCGAGCAAAGCCAGCTTTCTGCCACCCACTTCGATGTGGAGCGGGGCTTCTGCCTCCGACCTCGTCATGCCCGCGCCGAAATGATAAAAACCGCCCTCGTCCAAATATTTCAATGTCGAGCGCAGGCCGCTAGACCCAAAATCCATTACGTGGTTGTTTGCCAGGCTGAAGACATCGATACCGGACGAGCGCAAAGCCTGGGCTACGTCTCTCGGTGTATGCAATGGCGGGCGAAGCGGGGGCTCTGACCGACCTTCGTCGGTGATACATGACTCGAGATTCCCGATCACGAGATCTAGCTCTTCGAACAATTGGTGGACCCGTTCGAAGAGGAATTCCCCCCCACGCCTTCGCACGGTATTGATAACGTCAAGACTTAGGCAAATGTCGCCGACAAAACCGAGCGAGCTGTTGCGTGCCGAGATCGAGCTTCTCATCATTGCATTCGCATCAGGGCTAGACATTGGCGGACAGCGCTGCGATTGACCAAAAAGGTCATTGCCGAGTAAGTGATTATGCCGGCAACGATCTCCCCGCAAAGCTGCAGCGGCGCGGCAGCGCTGGCGAAAACCAATGTCTTGACGAGCCACACGGCGAGATACATGACGACGCCCGCGATGACCGTGGGAAAAATCGCCCCGAAAAGCACTGAGAGGTCGAGCCCGAGCAAGCCGAGGCTACGGCGAAAGTTGATGAGCAAAGCCGAAGCCGATGCGATGATCAATCCGATACATACCCCGGTCAGGCCCCAAAAGGTACCGATCAGGACGGCGATCGGGATCAGCAGCGTGAACGTCGCGAGATTACGCAAACCGATATCCGGGCGGCCAAGCCCATCCGTCAGCGGAGCCATCAGTAATGATATCACGCGAAACGGCACGACCAAGGGGATCAGTGCAAGGACAATGCTGGCCTCGGCCCAATTGCCTCCCATGAAGACCTGCACAAACTCGTGCGACACGCTCGACATCCCCCAAAGCACAGGACAGAACAGCAACCAGGAGAGTTTAACGCTGGTGATGAAGTAGTCTCTCGCCTGCCGATTGTCACCCTGTATGCGCGCATATGCCGGAAACGCCACACGGTTTACGATTCCGAACATTTTTGACACTGGCAAGGTGGCGAGTTGGAACGCGACCGAATAGACCCCAAGGGCCTGGTCTCCGAGCAGCTTCCCGACCAGCAGCACATCTGCCGAGGAATTGACGTACCAGAGGACCCGCTGACCTGTTATATTGGCTCCGAAGACAAACATCGATCGAAGTCCGTGCAGTCGAAATATCGGCGATAGGTGAAATCGGCTGACGACCAGGACACCAATCGTCTTGGCTGTGGTCGTCACGATGTTGCCAATGACGAGCGACCAAACGCCAAAACCTCGGATCGCCAGGACGAGGGTGGTGCCGCTGCCCAGTGCCATCGCCGAAAATTCGACCACAGAAAGGCCTTTGAACTGAAGGCTGCGCTCCAACAATGCGTTCGGAACCGCAGAAACCCCTCCGATCACCATCGTAACCGCAAGAGCACGGGTGACCGAGGTAAGCCGTGGCTCGTCGAAAAACGTCGAGAATAGGGGCGCAGCCACGAACAGGACACAAAAGATGAAAATTGTCGAGGTTATGACAAACCCGAACAATTGCCTGATTACGCACTCATCCAAATGGCGTGACTGGATCAACGCCGGGATCACGCCAAGCTCGTTGAATAGGGCTGCAAGACCGATCAGAATGCTTGCCATTCCCATCAAGCCGTAATCGGCTGGATTGAGGATTCTGATAACATAAATCGTGGCGGCCCAGCTGCCGAGTTGACCGGCCAACCGACCAGCGGCGCTCCAGCGAAGCGCGCTCAACACCTCAACTTTGATAGACATGCGAAAACCCGCAGCTCCAATGGGTCATCGGAGAATTGATCCGCACTACACCGCCAGCTCCATCTAACCAGAGGCCGATTGCCTTAGCCATGTCGAAATTCGAGGCATGCTGACCTATCCACAAAAGCTCGTGGTGAATTGCGAGATTTACGGGTAGAATGCTGTCGGGATCGGCTCGCCGACTTCCGGCACACCCACATGGTCCATGACAAAAGGGGCAATTGGCTATTGCGTAAAAACATTAACATATCGGATTTCTTAACAGCAAGATGGGTTGGTCGCCATTAGTATTTCGCGAGTTGTCCGAGGGTTGGGCTCTAGTATGCCCTTTCGGGCGTATGCCATTTTGACAAAATCATATTTTTTATAATTGACGAATCCAGACGGAATGTGTATGATCGGCTAACTGGTGCGGCTCACGTAGCTGAACCAAGGACCGCTGCAGGCTGATCCCAGCAGCCGATTAGAGACGAATTGAAAATCTCGGATTTCTCTGGACACGTACATCACTGTCGTTCCGGCGAGCGGGAAAATTCCAATCCACAAACGTGCGCGCCAGAGCGGCTGGGCTCCCGCTGCGGGGAGATAAGATGGCCCGTTGTCCGCTGATGGTGCCGCCCCGGCGCGAGGCATTAGTGGTAGGCTTCTAACATTTTGGCACCCACGTCGCCTCACCGTCATGCCCGCGGGAAGCAGGCATCCAGAGCGGCGGGTTCGGCGGCTGCGGCCCCCTGTTCAAGCCAGGGGCAGGCTCTGGACCCCCGCTTTCGCGGGGGCGACGAGAAAGGCGCGGGAATCATCCGTCTGGTTACTACCATTAGCACTTCGTTCATGGCCATTACGAACTATTTTATAATTGTTTTGAGACAATCTCGGCCCATTTACGCATTTATTCCTTAGTCCTTCTGGAGCTTCGCCGGATCCCCCATTTCAAGCGGTCACGTCCGCGACGGGAGCCGTCTCCAGATAGTATCTCATTGTTATTGTGATTATTATTAGCCCTGTAAAATTCTAACCAGCGTCTATTCCAGAGCACAAAAAATTTCTGATTCGTTAATCGAGTGTGAGATTTACGAAGATGCAACCGTAAGCGCTCGTATTACAAGCGATTTACCGGAATAACGGAGATACAAACAATAATGGCCGCCAAGCGGTCTGTCATTCTTAGCTAGTATAGAGAGACTAATGACAATCACCATTGACAATTTAACCGTTACCAGCGACGCACCTGCTGGGACGGTAATCGGGGTCCTTAGTACAAAGAATTCGTCGGGCACTGTTGTACCTTGTAATTATACTTTGACCAAAGCCTCCGCCGGCTATTTCGCTATTTCCGCGAATGCGCTGGTGACCGCATGGAAGAGAAGCCCGGCGTTGCCCGGCTATTATTCCATCCGCGTCCACGCGATGGGGATAGACACCAGGTTCAGCGGCTCTGCGAACTTCTTAGTAAGGGTCGCACCACCGGTAGTGATGCCTCCGCCGCCGCCGCCGCCGCCTCCGCCTCCGCCGCCCTCCGCCGCCTCCTCCGCCGCCTCCGCCGCCGCCTCCGCCGCCGCCTCCTCCGCCGCCGCCGCCTCCGCCGCAATCAGCTCCGATGATTACGGTCAACGGCTCCGGCAATGCGGTCGTAACGGAGGGTGCGATGCTGGCCATAGCGGTGAGCAATGGTCCTGGGAACCGGTCCGATTGGGTGGGATATGCCCCCGCCGGCGCTCCCGACACACCAACCATGGCTTGGACTTATCTCAGCGGCTCGCAGGCGCAACTGCCGGATATCGGCGTAACCGCAGCTTCGATTTTGCTTGGTGGCCCGACAGCTGACGGCTCTTACGAAGCACGATTTTATGCCAATGACGGCTGGGCCGTTCTGGCACGCACTATGTTCAGCGTAGTTGCCTCGCCGCCGGGCCCGCCACCGCCGGCACCCCCACCACCCCCACCCCCCCACCACCCCCCTCAGCAGCACAGCCGGTGATCACGGTCACGCCAAACACCCCGGTGGTGGCGGACACGACGCCTCCGGGCACCGTCATAGCCACTTATGAGGTAGCCATGAGCGACGGCAGTCCGTTTACCGGGATAGTCCGCTTCGGTGCGCCCTTTTATGATGCCGGAGGAATATTCGCTCTTTCAGGAAAAAACATCATTGTCAACCCGGCCGGTCCGGGAATTGGCCCTAACATGAGCACGGTTACCGATCACATCACACTTGAGGCCATCGCATGATCGTGGAAGTTATGGCAAGTACGTGCAGGATATCCTCTTTGGTATACATAGTCTCGGATTTACCGAGATTGATAAGGCCATCAGTGTCATGAGCCGACGCTCGATAGCCGATGGATTTGCTGCGGGATTTATTGATCCGGGTCCCGGCGAGGTACGAAATAACTGGGATGCGAACATTCCGGTGCCATGATGAGGAGACTCCCTCTCCTCTTCCTCTTCTTTGTGGCTCATCCGGCTTTCGCCGCCTCGATCGCGGTACCTCCGGCAATGGTCGATCCGGCTGCCCCGATTGTGCTCGCCGTGCGCGGCGGCGCACGGGTCGGAGGCTGCTATCAGATCGTCCCGGCGGCGGACGATTATCGGAGCCCGACTGGTTCTACCTCAACGGCGTGACGTCACACCCCCCAACGACGAAAGGGAATGTCGGCCTCCGGATCTCCTCCCGGGAGATCCCGGAGCTCTAGCAGACACGCTTGTATATGAACGGGTTGCGCCTGGTTGCCGCACGTGCAGCCCTCACCGTCTCGGTCTGCCGAGGCCCGGCTCGAGCGGTGTGCAAATCCCGATGGTCGGCATCATGGCTTGTGGATATGTGGCGGCGGACCTGACATCCAGGAAACCTTGGATTCCGGCCAACCTTTCGGGAATTGCAAGGGCTGTAGGTGAAATCTTGGTCACCGAATTTGCACGCTTAAACTTCTCTGAAATTAATATCGGTGGTGCGGTAGGAGTGAGGGAAGCCGTCACACCTCAGAAAACGAGGGCCGATCGCAGACCGAGGACCAGAGCATTGGGGATCGGACGGGTCGCAGGCGCCGCAAAGGGCGCGGCAATGTGACCGCCGGGATGAAGAACCACCTGTAGATCCGGCTGCAAAACCCACCATGGCGTCATGTATGCCTGGTAGGTGATCTCGAGCACGGCCTCGTAATCGCGGAGCGTGCCGCCGATGCCGGTGAAGAGAAGCGCGTCCCGGTCCGAATTGCGGGCGGAATTGCTGATGCGGCCATAGGCGAAGGCGACGCCCAACAGGTCGAGCTCTCGGCCGGGGAAGAGGCCGTTGTAAGTCAGGCCGGCGTCGATTTCGAGGCTGATCAGATTACGGTCGGGCAAGGCGCCGCCGACGCGAACAAACCCGGCAAGGCCCGGCGTTGCGGCGCCCGGGGGTCGCCACAACGTCTTGTCGAGCACCAGATAAAATCCAAGATTGCCGTTATGGGCAGCCCCGGTTCCGTTGCTGGCCGGGTCCGCCAACGAGCGTCCCGAGCTGTCTCGGCGCAGGTCAGGAAACGTCGCCGTATGGTACCAGCCGCCGAGCTTGACGCCGCTGAGCCGAGAGCCAGTCGGCTCCTGATCGAAGGTGTAGGCGAGCTCGGCCATTACCAGGAAACCGCCTTGGCCGATCAGGAAATTGGTGCCGTTCGAGTTGCGAACCTGTGGATCGCCCGGTCCGGGCGGTGCCGGATTGCCGTTGAAGGCGGCGCCGGACAATGTCAAATCGGAGGCCAGCGCGCCGAGGAGCCGCGCACCCGGTGCCGCGAACGGATAGCAGGGACCGCCGCTCGGCAGGTCGACTGCGAGCAAGTCTGGGCAACCAAACGTCGAATTGACGAAGTTGGATGAGTATTTGCTGATATAGAATTCATCGTCGAGCGCGATCTGGCCGACGCGGAGTGAGGTTTGCGGGTAAGCAAACTCCTGTTGCAGCCACAGATCATGGAGGCGCGTCGAGGGCAGCGCCTCGATCGTGCTGACGGCCAGCAGGTTGCCGATTGCGTTTCTCGACAACCCGCGCCCGCTGATTTGGTACCCATCGACGTAGAAGCTCGCTCCTTGCCAATGCGCGAGCCGTTCGAGGTCGAGCGCAAGGGATGCCGTGAGCAGGCCTTGGTAAATCGTCGACTGCCTCATGCCGCCTACGGGATTGGACAGAGTTTCGGCAACGTCGGTGAGGCCGAGATCGACCCCGGCATTTTGCAACTGCTGGCGCTTCCCGCCCCAGTCGCCGGTCAGCGTCTCCCGCTCGAAAAACCCCTTCTCCTGGGCGGCAACGGGGCCGCCGGCGAGCCTCAGCGCGCCTGCGAAGATGATCACCAGCGCAGCGAGGCTGGCTTTGCCGAAGCTGATCAACCGCCGCTCAGCTCCCGCATATGGAGGATATTTCGCCGGCGGCGCGGTCTCTGACATAGAGTGTGTGCGCACCGGCACGCACTCTGCGGCATTCGGCCGCGCGCATCCTCTCCCCTTCATCCCGACCTCGAAAAGCCTTCCAATAGGCCGGAACCGGCCCCAAGCAGTTGTTTACACTTATTTGAGAGTTCGGCTGCAGTCTGAGCGGGAGTTCTGCAACCGAGGAGACTTCCATTGGGCTCGCTTTTTGCCAATCTGCTCCACGACAAATCCGGTGTCACGGCGATCGAGTACGCACTGATCGCTGCGTTGATCGCGGTGGCTGCGATCGCCGCGTTCAGCCTGGTCGGCTCAAATCTCAGCGCCACCTTCAGCAACATCGCGTCCTGCCTTTGAACGCCGCCGTGCGGTTTAACCCTTGTTTAAACAATCGGTTGCATGCTGGCGATTACTTTTCTAAACCGAGGAGAATCCTGTTGCGCTCGCTTTTTGCCAATCTGCTCCACGACGAATCCGGTGTCACGGCGATCGAGTACGCACTGATCGCTGCATTGATCGCGGTCGCGGCGATTGCTGCTTTCAGCCTGGTCGGCTCCAATCTCAGCAGCACCTTCAGCCGGATCGCATCCTGCCTCTGATATCCGCGCTCGGTGTTACCCGCGGTCGGCGCTCGGTCGCGCCGCCGCGGCGGATGCCGATTGCGATATTGGCTGAGTTGCTCGACCGCAGGCGCGTGTACGGCGCCTGCGGAATTTTGCTGGCGCTCGAGATTGCGTTTTTTGGATTTGTAATTGCCGGGACTTACGGCCTGATTGTCCCGCTCGACAGACCGGCCAGCACGGACTTCGTGAGCTTTTACGCAGCGGGCAGCCTTGCAAATAGCGGCACGCCGGAGCTCGCCTATGACAGGGCGGCGCACCATGCGGCCGAGGAGCGAGCCGCCGAGCCCGGCATAGAGCACAATCTCTTTTATTATCCGCCGACCTTTCTGCTGATCTGCGCCGCACTGGCGCGCCTGCCTTATCTCGCGGCGTTCCTCGTCTTCGAGGCGGCGACTCTCGTCCTTTACCTGCTGATCGCGCGGCGCATCCTGGGTGAGCCAGACTGGCGCGTTCTCCTCCCGTTGCTCGCTTTTGCGCCGCTGCTGTGGACGCTCGGCATGGGGCAGAACTCGCTTCTTACTGCGGCGCTGTTCGGGGCGGCGACGCTGCTCGTCGAGCGGCGCCCCGCCATCGCCGGGCTGCTGTTCGGGGCGCTCTGCTACAAGCCGCATCTCGCCCTGCTGGTTCCGGTGGCGCTCGCTGCCGGTCGCCATTGGCGCGCCTTCGCGGCTGCTCTCTTGACGGTGGCGGTGCTCTGTCTGCTGTCGCTCGGGGTCTTCGGCTGGCCGACATGGCAGGCTTACCTTGACGCGGCCGTCAACTCGCTCGGGGTCTACGCATCCGGGCGCATCCCCTTCACCGGCTATGTGACGCCTTTCGGGGCTGTGCGGCAGCTCGGGGTTCAGCCGGAAATCGCTGGCGCGCTGCAGCTGGGCGCCATTGCCGCGGCGGCAATCCTCGTCGGGCTCGTCTGGGGGCGCCGCCTCCCTCTGGCGATCCGGGCGGCGACGCTCGCTTCCGCGGCCCTTGTCGCAGCCCCGCTCGCGCTGTTTTACGATCTGATGCTGGCCGGGGTGGCCGGAATCTGGCTGCTGCGCCCCGAGCTGAGGGACCACCTCAGCGACGGCGAGAAGCTGGCCCTGGTTGCGCTGTTCATGTTGTCCCTGATCCCCCGCCGGCTGGCCGAGCTGTCGCATCTACCGATCGGGCCGATGATTGCATTGAGCTTGGGTGGGCTGGTGGCCGGGGTGGCGTTGCGGACCATGAAGCGAGGCTCACCCGCCTGATGAACCGGAAGGCCGGGGATCGGGGCATCCCCGCATGAGCTGGCTCGAAAAAGCCGGCCTCGCCACCCTTGTCATGCTGGCGGTCGCGCTCCGCGTCGAACCGATCCTGATAGAGCCCAGCTCGGCCTGGGCGGACGAGATCTTCCAGGCCGCCGAACCGGCCCACCGCCTGGTTTTCGGCGCCGGTCTCGTGACCTGGGAATTCCGGCTCGGCGTGCGCTCCTGGCTGTTGCCGGGGGTTATTGCCGGGCTCATGGAATTGTCGCGGATCGCCGGCGACGGGCCCGATTACTACCTGCCGCTGATCGCGGTGAGTTTCGCGGCGCTCGGCACGGCGCCGGTGGTGTGCTGCTATTTGTGGTGCCGCAGAGCATTCGGCGTCGGAGGCGCATTTCTCGGCGGAGCCGCCGTCGCGGTCGCCCCCGAGCTCGTCTATTTTGGCGGCCGGACCCTGCTCGAGGCGATCGCGGGCCATCTGCTGGTCGTCGCGGTCTATGTGCTGCAGCCGGGGTATCGCGTGGAGTCGCGCCCCCGCGTCTGCCTCGGCGGGGCCTTGCTCGGGCTCGTCGCAGTAATGCGGATCCAGCTGGCCCCCGCAATCCTCGTCGTGGCAATCTGGGCGAATTGGCGGGCGCCCCGCGCCCGTGCCACGTCGATGCTCGGCGGGGCTTGCGCCAGCCTAGCGGCCGCCGCGCTTCTCGATACCCTCACCCTCGGCTACCCGTTCGCGTCGATCTGGCGCTACGTCCTCTATAACGTCGTTTACGGCGTCAGCTCGACATTCGGCGTCGCACCCTGGAGCTATTACCTGGTCGGCGAGATGGAGCTATGGGGCGGCGCCGGTGCCACGCTTCTATTGCTGGCGGCGGTCGGCGCGCGGCGCATGCCGTTGCTGCTGGTCCTCGCTGTCGTCATTTTTGTCAGTCATTCGGCCATTCCGCACAAGGAGCCGCGCTTCATCTATCCTGCGGTCCTGCTGCTGACGGTGTGCGCCGGTTTGGGCCTTGCGGAGATGACGGCTTGGGCGCGCGATTGGCTGATCGGCCGGGGTTGTCCGAGGAGCGGCGCCGCGCTCGCGAGCGCCGCCCTCGCCCTAGCCTGGTGGGGTCTGGCTTCGCTGCAGGTGTGGACCGGCACCACTCTCGCCTTTTTCCGGCAGCGCACCCATGACCCGTTGGTCGCGGCCTCCTTCGTTGCGCACGGCCCGGCGCCATGCGGGGTCGGCCTTTATGGCGCCATGGGCACCGATTGGTTGGATTACGGCGGTTATACTCATTTCCATAGACCCGCGCCGCTCTATTGGCCCAAGGACGAAGCCGCGCTGACCGCCGCCGCGGACGGGTTCGACACATTGCTCTATACGCGGCCGCCGCCCGCAGATCTGGGCTTTGCGACATTACGCTGCTTCGGCACGGTATGCGTCGCACGTCGATCGCAAGCATGCCGGCCGATCCCGATGACGGCCACACCGCTCCCCGATTCCTTGGCCGGGCTGGCCGCATCCGATACTGCCCGCGTGCAGTAATCGAGAGCTGCAATGCCGGGCTGGGCATATCGGTTTTGCGCTGCGGGCTCGGTCCTCGTCCTCTTTCTGGGCCTGTCCTGGCTCCATGCCTACGGAAACCGGGAGCTCTACGAGGACATTCTGCGCTCTTACGGGATTGTGCCGTTCCGCTTCCCGTTCGTCGACATCAGCGGCTCGCTGGCTGCGTGGGAATGTGCGCGGCAGGGCATCGACGTGATCCTGTCCAACCCGTGCGACGTGCTGAACCGGGGATATAACTACTCGCCGATATGGCTGGCCGCGGCGGGCATCCCACTCGGCGTCAATGACACCATGGCGGTCGGATGGGCGGTCGACCTGCTGTTCATCGCCTCGCTGAGCCTGCTTCCGTCTCCGGAAAGGCCGTTGGAACTGGCCCTGGTGGTGGCGGCGACCGCGTCGACGATGGTCGTCTTTGCCTTGGAGCGGGCCAATCCCGACATTCTGCTGTTCATGATGGCGTTGGCGGCGGGGCTCTGTGCCGAGTGCCGCTCGCCGCTTCGGTTCGTTGGGTACTCTGCCGCTCTGCTGGCGGCGCTGATCAAATATTATCCGGCGACGGTGCTGATCGTTATTCTACGCGAGCGCCCTAGGATCGTCTTCGTCGTTGCGTTGGTAATCGCGGCCGTGCTCGCGCTGTTCTTTGCGGAGTACCAGGCCGAGATCGCGAAAGGGTGGCCGCACATTGCGCGCGGCCGATACGACACCGATCTGTTTGGGGCGCAGAACCTGCCGGTCGCGCTGAGCCTGGCGGCGGAGGAGGCGGCGCAGCCGTCGAGCGCCGCGGCGCTGGTGGGAGGAATCACCCGGATCGGGCTTTACGCCGCGCTGATCGGCGCTGCAATCGCGATCTGCCGCAGGCTCTTGCGCTGGCCCGAGCTGCGGGCCGCGCTCGCCGCTCTGGCTGCGCGCGAACGGCTCCTTTTGGTGATCGGCAGCGCGGCGATCGCCGGCTGCTTTTTCGCCGGGCAGAGCGTCGGTTACCGGGGCGTTTTCCTGCTTCTGGTCATGCCCGGGCTGCTGGCCGTCTCGCGCGTCCCGTTGCGGCGTTGCCGCGCTCTGGGGCTAGGCGCGGCGACTGTGATCGTGCTGTTGATGTGGGGCGAATGCTTCCGGGTCAACCTTCATGCCGCGCTGCAGCGGTTGGAGGCGCCCGAAAGCGTGGCTTGCGCCATAGAGCTTCAGTTCTGGTTGTGGCGCGAGCTGGGCTGGTGGTGGATCGTCAGCGTGATGCTCGCGGTTCTCGCCGATTTTGCCTGCCAGGCGCCGCTGCTGCGCGACGCCGCAAGCTTGCTGGCCCGCCCGCTCAACGCCGGCCGCGCGGGCCCCGCGGCTGGCGGGGGTTGCGGTACTGCTGCACTCGCGTGGCGCGCAGCCCGGGAAGGCCGTGCTGCTCGAAGGCGCGCTCCCAGGAGCGGTACTCCTCCTCGGTCAACTGGTAGCGGCTGAGCGCCTCTTCGAGGGTGATCCGGCCGGCGCGCACCGCAGCGACGACGGCGGCCTTGCGGCGCACCACCCAGCGCGTGGTATTGGGCGGCGGCAGGTCGTCGCTCATGGCGGGGATTTCGAGCGGCAACCGGTCGAGGGCGCTAGTCACCGGGACCCGCCAGGACCTTGGCGGCCCAGAACGAGCTTTGGCGAGCGGCGATCTTCTGCTGGCGCGACAAATTGCGGGTCGCCGCATAGCTCTGGAGCGCCGCCCGGTCGGCCTCCGGAACCGTAGCTTGGGTCGGCAGCGCGCAGGCCGTTGGACAGCGGGTGATGCCGTTGCAGCGGATGAAGGCCGCGACCGCCGCCTGATACTCGTCCTGATACATCGTAAAAGTCCTCAACCTCGAACCGATCGACCTCGACCTGCGCGCTGTCGTGGTTTCGACCTTGCTCAAACAGGCACAATTCTCAACAGAATTTATACTTAAGCGCGCCTAATCTGTAGTTAATCCGAAACGATGGATAACGGCCGGGCGGGACAAATTATCCGCTTTAACGTTCCTTTTCTGAGGGCAAACGACAATCTGATGCCGGGCCATAAGGTCGGAAGGGTTAGCAGGATGCTGAACACTGGTTTGATCGGTTCCACACCGCGCGCGACCAGCTCATCCGGCATTCCCGCGAAAGAGCTCGTGAAGCAATTAGATAATTCGCCATTCCGGGGCGCGGGCGATCCCCGGGGCGGCCCGCCAAGGCCGGCCGTCCGAGGACGCGAGCCCGGAACCCCTGGCCAAGGGCGAGGTGCATCCCGGAATGACGAGGCGTCTGCGCTCGCACGTCGACACTTCTTCACACACTCGAAAGCAGGAAACCATCTGCATCAGCAGCTTATCGATTCCGGCTCTCCGCTATGCCGTGACCGAAATGATGGATTTTCGGCCCGCCCGCGAGGTTTCTGCAGCCTGCCGGTCAATGGTTCATTGCGGGTCCCGCGTGCCTATCCGCTGTGGTTGCTGCTGTTCGTCGGCCTGCAGATTGCCGACATCGTCACCACCAACCATGCGCTGGCGCTGCCCGGGGTGTGGGAGGCCAACCCGCTGATGGCCTGGTCGCAGGCCCAGCTCGGCGCCTTCTGGTGGCTGCCGAAGCTAGCGGTGGCGGGCTACCTCTCGCTCTCGGCCCCTTTCATGCGCCGTCGCTGGCCGATGATCTTCGCGGTCTCGGTCTCCGGCCTCTGCGTCCTCGGCAACCTCGCCAATTTCTGAGGAGCTCGGCCCCGAAACGCCGGCGGACGAACGCTCGACGAGTTGGGCCTGAACAGGATGGATGGGTCGCGGATCAGGCAGATCGTGGAGGAGGGTTTATAGAAGCCGCGGGTCAGCGCCTTCACATCGGCGAACATCGACAAGATCGCCGGCCTGAACCCGATCTCGCCCTTCCGTTTTCGGATTCTTCAGGCCGACATTGCCGCGGATCTCATTCCATAGGAACTAAACCTTCACGCATTCAATTCGGAGCTCGTCAAGACGGCCGGTGGTCTCGACGTCCTTGCCGATCGAAGCCAGCACCAATACCTGGATGAAATCGAATCGTCGCTGATCCTGCAGCCCGGCCCTGCCGCTCTGACGGATGGTCTCATCGCGGTTCAGAGAATCATGCAAGGATGGGCAGGACTGACGAATTGTGTCCTCTCATCCAGCATAGGGGAGGCCCAGGGTGCCGAACATCGCCAACGCCGTTGCCGCAATCTACCGCTATCCGGTAAAGGGCCTGAGCGCCGAGAAGATGCACCGGGTCGCGCTCACCCCCGGCGAATGCCTGCCGCACGATCGGGGTTTTGCGATTGCGCTCGGCTCGACGCCTTTCGATCCGGCGCACCCTTTATGGTTGTCGAAATCCTATTTCCTCATGCTGATGCGCGACGAAAGGCTGGCGCAGTTGCAGACGAGCTTCGATGCCGAAAGCGATGTCCTATCGATTTCTAAAAACGGCAGGATGTTATTGCGCGCGCGGATCACCGAGCCGGAAGGGTGCCTGCTGGTCTCCGAATTTTTCGGCAATTTCCTCGGCGGCTCGGTCAAAGGGCCGTTGCGCGTTGTCTCGGCGCCGGGGCACGCCTTTGCCGATGCGCGGCGAAAGCCGAATGCGACGACGGATAAATACGTTTCTCTGATCAATCGCGCGAGCATCAAGGCGCTCGAAGCGGCGATGGGCGTGCCGGTGGATCCTCTCCGATTTCGCGCGAATGTCTATTTCGACGGGGCAGCGGCGTGGAGCGAGCACGACTGGGTCGAGTCCGAACTCGCTATCGGCGCTGCGCGGCTGCGAGTGATCTCGCCGATAACCCGATGCGCGGCAACCCAAGTCAATCCAGCCACTGCAACACGCGATCTCGATGTCGTCACCGCCCTCGGGCGCACTTTCGGCCACA
The DNA here is from genome assembly GCA_963836845.1 of uncultured Alphaproteobacteria bacterium. Classification (GTDB taxonomy): domain Bacteria; phylum Pseudomonadota; class Alphaproteobacteria; order ATCC43930; family CGMCC-115725; genus AP-15. The sequence continues at coordinate 19,989 of CAWILK010000051.1, read as the reverse complement.
TTAATATGGGGGTGTATGCCGAGGTGGTGGCGGGCGGCGAAATCGCCACGGGCGATGCGCTGGTGCCAAGCTCCGGGTCGTGACCACGCCTTCCAAACCCTGCCGGCGCAACAGGACACCATTCGCCCTCAGGGGATCTGCCACAGCCTGACAGGATCGCATGCTCGATAAACGGTATGCTGGCCCAGCCGGCATGGCAGCGAGCGCCCAGGTGATCGGCCGCGATCCTTGGCGTAAGAGGAGGAGCAAGGATGGACGATTTATTGATCCGCGGCGCAACCGTTATCGACGGCAGCGGCGCCGCCCCGCGATCCCTCGACGTCGCGGTTCGTGATGGACGAATTTCAGCGATCGAGCCGCGGCGGACCGAAACCGCCGTCCAGGAGATTGATGCGACCGGGCGCGTCCTCGCCCCCGGCTTTATCGACATTCATACCCATTCCGACTTCACACTGCCTCTCAATCCCCTGGCCGAAGCCAAAATCCGCCAAGGCGTCACTACAGAGGTCGTCGGCAATTGCGGCTTCTCGGTGGCCCCGGCCCTGCCCGGCAAGGCGGAACTCCTTGCCCAATATCTGTCGGCAAGCGCGCCGTGGCTGCCCTTCACCGAGACCGACTTCGCCGGCTACATGGCAGCATGGCCCGCCATAGCCCTAAATACCGTCATGCAAGTCGGGCACAACACGCTTCGTTTGATGGCGATGGGCATGGAAAACCGGGCGCCCACTGAAAGCGAGCTTCGACACATGCAGCAGATGCTCGCGGAGGCTCTCGATGCTGGCGCGCTCGGCATGTCGACCGGCCTGTTCACCCCGCCCGGCCTCTATTCGGAGCCCGAGGAAATCCGCACATTAGGCCGCGTATTGAAACAGCACGGCGCCCGCTATTCATCGCATATCCGTGACGAGTCGCACGGGGTCAAGGAGGCGGTCGCCGAGGCGATCGACATCGGCGAGAGCTGCGGGATCCATGTTCAGATCGCGCACCTGAAGCTTTCGGGCATTGACAGCTGGGGTGGAGCAAGACCGCTTCTTGATGCTGTCGACGCGGCCCGCGCGCGTGGGGTCGACGTTCACTGCGATCAATATCCCTACGACACCGCTTCCAATCCGCTGCGCTTTCTGCTGCCGCCCTGGATACACGAGGGTGGGATGGATGCGATGCTGGCGCGCCTTGCCGATCCTTATACCCGCGCCCGCATCCGCCAGAACCTGGCCGAAAGCGGCTTTACGAATTTCGGCCGGCTCGAATCCTGGGGGGACATCCGCGTCGCCAACTCGCCCACTGCCCCGGCGGGCAAAACGATCGACGAGCTCGCGCGCGAGCGCAGTCTGGACCCGCTTGACGTGGCCTGCGATCTGATCATCGCCGATCGCGGCGCCACCCGCATCCTGGTGCGCTCGATGTCCGAGGAAGATGTGCAAAGGATCGTCGCCGACCCTCTCGTCCTGGTCGGCTCCGATGGTCCATGCGTCGCGCCCTACGGGATCACCGGCCAAGGCAAGCCCCACCCCCGCCTCTACGGCACCTTTCCGCGAGTTCTGGGACATTACTCCCGCGATCTCGATCTCCTCGGACTGCCGCAGGCAATCTTCAAGATGACCGGCGGTGCGGCAATGGCACTGGGTCTCACCGACCGTGGCACTATCGCCGAGGGCAGGGCCGCCGATCTCGTCATATTTGACCCGAGTGTGATTGCCGACCAAGCCACCTACGACGACCCGCACCAATATCCGCGGGGCATCGAGACGGTGATCGTCAACGGCGTCACTGTGATCGACCAGGGGGAGCACACCGGCGCCCTGCCGGGTCGCCTGCTCCGCCGACGCGGCGCGTTGCATCTCACAGGAGCTCCCTGATCCGGCATCTGCCGCCCGTTGGGCCTCCAAGAACAATAACGAGCTTGGGGCTGATCCCCGATCCGTCGAGAGCGGCAGCCCTACTTCTGACCCGCCGTGAACCGTCGTCATTCGCGCCGGGTCGATCAACTCTGATTAGGCTCGCTGATCACCAAGTCGACACCGGGAAACGGCTCAACTTAGCCATTTGCCGAAATCCAGAAGTCGGCAATCAATGCCACGCCGGGCGCCGGCATTCCAGCCGGCGTCTGGATGCAAATGAACGGGTGCGGCTGCGCGCCGAACCGCGCTGACCAGGCCATTGCAATTCCAGGAAATTGGGTCACGTCGGAGACAAAATATTGCGCGCGCAGAGTATTGGCCATCGTTGTCCCGGCTGCTTGACAGAGCGCTTCGACGTAGTCGTAAACCGCTGCGGCCTGGGCGTATCCAGCGTGCGCCAAGCCGGTAAAACCGGCTGACCCCGCCGCACCGACCAATTGACCGTCCCGCCCTATTGCCATCAGACCAGAGGGAAGCAGGAACTCGCCGGCCCTGATGCACGGCCCATATGCCGCCATGCCGGGGACGTTGGCCTCGATCACCCGCTTCTCGCGGCTCGCAGCGTTAGTCAGTGCCAAGAGGTTGATCTCGATGATTCCGCCGACCGTCGCAAAGGATTTGGTCGGGACGATCGTTATCGCGCAGGGGATTGCAGCGAAGTGCTCGGTCCACACATCGACGAAGTCCGGGAAATCCGCGACATGGGCGAGGTAGACCTGCGCCTTCAGCGAGCGTTCCAGCGACGATCCCGCGGCATCGAGCGCCGGCTTCAATTTTTCGCGGATCAGGAACTCGGTCTGCTTGCGAATCTCAGTGCCGGCCCAGGCCGAGTGTTCGGGTACATGCGCGCGTGGATCGAGCCCCTGCCCAGGGTTATGCGCCATCTGTCCAGCGACGAACACGAAGTCGTTGCAGACCACGGCCGGCACGAAACCGGAAGTCGGCGCGGACCCGACGCCTGCGGGGTAGATCTTGCGGATCTCGTATTCCCCGCCGGGGACAACGGCGACCAGCGAGCTCGATATCGTCGTATCGGCGCTGAAGCAGCGTTCCATGATGACCGAGGTGCTCGGCGGAATGTAGTCCCCAAACTCAGCGTGCCGGGCCAAGTGGTAGGCGGCGACTGCTCTTGGGTTTGGATAATATTGATCGAGCCGGACGCCATGCGACAGGTCGGAGCCGAGCTCGCGCAGGATCCGGCGCATTCGGTCTAGGATGAAGTCGCCTTCGCGACGGCTTCGGGGTCGACCGAATAGCGGGAACGCGGTAGGCCCCGTCACTTCTGCCGGGATCCCGTTCTGGAAATCGAATGCCTCGTGGCCGTTCAGAAAGATCCACGGCCCCGCCTTGACCGCATAGGCGTAGGAGACGGGAGTTCCCAATAAACGTTCGACCGCTTTCACCTCGGACACCGGCATGCTTGTCTCCTCGCAATGAACGTGCAGCAACATCCGATCCCCAATTGCCGCAGGTCAAGAGAGCGCCAGTTCCCGGTCCGCGCTTTCCTCCTCACTCTCCGGAGCAGACCCGACCTTAACCTCCGGCCGGGTCGCAACCCACCGGACCAAGGAGGCAATTAATGTTTACGTCGCTGCGTTGACTTTACTCGGCACGGCCGAGCGCCCGAATTGGGGGCAGCGCGGCAGCCGTCGCCGAGCCCGCTCCGCTACAGATCGCGGTAGGTCTGGCCCCATCGATCTTCATAGACGACATCGCCTAGCGCAACACGGCGGACGGGTCCAAATCGCCCCACCGGGTAACCGATCGGCAGTAGAGCATACGAGTGAACGCCGGACGGCAAGCCGAGCGCAGCCTCCGCTTTCGTCTCGAACTGTAAATAAAGAGTTGTTAAAGTCGCGCCCAGACCAAGAGCTCGCGCCGCCAGCAGCATGTTCTGCACGGCAGGATAGATGGACGCTCCGGACGTGCGGGTCGGTCTGCCGCCTTCGAGGCACGGAACGATCCACACCGGGGCCTCATGGATGTGGGCGGCCAAATATTCCGCCGCGTCCAGGAAACGTAGAAAGCGCGCCCGGCTCATGCCAGGGGCCGGTTCGCCAGAGCGATACCGCGGGCCAACCTGCTCGTCCCATGCACGCTTGTACAAGGCCCCGACGGCCTCCTTGATATTCGGATCACGGATTACCAGGAAGCGCCACCGCTGCATATTCCCGCCGCTCGGAGCACAGACACCCGCCTCCAGGATCTTTCGGACCAGTTCGTTCGGCACCGGGTCTGGCTTTAACCGCCGCATCGACCGGGTGGTCCGGATTATCTCGAACAAGTCGGCAGTGTTCGGGGCTGCATCAGGCGTAGCGTACCCGGTCATGCTCCTCTCCCTTACCCAGCCATCGCGGCGTGGCCTTCGATTATAGAGCAATGAAACGTGGACTTCGCGTGACGCGAACCGACCTCAATCGGGAAGCGGGGCCACATGCTACTGATCGCCCGTAAGGAACAGTCACGCGCGGCTGATTGAAGAGGCGCGTTTCCTTTCGCCCATACACATCAGCCTGAGAGCGCCTCAGCGAGAAAAGGTAGGCTCTTGTCCATCCGGTAATCGACACCACTATGGTTGTCAGGGAACTCCTCATAGCGATGCGCGATTCCGAGCTCATTCAGCCGCCGCGCGAACCTGCGGGCGCCGTAGAGCAGGTTGAACTGGTCCTTCTCGCCGCAGTCAATATAGAGCGCCTTCAGACGGCGGAGATGGTCCCCACGGGTTTCGATCGCGACGACAGGATCTTGCCGCGACCAATTCGCCCAGCGTTCCTCGATGACCTCGCAGGTGTCGAATGTCACGGGCAGCCGGATGCCCAGGAACTGCGTCGGATCGGGATCATAGCTGGCCGCCATCGCCAGCGCGTTGATCACCTTGCCGGAACCCTCCGGATGCTTTCGGGCGGCTTCAAGCTGCTGCCACCAGCGCTCGATCGAGTTGTCGACGCCGGCGAGTGCGCGAAGGACCGCCGGCATGTCGGGCAGATAGCACGACTCGAAGCCCATATCGCCGGAATGGCAGGCCGCAGCCGACCAGATATCGGAGTGGCGGAGCGCATGCGTGATCGCGCCATATCCGCCGGAGCTCTTGCCGAATACCCCACGGCGCCCGGCGCCGCCGCACCCGAAGCGCTGCTCGATTGCCGGCACCATCTCTTGCAGCAGGAAGTCCTCCCAAGCACCCATCGAGGCCGAGTTGATGTACTGGTTGCCGCCGAGCCGAGTGAAGCAATCGGGGAAGGCGACGACGACCGGCGGCATGCGCTGTTCGCCGATCAGCCGATCGAGCCGTTCCGGCAGGTTCTCGCGGAAGCCGGCCCAATTCGTGTGGGAGAGGCCGCTGCCCGTGAAGCCGACAAGATCTACAAGCAAGGGCAATCCCGGTCCGTCGTGCCCGGCTGCGACGTACACGTCGACGACGCGCGTCGACGGGTCACCGAGCATATTATTCCTGAGTGCTTGGCTCTCAATCGCGAGGCGGCTGACGGAGCCCATCGGCCCGAAAAACTTGCGCATGCACTCTACCCTTGGCTTCTGCTGATCTTATCACCGGAAATAACTGCCTAAATCGATCGAGACGCAATCGTCGGCTCTCCACCGATTTTCGCCTTGAAGGCATCGGCATGACGCTCGTCAGCCGCCCGATTGCGTCAGCAACCCAGATGATCCAGCGGGCCTGATCTCGAATTAATCAAGCGGCGGCGGGGGGAAGCCATCTCGCCTGCGACCCGCACGCGGACGCGCAAAGCGTTGCCTGGCAGATAGGCGACGGGCATGTCCTCGACATCAACGGTCTGAAGGCTCGCCCGGTCGGCGCCGGCAGCGACGGCGCGATCCCGGGCTTGCGCTTCGGCCGACGCGATCGCCTCGGCGCGGCCGAGGTCGCGGTAGACCTGGTCGGTCTCGCCGCTGATCTGCGCTATTGCCGCACCCACCGCATTGGCGCAGTCGCCGTGCGGCACCCGGATCACCTGCGAGACTCCGGCCACCCGATCAGGCACGAGAAAGGCTGGCACCGCCGACCGCGATCAGCGGTACATCGCCGGGTTCGGTCTTCATTCTGTCGACTGCATCCTCGATTTTCCGCCGCGCCTCATCGAGGATCGCGCGAACGAGACCGAGCGGCAGCGCGGCCGCGGCCTTAGGGTCGCCAATCTCGACGAGGCCGGCCGCGACCGCAGCATCGGTCGCAGTCATGATCTGGCCGCCGAAGACCAGGGCTTCTCGGGTCAGCCGATAGCCGACGCTTTGCGGCCCGACGGCGAGCGGATCCCGTTCGATGACGCTGCCGCCGCCAAGCCCGATCGACAGCAAATCCGGCATACGGAAGAGGGTGCGCACGCCGCCCACCTCGACAACCGAGTTGGCCTCGCGGGGAAAACCGCGGCGCAGCTGGCCGATGTCGGTCGAGGTGCCGCCAACATCGATGACCATCGCGTCGGCGAGCCCCGAGAGAAAACCAGCACCGCGGATCGAATTGGTAGCACCCGAAGCAAAGCTCGTGACCGGCAGCGCGGTGGCGGCTTCGGCCGCCATCACGGTCCCGTCATTCTGCGTTAGATACAGCGGAGCGGCCACGCCGCTTGCCGCGATTGCTTGGGTAAAGCCCGCGATGGTAACCCGCGCGAGCTCGACGAGGGCGGCATTGAGGAGGGCGGCGTTCTCACGCTCCAGGAGGCCGATGCGGCCGAGATCGCGCGACAGGGTGACCGCCGTGTCGGGGCACTCTTCGGCGAGGATCGCCCGCGCCCGTTCCTCGCAAGAAGGGTCCAGCGGCGAGAAGATCGCGGCGACCGCGACCGAGCGGATCGCGCTGGTGCGGATTCGCCGCGCGACCTGCCGCATGCCGCTCTCGTCGAAGGGCACGATCGGACGCCCGTCATAATCGTGCCCGCCTTCGAGCATGAATACCTCGCCACGGACCTGATCGGCGAGATCCCTCGGCCAGTCACAGAACGGCGGCAGCGAGGCGGCCGCCGGGAGACCGATGCGCACCCCCGCGACCCGAGCGAGATCGCGGCGCTGGAGGACGGCGTTGACGAAGTGCGTCGTGCCGATCACGACAGCGTCGATCGCGCCGCGCGCGGCCTCGGGATGGGCTGCGAGCTCCGCCAACGCCGCCACGATTCCCGTGGTGACATCGGCCGTCGTCGGGGTTTTGACCGCAGCCGCAACCTGTCCGTCTACCAGCAGCACGGCGTCCGTGTTGGTGCCGCCCACGTCGATGCCGATCCGCCGCATGGCTAGGCGCTCTCGGCAAACACCGAACGGTAGTCGAGGTCGTAGCCGAAGGCGCGCGGCCCGACATGCGCAAGCCCCTTCATTGTCAGGAAAACCGCCGGAGCAGGGAGCGCAATAACCGACACCCGCCGGCCATAGCCGATCGTCTCGGTGCCAAAGGCCTCGCCAGAGACGGTGTCAAGAACGCAGATCAGATCGGGCGACATTGCGAGCGGCGCGCCGTCGCGCCACGCCACCACCCATTCGTTCTGAAACGCGATCTCGAGCCGCGATCCGCGATCCTCGTCGAGCCCGTCGATAATGGCGCGGCCCCGGAGAAACCCCTCGGTCGTGCGGCGGGCAACGTCGACGACCTTGCCCCGAAACAGCAGCTTGCCTGTGGCCTCGTCAACGATCGCGGCAATTGGATCTTCATGGCGGCGTTGCGCCGCGAGCACCCGATGGCCGATTGCGATCGCCTTCGTCACGGAGAACGGGATGCCCCACTCCTTGACCTCACGCCCGGTACGCGGCGCCTTGCAGGTCGAGGCAATCGAGCCGAGCTCGACGCAGATCTTGCGGCTCACCCGCTCCATCCACTTCCAGCTCGGGGCCTTCCTCACCACCACCTCAATGCCGCGCGGGTCGTAAAGCACGCAGGGAAAGGGGCGCAGATCGCCGACCGCGACGCTGGTCATCTGCGCCTCGGGATAGGCGCGGCCCATCGTGTCGGCGTCGACTACCGGGACCCCAAGATGGGCCGCCGCCATCAGCGGCTGGATGCCGTTGCCGCCGCCGATCTCCAGCGACATGACGGCGCGGAACTTCTCGCCCAGCAGTTCCTGCTGGATCTCGACGGCGCGGGCGATATTTCGGCTGTCGGCCAGACGCTCCTGGCCGATCAGCGGCGCCCCCATGTTCGAGACCACTGCTACCCAATCCTCGTCGGCCAAGTCCAATGGCGATATCAGCTCGACGCGGTGCCCCTCGGCATAGAGCCGGCGCATGTTGAGGAGGCCGAGATAAGGGCTGCCGCCGCCGCCTGTGCCAAGAATCCAGGCGCCGACCGCCAGCCCTTCGATGTCGTCGAGCGTCACTTCCCTCATCCGGTTGCGATGATACCGGAAATTCCTGCCGCCCGCGGAAATGCTGGAAAGCCTCATCGAACTGCACCATCAAACATGGGGCCGGCCCCGCTAGGGGGCGCCTCGGGCTGCCCGCCGGCAAAGGGCGACGAGGCTGACCGCGGCTATGTCGCCGAAACGCTTGAGCATCCAGGATACCGCAGTGCTTGAATGGGCTCCGAGCGCAACACCCCATCGAGGTGATCCGAAAGACCGTGTACATTCGGCGGGCCGACGCGACAGAGGAAATGGGGAATGAACGCCGCAGCCCAATTGGAAGCCGTGGCCATCTCGGAACACGGCCGCATTCCGGTGGTCGACATCGGGCCGTATCTCGCCGGTGAGACCGGCGCTGCGGCCCGGCTCGCGCGCGCAATCGCCCGCACTTTCGAAGACACCGGGTTTCTCGTGGTGGCCAATCACGGCGTCCCGCCTCATCTGATCGAGGACACGTTTGCCGCGGCGGCGCAATTCTTCGCCCGGCCCGCGGCCGACAAGCTGGCGCTCAAGATCGGCGAGTACAATATCGGCTATCTCCCGTTCGGCGGCCAAGTCGTGCGGCATTCGCCGGTCAACAACAACACCAAGCCGAATTTCAGCGAGAGCTTCTACATCACCCGCGACCGCGCGCCCGACCACCCGGACATCATCAACCAAAAGCCGCTGGTCGGCCTCAACCGCTGGCCGCCGGACATGCCGGCGTTCCGGGCCGCGACGACGGCGTATTACGCGGCGATGGAGGCGATGACGAGACGGCTGGTGCCGGTCGTCGCGGTGGCGTTGGATCTGCCGCCGGACTATTTCGCCGAGGCCTTTGCCGAGCCGAACTGCACGATCCGGCTAATCCATTACCCGTCGCATCCGAACCCGGAGGAGAACGAGTTCGGCTTCGCCCCGCACACGGACAACAATTTCCTGACATTCCTCGCGCAGTCGGCATTGCCGGGCCTCGAGGTGCGCACCGCGGAGGGCGAGTGGATTTGCCCGCCGGCGGTGCCTGGGACATTCGTCGTCAATACCGGGGCGATGCTGGCGCGCTATTCGAACGACCGCTTCCGGGCGACCCCGCACCGCGTTATCAACCAGAATGGCGCCTCGCGATACGCGATCCCATTCTTCCTCGGGCCGAACCACGATTCGGTCGTAGAGTGCGTCCCGACTTGCATCGGCCCCGACAACCCGCCGCACTATGAGCCGACCACCTACGGCGCCTTCACCCAGCGCCTACTCACCTTGAACTTCGCCCACCGCCGCGGCGGCGGCAACGGCGAATCCGCGGCCAGCCGCCACGGTGCGGCGTAAAGCGTTCGCGCACCAAAGGCAATTGGCCTCGCCGAGGCTCCCCAAGGGGGCTGCTGCTTCGCCGCGCCAGCGCTCGCCGTGGCTGGTCAAGCAGGCGAGCGGCTGGGTGTACTCTGACCATTGATTTTCTTGGCGTCCCCTACCGGATTCCGTTTGCGCTCCCGGCGGTGAGACGGCCCGAGCTATGGTGCAGTAGCGGATTTAGCCGGGTCCCTTTTCTTAGGCTGCTCTGTCAATAGGTATTTCCCGATCCGTGACGGTGTGCGCTGACAGTGCACAAAAGCTCCAGAATCCAGATCGAGGCATCTCACGCGATGGGCTCCGACGGCATTGGCTCCTTGTGCTGGTCCACTACCAAACGAAGCGTGGATTGCAATAACGATTGGGCATCGCCCGTCAGCAAATGGGCGACTGCCGCACGAGCCGCTGGAGGATTTCGATCATCTGTCGGTGTGCAAGACTGGTCGGATTGCGGAATTCATCGATGGAATGCGCGTCGGCAAGGCGGCTCAGCCGCAATAGCTCGCGGATCCGCTGTCGCCGATTGAGCTGCAGATCCGACCGACGAGAGGTGAAAAACAGCCGCCGCAGCTCGCCAGGGCCGAAAAGATGACTGATTTCCGACGCCGTCACATAGATCAGGAATAGGGCGAAGATCCACAGGGAAATGGCAGAAAACCGGTGCCACGAAAAAGTCGTCCTTAGATAGGGGATGAAATCGGCCGGTGAGTTCCCCTCGACCGAGAAATGCACAAAACGCTCGAGGAGGCGCGCGAAGAAGACAACGACCCAGTAAAAGGCCGTCTTGTACAAGATCGGCTGGATCAGCGGAGCCCGATCATAGCGTCTCAGATAAGGCATCGCATTGGCAACCAGGACCGCCTTGCCGACGACGAGAGCGGCAACCGTAGCGAGCATAAAGCTGCTCACGGCGACCGCATAATCGGCGAGCAGGAGGTTCGTCGTAAACACGACAAAGTTGAAGCCGACAAAGAAGAAGATGGTCGGCGGCAACGCGCCGCGCGCCTCGTTTAGAAGCCTGGCACCGATCCGGCGTGCGAGCCCGGGTGGCTTATTTCGGGCGCCGCCGATTGCGGCACGGTTATCATCAAACGAGGCTGGCTGGGTCCTCATGAGCTCTCTCCTGACGAGGACAGTCACTGACCGCCGAGCATTATACCACGATCACAAGCCGTTCTATCCGAAGCCGGGCAATGGCCGCCCGCCGGTCGGGGTCGAGCGGATGCTGCGCATTATTTCTCGCGGCCAAGGTTGATGCCAACAAAACGCCGCATCGCCAGCGAATGGCTTGCAGCACTGGTCTAATCCGTCGGACCCGGCGGTAGAGGAGACGCTTCTACGGGTCGGCCCTCCAAGGTCTTCTCGCACTCGGGCAGCGAGTTGTTGATTTTTCGGCCGCAATTGCTGCACAGGGAATTTGGAAAGCGATAGATCTGAACCTCGCTCTGCCCGCGCTCGGCGGCCCGGTTGACGAGCTGCATCACGAAGTCCATCAGTGATCAGGCGTTCTGGCCGGTGGTTTCTGAAATTCCTCCATAACCGCCTTCTGCTTTTCCTCCTGCTCCTTCATGTGGCGCATTTCCTCGGCGGCCTTGGCCGCCTCGCGCTCGGACATGCGGCGCCGAAGATCCGCTGCGGAAAAGCCACTCGTTCCCGCCGTGCCGCAGGGCTGTCCGGGGAATCGGAATTCGGTTGCAGCATCGCCGTCAGCTCAACCGAAAGCACAGAATTCGGCGGGATGGGTTTCGAGGAAAAGCCCCTCTCCGCCCTTCAGGCCCTTCAGGGGAGAGGGAGGAGCCCAGGCGCGACGTGGGCCTTCAGCCCACGGACTTGATCCGTGGGGCCTGGGAAGGTGAGGTGGGCGGCGCCGCAAATCCGTCCCTCGGCCCCCCTCACCCTGCCCTCTCCCCCCGGCCGGCGGGGGGAGAGGAGAGAAAAGCGGGTCCTCGAGAGCCCATTTCGCGGCGAAAGTGTAGCGCCAACTTTCCCCGGACAGTCCTGCGCCGTGCCGGGATTTTCGGACGTGGTTCTCGCTTCCTTCCCGATCTTCAGCTGCCCACCAGCGCGCGAGCATGACGAGCGATCATCAGGTTCTCGTCGGTCTTCAGCACATAAGCGGCGACGCGGCTGCTCGGCGCACTGATGCGCTCCTTGCCTTCCCGGTTGGCCGCATCGTCGAGCTCCGACCGCTTCGATGATCCAGGCGCCGCGCCGGGGCGCGCTCTGCCACCCGCTCCATCAGCGCATCGAAACCGGGGATGCCGAAGCGGCGTGGGTCGCCAACGGGCCGGGACTGATGGCATGCACGCGGATCCCCCTCGGGCGCATGATGCCGCAATTCTCGATGACCTCGCCGTTACAAAGCAATGGCTGATCCAGCGCGTGGCGAATGCCGGTCTCGCGTGCGACGACGGCATCCATCAATTCGTCCGTGTGGAGGCCCCCTTCACCAGGGCCTCGGCCTCCCTTGGCCACGCTCCGTGATCGCTGCCTTGCAGGAAAGAGAGATGGTTCGTCCGCCTTTGACGATATCGTCCTCGAGATCGCAATGGTCGAGAATCCAGTCCAATGCCTGCGGCGGCGTAACCTTGTCGCCCGATGAGGAAGGCATCCAGCCAAGCACCAGAACCTTTACCTCAGACCGTTAGGACGGGACGGTAAGCGCGATCAGCCCTTGCGCTCCGCGCTCGACTTGGTCGAGGTGGCGGCAGGTGTCGATCAGCTCGGCGAATTGCGCTTCGCTGATGGCGAGCCCTGGGGCGATGGGGCTGATGCGGCGGGCTTGCTCTTCGAAATCCCAGATGAATTCACGGCCGGTGCCTTCCTTGGTGAAGTGGCGGCCGTCTTTTGTAAAGACGGTGATGCGCGGGCCGAACAGCGTGCGGCGCACCGTCGGGATCAGGGTCACGCGGTGCATCAGGTCGAGCACCTCGGGCGGGTCGGTCTCGCCGGGGTCGGGCCGGTCGCCGCGCAATAACGGATAGCCGCGCCTGGCGGCGCCCCAGGCGGTGAAATACTGCGTGCTGCCGATTTGCGGCGGGTTGTCGATGCCGCGGCTCGGGAAGGCCGGGCTCGGATATTCGGTCTCGAACCAGTTGACCAGAGCCTCGATGCGGTCGATGTCCTCGCAGCGGATGTCGTGCTCCTCGCAGAGCCGCGCCGTCACATCGACATGGGCGATGTTGTAGCCGGCCGTCGAATAGATGCGGTAAAGCGTCTCGAGAAAGATCCAGTCGCGGCCGAGTCCTTCGGTGAGTTTGGTCAGGTCCGTGCGGATCGCGCCGGTGAAGCTGTAGCGCAATTCGCCGCGGTTGTTGCCGGCATAGGCGTGGTAGAACCCGGCCTCGCCTTCCAATGTCGTCTCGCCGCCCGGTATGCCATGCCTGGCCAAGGCCACGGCGAGGAGCGCGTTGCGCACGGCCCCGCCCTCGCGCAACGAGCGTCCGCCGCTGCGGGCGCCTTCGAGGTTGCCGGAGGCGAGGTTGACGCATTGCGCAATGGCGCTGTGGACCTGGCCCGCGTCGAGGCGCTGCAATTTGGCGGCGGCAACCGCCGCGCCAAAGATCCCGAACACCGGCCCCGCATGAAAGCCGCGCGACATGACGGTCGGGATGAACTCGGCGGCCATCCGCTCCATGACCTCGTAGCCCGCGGCGACCGCGGTCAAGAACTCCTTGCCCGAGGAGCCCATAATCTCCGCGGCCGCGAGCGCGGCCGGCAGGATCGCCGTGCCCGGATGCGTCAGCATGCGGAAGGTGTCCCATTTGCCGCCGGCGAAGATCGTCTCGGTGTTGACAAAGGCGGCCCCGGCCTTGGTCAGCTTGGCCCCATGGCACAGCACGGTCGCGGCCCCGCCGCCGCCTGCCTCCTCCTCCTGCATCAACGCCAGGGCCTGCCTGCTCGCCGGCATGTCGCGACCGACCAGTGCCGAGCTCAGCGCCTGCAGCGTGACCCCCTTCGCCCGGTCAACGACTTCCGGCGGCAGGTCTTCGTAGTCGAGGCCGGCGACGAACCCGGCGAACTCCCGGCTCAGCGACATGATGGGTCCTTTCGCAAGGAAGGTGTTGCCGTCTAGTTTAACTGATTGTCGGAATACGAGGGCAATTCGCGCAATGCCGGATGGAAGAGGGCTCCCGCACAGCTCCCATTGGGGCGCGTTCAGCGTGACGGTCCGCGACGGCGGCATCGAGATCGCCCCCCATCCGCGCGATTCCGATCCCTCGCCGCTGCTCGGCAACATTCCGGCCTCGGTGGCGCACCGCGCGCGGATCGCCGAGCCGATGATCCGGCGCGGCTGGCTCGAGCGCGGCCCCGGGGCGGACCGGCTGCGCGGCCGCGACGAATTCGTGCCGGTCGGCTGGCCCCAGGCGCTCGATCTTGTCGCGGCGGAATTGCGCCGCGTCTATCGGCACTATGGCCCGCGCGCGGTCTATGGCGGCTCCTATGGCTGGGCGAGCGCCGGGCGCTTCCACGATGCGCCGCGGCAATTGCACCGGTTCCTGAACATGGCCGGCGGTTATGTCCGCTCGGTGGGCAGCTACAGCTCGGGGGCCGCAACGGTGATCCTGCCGCACGTCATCGGCCCGCAGGAGGCCGTGGCCGGCAATAACGTCAGCTGGGCGAGCTGGTCGCGCACAGCAGCCTCGTCTTGGCGTTTGGCGGCATGGCGCTCAAGAACAACGACGTCGGCGGCGGCGGAACGGGCGAGCACATTGCCCGCGCCCGGCTGCGCGCCGCACGAAGGCGCGGCGCGGAATTCCACCTGATCGGCCCGCTGCGCGACGATCTGCCGGCGGAAATCGAGGCGCACTGGCACCCGATCCGGCCCGGCACCGATGTCGCGCTGATGCTCGGCATCGCGCACACCCTGGTGACCGAGGGATTGCACGATCGCGCCTTTCTCGACCGGTATTGCATCGGGTATGAAATTTTCGAGGGCTATCTCCTCGGCCACAGCGACGGCATCCCGAAAGACGCCAGCTGGGCGGCCGTAATCTGCGGGCTTGCGGCAGACGAAATCAGCGGTCTCGCGCGGCGTGCCGCCGGCCGGCGCACCCTGGTCACCTGTTCCCAGTCATTGCAACGCGCCGAGCACGGCGAGCAGCCGGTCTGGATGGGGGTGGTCTTGGCGGCATTGCTCGGCCAGATCGGACTGCCGGGCGGCGGCTTCGCCTATGCGCTGGGCTCGACCTCGAATACCGGGAAGCCGCCGCTCGCCGTGCCGCTGCCGACCTTGCCGCTGGGCCAGAACAGCATCGCCGACTTCATCCCGGTGGCGCGCATCGCCGACATGCTGCTGCAGCCGGGCCAATATTTCGATTACAACGGGCGGCGCCTGCGATACCCCGACATCAAGCTGGTCTATTGGGCCGGCGGCAATCCGTTCCACCATCACCAGGACCTGAACCGGCTGCGCGAGGCGTTCGCCCGGCCGGAGACCGTCATCTTCCACGATAACGCGTGGACGGCGAGCGCGCGGCACGCCGATATCGTGTTGCCGGCGACAGTGACCCTGGAGCGCGAGGACATCGGGGGTTCGGCCGGGGACCGGCTGCTGGTGGCGATGCACCGCGCCGTCGCGCCCTATGCGCAGGCCCGCGACGATTACGACATCTTTACCGAATTGGCGCGCCGCCTCGGAATCGTCGAGAGCTTTCACCGAGGGCCGGTCGGCGCGGGAGTGGCTGCGCCACCTCTACGAGCCGACCCGCCGGGCACTTGAAACGCACGGCGCCGGCGCACCCGATTTCGACCAATTCTGGCAAGCCGGCGAGGTCATGTTGCCGACGGCGGCTTGGGATGGCGGGATCGTGCGCGCGTTTCGCCGCGACCCCGAAGCTTCGCCGTTGCCGACGCCGAGCGGCCGGATCGAAATTGCATCCGCCACGATCGCCGGGTTTGGCTATGGCGATTGTCTCGGCCACCCGGCCTGGCTGCCGCCGACCGAGGGTCCCGACGCGCGCTTTCCGCTTCAGCTCGTCGCCAACCAGCCGGCGACCCGATTGCACAGTCAGTTGGATTTCGGGGCGACGAGCCTGGCCTCAAAGATCAACGGCCGGGAGCCCATGCGCCTCCACCCGGATGACGCCGCCGCGCGAGGCATTGGCGACGGCGATATCGTGCGCCTCTACAATGAGCGCGGCGCGTGCCTCGCCGCAGCCGTGCTCAGCGAGGCCTTGCGGCCCGGGATCGTCCAGCTCTCGACCGGCGCGTGGTACGATCCTGAGGATCCCGCAGGCGACAAGCCGCTCTGCATTCACGGCAACCCCAATGTCCTGACGCGCGACACGGGCACCTCAAAGCTCGCGCAGGGCTGCGCCGGACAGCTCAGCCATGTCCAGGTCGAGCGCTTCGACGGCGCATTGCCCCCGATCAAAGCCTTCGATCCGCCAGGTGCGCGCCGGCGCTAATTTGGTGTGGCCCCCCACGGGGAGAGCAAAGGGTCGTCATTCCGGGACGGCCGGAAGGGCCGGGCCCGGAACCCAAGCACACGGGCCTTCCTGGCTTTGGTGAGCCTGTGTTCATAGGTTCCGGGCTCGCCGCCCGCGGCGGCGCCCCGGAATGACCCTCCGAGCTGCAGCCGACCCGGTGGTCGGACGCGCTGTTCCCGGCAGGCGCGGCAAGCTGATATAAGATCGAGAGTTTCGTTGGAGCGCAGCATGTCATGCCCCTGCCCGTGAATCCCCCACAGCAATCATTGAAGTGAGCCGCGCCACCACGGACATCAAATCGCTGCTGGCGCATGTCGCGCAGGGCCGCAGCTTGAGCGAGGGCGAGGCCGAGGCGGCGTTCGACATCATGATGAGCGGCGACGCCACGCCGTCGCAGATGGGCGCCTTTCTGATGGCGCTCCGGGTGCGCGGCGAGACCGTCGACGAGATCACCGGGGCGGCGCGCATCATGCGCGCCAAGGCGGTTCCGATCGACGCGCCGCCGGGCACGATCGACACTTGCGGCACCGGCGGCGACGCCTCGGGCAGCTTCAACATCTCGACCGCGAGCGCGCTCGTGGTGGCCGGCTGCGGCGTGCCGGTCGCCAAGCACGGCAACCGCGCGCTGTCGTCGAAATCGGGCTCGGCCGACGTGTTGACGGCGCTCGGCGTCAATATCGATGCCGACCTCGCCATCGTCAGGCAATGCTTGTGGGAGATCGGGATCGGATTTCTGATGGCGCCGCGCCACCACAGCGCGACCCGCCATGTCGCGCCGACCCGGGTCGAGCTCGGCACCCGAACGATCTTCAACCTGCTGGGGCCGCTGTCGAGCCCGGCGAAAGCGCCGCGGCAGCTGGTCGGCGTGTTCGCGCCGGAATGGGTCCGGCCAATGGCCGAGGTGCTCGGGCGGCTCGGCTCCGAGCGCGCCTGGGTCGTCCATGGCGCCGGTCTCGACGAGCTGACGACCGCGGGCACGACGACGGTCGCCGCACTCGAGAACGGGACAGGTCGAAACCTTCGAGATTGCGCCCGAGGATGTCGGGCTCGAGCGGGTCCGGATCGAGGACATTCGCGGCGGCGAACCGCAATACAATGCCCGGCTGATGCAGGATTTGCTTGCCGGTGCAGGCGGACCGTTGCGCGATGTCGTGCTATTGAACAGCGGGGCGGCGCTCGTCATCGCCGGGGCGGCCGAAGGGCTTGAGGCGGGGATCGAGCGCGCCGCCCGCTCTCTCGATTCAGGCGCGGCGCGGCGGGTGCTGGAAGCGCTGGTCGCCCGCACCAACGCCGCGGCTCCGGCGGAGGCGGTTGCCGAATGAGGGATGTGCTGGCCGAGATTTGCGCCGAGAAGCGGGCCCATGTCGCCCGGTCGAAAGCCAGTGTGTCGGAAGCCGCGCTGCTTGCGAGGCTCGCCGACGCGCCGCCTGCCCGGCCGTTTGCCGCGGCGCTCGAGCGGCACCTCGCCGAGGGGCGCTACGGGCTGATCGCCGAGATCAAGAAGGCCTCGCCGAGCGCCGGGCTGATACGCGGCGATTTCGACCCGCCGCAGCTCGCCCGCGCCTATGAGGCCGGCGGGGCGAGCTGCCTCTCGGTGCTGACCGACACGCCCTATTTCCAGGGCAGCGACGACGACCTCGGCGCGGCGCGGCGAGCGGTTCGCCTGCCGGTGCTGCGCAAGGATTTCATCCTCGACCCTTATCAGATGCTTGAAAGCCGCGATATCGGCGCCGATTGCGTTCTGCTGATCATCGCGGCGCTGACGGATGCGGTGGCGAGCGAGCTTGCGGCCGCGGCAGCGGAGATCGGCCTCGAGGTGCTGGTCGAAGTGCACGACCGGGCCGAGATCCATCGCGCGTTGCGCCTCGGCGCGCATATGATCGGGATCAACAACCGTAACCTGAAGACCTTGCGGACCGATCTCCGCACGACCGAGGAGTTGGCTCCGGAGGTGCCGCCCGATCGCCTGGTCGTAGCGGAAAGCGGCATCAGGACTTCGGCCGATCTGGACCGCCTTGCCGCCGCGGGAGCGCGCGCGTTCCTGGTCGGCGAAACCCTGATGCGCCAGGCCGACGTGACCGAGGCGACCCGCACCCTCCTCGGCCTGCCCGCCGAGCCCGGATTTACTCATCTCGACGCCGAGGGCCGCGCGCGGATGGTGGACGTCTCCGACAAGGCTGAGACCGACCGGGTGGCGATCGCCGGAGCGCGCGTGGTGATGCGGCCGGAGACCCTCGAACGGATCCGCTCCGGGGATGTTGCGAAAGGTGACGTCCTCGCGGTCGCCCGGCTCGCCGGGATCATGGCGGCGAAGCGCACCGCGGAGCTGATCCCGCTGTGCCATCCGCTCGCCCTGACCTCGGTCAAAGTCGAGCTCGAATGCGCGCCCGAGCGCTCTGCAGTCGAGATCACCGCGACGTGCAGATTGCGCGGCCGCACCGGGGTCGAGATGGAGGCATTGACCGCGGCGAGTGTCGCGGCACTGACCGTTTACGACATGTGCAAGGCCGTGGACCGTGGCATGGTGGTCACCGATGTGCGCCTGTTGCGCAAATCGGGCGGCAAGTCGGGGAATTGGGAGGCAGAGCGGTGATTTCTGTCGAAGAAGCGCTATCGCGGCTGCTCGAGCCGCTGGAGAAACTGCCGCCCGAGCAGGTCTCGATAGCCGAGGGCATCGGCCGCGTGCTCGCCGAGGACGTCGCCGCGCGGCGAACCCAGCCGCCTTTTGCGGTTTCGGCGATGGACGGGTACGCGGTCCGGGCCGAGGATGTCGCGGCGGTGCCGGCCGAGCTGCGGATCGTCGCCGAGGTGCCGGCCGGGGCCGGGTTCGGCGGCGATGTCGGCGCCGGCGAGGCAGCGCGCATTTTTACCGGGGCCCCGTTGCCGGCGGGCACGGACACGATCGTCATCCAAGAGGACACCGAACGCGACGGTGACCGCGTCCGCATCCTCGAAGGCGCGCCGCGCGGCCGCTATGTCCGCCGGGAGGGCCTCGACTTCGGCGAGGGCGAGGTGCTGCTGGGCGCGGGCAGGCGGCTGACGGCGCGCGACATCGGCCTGCTCGCGGCGATGAACCGGCCATGGCTCTTCGTCCATCGTCGGCCGCGGATCGGCATCCTGTCGACCGGGGACGAGATCGTCATGCCCGGCGATCCGATCGGGCCGCACCAGATCGTCAGCTCGAACAGCCTGGCGCTGGCGGCCTTCGTGACAGCCTGCGGCGCGGTCCCGGTATCGGTCGGCAATGCGCCGGACGATCCGGGCGCGCTTGCGCCGCATCGCCGCCGCGACCCGAGGCGTCGACCTGCTGGTCACGACCGGCGGCGCTTCGGTCGGCGACCATGATCTGGTGCGCGACGCCCTCGCCGCGGACGGGTTGGAGCTCGATTTCTGGCAGATCGCGATGCGGCCGGGGAAGCCGCTGATGGTCGGCCGGTATCGCGGGACGCCGATGCTCGGCCTGCCCGGCAACCCGGTCTCGACATTGGTTTGCGCGCTCCTGTTCCTGAAGCCGGCGCTCGACCGGCTCGCTGGCGCCTCCCCGGCTGCAGAAGCGGCGCCGACGGCGCGGCTTGGGGTGGCGCTCGCGAAGAACGACCGGCGGCAGGATTACCTGCGCTCGCGGCTCGCCCCAGCCGCCGGACGGCGACACTCGAGGTCTTTCCGTTCGAGGCGCAGGACAGCTCGATGATGCGCCTCCTCGCGGCGGCGGATTGCCTGGTCCTGCCGCCCGCCGCACGCCCCGGCGGTCGCAGCGGGCGAGACCGTGCCTATCGTGCCGTTCCCGGGAGGGGTGCTGCCGGTCTGAACTGGCTGCCCAGTATTCGCGAGCGCGAACTTTTGCCCTCTCCGCCCGCTTCCGGGGGAGAGGGAGAGTTGCAGGATGTAACCCGCGCGGGACTTGTTGACGAAACATACGTTCGGCAGGAAGCTGCGCAGATGCAATACTCCGCCGTAATTCTCGCCGCTCGCTGAACGGAGGCTCCCAAA
>CAWILK010000050.1:0-27169 GCA_963836845.1 uncultured Alphaproteobacteria bacterium | reverse complement strand
GAAGATCCACCCCGCCGCCCATGACCCTGCGGCCGACCCGATGCCGCTGCCGATCGTGATCACGCCGAGGATCGTGCCGAGCTGGCCTCCGGGGAAGAGATCGGCGGTCTTGGCGGTGATCGCCGGGCCGCGGGCTCCCCAGGTCAGCCCGAAAAAACAGGCGTGCAGCCAGAGAAGCCAATGCTGGTCGGGGCTGGTGATCAGGAGGGCGCACACCACCCCGACGATCGAGACGCCATAGGCGAGGATCGCCGACCATTCGCGCCCGATATAGTCCGACAATGTGCCGGTGACGATCGTGCCGCCGATGGCAAGAAAGCTGCCGATGCCGAGCACGCCTGCGGCGTAGAGCTTGTCGAAGCCGACATCGATCGCAAAGGCGAGCTGGTGCAATGACACCAGAAAGCTGCCGATTCCGGTAAACAGATAGACCGCGAAAAGCAGCCAGAAATGCGGCGTCCGCAGTGCTTCGGACAAGGTCCAGCTGGGGGAGGGCAGGGGGGGGAGACGAAATCCCTGCCCGGCGCGGAGATGGGTTCGGCAGCGATCGGATAGCGACTGGCGCGCCTGAAAACAGCCGCCAACACGGGCACCGCGGCGGCAATGAAGGCGGCCTGGACCAGAAACGTATGGCGCCAACCGATTGTCGAGATCATAAGCTGTACCAACGGCGCCGAGGCGGCGCGGCCAAAGCCGTTGGCCGACTGGACGATCGAGATCGCCATGCCGCGGCGGCGCACGAAGTGGCGGGAGAGCAACGGCACAAAGACGACGAGCCCGAGGCAATTGGCCCCGATCGTCATGACGATCCCGTACAGCAGGATGTTCTGCCAGAGGGCGGAGATCAGCGCGCTTCCCAGCAGCCCGATAAAGAGCAGGCTGCCGCCGAGCAGCAACAGGCGCCGGGGGCCCAATTTGTCGACCATCGCACCGACGAGCGGCGAGCTGCCGCCGGCGACGAGCTGGGATACCGAATAGGCGATCGAGGTCTCGGCCCGGCTCCAGCGGAATTCCTCGATGAAGGCGACGAGGAACACCGCATAGGAGTGCATGATCCCGGCGCTGACCGTGAAAGCGGCAAACGCTCCGCCGAGCAACAGCCAAGCCCCTCGGGGAGCGGCAGACCTCATCCGGGCGCGCCGGTTCGGCCGCCGCCCTCGAATGCCGGCTGCGACGCGATCGGGGGCTGCGGTCGGGTGCGTTCGAGATATCGGGTTACCGAACCAACGAACTTATCGATATCCAGCTGCGGAAGTTCTCCGGTCGCTGCCGCCGCATCGCTGCCGCCGCACATTCTTTCGACAATATGGCTGCCGAGCCCGCGATAGCTTTCCATCTGCGATTCACTGAACCACTGATCGGCGGTGCTCTCATGCGGGAATTCCTCGTGGAGCGCGGCGTAGGCCCGAATATCGGGAGGCTCGCTGCCGTGAAAGCCCGGCTTCACGTAGATCAGTGTCCCCGTCTTTTCCGGCGCTTCCGGATAGCGGATCCAACCTAACGCGCAGTACACGCCATCCACCGGCGGGATTTGCCGCGGCTTTACGTCGAGGCGGTCGAATTCGATGCGAACCCCGAGGTCGATCCAGATTTTTCGCACCGCATTGCCGAGATCCTCGAAGGCGCCGGCCGGGTCGGAGCCGGCGTCGCTGACCAGAATGAAGCGGCAGCGCCGGCGAACCATCTCGTAAAGCCCAAGGTTGTCGAAATGCCCGCCATCGGAGAGGTAGATGTAATTCCCGGTATCGGTGGTGCGACCCGCCAGCTCGTCGAGCACCGGCCGGATGCTGAGGACCGGCCCCTCGCGGCGGTAAAGCTTCGGCCCGCTGCGTGGATTGCCGAGCCACCAGCCGAGCCTGACATTGAACAGCATCAGCAGGAGGCCGATGATCGGCGAGGAATGATAACCCTGGTTGGGGCTGACCGCCGCGCCGGAGATCGCCATCGCGGTGCCGAGCGTGATGCCGTCCCGACGGGCGCCGAAGAAGCGCGTCGGCACAAAGCCGACAAATGGGTTGCCGCAGGCGAGCGGCGTCATGACGAAGGGCTCGGCCTTGCGTTCCTGCCAGGCGAGGTTCTTCGAGGCGACGACATTGAGAGCCGTGTTGACGACGTGGAACAGGCATCTCCCGTCATTTCCGCCCGAGCTGCCAGAGCGAGGCCAGACGCACATTGTCGGCTTGGTCGAAGCCGGTGAACGGGTCGGGATTGCTGCGGGTCCGGCCCTATGTCTCGATTTCATTCGCCCGCGCCGCCCCGAGAAATGCCCGGATGAGCCTGTTGCGGTAGACCGCGTGCAGGGAAAAGCGGTTGACGTTGATCCAATATGAGGCGAGCACCGCTGCGCCGCCGAGAAACAGCGATAGCTCGATAATTTTTGCAATCCAGGCCTCCCCTCGCGCAGGCGTGAGTTCTCCTGGACGCCCAAGATCGCTCGCGAAGCTGATCGAGCCCCCCGCGGCCGACCTAAGACAGCAGGATCACCAGCACCCGAACGAAAATGGTCGTCGCGATGCTGAGAATGACGGTGATCGACAGCCGCTCCGTCACTTCGCGCCCAAGCGTCGCCGCGGTCTTTGCACTGCTGCCCAGCGCGAGGGTGATGAGGCCGGCACCCCCTCCCACCATCGCCAATAGCATCGACGCACAAGCCGGCGGCCCGTAGAGCACGAGCGCGGCGAAAAAAGCAGCCAACCGATCGCGGCGGCGGCGAGATAGCCGGCAGCACGCGCCGACCATTCCCGGTCGGCCTCGCCATATCTGTGGTAGCTGGTCAAGCCCGGTGAACAGCAGATCCGCTGTGAGGATCGCTGTCATCGTCCACGCTACACCGCCCGCCACGACCATGTAGATCCGGCTGTAGCCGTGGAACAGAAAGCCGAGCGGCGCCGATGCCTGACCCGCCTCTGCCAGGCCTGACAGATGTTGATAGAACCAATGCCAATCGCGATGACCGCTCCGGCCGCCGCGCCAGAGACGGCGTAACAGAGCAGCTCGGCGAGCGGTGGGACGGGATTGCGCCGCGTCCCGATGATACGGAGCAGCGTGGCCGAGCGGCCTCCTCCGGTGAAAAAGCCGATGAGCCACGCGGCCCCATAAAGAACGGCTCCGATCACGATCGAATAAACAATGGGGATAAAAAGTTTCATATGCACCATTCGTCTCAACGATAATTCCCGATGCATTGCATCGGGAGTCGTTGGAAGCCAAGCGGTAAAAGTCGCCAGAACTCCGGCGCCGAGATAGATAGGGAGCAGGACGAAGTAGACAAAACGTTGGTTGTCCGGCGCTAACTGTCGTTCCGAGACCCCGTCTTGTCCGGCGCGATCGCGCAGCGGACGCGCCGCAATCGACATGGCGAGCCCGATCAGCAGCAATAGCGCGGCAATGCCGAGCACCGCCCTATTGACGGTGCCGAATGCGTTGTTCAGCCAGATCAGCACATCGAAAGCTGGCATGAGGAATGAGCATGTGCTCAGAAACAGCGGGCCAAAGATAAACCAGTTGAGCAGGAAATTGCGGACGTACAGGGCGATGGCGGTCCAGGTGTCCGCCGAGAGCAGCCCGAGCTTCGGCGTCAGAAAGTTGCTGTTGGCGCGCAATTCGCGCAACTCGGCCGGTTCGGCGAAGGCGTCGTTTTCCGCGACGGAGTAGCCGCCGCGCTCGACGAGTTTGCTGTGAAGACCGCATCATCGTCTCGCTCGTGAAACCGCCACGCCGACAGCCAGCTGCCGATGTACCCGCCGCCCGAGACCGTCGAGAGATAATGGAAATGCCTCAGCAGCCCGTAACTCGACAAGGCCTGCAGCACGCCAAGCGCAAAGGAAGCACTGCGAATACCGCCGCCCGACAGGCAAAGAGCGGCCCGCGGAACCTCCAGCGCGTGAATGCGCCGATAGAGAGCGTCCAGATCGCCGCTCAACCCACCGGCTTGCGCGCTCGCGCCCGGCACCTGTGCCGCTCCTCGAACTCCTGTTGAAGAACCGCAAACAGCGATAAGGGCTGCGCCGGCGCGTGATCTTCGGCGGTGCGTGTCGGGCCTCGCGCTCGTCGGACGGCCGCTGATCATGCCTCCCTCGAACATTCGCCTGTTCACGCGCTGGATTCTCGCTCTAACGCCTGCTCGGCGGCCAGCCAGTCGACCTCCGCCCGTTCGATCATTCGAACCAGCTCGGCGCGGCGCTTGAGCGCGTCCGACGGCGCAAATCCATTGCCGCCGCTCCCTGGCTGCGCCAGCGCCGGTCGAGCGCCTCTCGTTCCCTGGTCAGGCGAGCGATGATTTCCTCGGCCTTGCGCGCGCGCTGCCGCAGCGGTTCGAGCTCTTTCCGCCGCTCGGCTGCGAGCCGCCGCGCGGCCCGGCGGCTATTGGGCTCCGGCTCGCCGGCGCGCGCGCCCTCCCCTGCCTGCTGCCCTCTAATATCCGGCGCTCATAATCCTCGAGGTCGCCATCGAACGGCTGGACGGTGCCGTCGGCAACGAGCCACAGCCGGTCGGCGACGAGCTCCACCAGATGCCAATCATGGCTGACCAGGATGACCGCACCGGGAAAATTGTTGATGGCCTCGACAAGGGCCTCGCGGGTTTCGATGTCGAGATGGTTGGTCGGCTCGTCGAGGATCAACAGCGACGGCGCGTTGTAGGTGACAAGCGCGAGGTTGAGCCGCGCCCGCTCGCCGCCCGACAGATCCGATACCGTACAAAGGCCTGGTCCTGGCTGAACCCGAACCGGCCGAGCCGGGCGCGCACCGTCTCGGGCAGCGCGTCGCGCATCAGTGCCGAGAGATGATCGAAAGGGGTCTCGGGGCCGCATCTCCTCGATCTGATGCTGGGCGAAATAGCCGCAGACGAGCTTCGGGGACCGGGTCGCATGCCCGGCCATCGGCGCGAGGCGCCCGGCCAGCAGCCGGGCAAAGGTCGTCTTGCCGTTGCCGTTGGCGCCGAGCAGCGCAATCCGGTCATCGGGATCGAGCCGCAAATCGAGCCGCGACAGGACCGGTTTCCCCGGCGCGTAACCGACCGCCACCCGATCGAGCGACATCAGGGGCGGGTTGAGGTGCGCAGGCTCCGGAAACGCGATCCGCGCCGGCGTTTCCTCGGGCGGCAGCACGATCGGCTCGAGCCGCGCCAGCGCCTTCAGACGGCTCTGAGCCTGGCGCGCCTTTTCGCCTTGGCGCGAAACCGGTCGACGAAAGCCTGCAATTTCTGCCGTTCCAGCGTCTGCTGCTTGGCCAGCGATTTCGAGCCGCCGCGCCGCTTCCGTGCGGGCCCGCATATAGGCGTCGAAGCCGCCGGAGTAGAGGGTGAGCTTTCCGCGTTGAAGATGCAGGGTCGTCGTCGTCACGGCATTGAGGAACCGGCGATCGTGGCTGACGAGGATCAGGGTCTGGCGATAGTTGCGCAGAAACCCTTGCAGCCATAGCGCCGCTTCGAGGTCGAGATGATTGGTCGGCTCGTCGAGCAGCAACAAATCAGGCTCGGCGAAGAGGATCGCGGAGAGCGCCACCCGCATCCGCCAGCCGCCCGACAAATCGCTCAACGGGCGCTGCTGCATGCGATGGTCGACGCCGAGCCCGGCGAGGATCCTTCCCGCCCGGCTCGGCGCCGCGTGAGCCTTGATCTCGGAGAGCCGCGTCTCGATCTCCGCGAGCCGCAGCGGCTCCGCCCCGCTTTCCCGCTCGCGCAGCAGGCGGCTCCGCTCGCGGTCGGCGGCGAGCACCGTTTCCAGCGCGTTCGCCGCCCCGCTGGGCGCCTCCTGGGCGAGAAAGCCGATCCGGCAACCGCGCGGCAGCTCGATCGTCCCGTCATCCGGTTCGAGGACGCCGCGTATCAGATCGAGCAATGTCGATTTGCCGGCGCCGTTGCGGCCGACGAGCCCGACCTTGCTCCCCTCGGCGATATAGGCATTCGCCAGGTTGAGCAGCCGGCGTCCGGTGCGGCCGCCGACGCGGTAGGTCACGCCGGAAAGGGTCAGCATCTTGGCCTTTTACCATATTCTCGCGAATTCGGGAGATGAGCCGCCCCGCCTGCATCCGGATCGGCATCTCCGGCTGGACCTATGGGGGCTGGCGCGGCAGCTTTTACCCGCACCGTTTGCGCCACGCCGACGAGCTCGGCTATGCGAGCCGGCAGTCGTGACGATCGAGATTAACGGCTCTCGTTATTGCTACAGCAGTCCGATTCGTTCGCGCGCTGGCGCGACGAGACGCCGGCTTTGTCTTGCGTCAAGGGCAGCCGGTTCATCACCCACCTGAAGCAGCTCAAAGACATCGAGACGCCGCTCGCCAACTTCTTCGCCTCCGGAGTGTTGCGGCTCGAGGAGAAGCTGGGGCCGTTTCTCTGGCAATTCTCGCCGCGCTTCAGATTTGAGGCCGCGCCGCCTCGACCAGTTTCTTTCTCTGTTGCCGCGGGACAGCGAGGCCGCCGCCGCTCTTGCTGAACGGCAGATCAGCGCCTCACCAGTCGCGCCTGGACGCGCACAGAGCGGAGGCGGGCATTGCGGCACGCGATCGAGATCCGCCACCCGAGCTTTCTCGACCCGGCCTTTGTCAGCGCTGCTGCGGCGTCCGGCAGCCCTGGTCTTCGCCAATTCGGTAGATTGGCCCTATGCCGAGGACCGTCACCGCCGATTTCGTCTATCTGCGGCTGCACGGCTCGGAAGAGCTCTATGCGAGCGGCTATCGCGACGAGGCGCTCGACCGCTGGGCGGCGCGGGTCGGCTATGGGTGCGCGGCCTGCAGCCGAACGACGCCCGGCTGATCGCTGCCGATCCGCCTCCGCCTCAGCGCGCGGCCCGCGACGTCTTTGTCTATTTCGACAACGACGCGAAGGTCCGCGCCCCGTTCGACGCGCGTGCCCTGCGCGCGAAGCTGGGCAGCTCACTCCTAGCTCTCATCTCCCGCCTTGTTGGTAGACGTCAGGCGCCGGATCGCCTGTTGCAATTCGCGCCCTGTTGCGCAAGCTTCGATCCGAACCTTTCAGGAGGTCCGCGATGACCACCCGCCCCCCGCCGAGATCGGCATGACCCTCGACGAGGTCGACACCCCCGCGCTGATCGTCGATCTCGACGCGTTCGAGCGCAATCTGCGCCGCCTGCCCGAACGCATCGCCGGCACCGGCGTCCGCGTGCGGCCGCATGCCAAGACCCATAAATGCCCGGTCATCGCGTTGAAGCAGGTCGCGCTCGGCGCCGTCGGCGTCTGCGTGCAGAAGGTCAGCGAGGCCGAGGCGATGGTCCAGGGCGGGGTCCCGGACGTGCTCGTCACCAACGAGATCGTCGGCCGCCAGAAATTGCGGCGGCTGGCTGCGCTCGCCCATAGCGCCCGGATCGGCGTCTGCGCCGACGATCCGGGCCAGATCCGCGCGCTCGACGAGGCGGCGGGGCGAAGCCGGGGTCACCTGCCGGTCTATGTCGAGGTCAATATGGGCGGCAACCGCTGCGGCGTCGAGCCGGGCGAGCCGGCGCTGCGCCTGGCGCGGCAGATCGCCGACGCGCCACATCTCGCCTTTGGCGGATTGCAGGCCTATCACGGCTCGGCGCAGCATCTGCGCGGCTGGGAGGAGCGCCGCCAGGCGATCGCCCAGGCCGCCGACAAGGCGGGCAGACCCGCGATGTCCTGGCGCGCCACGGCATCGAATGCCCGACGATCACCGGCGCCGGCACCGGCACCTTCGAGTTCGAGTCGGCGAGCGGCGTCTACACCGAATTGCAATGCGGCTCCTACATCTTCATGGACGCTGATTACGGCCGCAACCTCGACCGTGACGGCGCCCCGACCAAGGCCTTCGAGCCGAGCCTCTTCGTCTGGGCGACGGTGATGAGCCGCCCGGCCGAGGACCGCGCCATCGTCGACGCCGGCCTCAAGGCGCTGGCCTTCGATCTCGGGCCCGCCGCTCGTCTGCGACGAGCCCGCCGCCACCTACGAGCGCGCCTCCGACGAGCACGGCCGCCTCGCCGTCACCGGCGCCACCAACCGCCTCGCACTCGGCGACAAGATCCGCCTCGTCCCCGGCCATTGCGACCCGACCGTCAACCTCTACGACTGGTATGTCGGCATCCGCGCCAACCGCGTCGAGCAGCTCTGGCCGATCACCGCCAGAGGCGCGGTTTATTGAGCAAATTTCCGATGCCGAATTGACGCTTGCCAGATCAGCGCTCACCCATGATCGGGCGATGACCATTCGCGAAGCCGAAGTTGCCAGCGCAAACGCGGGCGAAGCGACTGCAATTCGATCGCTATGTCCTCGATTTGGATCGCGGCTGTCTCCTTCTGGACGAGAACGAAATTGCCCTTCGGCCAAAGACCTTCGCGGTCCTTCACCTTCTCGTCGAAAACTCCGGCCGTCTTGTTTCGAAGGACGAGCTCTTTGCCGCGGTCTGGCCAAACCTCGCCATCACCGACGATGTGCTGGTGCAGAGCATCGGCGAACTGCGGCGGGCGCTTGGAGACGATGGTCCGCGCCTGATCAAGACGGTTCCGCGCCGCGGCTATCGATTTGAGCCGCCTGTGTCGGTCCTGATCCGATCCGCGACCGACGCTACGCCGGTTGGCGGCTTCCCAGGATGGCGCTCACTCGCCGGAGCCCCCCACCCGGCTTCATGCATCGAAATTGTTCACGACGGCACCGCCGCGCTGGCGCGGGCGATTGTTGGCCGGTCTGGTGCTCGTGGTCTTGCTTACTGCAGGGGTGGCTGTGGACCGGCATCGCCCAGATTCATTCGAGCGTCAATTCACAGAAAGTGCCGAAGTCAGCGCGAAACCCGCGATCGCCATTCTCCCCTTCCTGAACCAGAGCGACGATCCGGCTCGTGAGTATTTCGCGGACGGATTGACGCAGGACATCATCAATGCGCTGGGCCGGTTTTCTGGGCTGACAGTGATGTCATGGAACGCCGTTTTTCCATACAAGGGCAAACCTGCACGCCCGGGAGAGATCGCCCGCAGCCTTGCGGTGCGCTATCAGGTCGAAGGCAGCGTCCGTCAGACCGGCGACCGTGTGCGGGTGAACGCGCAACTCGTCGATGCGGATGGCCGGGTGCTTTGGTCCGCTCGCTTCGACGAGGCGCTCGCGGACCTCTTTGCCTTGCAGGACGAGATCGCCACTCAGATCGCCAGGGCCTTGCCGATCCGCGTGACGCAGAGCGAGCAACGGCGAGTGTCCGCCAAGCCGACCGAAAATCTCGAAGCCTACGATTATGTGCTCCGCGCGCGGCCGGCACTGGAGCGCCCGACGCGGGCAAACAATGTCGAGGCGCGCACGCTCCTCAGGCACGCGATCGAGCTCGATCCGAACTATGCTGCCGCCTATGCCGCGCTCGCCGAGGCTGATCTCATCGACGTAACGATGGGCTGGGCAGAATCCCCGACAGAACTTCTAGACCGTGCCGAGGGATTGGCGAACAAGGCGCTCAGTCTGGACGATTCCGAAGTGCGTGCGCACGTCATTCTCGGCCGTATTGCTATCCTCTATCATCGATACGACGAGGCTAAGCGAGATCGACCGCGCTATCGCGATCAATCCGAACGATGCCTCGGCCTCGCCGGCCGCGGCAACATCCTGATGTGGCTCGGGCAAACGGATGCGGCGATCGAGGCTCTGGAGCTGGCGCAGCGGATCGACCCCGAACTGAACCCGATAGACCGCAACGCTCTGGGTCTGGCCTACTATCTGAAACGGCGCTACGACGCTGCGATCGACGAGGCAGAGCTCAATCTCCGCAAGACGAACAGCGCCCCCTTCAGCTATGTTACGCTCGCAGCCGCCTATGCGCAGCTGAACGGTCCGAGGACGCGGCGCGAGCCGTGACGATGATCCGCCGCACCTACCCGACATTCGATCCACAGACCTTCGGGACCAAATTCCTGAACCCGGCCGATCTCGAAAGGCTGCGCGACGGGTTGCGCAAGGCCGGCCTTTACCCCGCTGAGAGCCGCCCGCCGTCGGACCATTAACCGTCTAATGTTTCGGAAGGATCGATCGGTTCTGATTTGCCTTGGCGATGTTCGCCGCACAGGTCTTGCTGGAACAGAGCCGGTCCCGCCGGCGCCGGCTTGCCGAAAACATAGAGCTTGCCGTCGCTGATCAGCCAGTTCTCCGGGTCGGCCACGACAATTTCGCCCTTGGCGAGCGCCATCGCGCAATAATTTCCGAACTGCGGCGCGTAGCGGACCGGATCGGCCTTGAAGAGCTCGCGATGCTCCGCGCTCGAAAAGCGCCAGCGGTGCTCGTCCCATTCATATTCGATCTCCGGCAGCCCGGGCGTCGGTTTTCCGAGCGGTGAAATAGGCGACCGGGTCGTAGCCCTTGATCGCCAGCGGGACTTTCTCCTGAGCTGCCGACGGCAGCGAGGCCGCGAACGGAGAGCGCCCGGCCAACAAAGCCAGACAAATGGCATTTCGCCGGGAAAGATTGTGCATTGTGAACTCCCTCATGATTTGCCCTTCCTGCACCCTGCCCAGGCCTCGCTCGGGCGATCAGTCGCCGCCTTGTCGCTCGCTCCGCCGGCGGCATCCCATCCTAGCCTCTGTACCGAATTTCGGCGGAGCCCCGTGGGAAGCCTCACGAGCACGAGCAAGCCAACCATAGGAAGTGGCTGCGGTAACGAAAAAAGCCGAAGAAACCCGAAAAATATCCGAAATTTCAATATGTTCGTCTGGTAAACGTCGCCCGCCTGCACCATTTCCGACCCCGTCGAAATATCGACCGGGTCGGTCCCGCGCCGTCGAACCCGAGGCCTTTAACCGGCGGAGGAGATGGACGATGCTAACATGCGGTATCCCGCGTTTCACCGCTTTGGCGGTTTCGCTGTGCGTGTCGGGATTCCTGCTTTTGCCGTCGACGGCAGCGGCGCAAGGGAAATTTGTCATCAAGCCGGTGGCTGAGAAGAAGCTCGAGCAACTGCCGGCCGGACCGCTGTATTGGCGCATCGAGACCTTTCCCACGCTGGCGCAGGCTCAGGCCGCCGCCGGTCCGACGTCGCTGGCTGCCGAAGTCTCCGGCAAGGCATGGCTCTTCACCCTCGGTCCGAAGGGCGGCGCCACGCCGGGCGGCAGCGAGGTCGCCGAGATCGGGCCCGTGCCCCCGATCACCGCGCCCGAATATCTGTTGCGCATCAACCATGCGAGCGGCCCGCCCGGAGCCAAGACGCCGGTGCATTCGCATCCGGGCTCGGAAGCCTTCTATGTGCTGGCCGGCCGACTGGGTCAAAAGACCCCGGAAGGCGTCACTATGCCGAGGCAGGCCAGTCCATGAATGGACACGGTCCCGGATGGCGATGGAGGTCTTCAGCGCCGGCACAACCGATCTGGACCAGCTCGTAATGTTCGTGGTGGATGCCACCAAGGCGTTCTCGGTGCCGGCCAAGTTCGAGTGAGCCGACGGTAGGCTATAGCTCACGGACTGCGGCCGCGACCAAGGCGTTCGAGCCGAGCCTCTTGGTGTGGGCGACGGTGATCAGCCGCCCGGCCGAGGACCGCGCAATTGTCGAAGCCGGCCTGAAGGCGCTCCCTTCGACCCGGGGCCCGCCCACCGTCTGGGACGAGCCCCCCCTTCGAGCGCGCCTCCGACGAGCACCGCCCCCTCGCCGTGAGGGGCGCCACCAAGCGCCTCCACATCGGCGACAAGCTCCGCCTCGTGCCCGGCCATTGCGACCCGACCGTCAACCTCTATGACTGGTATGTCGGCATCCGCGCCAACCGCGTCGAGCAGATATGGCCCATCACGGCGAGGGGGGCGGTGTATTAAACGGCATCAGACGAGCCCATCGATCCGTCGAGGCCGAGCGTTGCGACCCCGTAGGGGTGCATCCTTTGGTCTTGCGTGCCGAGGACCATCCGCTCCAGATAGGCTTGGGCAATGATCAGGCGATCGAACGGATCGTTGTGATGTGGCGGCAAGCCGCCGGCATGCTCCGCATGGGCACCTGCGACAGGCAAGATCTCGAAACCGAGCGCCAGCACTGCAGCGACGATCGGTCGATCGAAGCGAAGCTTCCCGATCGCCCTTTTGATAGCGATTTCCCATACTGTCGCGGCGCTGACGACAATCTCGTTCGCCTCGTCGCGCAGCGCCGCGCGCAGCGTCGGCGCGATCAGACGCGGCCGCCGATCCGCCCAGAGCAGGATGTGCGTGTCGATCAGCAGCCGCACGGATCCTACTCGAAATACTTCTGCAACTCGGGCGGCAGGGGCGCATCGAAATCATCGGCGATGTAGGTGATGCCGAGCAGGTTCTGCCCAAACCGGCGCTTTTTCCGGGGCGGCTGATACGGCACCAGCTTCGCCTTCGGCTTGCCTGCTTTGGCGATGACGATCTCTTCCCCAGCGGCGGCGCGGTCGACCAGTTTCGATAAGTTCGTCTTCGCCTCGTAGAGGTTGACAGTCTCGGTCATCGCTGCGTCTCGAGCGCTTCTCACGGATAGACCAAGTTGACCAACATGGAGTGACGAATCAATCTCCCGTTGCGATCCTTGTATGTTGCAGTTCGGCGTGCCGGTGGCTTCGCCGACCGGCGCGGTGCGGTTTATTGAGCGGCATCACAGCGCCGCGGTCGCAACCGCCTCCCGCTCGCGGCTGCTGCGGCCGGCGCCGATGAACAGCACCATGATCGCGGCCGCGAGCAATAGCATCCCGGACATCATGAAGGCTTCGAGATAAGTGCCGAAGGCGATCCGCAGGACGCCGCCGATATAGGCTGCGGAGGCGCTGCCGAGCTGGTGGACGACGGTGATCCAGGCGACCATGATGCCGATCCGCTCGGCGCCGACGATACTGCTCAACAGACGCACCGTCGGCGGCCCGCTGGCGATCCAGTCGAGCCCGTAGGTCATGCTGAACAACCACAATCCGTAAACCGACATGTCAAAGGCGAAGGGCAAGCGCGAGCTCGACATCGAGGAGCCCGGTGTGATCAGCGCCGTGCTGGTCGAAGCCGGCGCGGATATCGACGGCCTTCCCGCTTATCTGGCCGCGGAGGGCCGGCAGGAGCTCGAAGGCATCTGCCGAGCCGCCGAGGCGATGGGGGTGTTTGGCGTGCCGACCTTTGTCGTCGACGGCGAGATCTTCTGGGGCCGCGAGCATCTGCCCGAGATACGCGAGCAGCTCAGCGAGGCGTCCGTCCAGGCTTTGTGAAGTAGACGATGGCGGTCGCGGTGGCGAGCAGCAAAAAGGCCTGGGCGCCGAGCCCAGGCACGGCGAAGCTCATCACCAGGCAAAAAATGCCGTAGCCGCCGAGGATCGCCGACAGCAGCCGCAAGGCGATTTGCGAGAGGACGAAACCCAGCATCAGTGATCACCATCGCGGTAATTTTGCTGCGCAGCCGCGGTCACGTTTAGCAACCGAACCGCCAGCGGCTTCCGGATCGCGGTCGCCAGATCCATCGCGGCGCGCTCTTCCATGTAGCTGCGGATGATCAGCAAGCCGATCAGCCCGTCGGCTGCGAACGCGAGCAACAGCGGCCCGGTGGCGTCCCCAAAAATCGTGATCAGCGCATCGACCGCCACGAACCATCCGAGAAGGCGTCCAAACCGCCGCACCGCCGCTCCCCAGCCCAACCTTTAAAGTCTAATTAAATTCGCCCCGCTTTTCTCCAAAATAGATCGTTAAGATGGTCAGGATTTGGCGGCCATCTCAGGGGGAGGGCCGAACGGCAGAATGTCGGGCGTAACCCGGACGCCTGTCGTGAACTTGAACGGAAGAAGTCCTCGGCTCGGGAAGGTCAGCTCGATGAAATAAGCGGTCCATCCTCGCGATGGCTCGGGCATTTTGGCTATGTATCGGCCTCGACCGTCCGGTTCCACCGCCGAGCGGCGGTAGGCGCGGCCGATCGCTTCCAGCCGGAAATCGCGCGCATTCGGATTTGTCGCGTGCCACAAAGCTGCTGCGATGGGCCGGGTCTCGACCTCTACCGCAATCGATCCATCCGGCTCGAAGCTCCAGGAAAATCTGGGCCGAGGCTCCTCTGCGACGATCGCCTGGTAGAAGGCGAGCACGCTTTCCTGCGCATCGGAGCCCCGCAAGGAGTGGTCGGTGTTGGCGATGTAGCGAAGGTATTTCTCCCCGGGCAGCGCATCGAAATAAAAACGCGACGAGTTCCGGCAGGAAGAATTGATCGCCGGCGGAATTGATCATGAATTTCGGCAACGTCAGCCGATCGCGGTAGGCGAACGGGTCTTCGATCCCGAGTAGTGCGGCAAGCTCGGGAGTTCCTGCCCAACGCATGATGCCGGAAGCCTGATAGGCGGCGATCGCCGGCGCCCAGAAGCCGTATGCTCGGTAATGGTGCTCGAACGAGCTCTCGATGTTCAAAAGGTCGATGACCAGCGGGACAACCGCGACGACCCGTCGGTCGACGGCCGCCGTCGTCCATGCCGTCCAGCCCCGCTTCGAGGCGCCTGCAAGAACAAACCTTCCGATCTCGATACCCACCTCCTTTTCGTCGCGGCAAAAGTGGGTGATGGCGTCCATCGCGCGGACCACGCTCTTGGTCATCGGCAGGCGCAACGGCCAGGCTTCCTCGCCGGTCCGCAGGTACTTGTCCCAGCTATAGGCGATAATGCCGTCCTCGGCCCTGGGCTCGCTCTCCTCGACAAAGGTCAACGGCTGGTTCGGCACCATTCGGAGCTCAGCGACAACCGATCGGGTCATCACCGCGGCAATCGACAGCAACGGATTTATCTGCGTCGGCGCGGGGCTGGCATTCGAGCCGCCTGCTATGGCCAGCAGCGCTGCGTCGCTTGCGACTTCGCCTGGTACGACGATGGTCAGCCAGTGCGTCCACAGCGGTCGGTCTACCTCCGCCGCATTGCGCCAGCGCTGCGAGGTCAGCTCCAATAGGTGAGCGGAGTAGCCGCTGCCGCGGATCGTGCTAGCGGCGCGGCAGGAATAGCTCGGATCGGGTGCTGCCACATATCGGTCGAGCGCAGTGGCGATGTGGCGGCCCGGCGGAGATGAACGCATAACGGACGGGTAACGCGTCGAGCGGTTCAAAGTTCGCACCCAAGCCGGGGCGGCTGATCAAGTGGCCGGGAACCAGAAGTCACTGGGCCTTGTTTCTACTGCGACTAACCAAACAGAGGAATTGGTCATGGACAAGGATCGTATCGCAGGAGGCGTCAAGAAGGTCACCGGCAAGATCAAAGAGGAAGCCGGCAAAGCTCTCGGCGACCGTCATACTGAAGCCGAGGGCAAAGCTGACCAAAGCGAAGGTCGAGTGCAAGGCGCAGTTGGCCATATCAAGGATGCCGTTCGCGAGATCACCGGCAAAAAGTAGCGACTCACGCGATCAGATCGAACTGTAGGAGGATACCATGGGAAGAGGCATTTTGCTTTGGCTTCTCGGGATCCCGATCCCGATCATCATTCTGCTCTACCTGTTCCACGTGGTCTAACCGCGAGCTGTGACCGCAAACACGGCTTGAAGGGGCTGAGCCCGTCAGCCGTCCTACCGAGAGGAGGAAAGAGTGCCCAAACCGCATATTGCAGCTGCCTTCGCAACGATCCTGATTGCGACAGCACCCCTCGCCTATGCCGAAACCGCCCCGCAGGCTCGAGCCGGCGCGGCCGTAGCAACAGCGAGCCAGATCCAGCCGGATCAGATCCGCGCCAGCAAAATGATCGGCAGCGCCGTCTATGACATCCATAACCGCAGGATCGGTCACGTCAAGGATCTGGTCCTCGACGGCGATGGACAGGTCGCTTCGGTGGTCGTCGATGTCGGAGCCTTCCTCGGCATGGGCGGGAAGTACGTCGCCCTTGGGCCGCGCGACTTCAAAACCGACCATAACCGGCTGACCTTGGACATCACGAAAGAGCAGCTCCAGCAGGCGCAGAACTATCGATTGGAGAATTCCAACACCGGCGCCGGCACCTCGACATCCCCCGTGCATGGCGGGCGCCTAGGCACCGGCCGATAACTTCTGAAAACCGCACGACAGCGCCCCCGGAGGGCGGGGGCGTTCTCCTTGCTCAAAACCATCGGCGCCATTTGAACCACAGCAGCGGCAAGATTGCGCTGAGCGCGATCATGGCAAGCCCGTATGGATAGCCCCAGGCCCAGTCGAGCTCCGGCATCTGCTTGAAATTCATCCCGTAGATGCTGGCGACCAGCGTCGGCGGGACGCCGACGACCGAAACGATCGTCAATACCTTGATGATGTTGTTCTGCTCGATGTTGATGAGCCCCAAGGTCGCGTCGAGCAGCAGCTGGAGCTTGTTGGTCAGATGCGCATCGTAGTCGTTGAGCGAGGCGACGTCCTGGCGCAACGTCTCTAATCGGGGCTTGTCTGCCGCCGGAAGCCAGTTGGCCCCGGAAGTCTGCACGAACGGAACGATCCGGCCGATCCCGAGCAGGCTGTCGCGGATCTTAGAGGCAAAATCGCCATTGTTGCCGACGCGGCGCAGGATCAGCCTGAGGTCGGCGCTTTCCGGGATCGCGCGCCGGCGCCCGGGCGGCGCGGTCGGGCCGGCCCGGAACAGCCGATGGGACAGGGTGTCGAGCTCGCCGGCGATGCGCTCGAGCGCATCGGCGAGGCGATCGACGATTGCTTCGCCCAAATCGCAAAGCACCCCGACGCTGGTGAGCCGATCGTCAGGCGCAACCGCTCGCCCCTGCACCTCCGCAAATGGCGGCAGCTCGGCAAAGCGAACCGTGATCAACCGATCGCGCGTCAGCACGAAACCGATCGGCGTCGCCAGCGGCTCGTCGCCGTCGCCGCGGCGGATCAATGGCGCGCTCAGATAGAGCGCCCCGTTGGCGGCGCGCAACCGGCTCGAGCTCTCGATCTCGCTCAGCGCATCCGCGCTCGGCACGGCAAGGCCTGTAGCCCGTTCGACAAACCCGATCTCGTCGGCATCGGGGTTCATCAGGTCGATCCAGACGATCTCGGCCGGCAAAGTAGTCTCGCCGGGCCCGGGCGGTCGGCCGCGAACCCCGCGATCGGTGTAGAGCGCCAGCATGCCTTTACTCTAAAGCTCCCCGCAATCCTCGCAAATGGGATGGGGAGCGGAAGGGCTCGTGCACGACAGCTGCGCGGGTCGGTGGCGCACGGGCTGCAAACGAGAGCAATTCCCGCGGGAAGGATGCGGGGCGGCAACGGCGAAGCCGGCGCTCAGCGCGTCAGCTTGAGCACCAAAGCGGCCGCGGCTGCGGCTACGCGGGTCACAACGTCCGGGTCGACCGCATGCGGCCAGCGGTCCTGCGGCAGGTGGAACAGCGGATTGCTCCCCACCAAGGTAAGATATCGCCCGCCGGCGCGGTGGATGTCGCGGGTTTCGCCGCTCGGCACGAGCGTCGTGGAAGCGGTCACATCAGGTGCTCGCCCCGCGCGGGCGAGTTCAGCCGCGGTCAGCTGGCGCAGGTCGGCGCTCGCCGACAGCAATGAGAGCTCGCCGCCAGCGGCACCAATGTTGGCTCCGAAATGTATCCAGGTGGCGCCTCCTTCGGAAATCGGGCGTTCCCAACCCGGTCGGCGCGCCATGAAGTGGTCGAGCCCGAGATGACCGAGCTCATGACCGCTGTTGGCGGTGAAGACTACATTGCAGGCTGGCGGGGCCGCGGCCAACGCGCGCAGTGCTTCGAGCCAGCAAACGAGGCCACCACCCCGCTCGGCGGTGGACTGCCACCATGAGCTGCGTGGCGTCATGACGACGACGGGCGCGGAGGAGCGCCCGCGCCCGGGAATCGTCACGACGACATTGCAAGCAGCTGCCTCAACGTATCGGCTCTCCGCGACCACTCGAGCCGGTGCAGAACGTGCGGCGCCGGCGAGCACCGTCTCACTCGCCTCGCTCGACACATGGATGGTTGGCGCGCCGTGAGGATCTCGGAACCGCTCGGCGTTCAACAGACCCATCCCGGGACGCGCGCCGGAGCAGAGGATCACCAAGGCGCGATGAGCAGCATCGCGGCGCAGCCTCTCATATTCTCCTGTATAGACCGATTGAGGCGTCAGCCTGGCGACGAGAATGTCCTCTTCGCGGCCGCTGAGGCTGAGGGGACCGCTCACCCCGTCAGGGCCGGTTGGCGGAGCGTCAAATGCCGGAACCGCTGAGATGCGCTCGCCGTCCAGATCCAAATAGCAGTCGACCGGCTCTAGCCGGTCCAGCGCGAACACCTCGGTAGCCACCTCGACGCCGAGCTTAGCCGCCTCACTCGCCAGCCAGAGAGCCCCCGCCTCGTCGCCGGGTGTCGCGGTGCGATGAGCGCCTTGCGAATCCCAGGCGGTCAGCCAGGCAACCGCGCGTGCTTTGGCCTCGTCAGAAGGTTGGGCCGACCCTCGCATGCATCCGCTCCGAAAGAGGCGATTTTCCCGGCCTATCGCCAAAGGGTTGTGATAATCATGCGGGAGACCCGAGCGGAGTGGCGGAGGGGGCGTCCGCCCTGTTACGCGAGATATCCCACCAAACCCACCAAAAAATTAAATGCCGGATCTTATACCCACCAAATGACCCACCAATCTGCGCAGTCCGCTCTGGTTTTCGTCATTGCTCGATCACCGCAATTCGGATCGAAGCCGGTAATGGGTGCTTGACATTCCCCGAGTGTACCACGCACCTTCACCCAAGGCTCTCCACGTTTAGAGAGCGTACTGATCGGACGCCCTGCCCGCTGCAGGGGACCGGCCATAACGAGCGGCTTGACGTCTGAAGGTCCATGTCTGCTCGGAGAGCGGTTCCCTGTGCCAATTGACCCAACAATCCGCGCATTCTCGATCGCTGATCTCGTCGCGGGCGGCCCGCTTGGTCGCTCGTCAATTTACAATGCCCTCAAAGACGGCCGCCTACGCAGTCATAAGCCAAAGGGCTGCCGACGCAGGATCGTATTCGGCCCTGATTGGCTAGAGTTCCTTTCCGGAGGGCCGCAAAACGCATCCGCGGATGACGCCGACCTTGCACGTGCACGTTCTCCGCGCGGAGGCCACGCAAGGTTCCGATAGCGTCCCCGCCCACGAGCGATTCCATCTCGGAACGATCCGGCCAATGTCGATAACGCGCAGTCCCTTCCTGAAGCAAGCGTTCGCTATCCGCAGTCCGACGCTAGGGTTGTTCTCGACACGCTCCCGGCGCAACGCTCAACGAGCGAGCGGGCGACCTCGGACTGAAACTCGCGTCTGCCGGGAACTCCCCCGTGACCGCGCTCGACGCGCTTGCCGGCGAGTCCCGCTGGGTCGCCTGGCGCAAGGAGGCGCGCAGCTGCAAGCTGACTAAGGTTCCTTACGCCCCCGACGGCAGGAGATCAAAGGCAAATAATCCTTCGACCTGGGGCATTCGGGCCGCAGCGGAAGCTTGCGCCGCAAATATTGTCAAGGGCTCGGGAGGCGGCATTGGGATCCAGCTGGGCGATCTCGGCATCGGTCTGTGCCTGTGCGGAATAGATCTCGACTCCTGCATCGCTGAAGATGGCAGGGTCGCGCCTTGGGGGGCCGAAATTCTGTCAGCAATTCCAACATACACAGAACGATCGCCGTCGGGCCGCGGCGTGAAAATATTCTTCTACCTACCGACCAACAAGTGCGGCCTTTTCTCGACCGCATCGGCGTTCCGCC
Organism: uncultured Alphaproteobacteria bacterium; assembly: GCA_963836845.1. Taxonomy (GTDB): domain Bacteria; phylum Pseudomonadota; class Alphaproteobacteria; order ATCC43930; family CGMCC-115725; genus AP-15. The sequence goes on along the minus strand of CAWILK010000050.1, from coordinate 7,628 downwards.
TAACAGGATGCGGAAAAAGTCGAGTTTGAGCGCCAGATCTGGGGTATAACTCGCGCTGCGTGACGAGATGTGGGGGACGTCCGATGCGCGGTGGGGATGCGAGAACAGAGGCGCTGTTCAGCTATGTGAGCTGCGAGCGGCGGGTGCCAACGGATCATCCGTTGCGGGCGGTCCGCAAGATCGTCAACGAGGCGCTGACGGCGCTGTCGCCGGAATTCGAGAAGCTGTACACCAACTGGGACGGCGGTCGATTGCGCCGGAGAAACTGCTGCGCGCGCTGCTGTTGCAGGCGTTCTATTCGGTGCGCTCGGAGCGGCAATTGATGGAGCAGCTCGACTACAATCTGCTGTTCCGCTGGTTTGTCGGGCTGTCGCTGGACGCGGTGGTGTGGGACGTGACGGTGTTCACCAAGAACCGCGAGCGGCTGATCGAGGGTGACATTGCCAGCAGTTCATGGCGGCGGTACTGAACCAGGAGCGGGTCAAGGCGCTGTTGTCGGACGATCACTTCTCGGTGGACGGCACCCTGATCGAGGCCTGGGCGAGCATGAAGAGCTTTCGCCCGAAGGACGGCAGCGGCGAGCCACCGGCGCCGGGCCGCAATGGCGAGAGGGACTTCATGGCGAGAAGCGCAGCAATGAGACGCACGCCTCGACCACCGACCCCGATGCCCGGTTATACCGCAAGAGCCTGCCCCTGCGAAAGCAGGGGGACCGGGTCAGCCGGCCAAGCTGGCCTATCTGGGGCACGTTCTGATGGAGAACCGGCACGCGCTGGTGGTCGACACGCGGCTGAGCCTAGCGACCGGCACGGCAGAACGCGAGGCTGCGCTGGAGATGGTGGCGGCCCGTCCCGGCAATCACCGGATCACGCTGGGCGCCGACAAGAGCCTGCCCTCGCGAAGGCGGGGGCCTATGATGTGGCCGGCTTTGTCGCCGATCTGCGGCAGTACAACGCCACGCCGCATGTGGCGCAGAACACCACCAATCGGCGGTCGGCAATCGACCGGCGGACGACCCGCCATCCCGGCTATGCGGTCAGCGGGCGGGTGCGCAAGCGCATCGAGGAGGTGTTCGGCTGGACCAAGGCGGCCGCCGGCTTGCGCAAGACCCGTCACTGTGGCCTGGCCCGCGTCAGCTGGATGTTTAGCTTGACTGCCACGGCCTACAACCTGGTTCGGCTGCCCAAGCTGGTGGGGGCTGCGGCGTAGCCATGCCCGGAATCTGCCCGGGCTCGGCAAAAACCGACAAAATCAACGCAAAAGCCTGCTTAAACACGGTTTTCAGCAACTAGAACGCGAGTTTTAAATGGCAACTAGACAAAGTGGGTCCAGAGCACTGCGTTTTTCCGCATCCTGCTAGGCTAGAAACAAACGTGCACCCTGATCACACGCCTTTCAACGTGATGTCTTCGTAGGGTGCGGTGTAGGCAAAGCCGGGGATCAGCTCGAAACCGGACTCGCCGACGCGCGGTCCGATACCGTTGAGGAAGCCCAAGAGCCAGATCGGCGCATAGATCGACCTGTCGTAGACGAGCTGCTGCATCTTCTCGAGGATTGCCGCGCGCTTTTTGTGGTCGAGCTCGACCGCCTGCTGCTGGAACAGCTCGTCGATGTCGGGATAGCTGCCATAGGCGTAGGAACCGCCCTTGACGTAGAACGCTTCCATTCGGGTCGCCGCATTGCCGAACGCACCGCTGCCGCCAAAGATGATGTTCTTCAGGCTTTTCTCGGCATACGCCTTGAAGAACGCGGCGCGTTCGAGCGGCCGCAGCCGGCTCTTGATGCCGACTTCGGCAAAATTGTTCAGGAGCGCCTCGGCGACATTCGAATACGACGAGTCGCAGAAGAATTCACCGGCGTCGAAGCCGTTGGGGTGTCCCGCTTCCGCCAGCAGTTCCTTCGCTTTGGCCGGATCGTATACCGGTAGCGGCGGCTGCCAGTAGAACTCGAAGCTCTCGGGGATGATGCTGTTGGTCAGGTGCGAGCGGCCCAAGGTCAATGCCTGGTTGATGCCCTTGCGGTCCATCGCCAGATTGGCCGCCCGCCGCACCCGCTCGTCATGCCACGGCGATTTCGGGTCCCACTGGTCGGCGAAGTATAGCCACTGCGAGCCGGGGACTGGCGCTTTGAGGGTGAGCCCCGGCGTCTTCTGCAGCTCCTCGGCGAGCTCGCCGCGGATCGAGTAGGCGATGTCGATCTCGCCGCGCTTCAGCGCCGCCAACCGCGTCGCCTCGTCGGGAATGACCTTGAATACGATACGCTTGACGCTCGGGGCCTTGCGCCAATACTCGTCGAATGCCTCCATCGCCAGTTCGACGCCCGGCGTAAACGAAACGAACTTGTACGGCCCGGCGCCGACCGGCGCCTGTTTGAAGCCGTCGTCGCCGACTTTCTCGACGTATTTTTTCGGTACGATCCAGCCGGCCCCGGTGGCGCTCGCGTAAAACGTCAGAAAGTCGGGCCACGGCTTATTCAGTTTGAAACGGACGTGCCGCGGATCGGGGGTCTCGACTTCGGCCACCCGGTTCTTCAGCAAATCGTGCGAGGTACCGCGATAGCGCTCGAACGAGAACTTGACGTCTTCCGCCGTCACCGGCTCGCCGTTGTGAAACTTGACGCCTTGGCGAATGACGAAGTCATAGGTGAGGCTGTCCTCGGCGGCGGTGAACGACTCGGCCAGGCACGGCGTCGCCATGTCGCCCGGCAGCGGCTTCAGCATCGCGTCGTGCAGCGCATACATCACCATGAAGGGCGTAATGATGCCCGGCGTCTCGGCAGGGTCGAACCAGGTCGGGGCGAGCGATATATGCACACCCCAGGTCAGCTGGTCCTGTGGCGCCGCCGCGCCGGTGAGCCGCGGCAGACTTGCGGCAGCGACACCAAGTGCGGCTCCGGCGATTGCGTCGCGACGGGTAATGCGCGCAACGTGCGAGGAAGGGAGGAATTCTCCCCAGATGGATGAAGCCATGGTCCTGCTCCTTGCGGCCCGTTTAATGGAGCCTTGCGTCATAGTTTAGATCGTCTCGATCTCGGCGTCAGCTATCTCTTGTGAGGTGGGACCGCTGCTGGCCGAATCCCATGCAGGTGCGGCGGCGTACGCCGGTCTATTGTATGCGCTCGACTGGCAGTCCCCTCTCGTGCTCAGGTTTATGAAAAGACTCTAGGCGGCCCGTTCGACGCGGCTGTGAAAGAGCGTAACATCGAACACTCGGCCGACGGCTTAACCCGGACAAGCCTGACCAAGGAGACGGGGATGAGCGAAAGCAACCTCGAAGATCGTGCAGCGATCCACGATCTCTTTACGCGCTATTGCTGCGCGCTCGACAATGGCGAGATCGAGGCTGTGGTCGACTGCTTTACGGTAGACGCGATCCTCAAGAGCCCGGTCATCGACATCAGCGGCCACGACGAAATCCGCGCCTTCGTCGGCCGCTTTGCGGCGCAACGCGCCGCGGGCACGCAATTTCGTCATATGGTCAGCAATATCGCCGTGACGATCGCCGGAAACCGGGCCGCCGCTAGTGCATATCTGCTGGTGCTCATCTCAAAGGACGGCAACCACCGTAGCCTTCCGCCCGGCCGCTACGCGTGCGAGCTGATTAAAGACGACAGCGGCCAATGGCGCTTCTCGCGCCGTGCCGTCTTTCATGACCACGACTACACGCTCGACGGGATCGGTCGCTAAACTCGCAGGGCAAGCGGAGGACCATCTCAGCCAGCTCCGGTCCGTCCGCAAGATCTTCGAAGGCGCCGCAGCAGCCAATCTCTCTGCCGTCTTGCTAGTGATAATGTCCTGTATCACTGGCAATGGAGTTTTGGTCAGAGTACCAATGCAATCCAGTCTAGCAATGCACGCGGCGGAATCGCGCCGTTCCGTGATCCTGACGGAAGCCGTAGCTGCGCGACAGGTGTTTTCGGCTTCGCAGCCCTGGCGCCCCTACACCTTATGTCCCGGATGCCATCGATGTGCCAGAGAAACGCGTGCTAGCCTTTGGACTCGCAGACCATGCGCACGAACAAACATCCTTGCCGGGAGTGCACGTTGTGTGCTTCCGTCGGGATATCGCTAAAATGGCACCATGCCGCGCGTTCTTGACCATGTCGCCTGGGAAGCCTGTCTGGTCGAACCCCATCCCGACCAAGCGCTGGAGGCCTACGCCCGTCGGAAGACCGGGATACCCTTCCCGTCCATCCGCTATTTTGCGCCGGTCCCATGGCTGGCGCGGGCTCTGGTCGACTTGCATCCCGAGTACGGGCTCTTAATGTACATCGATCAGAACGTGGCGGATCTCCTCACGCTGGTCGTGAGCCAGGAAAACTCGTGCCGCTTCTGCTACGCGGCCCAACGGGCGCTGCTTTGGGGCCTGGGAATGAGCGAATACCGCATCCAGCGCGTGGAGCAGGAACTGAGCGTGAGCCTCGCACCGCGGACGGCCGCCGCTATAGCCTTCGGGCGGAGCCAATCGCGCACGGGACCTGCGCTGCCTCTTAACAGGAACCACCGGCCAAGTCGGTGCGGCCGAGCGTCGCCACGGGAGGCGACCATGCGATGCGAACCGACACGCCGCTCGTTCATGGCCGCGATCGGCGCGGCGGCTGCCGGCCGGCGCGCGCGCCCGCCGATCACGCTCGCGCGCGACGAGCCGAGTGCCCCGGCCTATCGCACGGCGGGCGAGCTGGTAGAGGCGCTCGCCGGCAAGGAGGTCTCTTCGCGCGAGCTCGTCGACGCCGCGATTTCCCGCATCGAGCGGCTCGACCCGAAGATCAACGCCGTCGTCGTGCGCGATTTCGAGCGGGCGCGCGAAGCCGCCGCGGCCGCCGACGCCGCACTGGCGCGCGGCGAACGCCGGCCGTTGCTCGGCCTGCCGATGACGGTCAAAGAGCAGTTCAATGTCGCCGGCCTACCCACCAGCTGGGGCGACCCGCAATTCTGGCGCTGGTACCCCGCCGCTGACCCCCTTGCCGTGCAGCGCCTCAAGAATGCCGGCGCCGTGATCCTCGGCAAAACCAACGTGCCACTGCACCTGACCGACTGGCAGAGCTACAACGACATCTTCGGCACCACCAACAATCCCTGGGATTTCGTCCGCACCCCCGGCGGGTCTTCCGGCGGCGCCGCAGCGGCGCTCGCCGCCGGCTTCGTACCGCTGGAGCTCGGGGCGGATATCGGCGGCTCGCTGCGCGCGCCGGCGCATTTCTGCGGCGTCTTCTCGCACAAGCCGAGCCTCGACCTCGTTCCGCAACGCGGCTCGGGTTTCCCCGGAACCCCGGCGATCCCGGTTCGCGACGACCTTTGGGTGATCGGCCCGATGGCGCGCAGCGCCGCCGATCTCGCCCTTGAGCTGGCGGTCATTGCCGGGCCGGACGAATGGAGCGAGGGGATCGGCTACAAGCTCGCCCTGCCGCCGCCGCGCCACGACAAGCTCGCCGATTTCCGCGTGCTGGTCGTCGACCGGCACCCGCTTTGCCCGACCGCGGTTTCCATCAGCGCGGCGCTCGACGGGCTGACGGACCGTCTCGCCAAAGCGGGCTGCCAGGTCGTGCGCGGCAGCCCCAATTTGCCCGATCTCGCGCAGACCAGCTCGGATCTATTACGAGCTGCTGTTCAGCGTTTTTCAGCGCCGATCTGCCGGCCGCGGTGGGCGAGCAGATCGCGGCCACGGCCCGTGCCCTGTCACTCGGTGACGACAGCCTTGCCGCCGCCGGCCAGCGCGGCCTGACGATCAGCCATCCCGACTGGATTCATGCGAGCCGCATCCGCAGCGGCCTGCGGGCCCGCTGGCAGGCGCTGTTCCAAGAGGTCGATGTCGTGCTGTGCCCGCCGATGCCGACCGTCGCCTTTCCGCACGACCACTCGCCGCAATTCGCCCGCATTCTCGACGTCGATGGCGCCAAGGTGCCCTATTTCGACCAGGCCGTGTGGGCCGGGATCGCGACGCTGAACGGGCTGCCGGCGACGACGATGCCGATCGCCCGGACCGAAAACGGCTTGCCGATCGGCATGCAGATCATCGGCGGCTTCCTCGACGATCGCACGACGATCGCGTTTGCCGGCCTGATCGAGCGCGAATTTGGCGGCTTCACCCCGCCGCCGGGCTTTTGAGGGTCGCCATCGGCTCTTGCCATTCGCGGGGCTAAGGCCGCTCGATGGCTGATCAACGGTTTCGTCCCCGAGCATGCAGCGGATCACAGCTTAAATGTCGATCATGCGTAGGCGAGGTCATGAATGGCTCTTCAGGGTCGATTTCAGCAGTTCGATCAGGCGTCCGCGAACGGCCGGTATCGGCGCGATTGAGCCATCGCGCGTGGCGTCCCCGAGCGCGTACTGTTGCCCCTTTCCAGCCGTTGCCTCACACGCGCGGAATTTGCGAGAGAATGGAAACCGTCCCTTAAACGGCGGCGCGAGCGTAGAACCGCGCAGCGTTATCCCAGAGCAATTTGCGCTTCCGACTCTCCGACATTTCCCAGCCCGTCACGATGCCGGCGGACTCAGGAAAGTGGCTTTCGCCGTGCGGATAGTCGGAGGCGTACATCAGCACCTCATCTCCAACCAGATCGGCGACGGCCTTGGTCAGCTGCACGCCCTCGGGAATCTCGATGCTTTGGAAATAGCGGCCGCTGCAGACATACTCGCTCGGTTTTCCGGATAGCGGGGGCAACGCCGCCTTGATCGTTTCGGCGTGCTCGTCGAGCCTCGCCATCCAGAACGGCAGCCAGCCATGACCGGCTTCCAATGTGCCGATGCGCAGGCTCGGGTAGCGATCCATGACACCGCTGCCGATCATCGAGGCCATGTTGCGCATGCCGCACCACGGATGCGCGGCCGAGCGCTGTAGCCACAAATTGTCCCAGGTATCCTGCCCACCGGGCGCATAAGGCGGCATCACGGTAAACGTATGGAGCACCACCGCGAGATCGAGCGCCGCGGCCTCGGCGTAGAAGGGGTCCAACGCAGGATGGTCGAGCGGCATGCCGACCGGGGCATAGACCATCATGCCCCAGGCCCAGGCGGATTTGCCCCACCGTCTGATCTCGGCAAGGCCGCCGTCGATGTCGCGGGCGCCGGCGAGAATGACCCCGCCGAGCCGCCGCGGAAAGGCGCCGCAGTAATCTTCCATCCAGCGATGATAGGCGCGGTACATCGCCATTTCGTGGGCGATATCGTCGCCGGCGCTCCAGGTGCCGAACCAACCGGACGGCAGGGTCAGGTTTACATCGACGCCCTCGAAATCCATGTCGGCGATGCGGGCGGCGGGATCGGCGTCAACCTGCGGCGAGGGTTCGCGGGTGCGCTTCACACCGGTGAACCCGGCCATGTACCCGGCCGGCGCCGCGTCGGGCTCGGCGTCGCCGAGGCGGCGGCGATAACGGCGCTGACCCTTGGTGTAGGTGATCTTGCCGTGGCGGTCGCGCGACTCGTACTCGGCCCATCCCGCGAGCCGATCCTTCTCGGCGGCGCTGAGATAGGTCGAGAGGATGCCGGCGTCGGGGCCGACATGGGTGTCGGAATCGAAAATCCGGTAGCCGTCGCGCGACATCACCCGCCTCCTCTTGTCTCGCCAAAATAACGCCGTTCGAGTTCCTGCTGCTTAGCGTCGCCTTCGCCGTCGGCCGGCGCCTCGGGCGTC
>CAWILK010000049.1:0-91705 GCA_963836845.1 uncultured Alphaproteobacteria bacterium | reverse complement strand
GCAAGCCCGGTGAAAACGGCTGTCTCGGTAAGAGCAATCGCAGGGAAGATCGGTCTGGCCATAGACTCGGCCGCCATGGGGCACCGGGGCGTGCCGCACCCACCATAATCGGGTCGAAACCTGGGTCATCTCGACGAGGCAACAAGCAGCATGACGATCTCTCCAATTTGCTCGAAGGCGCCGAGAACGTCGCCCGTGTAGCCGCCGATCTGGCGTCGCGCAAGGCCTGCGGTCGCAACGACCGCGGCCCCCGTGATGCCGAGCGCGATCATCCCGCTGATATGCTCGCGCCGAGCGCCATCAGCGCTATCCCCGCGCCGATCGCGCCCGCGGCGATGACGGAAGCGACGCCGGGTGTTCCGGCCGTGGCGCCAAGGCCATCGGCGCGTGCCGGCGCGAGCGCCCGCATCATCGCCGGCAACACGGCGCGCGCGGCGGCATGAGCGGCGATCAGCGCCACGCCGGCGTGGACGACATCACCTATGCCGGCCAGTGCCGAAGCGCGGAGCGACACGCTCATGACCAGCGCCAGAACACCGAAGGCGCCCAGGCGGCTGTCGCGCATGATCGCGAGCCTGGCTTCGCGGGTGTGCGCTCCAAAGAACCCGTCCGCGGTGTCGGCGAGCCCATCCTCGTGCAGAGCGCCGGTCAGAGCCAATGCGGCCAGCACGGCCAGCAGCGCTGCGGGCAAACTGCCGAGCCCCATCAGCTCGGCCAGAAAGAACGAGAGGGCGGCGACGGCTCCGATGCCGGCCCCGAATCAGCGGAAATACCCAGGCCGAATTGGCAAGCTGCCAAGCGCCCCTTGCTGACGTTTCCACCGGTATTCTCGTAAGGAAAGCCGTGGCGGTAATAAATCGGAGAGAAGCCCTCGCGGCGGCCGGTGAGAGGTCATGCCGGCGACCATATCGATCCCGATCGGAAGCCGTAGCTTCTACGTGAAGCATCGCCGCGCCGCTTCGTAAGCGGCTGATCCTTCGGGATTATCGGCGGCGACACCGATCCGTGTCGGTGGCAGGTAGAGATTTTCCCGGTTTCCCCCGGCTGACAGGGGAAATCCGGCGGCGCCGTCCTCCGAGGCAGTTCGGGCGCTATCCCACCACTGAGCGCGGCGGCCGTGCTTGGAAATGCGGGATCACCTCTTCGCCGAACAGGCGCAAGGTGTGGAGCACCTCCTCGTGCCGCGCCGGGCCGACGGCGCACAGCAGAATGGCCTCCTCAATGCCGAGCGCCTCGTAGAGCTCGAGAAACGGATGCAGTCGGCCGGGCGTGCCGACGCAGAACTTGGTACCTTCCTCGCGCACCTGCTGCGGCGTCGGCTCGCCCGGATGCGGGCCGCCGGCAAGCCGCTGGTCGCGCGCGTAATAGCCCTGGTAATCCGGCGGCACGGTGGAGGGATCGTAGTCGCGCCACACCAGCCGGGCGCGCTCGCGTTGCTGCTCGATGTACCAGCCGACGAGCTCGGTGCCACGCTCGGCCGCGATCCGCGGATCCTCGTGGCAATAGCCCGCCGTCATCAACGCGGCGCGCGGGGCGGGTCCGCCCCTCTGCCCGGGGCCGTGCGCAGCGCGTCCCGATAGATCGCCATCAGCTGTCCGACGCGGTCCGGGCCGCCTTCGCTGCCGAACAGCCCGCCCATTGCGAGGCTTCCGGCCAGGCGCGCGGTCTCGTCGCTGCCGCAGGCCGACCACAGCGGCGGGTGCGGTCTTTGCACCGGCTTCGGCAATACCTCGCGGCGCGGGATCTGATAGTACGTCCCGTCGTAGGAGATCTCCTCCTCGGTCCAGATGCGCGGCAACACATCGGCGAATTCCTGCCACATGCCGCGGGTGTCCTGCAGGTCGGTGCCGTAGGGGGTGAGCTGGTAGGGATAGCCGGTGCGGCCGAGGCCGACATCGACGCGGCCATGGCTCAAGATGTCTAATGTCGCCATGCGCGCGGCGATGTGCAGCGGGTGATGGATCGGCGCCAATACCACGCCGACGCCGAGGCGGATCGTGCTCGTGCGCTGACTAACTGCCGCCAAGGTCAGGTCCGGGGCGCTGTTGTGCGACCACACCGGGCGGAAGTGGTGCTCCGAAAACCACACGCTCTCGAAGCCCTGCTCCTCGGCATAGGGGATCTGCTCCAGCGCCTCGTAGATCCGCTGCGATTCACTCGAAGGCGTCCAGGGCTTCGGCACCTGGATCTGGTAGAACAGGCCAATCCGCACGGGACTTGCTCCCTTATCAGGTTGCGGAAAAATACGGGAAATTCGTCATTCCGGGGCGCGGGCTTTGCCCACGAGCCCGGAATTGACCAGGGAGTTTTTCAGCGCCGTGCTCGAGTTAGCCGGTCATGCCGGCAAATTCGGGCGATGGTTTGAGCGGCTGGTAGGTGTCGACACCGACGCTGGTGCTGGTGCGGCGGCCGCCGGGTTTGCGGCGCGCCTGAAACTCGGCCCGATAGGCCTCGTTGGCTCCGTGCAATATGCCTTGCGGGGTGTGCCGGAAATTGCCCGGACGGCGGCCGCTCGCATCTTCGTCGGCGTGGGACAGCATGACCTCGTCCATGTCGATATTGCGGTGGTAGCTCGGCAATTCCTCGGCCTCGAGGTCGGCCACCGCGAGCTGCGGGACGATGCTCAACACGACAAAGCCGGGCGCCTCGAAGGTCACCCAGGACGAGGGCGGAATATGGATCCTGTCCGACATCAGCGGCAGGATGTTCCGCACGTTCAGCTTGAACGGGAACAAATCGCCCTTCCAGCCGACCACCTTCATCGGATCGTTGCGATAGAAGATCGAGCTGTGCCCGCCGGCATGCTTGATGCGGACCTCGTATTCGTCCCGCTGCGCCCAGCCGTAATCGGCCACGTCCGGGACCTCCAGCATGGTCGGGTCGATCGGCGTATGGCGGCCGACCTGCTCGTGCTCGCACAGCCGGATCGGCTGCGGCGACTCGACGACCAGCAGCAGGCTGTCGCCGGGCTCGGGCAATTGCCGGAAGGTCGTCGCCTTCGGCAACAGCACCCAGTCCCCCGGCTCGTATGAAATCGGCCCGAACTCGGTTGCGAACACGCCGCGGCCGCGATGCACGAAATAGAGCAGGTCGCCCTCCATGTCGCGGTAGCAGTAGGGCATCGCCTGCGACCGCCGGCTGATCGCCACCGCGACATCTTCGTTCGACAGCAAGGTCTGCCAGCCGCCGCGCGGATCGCTCGCATCCGACGAGACGACATCGGCGCTGTCGATCTGGCGCGGCCGGTACTCGCCTTCGAACCGCACCACCTCGTTCGGGCCATCGGTGCGGTAGAGCATCGCCACCGGCCCGGCAAACCCCTGCCGGCTCAAATGCTCCTCCCGCAGCTCGCCAAGCCCGACCCGCGCCTGACGGACAAACCGGCCGCGGGTGAAATGAATCCAATAACGCGTCATCGCCTTATCCTCCTAAGCTGGACGCCTTCGGATCAGCGGTCCGTCAGCTGCTGCTTCACTCCCGTTTCAGAGGCCCGCATGATCGCATCGAGCAGGCGGTGCCGGTGACGGCAGCATCGAAACCGGGGCTGACGGGCCGGCCCTCTCGAATGCTTTCGGCCAGTCTCACATACATCTGGGCAACATTGTAGCGGGAGTCCGGGGACATCCCCTCCGGAACCTGGCGGTATTTCGCGGGAACCGGCAGATCGGCGAGCGCGGCTCCATCTCCTTGCGCGCCCTTCAGCCTCAATTCCTGACGCTGCATCGAGGCACGGGACATCGCGGTGAGCTGCAGGTCGCCCCGCTCTCCATGGATCTCGAACAGAAATTCGGTCCCGCGCCTCATCCCGCCGCGGATCTGAAACGACACCGCCGCCCCGTCCCTGACGATGCCGCTGACGACGAGCTGGTCCGGCGAAGTCTTGGGAACCGTCTCGCCGGTCCCTTCCAGAGGGATGTGGTCGCGCTGGCTGACCGCAAAGGCTGCGAGCTCGCGGAACTCGCCCAGGCAATGGCACAGCGCGTCGATCGTATGGCCGCCGGTGATGGTCATCAAGTTGGCGCCGTTGGCGCGGTCGGCCTGATAGGCGCGCTCGATCGTCGGCGCCCCAATTCGGCGCGCAGCCGATCATCGTCGCCGACAAGACCCGGCCGACATAGCCGTCTACAACCAGATCTCTGACGTAGTTGATCGCCGGCGACGCTTGGCCTTGCAGTCCGACCGCATGGCGCACGCCTCTGCGGTCGGCCGCTTCGAGCATCTGGACGGCCTCCGCGGTGTTCCGGCCGAGCGGCCATTCGCAATAGACGTGCTTCCCGGCGTCGATCGCCGCCATCACCGGCCGGAAATGGTCGGGAACCTTGACGCTGACCGTGACCAGATCGACATCCGGATGCCGGGCGAGCTGTTCGGGATCGGAAAACGCCAGCGGCACGCCGTAATGCCGGGCCGCCGCCGCGGCCGATTCCTGCCGGGTCGTGCACACCGCTGTGATCTCGAAATCGGAGAGCGCCTGCAAAGCCGGGACATGGGCGATCGAGGCGAACCCGCGGCTCGCGCTCGCGCCGACGATCCCGACCCGGATCTTGCCGCCTGTCGTCATCGCCACCTCCTCAGCCCTCGCCGATCCGATAGGCGCGCGCCGCCGTGTCGCGAAACAGGGCGGCACGCTCCGAGGGCGAATAGCTCTTGGAGAAGCGTTTGAAGGCGTTGAACAGGACGTGGTGGGAGAACGAAACCTTGTCGACCGGGAAATTGCTCTCGAACATGCAGCGCTGCGGGCCGAGTTGCTCGATGCAGTAGCTCATGATCGGCGCGATCGAGCCAGCCAATTCCTCCGAGCCGATCGGCCGGGAGCGGGTATGCCAGTCGAAGCCCATCCGCGGCATGCCGATCCCGCCGAGCTTGAGGTGAACATTCGGGCACTCGCCTACCGCGGCGATGCCGCGCCGCCAAGCCGCCAGAACCTGGTCATCGCGATTGGCGTAAGGGCCGATCCGCGTCAGTCCGCCGAGATGGTTCAACACGATCGTCAAGTCCGGCACCGCCCTGGCAAAATCGGCTAATTCGGGCAATTGCGGGAAGCACACCCCGGTGTCGAGCGACAGACCCATGCGCGCCAGCACGCGGGCTCCGGCACGGTAGTCGGCATTGGCCAATGCCCCTTCGATCTCCCGGCTCTCGATCTCGGGATGCGGGTCCCAGGTGACGGTGTGGCGGATCCCGCGAAACCGGTTGGGGCTGGCGGCCCGCAATGCCTCCAGTACCCGCTCGACCCGGTCCCCGAGCTTAAGGTCGGCCCGCCCGACAATGCCTGCTGCCGCCCGGCAGGGGCCATAGAGCCCGGTGGCGCTGGCGGCGGCGAGCCCCTGGACGAACTCGATCTCGCCGACCGGGCGCAATTCGCCGGCCCGTCCGGCCGGTACATCGCCCTCGCCTCAATGAACACGGTCGATCGCACGTCGTGGCCGCAGCTCACATCGGCCGCCAGCTCATGAAGCAGATAGCGCTGGTAGGGGATGCGCTCGCTGCGGAAATCCCAGAAATGGTGGTGCGGATCGCAGATCGGGATTTCGGGCTCGAGCGTCGGCTCCTCGGTCAGGGCCAGCCAGTCATTCCCTCCGTAAGGCATCGCGGCTCTCCTGTCGGGTGATTTGCGCCTGCTTCATGCGACAGCATATTGAGGCGGCGCCGGCCAAACAACGCCCGCGCGCGCACGCCGTGCTTGCGTTTGCCGGTCGGATCGCGATGCTCCGAGGCGAATACATGCAGGCGAGGGAATGCCTTCGATGATCGTCGGAAGCGGCCGGTTCAAATACCGCGTCAATGCCGAATGGGCGAAGCTGCCGGACAGGTGGTCGTTCAAGGAAGTCGGCGGGGTCGGCGTCGACGGCAACGACAACGTCTATGTCTTCAACCGCGGCGAGCACCCGATGATCGTGTTCGACCGCGAAGGCAATTTCCTGCGGTCGTGGGGCGAGGGCCAGTATCCGCGAGCGCACGGCGTCCATATGGCGCCGGACGACACGATGTTCCTGACCGACGATGGCGGCCATTTCGTCCGTAAGGTCACTCTCGACGGCAAGGTGTTGCTCGAGATCGGCGTCCCCGGCAAGCCCGCGCCCTTTATGAGCGGCGAGCCGTTTCACCGCTGCACCCACACGGCCTTGTCTCCAAAGGGCGAAATCTATGTCTCGGACGGCTACGGCAACGCCCGGGTGCACAAATACTCGCCCGACGGCAAATTGCTGCTGTCATGGGGCGAGCCCGGCACCGGCGAGGGCGAGTTCAACATCGTCCACAACATCTGCTGCGACGCCGACGGTTGGGTCTATGTCGCCGACCGGGAGAACCACCGGGTCCAGGTGTTCGACGGCAACGGCAAGTTCGAAACGCAGTGGAAGAACCTCCACCGCCCCTGCGGCATGTACATGCCGTACGGGCATCAGCCGATCTGCTATATCGGCGAAGTGGGCCCCGCTGCCGCCGTCAGCCGGGACATTCCCAATCTCGGGCCGCGCGTCAGCATCGTCGACCATCAGGGCAAATTGATCGGCCGTTTCGGCGACACGCCGGCCGGCACCGAGCTCGGCAAGTTCCTCGCGCCGCACGGTCTCGCCGTCGACTTGCGCGGCGACATCTATGTCGGCGAGGTGTCCTGGACCGCCTGGCCCCAGATCTACCCCGGCCAGCCCCACCCCGCCGATTTGCGCTCCCTGCAGAAATTCGAAAAGGTCGAATAGGAGCGCGCAGTCCGATAACACGCGCTTGCGGCAATTCAGGGTTCGTGGGTGTCGTCTTGTAGCCGCCAATCGACTTTTCATCCATTCACCGGCGGTGTTATTGGAACCGGCGGCGAGCGAGCGCGGCACCGGCGCTGAGGGCGGCGAGTTTGCGGCTGGCTACCGAGCGGCCCATCGGCGCCATGCCGCAATTGGTGCAAGGGTAGAGCTGCTCGACCGGAAGAAAGCGCGACGCCTGCTCAATCGTCGCGGCGACATTCTCAGGTGCCTCGACATGCTCGCTGGCGACGTCGATCACCCCGAGCAGGACCTCCTTACCCCGCAAGAGGCCGAGCAGCTCGAGCGGCACCTTGGCGCCGGCGCATTCGACCGAGACCTGGTCGATGCGGCTCGCCGCCAGGGCCGGGAAGATCGCCTCGTACTGTCGCCATTCCGCCCCGAGGCTCGCCTTCCAGTCGATATTCGCCTTGATGCCATAGCCGTAGCAGATGTGGACAGCAGTTTTGCATCCGAGGCCTTCAGCGGCGCGGTGCAGAGCAGTGATCCCCCAATCCGTCACCTCCTTCATGTAGACGTTGAAGGCGGGCTCGTCGAACTGGATGACATCGACGCCGATCTTGACCAGCTCGAGGGCTTCGTCATTCAACAGCGCCGCAAAAGCCATCGCCAGGGCTGCCTTATCGCCGTAATGGGCATCGGCGATCGTGTCGACGATGGTCATTGGCCCGGGGAGCGTGAATTTGAGCCGACGTTGGGTGTGGGCGCGGGCGATTGCCGCCTCAAAGCGGTGTACCCCACCCTTGCGCCGCAGTGGTGCGGTCACGGTCGGCACTTCTGCTTCCACGGCGCGTTGCCAACAAAATGGAGCAACGATTGATGCTTCGCGGCGACCTGGGCCGGCGCTGTTACGGCCGCCATCGGTTCGACGCTCTTGCGCTCAATCGGCAGCAACAGCCCCAGGCAGTAATCATGCATCGGCTGCTGTCGATCGGCATGGCCCAGCACCGTGCCGAGCCCCTCGACATAGGCCGCAAATCGCGCTTCACTCCCCTCACTCGATCCCCCGTCCATTCCGGTCCCCCGATCCGGATGAAGAAACACCTAAATACCACATCTTGCGACTGCCAGCCTAGATAAATACACTATCTCGAATTTTGTGACTTAGTAAGACTAACTAAGAGACCAATGCGGGCCCAAAGATAGTCTGCCCCGACGGGGGCACTGGACCGGGTGCGAAGAAGCTGATATCCGTGCGCCCGCTATCAAGAGGCCAGCTGTCGTCCCTGCATTGTCGGCGTTCCGCGTCCTTCAGCGTCTCGTAAATTCCTACCTCGGTGTCGGCGCAGCGGATCGGCTGAGTCGATATATCTATGACCGCGCCTATGGCTTGCCCCAGTGGCAGGAGATATCGACCTTCAACTATGGCTATGCGCCCTACGATGATTCCGTAGCGGAGGTCTGGCCGAACGAGCCGCATCAGATACAACTCTATGCCGAAGTGGCAAAGGCGGTTCAGGCGGCACCGCGCGGAGCTGAGCCCCTGTCACGACTGCTCGAAGTGTGCTGCGGCAGAGGCGGAGGTCTTGCTTACCTCCATGCCACGCTCTCGCCTGAGGAGACGATTGGGATCGATCGCTCGCTGAAGGCCATTCGGCACCGCCGGAACGGCAATGCCGCGATCACCCATTTGCAAGGGAATGCCGTCCAACTCCCATTGCTCGACGCAAGCGTCGATCTCGCGGTCAATGTCGAGGCGCTGGCCGATGTGCCAAAATTGCCGTTCCTGTCGGAAATCCGCCGCGTTCTCGCTGCGAAAGGTACGTTTGCCGTAGCCGATACGATGCCGCATACCCCGGAGGCTTGCCATATCGGGCTGATCGGATTGGGCCAGAAGACTGGTCTCGATGTCGTATCCTTTCGCGACGTCACGACGAATGTCTACGAGGCTTGTCGCAATGACGACCAGCGCCGTAGCCAGCTCGTCGACCGTTTGCCTCGCTATCTTCGACCGATCGCTCGGGAATGGGTGTCTTTGCCCGGGACTACCCGGTTTGGGCAATTCGAGCGGAAGGAGCGGTGCTATTTCATCGCAGTGATGATGAAGAGCACGGCAGGCCCCGGCTGATAGGCGGAGACCCATATCCGAGATAGAAACTGCACTCGCCAGCGGGAGGAAAAAAGCAACAATCAGGCCGGACCGTTTGCCTGGGTCCGACGGGAACCGGAGATGTTGGCTTTGAGCACGCGGTCATGGTCGGGATGGAGCGTCCCCATCATCCGATCCCACCAGCTGAAATGCGTGGCGTAATTGCAGCGGAAGTACTGATGGTGCTGATCGTGATGGGTGACGCCGACGAGCGGCGATGGCGGCCAGCACCATAGACCGCCATGCTCGTAGCCGGAATGGCCGATGACGCCGGTGATCTGATCATAGATCTTGTGCGCGAACAAGGCTGCGGGGGCGATGGGTATCAGCAGATGCGCGACCAACCAATATGATTGCAAGAACAGGTTGTCGACGAGGCGATCGCTATTGTTGGACCAAACCACCGGCGCGATCGTCAGATGGTGCCACCGATGCACGCGCCGATAAAAAAACCGAGCGTGAATCAGTCGGTGCAACCAATAGAACCAGGTATCGAACAGTACGAGCGAGGCGACTACCGAGAGCACTGTCCCGCCGATGCCGGGCAAGGGCCGCAATCCCCAGCCAAGCGTGTTATAGCTCCAGTCACCGGCGCCGAGCATTCCCGCGATAACCGCCAGCGAAATAACGCTCTGCCTACAGTCGCGCAGGACCTGTGATTTTGGCGTCTGCCGGGAGGTTTGGATTTTGACAGTGCGCCGGTTCAGTCGCGTGACAATCACGCAAGTGATCAGGTAACAGGCGAGCAGGGCAGCGTAGAAAACAGCAACGGTCGCCAATAGAGAGCCGAGGTGTCGAAAGAACATACCGTACCCGCCTGTCACTGTTCGCCTGCTTATTGGTTTGTTTGGGCGTCGATAGTCAGAGCAATGGCAAAAGCCCCGATGCCGAGAGCCTCCGGAGAAGAGGCGGAATGAGCATCGTGACGGCTCTCAGTTCAGTCGAAGGTCGGTGATGTGGCGCAGGTCCTGCTTTAGTTCGCCGCGTTCGACGCGCTTGACGATGTCGACGAGCCGCTCATTAGCGCGCGCCTGCATTCCCACCTGCTCGCCTTCACGCACGACAAAGCCGTTCAGGTACTCGATCTCCGTCCGCCGACCTTTAGCCATGTCCTGGCCCATCGACGGCCGTTGATCGGGGGATCCGCGACCGACTCGCGACAGGCGACGCTCGTCATAAATCTTTAGCGCCGCGGCGTCGCCCTCTCCGGCGCGGGCGATCGTCTCCGGCGGCAAATGGTCGATCTCTTCAAGCTTGTAGCCGCGCGCCTCACCGATGCGTATCGCCTCGCTGCCAAGCCGTGCCTGGAAGTGGCGGATCACCTCGTTCTGCGCCATATGCGCGCCGCTCAACCCGGTGGCGGCGGAGACGCCGTTCGCCATCGAATTGGCGACGAGCTTCGACCAGCGCTCGCCCCACAGATTGTCGGTCACTTTGGCGCTGTCGGCATAGGACACCAGCCGGCATATCTCGTGGGCCCGGTCGGTGATGCCGCCATGCACCTCGCCAGTGCGGTAGACGGTGTGGGTGGCGCCGCCCTTGACCCCGCCCCGATGCACATGGCCTGGCTCGACAAGGCCGACGCTGATGTTGCTGGCGATGCAGCCCATCGTCTTGCCCCAGCCGACCACGCCGGCGATCGTCTCCTCGTTCATGCAGTTCTGCAATGAGACGACATAGCCGCCGGGCGCCAAATATTGCTTGATCAGCATGGCGGCCCACTGGGTGTCGTAGGATTTGGTGCAGACGAACGCGATGTCGAAAGGCTGTTCCTTGCCCAGCTGCTGCGCCTCGGTCAGGTGCAGGGCGCGAACCTTGACGGTGAACGGCTCCTCGCCCTGGTGATGGGTGATCAGCAGGCCTTGCGCCTTCATCTGGTCGATATGGGCGGGCCACATGTCGATCAAGGTCACATCTTCGCCGGCGCGCACCATGTGCGCCGCGGTATAGCCCCCGACCGCCCCGACTCCCACGACCGCAATCTTCTTGCCCATCGGTTTTCTCCCTGAGTTTCAGATCTCGAGTACCGAGATACCGGGACGACTCCGGATCGAGCCAGTCGGGCTCGCCGGCCGCCGTCGCAGCCATCGGGACTCCTTGCCAAATTTGACACAAGCTGGCAACGAAACCGCCGGACCTGTCAAACAGGATTTCGCGCGCGATCGGTTTGGGACATCTCGATGCTGCTCGGGTATCTCGCTCTGACGGCCGCGTCCCTCTTCACCGGCGCCGCCTTCTATATCAACATCGCAGAACATCCCGCCCGGCTGGTGCTCGATGATCGATCGCTGCTCGCTGAATGGAAACCCGCTTATAATCGCGGGTACATCATGCAGGCGAGCTTGGCGATTATCGGGTTTGTCCTCGGTGCTGTTGCCTGGTGGTTGACGGGGAGGGCTGGCTTCCTCGCAGGCGCGATTCTGGTCGTGGCCAATTGGCCGTGGACCCTTCTTGTCATCCGGCCGACCAACAAGATGCTGATGAGCACGGAATTGATTGATGCCGGCGCCGGAACACGGGCGCTGATCATCAAGTGGAACCGTCTTCACGCAGTTCGCACCGGCCTCGGAGCTGCCGCAGTCGGCGCCTTTCTCGTCGCACTGTCGTCCAGCTGACGTTTTATCCGCCGCGAGCGGGTAAAGCGCTCTGTTCAGCCCGGCGCGATGCTGCGTAATTTGTCGCCTCGCGCTTGAAGGGAGAAAACTATGGACACACCGTCCGCAAGACCGGCTGAAGCTGGCGGCAACGAGATCGACCGGCCGGCGCCGAGCCCGCCCTCGCAGCGGGTGTGGGGCAGCGACGCGATCGCGGCGACACTGCGCGAGCTCGACATTCCCTACGTTGCGCTCAACCCGGGATCGAGCTACCGCGGGCTGCACGACAGCATCGTCAATTATCTCGGCAATACCCGGCCGCGCATGCTGCTGTGCCTGCACGAGGAGAGCGCGGTGGCGCTGGCCCACGGCTATGCCAAGGTGACGGGCCGACCGCTCGCAGTGTTCGTGCACGCCAATGTCGGGCTGATGCACGCGGCGATGGCGATCTTCAACGCCTGGTGCGACCGCGTGCCGATGATCGTGCTCGGCGCCACCGGAGCCGTCGATGCGGTGCGCCGACGGCCGTGGATCGAGTGGATCCACACCGCGCGCGACCAGGGCGCGCTGATCCGCAACTACACCAAATGGGACGACCAGCCGGCCTCGATCGGCGCGGCGCAGGAAGCGGTGCTGCGCGCCAATTTGATCGCGCAGACGCCGCCGCGGGGGCCGGTCTACATCAATTTCAATCTCGAGCTGCAGGAGGACGAGATCGCCTCCTTGCCGACGCGGCCGGAGACCTCCCGCTTTGCCCCGCCGCCGCCACTCGAGCCGGGCGGGCCTCAGCTGCGCCAGGCCGCCGAGCTCCTCGCCAAGGCCGAGCGCCCGGTGATCCTGATGGGCCGCGCCTCGCGCGACCCGGACGCCTGGCAGCGGCGGATCGAGCTCGCCGAGGCGATCGGCGCCCGGGTGATGACCGACCGCAAGGCCGGCGCAGCCTTTCCGACCGACCATCCGCTGCATGCGGCGGGCCCGGCAACGTCGCTGTCGCCAGCCGGCAACGAGCTCGTCGCGGCGGCCGATGTGATCCTGAGCCTCGACTGGATCGACCTCGCCGGCACCCTCAAGGGCGCCTACCGGGGCAGGCCGGCAACGGCGAAGATCATCCAGGTCTCGGCCGACCAGTACGTGCACAATGGCTGGAGCATGGACTACCAGGGGTTGCCGCCGGCGGATCTGTATTTGTTGGCGGATCCCGATGCGACGGTCCCGCCGTTGCTCGCCGCGGTGCGGGCATTGCGCCCGAGCGCGCCGCCCTTGCCGCCGGCGCGCGAGCGGCGCGGCCCGCCGCCGCTGTCGGCGCTCGAAAGCGCCTCGGGCATCGATGTGCCGTTGTTGGCGGCGGCGCTGAAGTCGGCGGTCGGCGAGGCCCCCGTGAGCATGATCCGGCTGCCGCTCAGCTGGGGCGAGCATCTGTGGGATTTCCGGCACCCGCTCGATTTCCTCGGCGCGGATGGCGGCGGCGGCATCGGCTCGGGGCCGGGGATGGCGGTCGGCGCTGCTCTGGCGTTGCGCGACGGCGACCGCCTGCCGGTCGCGGTGCTCGGCGACGGCGACTTCCTGATGGGGGTCACCGCGCTGTGGACGGCAGTGCGCAACAGCATCCCATTGCTGATCGTGATCGCCAACAACCGCTCGTTCTTCAATGACGAATTGCACCAGGAGCGCGTCGCGCGCGAGCGCGGCCGGCCGGTCGAGAACCGCTGGATCGGCCAGGCGATGCGCGATCCCGATATCGACCTGGCCGCGATGGCCCGCGCCCAGGGCTGTCTCGGCATCGGCCCGGTAGAGGATCCGCGCCGTCTGCTATCGGCGCTCGATGAAGCCGTCGCCGCGGTGCGGGCCGGCAAGGTGTGCGTCGTCGATGTTCGCGTCGCCGTCGGCTACGATCCCGGAGCGGCGGCCGGCATCATGCAGCGCGCGCCGGGGTAGGCTCTCGGCCATTGCCAGCCCGGACCGGTTCCCGCTACTCTTTTGGCCAGCGGCTCTCGTGGAGTAAACGGGTGATCGCTAGCCTAGGGAGGGTGTGGTGATCGAGCTTTTGGAGCGCCAGAAGAAGCTGACGTCGAATCAGTGGAAGCTGATTTGCACCGCGAATATCGCCGATCTGCTCGATTTCTTCGATTTCTTTCTGATCGGATACGTGACCGCGGCACTGACCAAGGAATGGCAACTGCCCTATTGGCAGGGCGGCGCGATCCTGTTGGCTTCCGGGCTCGGCGCGGTCCCGGGCGCCTTCATTTGGGGATGGCTCGGCGATCGGATCGGACGCCGCACGGTGTTCATCTGGTCGGCGGTCACGATCTCGCTCGCCACCGGCATCATGGTCTTTACGCCGGGACCGGCTGACGTGATCCCGGGCTGGCTGTTTCTGGTGTTCTTCCGGGTATTTGTCGGCATCGGCAATGCCGGAATCTTCACGATCGACCTCCCGCTGGTGCAGGAATTCATCCCGGCCTACAAGCGCGGCTGGGTCAGCGCGCTGGTCACGACATTGCTGCCGGGCGGCGGCATGCTGGCCGGCTTGGTAGCCTCGTGGCTGCTGCCGATCATCGGCTGGCGCTACCTGTTCCTGGTCGGCCTGTCGCCGCTCGTGCTGGTGTTCATGATCCGCTACTGGGTGCCGGAATCGCCGCGCTGGCTGATTCGGATGGGGCGGCGAGAGGAGGCGCGCCAGTCGCTCGCCTGGGCATTGATGATCGATCCCAAGGAGATCGCCTTGCCGGCGGTTCTCCCAGAAGTCGAAAAGACACGCTGGCTCGAGCTGTTCAAATATCCTCGGCTGGTTGCCGCCGGGTGCCTGACCGGTTTGACGCAGACCGGCGGCGCCTCGCTCGGTCTATGGGGCGCCACGCTGCTGGTGATCATACTCAACACCACCCCGGCGCATGCGGCGTTTTTGATGGTATGGGTCGGCCTTTCAGGGATCGTCGGCCGGTTTTTTATCACCGCGCTGATCGAGCCGTTGGGCCGCCGCGGCGCCGGAACCCTGGCCTGCGGGATGGCGGCGCTGCTGACGGTGTCCGCGGGTTACCTGCACAATGTCTTTATCGGCAGCTGGTCGCTTTATTACATGCTGTTGATCGCGGGAACCTTTTTCAGCAGTGCGATTTACACGGTCGTCGGGCCCTATATGTCGGAGATCTGGCCGGCCCGGCTGCGCTCCAGCGGCATGGGCATGAGCTATGGCGTCGGCAACCTCGGCGGCAAGGTCCTGGGGCCGGCCGGCCTGGCGGTGATCATGGGCGCCGGCGACATCATCAAGCCGGCGGCGCCCAATCTCGTGATGCTCGGCCCGGCCTTTGTTTATTTCGCCTCCTGGTACATCCTAGGCATCATCGGTTTCTGGGTGTTCGGCCCCGAAACCAAGGGCCGCACCTTCGAGGAGATGGACGAGGCGCACGACCGGCCGGCCGCGGCAAGGCCCACGGTGCAAACCGCGAGCAACTGACGCGGGCGGGGGCCGCTCAGCGGTTCTGGGTCCAGTCCTCGCGCCACAGGAAATCGGGCCCGAGCTGGTCGAGGCTCGGGCAGCCGATCTGGGCCATGACGAGGTCGATCTCGCCGCGGAAGATGTCGACCACCTTCTTGACCCCCGGGACACCGCCGACGATCGCGCCGTAGAGGGTCGGCCGGCCGAAGAACACGAACTGGGCGCCGAGACAGAAGGCGATCAGGATGTCGGCGCCGCGCCGCACGCCGCTGTCGAGCATCACGGTCACTTTGTCGCCGACCGCCGCCTTGATCGCCGGCAACGCCTCGAGCGAGGCCGGCGCCTGGTCGAGCTGGCGGCCGCCATGGTTCGAGACGATGATGCCGTCGACCCCGATTTCCGCGGCGCGGACCGCGTCGGCCGGGTTCAGGATGCCCTTGACGACGAGGGCGCGCGGAAAGAGGCGCCGATAGCGTTCGAGGTCGCGCCAGGTCTGCGCCGAGGCCGGGGTCTGGCTGCGGCCCAGCGCTATCACATCCGACTTGCTCGCGCCGTTGGGGGCGTGCGGCGCCCAGTTCCCCAAGGTCGGCGCCCCGCCCAGCCGCATGTATTCGATGACCCAGGCGGGGTGGGTGATCGCCTCCAGCAGGATCGACGGCTTCAGCTTCAGCGATTCCATGACGCCGCCGCCGCGCACTCGGGAAAAGCCGTTGCGGTAGTTGCGTTCGCGCTTGGGGTGTACCGGCACGTCGACGGTCAGCACGAGCGCGCCGAGCCCGGCGTCGCGGGCCCGCCCGATCAGCGCATCGGTGATGTCGGCGTCCTTGGCGGCGTAAAGCTGAAACCAGACATTGTTCGGGGCGACCCGTGCGCGCGTCTTCCATCGAGGCGTTGCTGCCGCCCGACATGATGTACGGGATATTCGCGGCTGCCGCCGCCTCGGCCAGCATGACCTCGCCCTCGCGGCGGTAGAGGCCGACGCCGCCGGTCGGCGAGATGCCGAACGGGCTCGAATAGGTGCGGCCGAACACGGTGGTGGACTGGTCGCGCTTGGAGACGTCGACCAGATAGCGCGGCAACAGCCGATGCTTGTGGAAAGCGGCTTCGTTGCGCGCCAGTGCCGCGCTCGTCTTCCACCCCGCCCTCGATGTAGTCGAAGATGATGCGCGGCAATTTGCGCTTCGCCATCCGGTGCAGGTCTTCGATATTGACGGCTCGATCGAGGTTCATTGCTTCGTGACCCGTAGTCTCCGACCGTCATTCCCCGGACAGCCCTGCGCTTCCGCGGGGGTGACGATAACTGTTCTTAAGTCTGACCTCATTCCGAGATGGGCTCCCAGTTTAGCTCGCCCGATCGTTAGGCGTTGCGCGCCCGATCGTCGCGCCACAGAAAATCGGGACCGAGCTGGTCGAGGCTCGGGCAGCCGATCTGCGCCATGACGAGATCGATCTCGGTGCGGAAAATATCGACCGCCTTCTTCACCCCGGGAATGCCGCCGGCAGCGGCGCCATAGAGCGTCGGCCGGCCCATGAAGCAGAGACGCGCCCCGAGGCAAAGCGCGATCAGGATGTCGGCGCCGCGCCGGACGCCGCTGTCGAGCATCACCGTCAATTTGTCGCCGACCTCCTTGACGATCGCGGGCAGCACGTCGAGCGATCCCGGCGCCTGGTCGAGCTGGCGGCCGCCATGGTTCGACACGATGATCCCGTCGCAGCCGATCTCGGCGCAACGCAACGCGTCGCCTGGATCCATGATCCCCTTGACCACGAGATTGCGCGGAAAGAGGTGGCGGTAATGCTCGAGGTCGCGCCAGGTCTGGGCATTGAACGGCATCAGCGAGCGCGAGTAGTTGTAGACCGCCTCGGCGTTGGCGCCGTTGGCCGCGTAAGGCTGCCAATTCTGCAGCATCGGCGTCCCGCCGCCATGCCGCAGATATTCGAGGATCCAGCCGGGATGGGTCAGCGCCTCCGCCAGGATCGACGGCTTCAGGCTCAGCGCCTGCAGCAGGCCGCCACGGACATTGGCAAAGCCGTTGCGGATATTGCGCTCGCGCTTGGAGCCCGCCGGCATGTCGACCGTCAGCACCAGCGCATCGAGCCCGGCATCGGCGGTGCGGCGGATCATGTCCTCGCGCACCTTGGCGTCGCTCGCCGCGTAGAGCTGGTACCAGGTGTTCCGTGGCGCGATTTTGGCTGCCGCCTCGATCGAATCGTTGCTGGCCCCGGACATGATGTACGGGATGTTCGCCTCGGCCGCGGCGGCGGCCAGCATCAGGTCGGCGCCGCGGCGGAACAGCCCCGCCCCGCCGGTCGGCGATATGCCGAAGGGGCTCGCAAAGGTGCGGCCGAACACTGTCTGAGATTGATCGCGCTTCGATACGTCTACCAGGTAGCGCGGAAGCAATAGGTGTTTTTGGAACGCCGAAGTATTGCGTTTCGAGCCCGCGCTCGTCTTCCAATCCACCCTCGATGAAATCGAAGGCAATCTTCGGCAACCGCCGCTTCGCCATGCGGTGCAGGTCTTCGATGTTCACGGCTTCGTCGATTCTCACTGGTCGTGCTCTCCGGACACCCTCTGCGATCCTGCGACTTTCCGCGTTTCGGCGGGTTTCGACAACCCCTTCGGCTGCGCATCAGGGCCGCGCAGAATTGATCTGACCAGTCGAGAAGGCTATTCCCGAAGCTCAATCGCCTCCGCCCCCGAGCGCGACCCCGGCAATTTGGAAATTTCGACGGCAGCCGCCTCTATCTTGCCACGCCTAGGGCAGCACACTCACGT
This sequence comes from uncultured Alphaproteobacteria bacterium, assembly GCA_963836845.1. Lineage (GTDB taxonomy): Bacteria > Pseudomonadota > Alphaproteobacteria > ATCC43930 > CGMCC-115725 > AP-15. Next base: position 74,049 of record CAWILK010000049.1, on the reverse strand, counting down.
CATCGGGGTTGACCAGGTCGGGCACGGTCCAGCCGTCGAGGTCATATTCGGCCATGCAGCTGTCGGCGAAGCTCTTCCAGCGCTCGTATTGGCCGGAGCCGATCGATGCGCGCAGCGCGTCGATGCGGATTTCTTCGTGGCTGCCGGCGTAGTTGATCTCGTAAAGCTCGTGGCGGGCGCCAAACTCGCTGCCGACCGCATCCCACAACAGCTTCATGAGCTTGACCCGATCGACGGCGCCGACGCCGCCGGAGCCGCGAAGATAGCGGTCGAGGTATTGGCGCAGCTCCGGAGTCTTGAAGTCGCGAGCATGTGAGTTGAGATAGATCAGGCTGCTGGCCACGGTCTTCTCGATCATCTGCTTGATCTGGACATAGGCCTCCGGCGCCAGGATGCGGTAGGCCATCGCCGGCTCGATCGCCGGCAGCACGCAGCCGCCGGCCCACGGTTCGGCGCCCTTGGCCATCGCGTCCGACAGCCCCCACATCGTGTTCCGCCAGGCGATCACCTCGCCGATATTGGCTTCGACCCCGCGGAACCCGCGGGTGCCCGCGATCTCGGTCGCCTTCAGCACTAGGCCGATGATGAAATCGAGCTTGACCGCCAGCCGGGTGCAGCCCTGCAGCATGGCGCGCGGCAGAAACCCGCTGTTGGGAAAGAACCGGTTGGCCTTGTCGATGTCGGCATAGACGAATACGTCCTCCCACGGCACCAGCACATCGTCCATGATGAAGATCGCGTCGTTCTCGTCGAGCCGGCTCGACAATGGGTAGTCGAACGGGCTGCCGAGCACGGCGGCGCGCTGCTCGTTCGACACCCGGCAGACGAATTTGATCCCCTTGGCGTTGCTCGGCACGAGGAAGACGACGGCGAAACTCTTGTCTTGCACCGGCAACACCCCGGCATGCGCGACAAAAGTGAAATGCGTCAGCGCCGAGCCGGTGGCGACCACCTTGGCGCCGGTAACCCGTATCCCGGCGTCGGTCTCCTTTGTCACATGCGCGTAGACATCGGCGGGGCCGCCCGGAGCGCCCGGCGCCATGTTGCGGTCGACCGGCGGCTGGACAATCGCATGGTTGACGAATGGCACCCGCTCCTGGCTGAAGCGGTACCAGCGGTGCGCATTCTCCTGATAGGGGTCGTAGAACTCTGCGTTGGCCCCAAGAGTGGCGAGAAACGCCGCCTTGTAATCGGGGGAGCGGCCCAGCCAGCCATAGCTCAGCCGTGACCAGGCGGCGATGGCGTCGCGGGCTGCAGCCTGCTCCTCGGCCGAGCGCGGCGCGACGAAATAGCGATGCGTGAAGCCGCCCCATTCGGTGGGGCGGGTCAGAAGGCCCTTCTCCTCTGCGTGATCGCGATGGAGCGCGTCGTAGAGCCGGGCGATCATCCGCGCCGTGTTGCGAAACGCGGGATGCTCGGTGATGTTGTCGACCCGCTCGCCGTAGATCCACACCTCCCGACCGTCGTTCAGGCTGTCGAGAAATTCTTTCCCGGTGTAGGGAAGCAGGCCTGCCATATTGGATCTCCCCAGAAGCGGTTCGGGCCTTATTCGCCGCGAGTACACTCAGCCCTGTTCTGAGGCGATGCTAGAGTTGCCCTCATCCGCCGTCAATTCGACGTCGGGTCGAAGCGGATTTCCCGTCGCTCAATGCAACTTGAAGAGCAGCGCCAAGGCCACGGCGCCGAGGGCGATGCGGTACCAGGCGAATACCCCGAATCCATGGCGGCTGACAAAGCCGACGAGCGTGCGCACGACAAGCAGAGCGCATAGAAACGCAACGACGAACCCGATCGCGATCAATGTCCCATTCTCGACCGACAGGATCGCGCGGTTCTTGTAGAGATCGTAGACCGTCGCGCCGAGCATCGTCGGCACCGCCAGAAAGAACGAGAACTGGGTTGCCGCCGCTCGGTCGACGCCCAGCATCATCGCTCCCATGATCGTGGCGCCGGCGCGCGACACGCCGGGGACCATCGCCAGGATCTGACAGCAGCCGACGCCGAGGGCGGTGCGCATCTTCATCTCGTCGACCGTCTCGATGCGCGGCCGCGGCCGCACTCGCTCGATCGCGAGGATCAGAATGCCGCCGACGATCAGGCTGATGGCGACCACCCAGGGCGAGAACAGCACCTCCTTGATGAAGCGGTGGGCGACGACCCCGACCACCGCTGCCGGCAAAAAGGCGATCACTATATTCGCAACAAAACGCTGTGAGACCGGGTCCGAGCCGAGGCCTGCGGCTGCGCTAGCGAACCGCTCGCGATAGACCCAGCACACGGCGAGGATAGCACCGAGCTGGATCACGATGTCGAAGAGCTTGCTCGCCGGCCCCTCGATGCCCAGCAAAGCATCCGCGAGGATCAGGTGTCCGGTCGAGGAGACCGGGAGAAACTCGGTCAGCCCCTCGATAATGCCGAGGAGGCCAGCGATGAGGTAATCTTCAGACGGCATGAGCGTCCACCTGCCGGACCCAGAAAGCTCTGTCAAGCCGGCCGGACGGCGCGGCGGTTGCGATAATCCTCCGGTGGAGCCGGCTTGCAGCCGGCGACGAATTGTCGAGCCGTCACCGAAATGTGAAATGCGCGGCAGACGCAATCGCTGCAACTTGTGCACGGCGCTCAACGACGAAGAAAGGGAGGCTTCGACCATGCGCAAATTTTCGCCGCTCATTTTCGTGATCGCCCTGTCGCTTGCCGTTCCGGCCGCTGCCCAGGCGCCGCAAGGAGCCCCGGAAGGGACGCGCACCCGCATTCGCGGCACCGTCGAGAAACTCGACGGCCAGAACCTGATGCTCAAATCGCGCGACGGCCAGCAGATGACGATCGTGCTCGCCCCGGATTTCACCGTGCAGGGCGTCGCGAAGCGCACCCTCGCCGACATCAAGGCCGGGGACTATGTCGCCTCGACTTCGGTCAAAGGCGCCGACGGCAAATTGCACGCGGTCGAGATCCATATTTTCCCCGAGGCGATGCGCGGCGTCGCCGAAGGCCAGCAGCCATGGGACCTGGTCCCCGACAGCATCATGACGAATGCCACCGTCTCAGGCATCACCGCCGCGCCGCAGGGTCAGGTGCTGAAGGTGACATTCAAGGGCGGCGAGGCGGAGGTGATCGTCGGCCCCGACACGCCGATCGTGACCTATGTCCCGGGCGACGCCAGCCTTTTGAAGCCGGGCGCCGCGATCTTCTGCATTGCGCTGAAAAAGCCCGATGGGACCTTGACGGCTCCCCGGGTCACCGCCGAAAAGGACGGCGTCAAACCGCCGATGTAACGCACGGTACCGACGTCTTTGCTCAAGATGTGTGGCAATGCCACGGGATGCCGTGGTCGCGGGGTTCGAGATCGGGCGTCTCGTAGGGGACACCCTCGTCGGGATCGGCGCCGATCGTGGTGATGCCGTCGGCGACGGGCGGCTTGTCCGGATCGTTGCCGGCAAGGATGGTGCCCCCCGAGACGGTTTCGTTGCGGTCGGGCCAGATCATCCTGAAGCGCTCTAGTTTTCGGCCGGTCCCGCTGGTTATGTAGATAGCCGATCGCAGCAAGAATGTGCGATCGACGATTTCATCGCCTACCGGCTCGTGCGTCGTCGCCCAGATCACGGTCTCCCCACGAAACCAAGCGTTGAGGGCGGCCGTATCGTCGTGCTCGCCATCGCCCCAGAGAAGGTGGGGCGCGGGGTCGCATTTCGGTTGCTCCTCGGCCCAGGCGGCCGATCCTGCGATGAGAATCGACAGTGCGACTGGGAACCAGCATCGCAGCAGGTATGTCCAAAAGCGGCTATTCACGAGCGGACCCCGCACAGGTTGTAACAAGTCTGTAAACCCAGGAAGTCATATTTGGCCGCGGATGCCGGGTTGTTGGGGGATAATGAGATGGTCGATACTGCGCTACACGCACCAACCACGGCGGGCACTGCCACCGCGCGTCCAAAGCTGGATCACGCCTTTGATCCACGCACCGCATGGATCTTCCTGGGGCTCCTTGGGGCGGGCCTGCTATACGTGGCTTACAGTCTCTACGCCGATCTTGATGCGAGCGGCGACAGGACGGCGACATTTTTGCCCTATCTCCTGCTCTTCGTCGCACTATTGATTGCCTTGGGCTTCGAATTCGTCAACGGCTTCCACGACACCGCAAACGCGGTCGCGACGGTCATCTACACCCACTCTCTGCCGGCGCAGATCGCCGTCGTGTGGTCGGGATGTTTCAACTTTCTCGGAGTTCTGCTGTCGAGCGGTGCGGTCGCATTTGGCATCATCTCGCTATTGCCCGTCGAACTGATTCTGCAGGTCGGCAGCGCTGCCGGTTTTGCGATGGTGTTCGCGCTGCTGATCGCGGCCATCATCTGGAACCTCGGAACCTGGTATTTCGGACTGCCGGCGTCGAGTTCGCACACGCTGATCGGCTCGATCATCGGCGTCGGGATTGCCAATGCCTTGATGCGTGGCCAGGACGGCACATCAGGCGTCGACTGGGCGCAAGCCACCAACGTCGGTAAAGCGTTGCTGTTTTCGCCGATTGTCGGATTTGTCGCCTCGGCGCTGTTGCTCCTCGTGATGAAAGCCCTTGTTCGCCAGCCGGAATTGTACCGCGCGCCAGATACGGATAAGCCGCCGGCGTGGTGGATCCGCGGATTGCTGATTTTCACCTGCACCGGCGTCAGCTTTGCCCACGGGTCGAACGACGGGCAAAAGGGCATGGGGCTGATCATGCTGATCCTGATCGGCACCGTTCCCACCGCTTACGCCCTCAACCGCGCCCTGCCGGAAAGCCAAATCGCGCAGTTCTCGGCCAACTCGGCAGCTGCCTCCAAGATCGTCGAGGAAAAGGCTGTCGGGTATAACATACTCGGAGATCCGCGTCCTGCCGTAACCGCATACGTCTCTCGTCATACTCTCAATGAGGGTACCTATCCCTCTCTCGCCGTGCTGATCCGGGATATCGACAAACAGGTCAAAGGATACGGGTCGTTCGCGAGAATACCGGCCGAAGCAGTCGGCAACACCCGCAATGACATGTATTTGGCCTCAGAGGCTCTGCGTTATCTGATGAAGGACAAGGACAACGAGCTGTCAAAAGAGCAAGTCGGGACGCTGAACGCCTACAAGCAGTCGCTGGACGCGGCGACGAAGTTCATTCCGACCTGGGTAAAGGTTGCGGTTGCGATCGCGCTCGGTCTCGGCACGATGATCGGATGGAAACGCATCGTCATTACCGTCGGCGAGAAGATCGGCAAGACCCATTTGAGCTACGGCCAAGGGGCGGCCGCCGAACTCGTGGCAGCGGGTACGATCGCCGCCGCCGACATGTATGGTCTTCCCGTTTCGACGACCCATGTCCTCTCTTCCGGTGTGGCAGGAACCATGGCGGCCAACGGATCGGGTCTCCAGCTTTCCACTATCCGCAACATCGCAGCGGCCTGGATCCTGACCTTGCCGTCGGCGATGACGCTATCGGGGTTCCTCTACATCTTGTTCCTCCAACTGTTCTAGGAGAACTTGCCGGCACCGGTGGCAGCGCCTCCGCCGCCCGACCGTTATTGACATGTGTAGGGGATACCAAATGTCAGAATTGGCAATCGACCGGTCGCTGCCGGATGAGGCTACATCAGCAGCGCTGCTGCCCCCCTCTCAACGATACATCAATCGTGAGTTGTCCTGGCTCGCCTTCAACGAGCGCGTTCTCGAAGAGGCGAGCAATCCGGGCCATCCGCTGCTGGAGCGGGTGCGGTTCCTCTCGATTTCCGACAGCAACCTCGACGAGTTCTACATGGTGCGCGTCGCCGCGCTCAAGGAATTGGCCGCTAGCGGCGTCCCGGTGAAGAGCGACGATGGATTGACCTCGGATCAGCAGCTGGCTGCGATCTCTGAATTCGCGGCGGGGCTGGTCCACCGGCAGCAGCGCTGCTGGGCCGATCTGCAGAAACGCCTGCGAGCCGAAGGCATTTCCCTTCTCGACCATGACACGTTGACCGGCGACGATCGCGCTTGGCTGAGACAATTGTTCATCGATCGGCTGCTTCCGGTGCTGACGCCAATCGCGATCGACCCGGCGCATCCGTTCCCGTTCATTCCCAATCGCGCCTTGGCGATGGTTGTGGAATTGCGCCGCGAGGACGGTTCGCAGATCAATGCGCTGGTGCTCGTTCCCGAACGCGTCGAGCGGTTCATTCGGCTGCCGGGCGAGCATCGCCGGTTTATCGCGGTCGAAGACGTGCTGCTCGCGGTCGGACTGGCGGAACTGTTTCCCGGCATGAACCCCTCGGCCATGGTTTGTTCCGCGCGTTGCGCGACAGCGACATCGAGATCGAGGAGAAGGCGCAAGATCTGGTGGTGATGTTCGAGTCGGCGCTGAAGCGGCGGCGGCGCGGTCAGATCATCCGCATGACATTTTCGGCCGGCACTCCGGAGCGCCTCCGCGATTTCGTGATCCAGGAGACCGGCACCCAGCCGCAGGATGTCGTCGTCGTCGACGGCATGGTGGCTCTCTCTGATGTTCGCCAACTGATTACCTCGGAGCGGCCAGACCTGCTGTTCCCGCCCTTTACGCCCCGCTTTCCCGAACGAATAAAGGATTACGGCGGCGATTGCTTTGCGCGCGATCCGCGCGAAAGACATCCTCGTCCACCATCCGTACGAATCTTTCGATGTCGTGGTGCAGTTTCTGCGGCAGGCGGCGGACGACCCAAATGTCATCGCGATCAAGCAGACGCTATACCGGACCTCGGAAAACTCGCCGATCGTCGCGGCGCTCGTCGACGCCGCCGAGTCCGGCAAGTCCGTTACGGCGCTGATCGAGCTGAAGGCGCGGTTCGACGAGGAACGCAACATTCGCTGGGCCCGGCGGCTTGAGCAGGCCGGTGCTCAGGTGATCTTTGGCTTTGTCGATCTGAAGACCCACGCAAAGGTGTCGCTGGTTGCACGCCGCGAGGGGGAGGCATTGCGTTCCTATGTGCATTTCGGGACTGGCAACTATCACCCGGTCACCGCGAAGATCTATACCGACCTGTCGTTCTTTACCTGCGACCCGGCGTTGTGCCGCGACGCGGCCCGGCTGTTCAACTTCATCACCGGATACGCGCGGCCGGCGCATCTCGAGAAACTGGCGATCTCGCCGGACGGCATCAGGGCGAAGCTGATCCAGATGATCGAGGCCGAGATCGCGCATGCCGAAGCCGGCAGGCCGGCGGCGATCTGGGCCAAGCTCAACGCGCTCGTCGATCCCGGAATGATCGACGCGCTCTATCGCGCCTCTCAGGCCGGGGTATCGATCTCGCTTGTGGTTCGCGGCATGTGCTCGCTACGGCCCGGCGTGGCTGGCCTCTCTGAGAACATCACCGTCAAAAGCATTGTCGGGCGCTTTCTCGAACATGGCCGGATCATGTGTTTTGGCGCAGGGCACGCTCTGCCGTCGCCGCATGCCGCGGTGTTCATCTCATCCGCCGATTGGATGCCGCGCAACCTTGACGGGCGGGTCGAGACGCTGGTGCCGATCGAGAACCCGACCGTGCATCAGCAGATCCTCGACCAAATTATGGAGGCAAACCTCCACGACGATGCGCAGAGCTGGATCCTGCGCTCAGACGGTTCGTGGCAGCGGCTCCTTCCGGGCGCAAAACCACAGAGTGCGCATATCTATTTCATGGTAAATCCCAGCCTGTCAGGGCGCGGCAGTGCGTTGCATGGTCACGGCACGCACGCTCACAGGTTGAGGATCTTTGACTGACATGCTTGACCTTGCGATCACCGCTCCCGTAGGTACTTCGCGGCCAGGGGTCGTTGCCTGCGCGCTCTATCGTGATGGCCAGCGTCTGCGCGATGTCGCAGTTGAGGAAATCGGGGCGCTCGCAGGCCACGAGAATGGGATCGTCTGGCTCGGTCTGCACGAGCCGGACGAGGCCTTGCTCGCCACGATCCAGGGGCAGCTAGGCCTTCATGAGCTGATGATCGAGGACGCCAATCAAGCGCATCAACGGGCCAAGCTGGATATCTACGACAACATCCTGTTCATCGTCCTGCGAACGGCCCAACTCGTCGGCAAGGAGATCCAATTCGGCGAGACCCACCTGATCGTGGGCAAGGGGTTTGTGGTATCGATCCGCCACGGTGCGTCGGCCTCGTACGCCGAAGTGCGACAGCGCTGCGAGCGCAACCCGGACTTGTTGCGCTTGGGGGAGAGCGCGATGATGTACGCGATCCTCGATTTTGTCGGGGACAACTACTTCCCAATCATCGACGAGATCACTGAAGAACTAGAGATTATCGAGGACGATTTATTTTCGGCGATGCCGGCCCGCGAGAAGATCGAGCGGATCTATCGGTTGCGCGCCGGCCTTCTCAAATTGCGCCATGCGGTCTCGCCGATGATCGAGATCTGCAACCAGCTGCGGCGGCACGACTTTCCTGGCAGAACCGGGGCGATAAAGCCGTATCTTCGCGATGTTCACGATCACGTCTTGCTGGTCAACGAGGCGATCGTTGATCTGCGCGAGCGGCTGACGGCCGCGTTCGAGGCAAGTCTTTTGCTGTCCGCAGCCCGCCAGAACGACATCGTCAAAAAGCTCGGCAGCTGGGCTGCGATCCTCGCCGTCCCGACCGCTGTCGCCGGCATCTATGGCATGAATTTCAAATACATGCCCGAGCTGGAGTGGTGGTTCGGCTATCCTTTTGCGCTGTTGCTGATGCTGGGGATCTGCGGCACTCTTTACTATTGTTTCAAAAGGGCGGCTTGGCTGTAAAATCCCGCTAGCCCGAAGTTCACCTACCCGAAGCTCACCTAAAAGAAATGCCAAAAACTGGCATAGAGGCCTGCACGGAAATATCTCCGAAATGCCTTTCGAAACCGCCGGCGGGCGCTGATATTCCGAAGCACCGACGCATCTGGGTCAAATGACGAGCTTTCTGCTCCGCCGACTGGCGTTGGTGCCGCCGACCTTGTTCTTTGTCTCGATCCTGATTTTCGGGTTGCAGCAGCTGTTGCCGGGCGATCCGGCGCTCGCGCTGGCGGGCGAGGATCGCAACCCGGCGGTTATCGCCTATTTGCGGCAGAAGTACCATTTCGACGAGCCGCTCCCCGTTCGCTACCTGCTCTGGGTGCAGGGGCTGTTGGAGGGGGATCTCGGCGAGTTGATCCGCATCAAGCGCCCGGTGCTCGATCTGGTGATCGAGAAATTGCCGGTCACCGCCGAGCTCGCGGTGTTCGCTTTTCTGTTCGCGCTGTTGCTGGGGGTGCCGCTCGGCATTCTCTCGGCCGTGAGAAACGGTTCTCTGGTCGACCACATAGCGACGATGGCGGCATTGTGGGGCCTCTCGATCCCGAATTTCTGGTTGGGGATATTGCTGATCCTGCTGTTCTCGGTCGAGTTGGGGTTGTTGCCGGCTTCCGGCTTCGTCAGCCCTGCCGAGAGCCTGTCGCGCAATCTCGCGACCCTCATCATGCCAGCCTTCGTGCTCGGCAACGCGCTTGCGGCAGGCCTGATGCGGCAAACCCGCAGCGCGATGCTCGGGGTCCTGAGCAGCCGATTACATCCGGACCGCAAGGGCCAAGGGGCTGGGCGAAGCTCGGGTCGTCCTGCGCCACGGCCTGCGCAACGCTCTCGTGCCGTTGATCACGCTCGGTGCGCTCGATTTCGGCGCCTTGTTTTCGGGTGCCGTGCTGACCGAGCAGGTCTTCACCATCCCCGGCTTTGGCAAGTTGATCGTCGATGCGGTGTTCAATCGCGATTACGCGGTCGTCCAGGGTGTCGTATTGTGCACCGCATTCGCCTATATTGTCCTCAACCTGATGGCCGATGTCGCCTATGTCCTGGTCAACCCGCGGCTGCGTGGATAGGCAGCGGTGATCGCCGGCACCCGCCTCGTGAAGTTGTGGGACAGCGGCCGGATCTGGCGTAACGCGACCGGGGCCTTTGCGACTTTGTCGTTGGCTCTCCTGGTCGCCGTCGTCATTTCGCGCGATCCGCCGGTTTTTTCGAGCATGCCCATCATCGCGGTGGTGCGTGACGGAGAGCAGCGGCCGATCTGGGCCATCCGCCTCGCCCGCACCGCCCACCAGATCGCAGCCGACAGTCTGCACATCGAGACGGTCCCCGCCGGCTATGTGTATCAGCTCTGGCTCTCGGCCGCCGATTCCGGCCTTCCCCGGCGGCTCGGGGTTTTGCCGCAATCGGGACGGAAGCAGATCGCGGTCTCGCCGAGGAATGCACGCCTGTTGACCGGAATAGGCGAGCTGCTCGTCACGCTCGAGCCGCCGGGCGGCCCTCCAGGTCCGGCGCCCAGCGGCCCGACGGTTTTCCGCGGAACCCTCGAAAGCTCGGGTTGAGCCTCCCGCGAGGAGCGACGACCTCGGGGTCGACCGCGCGGCCGCTTGGGCGCATAGTGCGGTGCCAGAACTCGGAGAGCTGAAGCTGTGGAGCAGGATCGAGGCAGCCCGGCGGTCGCGGTCGTCATGGGTGTTTCGGGGGCTGGCAAGACGGTGATCGGGCGCTGCCTCGCAGAGCGGCTTGACTGGCAGTTCCAGGAGGGCGATCGACTTCATTCGGCTGAGAATGTCGCTAAAATGAAAAGCGGCCAGCCGCTCACCGATGCCGATCGGGTGCCCTGGCTGGCGGCGATTGCAGCAGTCATCGACGGCTGGCGGGGTCGCGGCGAGCATGGTGTGATCACCTGCTCGGCTCTGAAGCGGGGCTACCGGCGGCAAATTGTCGGCGAGCGCCGCGATGTCCGGCTGGTTTATCTCGAAGGATGTCGGGAGCTGATTGCCAAACGGCTCGCGAGTCGGCGGGGCCATTTCATGCCCGCTGCGCTCCTTGATAGTCAATTCGAGGCATTGGAGCCGCCAAGGCCCGATGAACATCCGATCACGGTCGGTATCGATCGGCAGGTATCGGAGATCGTTGACCGTATCGTCATCGCTCTCTCTCCATCGACGGATCGGCCGTCATCCGATTGCAATGCGAAAGGACGAAAATGACAGCGCCTCGCGGCTCGATCGAAGATGTCTGCGTCAATACCATCCGGACCTTGTGCATCGATGCGGTTCAGCAGGCGAAATCCGGGCACCCGGGGACGCCGATGGCAATGGCGCCGGTCGTCTACACGCTGTGGCAGGATTTCCTGCGCTTCGACCCCGACGACCCGATCTGGCCGAACCGGGACCGCTTTGTCCTGTCGTCCGGCCATGCCTCGACCCTGCTCTATTCGATGCTGCACCTAACCGGCGTCACCGCGGTCGACGAAAAGTACGAGCGGCTCGGAACGCCCACCGTCTCGCTCGACGACCTGAAGCATTTTCGGCAGCTCGACAGCAAGTGCCCGGGCCACCCCGAATACCATCTGACATCCGGCATCGAGACGACGACCGGGCCGCTCGGCCAGGGGATCGCGACCAGCGTCGGGATGGCGATCGCCGCCGATTGGCTGGCCCGCTATTTCAACCGGCCCGATTTCAAGCTGTTCGACTACGACGTCTTCGCGCTGTGCGGCGACGGCTGCATGATGGAGGGGGTGAGCAGCGAAGCGGCTTCGCTCGCCGGCCATCTGAAGCTTGGCAATCTGTGCTGGATCTACGACAGCAACCACATCACGATCGAAGGCAACACCGCGCTTGCCTTCTCGGAGGACGTGGCCGGCCGGTTTCTCGCCTATGGCTGGCATGTGCAGCGGGTCAGCGACGCCAACGACCGCGAGCGGATCGCCGAAGCCATCGCGATCGCCAAGCGCATCGACGATCGGCCCAGCCTGATTATCGTGACGAGCCATATCGGCTATGGCGCGCCGCACAAGCAGGACACCTCGGGGGCGCACGGCGAACCGCTGGGCGATGAAGAGGTCAAGCTGACAAAGCGCGCTTATGGCTGGCCGGAGGACGCAGAAGTTCCTCGTGCCGGACGGCGTCTACGCGCATTTCGCGGAGAATTTCGGCGCCCGCGGGAAAAAGCTGCGCGCCGAATGGATGGCGCTCTTCGAGCGCTACCGGAGCGCATACCCCGAGCTGGCCGACCAATGCGAGCGAATGCAGCGGCGCGATCTCCCCGAAGGCTGGGACCGCGACATCCCGGTCTTCTCCGCCGATCCCAAGGGGATCGCCAGCCGCGACTCGTCGAGCCAGGTGCTGAACGCGATCGCGCCGCGTCTGCCGTGGCTGCTCGGCGGAGCGGCCGATCTCGCGCCCTCGACCAAGACCCGGCTCACTTTCGCAGGATGCCGGCGAATTCGAGGCGGAGAACTACGCCGGGCGAAATTTTCATTTCGGCATCCGCGAGCACGCGATGGGCTCGATCTGCAACGGCCTCGCGCTGTCGAAATTGCGCCCGTACGGCTCCGGCTTTCTGATCTTCTCGGATTACATGAAGCCGCCGATCCGCCTCGGCGCGATCATGGAGCTCCCGGTCATCTACTTCTTTACCCACGACTCGATCGGGGTCGGCGAGGACGGCCCGACGCACCAGCCGGTCGAGCAGCTGGTGGCGTTGCGCAGCATCCCGGGGCTCATTGTGCTGCGCCCGGCGGACGCCAACGAGGTGGCCGAGGCCTGGCGCGTCGCGCTCGGGCTCAAGCACGAGCCGGCCTGCCTGATCCTCAGCCGGCAGAACCTGCCGACCTTCGACCGCACCCGCTACGCCGCCGCGAGCGGAGTGCGGCGCGGCGCCTATATTCTCGCCGATGCCCGAAACGGCAAGCCGGACGTTATCCTGATGGGCACGGGCAGCGAGGTGGACTCTGCGTCGATGTCTATGAGAGACTGACCGGCGAAGGGATCGCGGCAAGAGTGGTCAGCATGCCGTCCTGGGAATTGTTCGAGCAGCAGGATGACGACTTATCGCGCCGCCGTGCTGCCGCCCGAGATCACCCGGCGGGTCGCGGTCGAGCAGGCCTCGACATTAGGATGGGAGCGCTACACCGGGCTGCGCGGCACGATCCTCGGCATGAAGACCTTCGGGGCTTCGGCGCCGCTCAAGGAGCTGCTGGTCAAATTCGGGTTCACCGGCGACAACGTCTATGCCGCTGCCAAGCAGCAGCTGGCGCGCAAGGAGTAGGAATCATGGCTAATCCGCTGCGGACGCTCAATGAATACGGGCAATCGGTCTGGCTCGACTTTGTCAGCCGCGATCTGCTGAAGAGCGGAGGGCTGGGCAAGCTGATCGCCGAGGACGGGCTGCGCGGCGTCACCTCGAACCCGTCGATCTTCGAGAAGGCGATCGGCCATGGCGACGATTACGACGCGCTGATCGCGCAGGCCGAAGCTTCCGGCGACCTCGATCCGGGCGCGCTGTTCGAAGACCTCGCGGTGCGCGACATCCAGGAAGGCGCCGACACGCTGAGTTCGGTCTACGAGCAGACGCAGCGCCGCGACGGCTTCATCAGCCTCGAGGTCTCGCCCTATCTGGCGATGAACACGCACGAGACGATCGAAGAGGCGCGCCGGCTGTGGCGCGAGGTCAACCGGCGCAACCTGATGGTCAAGGTGCCCGGCACCAAGCCGGGCCTGACGGCGATCCGCACGCTGATCGGCGAGGGCATCAACGTCAACGTCACCCTGCTGTTCTCGCAGCAGGTCTATGCCGAGGTCGCCGAGGCCTACATTTCCGGGCTCGAGGCCTTCGCCAAGAAGGGCGGCGACCCGCACAAGGTGGCGAGCGTCGCCAGCTTCTTCGTCAGCCGCATCGACACGCTGGTCGACGACGAGCTCGACAAGAAGATCGCCGCGGCGGCCGATCCGGCCGAGAAGGCGCGGCTGCAGAGCGCTCAAGGGCAAGGTCGCGATCGCCAACGCCAAGCTCGCCTACCAGCGCTACCAGGAGATCTACGGCGGCGAGCGCTGGCAGCGCCTCGCCCAGCAGGGCGCGCAGACCCAGCGGCTGCTGTGGGCCAGCACCGGGACCAAGAACAAGGCCTATAGCGACGTCCTCTATGTCGACGAGCTGATCGGGCCGGACACGGTCAACACGATGCCGCCGGCGACGATGGACGCCTATCGCGACCACGGCCGGCCGCGCGCCAGCCTCGAAGAGGATGTCGCCGCCGCCAAGGCGGTCATGGACGCGCTGCCGGCCGCCGGCATTTCGATCGACGCGGTGACGGCCAAGCTGGTCGAGGACGGGGTGCGGCTGTTCGCCGACGCCGCCGACCAGCTCTACGCGGCGGTGCAGAAGAAGCGCCGCACGCGTGCTCGGCAGCAAGCTCAACGCGATGAGCTACAAACTGCCCGAAGCGCTCGAAAAGAACGTTCAGGCGGCGCTCGAGGATTGGCGCAAGGAGGGCAAGGTCAGGCGGCTGTGGGATGCCGACGCCTCGCTGTGGACCGAGCAGGACGAGGCGAAATGGCTGGGCTGGCTGTGCATCGTCGACCAGCAGCTGAAGGGCATCGCGCAGCTTCAGGACTTTGCCGACGAGGTCAAGAACGCCGGGTTCAGCGATGTTCTGCTGCTCGGCATGGGCGGATCGAGCCTCGGCCCGGAGGTCTTTGGCGAGACTTTCGGCTCGAAGCCCGGCTACCCGAAGCTGCACGTGCTCGACTCGACCGACCCGGCGCAAATCCGCAATTTCGAAAGCCGCGTCGATCTCGCGCGCACGCTCTTCCTCGTGTCGAGCAAATCCGGCAGCACGCTCGAGCCCAACATCTTCAAGGATTACTTTTTACGAGCGCGCCAAGCAGGCGGTCGGCGCGGCCGAGGCGGCGAAGCGGTTCGTCGCGATCACCGATCCCGGCTCGTCGCTCGAAAAGATGGCGCTGACCGAAGGCTTCCGCCACGTCTTCCACGGCGAGCCGAGCATCGGCGGCCGCTACTCGGTGCTGTCCCATTTCGGCATGGTGCCGGCGGCGGCGATCGGCATCGACCTGCGGGCGTTTCTCGACAGCACGGCCGAGATGGTGCGGTCCTGCGCCGCGAGCGCGCCGCCGGTCGAGAACCCCGGCGTGATCCTCGGCGCGATCTTGGGCTGCGGCCAGCGCAGCGGGCGCGACAAGGTGACGATCATCGCCTCGAAGGGCATCGCCGATTTCGGCGCCTGGCTCGAGCAGCTTCTCGCCGAATCCACCGGCAAGCTCGGCAAGGGCATCGTCCCGGTCGACGCCGAGCCGCTCGGGGCCGCCGGCCGTCTATGGCAACGACCGGGTGTTCGCCTATCTGCGGCTCGCCTCCGACCAGGACGCCGAACAGGAGCGGGCGGTCGCCGCGCTGGAAGCGGCCGGGCAGCCGGTGGTGCGGATCATCGTTTCCGATGCGACGCAGCTCGGGCAGGAATTCTTCCGCTGGGAGATGGCGACCGCTGTCGCCGGCTCGATCATCGGCATCAACCCGTTCGACCAGCCCGATGTCGAGGCGGCCAAGGTCAAGGCGCGCGACCTTACCGACGCCTATGAAGAGACCGGGAAGCTGCCGGAAGAACAGGCCTTCTTCGACAGGCGAGGGGATCAAGCTCTTCGCCGATCCGCGCAACGAAGCCGCGCTGAAGCCGCAGGCGACGAGCCTGCGGCGGCGCTCAAGGCGCATCTCGGGACGGATCGGAGCCGGCGATTACGCGGCGCTGCTGGCCTATATCGAGCGCAGCCCCGCCCATATCGAGACGATGCAGCGGCTTCGCCGGATGATCCGCGACCGGACCAAGGCGGCGACCTGCGTCGGCTTTGGCCCGCGTTTCCAGCACTCGACGGGACAGGCCTATAAGGGCGGGCCGAACAGCGGCGTGTTCCTGCAGATCACCTGCGACGATGCCCAGGACCTGCCGGTGCCCGGCCATTCCTATACCTTCGGCGTGGTCAAGGCGGCGCAGGCGCGCGGCGATTTGGAGGTCCTTGCCGAGCGAGGCCGGCGCGCGCTGCGCGCGCACATCACCGGCGACCTCGAGAACGGTCTCGCCACGCTCAGCCGCGCCGTCGAGCAGGCCTGCAGTAGGAGCCGCTGGATGGACGTTCCGGTCGCGGAGAGGACGAGAAAGCCCGGTAGCGCAGCCGCAGGCGCAAAAGGCGCCGCCATGCACCTTGGTGATTTTCGGGGCCGGCGGCGATTTGACCAGGCGCCTGTTGATGCCGGCCATCTACAATCTGTCGAAGGCGAAGCTGCTGTCGGACAAATTCGCGATCATCGCGGTCGACCGCGCGCCGAAACCGGTCAAGCCTATCGCGACTATCTTGCCGATGGCGTGCGGAGCTTTGTCTCGGACACCGCTTCCGGGCCCGCGACCGAGCCGTTCGACTGCGGCGGCATGGGAATTCGTCGCCAGCCGCATCACCCATTTCGGCGGCGATTTGACCACAGGCCGACACCTATGCGCGGCTTCACGAGGTCCTAGAGAAGACGGCGGCGCAGGGCCAGACGGGCGGGAATGCCGTCTTCTATCTCGCCGTCGCCAGCCAATTGTTCGGCACGATCGTCGAGCAGCTGGGCGCCGTCGGCCTGACGCAGGAAACAGGACGGCTGCTTCCGCCGGGTCATCATCGAAAAGCCGTTCGGCAACGATCTCGCCTCGGCCCGCGCGCTGAATGCGCGGATCCTCAAGGTGCTGACCGAGCCCCAGATCTACCGCATGGATCATTTCCTCGGCAAGGAGACGGTCCAGAACATCATGGTGTCTGCGCTTTGCCAACGGCATCTTCGAGCCGATCTGGAACCGCGACCACATCGACCATGTGCAGATCACGGTGGCGGAGACGGTCGGCGTCGAGCGTCGCGCCCCTTCTACGAAGCGACGGGCGCGTTGCGCGACATGGTCCCGAACCACGTCTTTCAGCTGCTCAGCCTGACCGCGATGGAGCCGCCGAACTCCTTTGACGCCGACGCGGTGCGCACCGAAAAGCACAAGGTGCTGGAGGCGGTGCACCCGCTCGATGTCGACGAGGTGCGCCGCAACACCGTGCGCGGCCAATACGGAGCCGGTGAAAGCGGCGGCGCGCCTGTCAGGCGTATCGGAGGAGCCCGGGGTTGCCGCCGACAGCGGAACCGAGACCTACGTCGCGATGCAGCTCGGCATCGACAATTGGCGGTGGGCCGGTGTGCCGTTCTATCTTGCGCACCGGCAAGAGGCTCGACCCGGCGCACGACCGAAATCGCAATCCAATTCAAGCAGGCGCCGTTTGCGCTGTTCCGCGATACCCCGGTCGACGTTCTGACGCCCAATGTTCTCGCCCTGCAGTTGCAGCCCGACGAGGGCGCATCGCTGCAATTCGGGGCCAAGATCCCCGGGCCGGAGATCGCGCTCGGCGGCGTGCGGATGAATTTCTTCTACAAGGATTATTTCAACACCGAGCCGACGACCGGCTACGAAACGCTTGGTCTATGACTGCATGATCGGCGATGCGATGCTGTTCAACCGCGCCGACGGGGTCGAAGCCGGCTGGGAGGTGGTGCAGCCGATCCTCGATCTGTGGAAGAACGACAAGACGGTCCCGCTCGAAATCTATGCCGCTGGCAGCGCCGGCCCGGAAGGGGCCGACCAGCTGCTCTGGCGCAGCGGCCGGAAATGGCGCTCGCTCACATGACCCGCCCGTTAGCCGCCCACCACTGCTTTGACCCTGAGAGTTCTTGCGGGGTACGTGAGGCCAGGTCGAATGAGCCGGCCAGTGATCGTCGCCCCCTCGATCCTGTCGGCCGATTTCGGCCGGCTCGCCGAAGAGGTGCGAACGCGGTCGACAGGGCGGGGGCCGATTGGATCCATGTCGATGTCATGGACGGGCGCTTCGTCCCGAACATCACGATCGGCCCGGTCGTCGTCGAGGCCGTGCGCAAGGCGACGGAGAAGCCGGTCGATGTCCATCTGATGATCGTCGAGCCCGAACGTTACCTCGAAGATTTCGCCCGCGCCGGCGCCGATCACCTGATCGTCCATTGCGAGCCGAGCGCGACGATCCATCTGCACCGGACACTTGTCGCATATCCGCGATCTCGGAAAAACCGCCGGGGTGGTGCTGAACCCGGCGACGCCGTTGTCGCAAATCGAATATGTGCTCGAGCTGTGCGGCATTGTCTTGATCATGACCGTCAACCCTGGATTTGGCGGACAGCAATTCCTGCCGGAGATGCTGCCCAAGATCCGGGCGTTGCGGCGGCTGTGCGACGAGCGCAGGCCTCGACCCGGTGATCGAGGTCGATGGCGGCCTGAGCGGGGAGAATGCGTGGCGGGTGATCGAAGCTGGGGCGAACGCCATCGTCGCCGGCTCGCACGTGTTCCACGCACCCGATTACGCGGATGCGATCGCCTCGATCCGTCACTCGCAGCGCCCGCGATCTTGAGGAGCGCCGATGCCGCAAACATCAGCACACGTCGATGTGTCGAAGGATCCGGAGGCCTTGGCGCACCGGGTTGCCGCCTGGATAACCGAACTTGCCGCGAGCAGCCGCGGCCGTTTTGCGATCGGCCTCTCCGGCGGGTCGACGCCGCGGCGGCTCTATCAACTGCTCGCCGAGAGCCCGTTCCGCGACCGTCTGCCGTGGGACCGCATCCACTGGTTCTGGGGTGACGAGCGATTTGTTCCGTGGGATCACCCGGAGAGCAATTATGGGATGGCGCGCGCGGCGATGCTCGCGCGATCACCCGCTCCTCCCGGCGAACATCCATGGCGTCGTCACGACCGCCGAACGCCTGAGGATGCGGCGCGGCGATACGAGCGATGCCTTCAAATCCTATTACGGTTCGGCGACCCTCGATCCGGGGAGGCCGCTGTTCGATGTCCAGCTTCTCGGACTGGGTGAGGACGGGCATACCGCCTCGCTGATCCCCGGGACGAGCGCCCTCGACGAGCGAAACCGATGGGCTGTCGCAGTCGTCGGCGCGCGGCCCGAACCGCGCATTACCTTGACCTACCCGGTGCTCGACAGCAGCCGCCATGTGGCGTTCCTCGCCGCCGGAGGCGGCAAGCGCGAGATCCTGGCCCGCGCATTAGCCGGCGATCAGGCGCTGCCGGCGGCGCGGGTCTCCCCGGTCGGCGAGCTGACCTGGTTCGTCGATGAGGCGGCGCGGCCCTGGTCATGAGTGCCGATCGGGATCGAGCTGAAGCGCGCGGCGGCCCTGCGCGCGATCGAGGAAGTCGAGGACGGAATGGTGGTCGGGCTCGGCACCGGGTCGACCGCCGCCTTTGTCGTCGAGGGCTCGGGGCGCGCGTCGCCGCCGGGCTTCGCCTCGTCGGGATCCCGACCTCCGAGCGGACCGCCGCTCATGCCCGCCGGCTCGGCATCCCGATTTCGACGTTTCGCCGAGCACCAGCGCTTGGATCTGACGATTGACGGGGCGGACGAGGTGCAGCTCGGCACGCTCGATCTGATCAAGGGCCTCGGCGGCGCGCTGTTGCGGGAAAAGATCGTCGCTGCGGCGAGCGAGCGGCTGATCATTGTCGTCGATCAGGAAAAGCTGGTCGAGCGGCTGGGCGAGCACACGCCGGTGCCCGTCGAGGTGACCCAGTTCGGATGGCAGGCGACGGCTGTCGCGCTCGCCAAGCTCGGTTGCGTGCCGGAGCGCCGCTACACGATCGGCGAGCAGCCTTATGTGACCGATGGCGGCAATTTCATTCTCGACTGCCGCTTTGGGCCGCTCGCCGACCCGGGAGCGATCGAGAAACGCATTGCGTCCATCGTCGGCACGGTCGAGAGCGGGCTCTTTGTGGGCCGCAGCTCGGTCGTAGTGGTGGCCTCGGCGAGCGGCGTCGAGGTGCTCACCCGTTCGTGAATGCGGGCGGCCCAGAGCCCAAAAGCAAACCGCCCCAGAGGGGCGGTTCTAATCGGGAAAGTCGGCCTAGCGGCCCGATCCGCTGGAGTAGCTGCGGCGCGTGCTGGAAGAGCCGACAAAGGGCTCCTCTCGCGCAAAGCTTGCAAGGCAGTTGGCGCGCAACTGTTGATCGTTGATTGGACCGCACTCTTTGCGCATCCGGGCGTTCCGGAACCCACGATTGGTTTCGAGCATCCGGTCATAGCGTTGGCTCTGAACGACATTTTGCCGAGCCGACTTGGCGCGGACCGGCGAGGCAGTCCCGATTGCGGTCGCGCAAACAGCGGCCAGAACCAGAAGACTTCCAGCTTTGATGATCATGGTTGTTGCCCTCCTTCGGCTTCGTCATACGGCGCAACCATGAAGGAGGGGTTACCGGGAGAGGCCGCCCGCCGAGACGGCCTCCGGCCGGCCAAGCAAATCAGCGGCCGTAATCGCTCCGCGACGGCCGGTGCGAGGTCGAAGAACCCATATAGGGCTCGTCCTGACGGAAGCTGGCGAGGCACTGCTGACGCAGCTCCGGATCGGCGATCGGGCCGCATTCCTTGCGCATCCGCGCCTGACGGAACCCGCGGTTGGTTTCCAGCATCCGATCGTAGCGCTGGCTCTCGACCACGTTCTGACGCGCCGACCAGTTCGGCGGCGGCGAGCCCTGCGGCCCGTTGCTTATGACTTCGGTCCCGCCCATTCCGGCGGAAGTCGAAGGCATGCTGCCCTGGTAATTCTGCTGACCCGAATAGGCCGGCGGCGATCCGCTCGGGCCTGCCATCTGCGCCTGCGCCGGAATGGTCGCGACCCCGGTCAGGCAAGCCGTCGCGAAAGCCAAGCCCGTAAGAGTTTTCGACAGCATGATGTCACCTCATGAGGTTGCTTACCCCCAAGGCGAAAAACGCTGCAGGTGCCGCGGCTGTTCCGCGAAACATGGTGTGGCAAAAATCGGCGGCCCTTGTAGGCTTGGAGGGAGCTGCCTCGAGCTTGGACGACAACCGGACGCGGTCGGCCCGAATTCGGCTTGATGCATAGCAGGGCGTCCTGTCATGGCTATGCAGCGTCATTATCGGGCGGGAGTTGACAATGGCCGCACCGGCTGCTGAGGCCGTTTGCGTCGAGAATGCGACGATTGATGATCTTCGGCAGGCGCTCGTCTCCGGCAGAAGCACCGCCGCCGGATTGGTTCAGGCCTATCTGTCGCGGATCGAGGCCTATGACCGCGCAGGCCCGCGCCTCAACGCGGTGCGCGAGGTGAACCCGCAGGCCCTCGCAATCGCCGCCGCCCTCGATGCGAGACGGCCCGCGAGCCCACGGCCGCTCGAAGGTGTCCCGATCCTGGTCAAGGACAATTTGGCCACTGCGGACCTGCACCACACCACTGCAGGCTCGTTGGCCCTGGAGCAGGCGCAGGCGGGAGCCGACGCGACCGTCGTCAAATTGCTGCGGCAGGCCGGGGCGATTATTCTCGGCAAGGCGAACCTGACCGAATTTGCCAACATCCTCGCGCTCGACATGCCGGCCGGCTACAGCTCGTTGGGCGGTCAAGTAAAGAACCCCTACGCGCCGGATTTGAACGAGAACGGCGTGCCGATCGTGTCACCTGGTGGATCGAGCTCGGGCTCCGCGGTAGCGGTGGCGGCGGGGCTGACCGCAGCTGCGATCGGCACCGAGACCTCGGGGTCTCTATTGTCTCCCGCGAGCCAGAACGGTGTCGTGACCGTCAAACCCACAGTCGGGCTCGTCAGCCGTGCCGGCATTGTTCCGATTGCCCACAGCCAAGATACCGCTGGGCCATTGACGCGCAGCGTGAGCGACGCGGCGATCCTGCTCAATGTGCTGGCCGTTGCTGACCCGGCTGACCCGGCGACGAACCAGCTGCAGCGCCCCGCCGATTACACGAGCGTGCTCGACAGGAATGGCCTCCGGGGCGCGCGCATCGGGGTGCCGAGCGATCCCTCCGATCCCGCCAATGACGTCTATTACGGCCCCCTGCCGGCCCGCGCTGCCGCGCTCATGCGCCAGGCGATAACCGTGCTGGAAGCGCAGGGCGCCTCGATCGTGCGAGCGAACCTTCCGACCGCGTGCTGGATCGGCGGCCCCGGAACGGAAATGGCAATCCTCAACCGCAACCCGGAAAGCGCCGACAGATATCGGCTATCGCGCCTGCCGATCGTTTTTGTCTATGAGCTGAAGCACGATCTCAACGCATATTTGCAGGACTGGGCAAAGGGGACCGCAATGCGCAGCCTCGCCGACATCATCGCATTCAATGAGGCCCATGCGGGCCGGGCCCTGCGGTTCGGGCAAGACGTTTTTCTTGCGGCCGAGGCGACGCGCGGCGACCTTGGCGAGCTCGAGTACCGCTCCGCTCGGCGGATGGACCTGCGTGCCTCGCGACGGCTCGGGCTCGACGCGTATATGGAGCGGCATCGTCTCGATGCAGTGCTCTTTCCGGGCAATGCCGGGGCCTCGATTGCCGCCAAGGCCGGCTATCCGAGCGTGCAGGTGCCCGCCGGATTTATCGCCGGGATCCGCGACAGAGAAACCCCGGAATACCCCTACGGCGCCACCTTCACTGGCCGCGCCTGGAGCGAGCCTGTCCTCCTCCGCCTGGCCTACGCCTTTGAGCAGGCGACGCAGGCGCGGCGACCGCCGCCCGGCCTCCCGCCGCTGGCTGCGCACTGCGCGCCATAGCCGGAATCAGCTGCGGTGGATGATATTTAACTGCACCTGGCCGGCCGGTGACCGTTTCATCGCTGGCAGCCAGCAACGATGGAAGTGGACGATTGAGAATGTATCGTCATCGTGACATCGCTGTGGAGTGGATGGCTTGGCTCACATTTGCCATCGCTCCGTTCGGCGGGAAG
The DNA here is from genome assembly GCA_963836845.1 of uncultured Alphaproteobacteria bacterium. Taxonomy (GTDB): domain Bacteria; phylum Pseudomonadota; class Alphaproteobacteria; order ATCC43930; family CGMCC-115725; genus AP-15. The sequence goes on along the minus strand of CAWILK010000049.1, from coordinate 51,493 downwards.
CGAGCCGCAATTCGGCTCGGATTGGTGTTAGCCGCGATTTCTTGCGCTGTGTCTGTCAGCGGATGCGGTGGGTCTTTCGTGCCCGACGCCAATGCGGGCCCCCGTCCGCACGGCGGATATTTCGGCGGATCATAGGGACGAAAACGCTGCCCCTTCGACAAGCGACTAATGCGCGGCAAGGGAGCGGGGGTAGACCTCGTCGACCACGTCGTCGATCCAAAATTGCACCAGACCGGGCACCTCGACGATCTCGGCCTTTAGCACCGTTCCGTCGATGTCGTATCGAACGGCGCCGAGCAGCTTTTGCCCCGGCATCGGCGGTTGCATGTCCGGACCGACCAGAAAGGCTGAAGCCGGCCCCCAGACGTAGCGGGAGCCCTCACGCAGCATCTGGTGTGCTTTGTGCAGATGGCCGCTGGCGACCAGAGCCGGCGTATGCCGCCGCACCAGATCGACGAGCCGCGCACGCGACTGCGGCTTTACCGACCAATATCCGGTATCGCCTTCGGAGGGGCTGTGGATGAACAACGGGCGGTGGAGAAACCAGGCGGCCGGCCGGCCCGGTGCCTCTGCCATCACCGATGCGAGCCAGTCCATCTGCGCCGCTTCCTCGGGGTGGCCGCTGCCGAAGAGCAGCGCATCGAGCCCGATCAGGCGAAGGCCCTCGACATCCTCGACCCAGCGGTCGGGTCCGAAATGGGCGCGCCAGCGAGCCAGGCGCCGGTCGTCGACCGGCTGATGAAAATGCCCGGCGTCGCCGACATCGTGATTGCCGGGAACGGCCCGGAAGGGCACGCCGAGACCGCGCATCAGCTCGGCCGCATGCGCCAGGTCTTCTTCGATCTCGGCGCCGTCTACCGTCACATCGCCGGTGTGGATGACGAGATCGGGGCGCTGCCCGGCGATCCACGCCGCAAGCGGCGGCCAATTGGCGAGGAAATGCGGTTTTCCGGGACTGAGATGAGTGTCCGAGATCTGAATTATCCGCATTTTCGGTACGGCTCATGCCGCGTCGTGAAAAATGATCCCGAGAGTGTACCGCCTTCCCGAGCGCAATCGGCTGACGCCGTGGCGCATCGTCACCCGATAGGCCCCCCGCGTGCCTTCGACCGGCCGATGATGCACCGGGAAGATGACGGCCTCGCCCTGACCGCAGCGGCACGACCTCGCCTCTCGACTGCGCGCGCGGCCGCTGCTCGACCAGCAGGAACTCGCCGCCGCTGAACTCCTTCCCCGGCTCGCTCAGCAGCACGGTCAGCTGCAGCGGAAAGACCAGGTCGCCGTACAAATCCTGGTGCAGGCAGTTGTAGTCGCCCGGCCTCATATTTCAGCATCAGCGGCGTCGGCCGGCCCTGGCCGGCGGCATGGCATTGCGCGAGATAGGCGTCGAGCGACGGCGGGAACCGCGCTTCCTCCCGCAGCTGCTCGCTCCAGCGATTGGCGATCGTCGCGAGATGCGGGTAGATCGCATGGCGCAGCCCCTCGACGGCGCTCGGGCAGCGGGTAGCGGAAATACTGGTACTCGCCGCGGCCGAAAGCCGTGCCGCTGCATGATCGACGCGGCTGCGAAACGCGCCCTCTTCGGCATAGAGCGCGGCGAGCCCGCGGCACTCCGCCGCGCTCAGCAGCGGCGGGGTGACGGCGTAGCCGCGCTCGTCCAGCGATGCCTGCGACTTCGCGCCAATCGATCGCGCGGAGCGGATCGGCGACCGCGTGCGTCGTTACGCCGCGGCCTCATCGACCGACTCCCGCGCTGCTGCAGCGCCCTCGCGGGCGAGCAACGCGCGCTTGCGCTCGATCCCCCAGCGATAGCCGCCGAGCTCGCCGTCACGGCGGACCACCCGGTGGCACGGCACCAGCAGCGCCAATTTGTTTTCGGCGCAAGCCCGGGCGACGGCGCGGACCGCCTTCGGGCGGCCGAGCGCCGCGGCAATTTCGGTATAGGTCGCGGTCTTGCCGACCGGGATCTTCTGCAGCGCGCGCCATACCTGGGCCTGGAACGCGGTGCCCTGAATGTCGAGCGGCAGATCGAGCGCCCGGTCGGGGCTGGTGATGAAGCCGCACGATCCGGTCGGCCCAATCGCTGAGCCCGGCGTCGTCGGCGACGATCTCGGCCGCCGGGAAGCGCCGCCGCAGCGCGGCAATCGAGGCCGTCGCGATCGTCGCCGAGCGCGGTCATGCAGATGCCCCGCCCGGTTGCGGCGACCAAGGCCCAGCCGAGCGGCGTTTCGACGGTCGCGAACCGGATCGTCTCCCCGCTGCCGCCGCGCCGCCGCGCGCCGGGCGTCATGCCGAGCGCCGCCGGAGCCGTTTCATAGGCCCGCGAGCTCGAACCGAACCCGGACGGCGTAGATCGCCTCGGTTACCGGCTGCCCTGCCTCGAGCTCCTCGGCGAGGCGGCCGAGCCGGTGGGTTCGCGCATAATCGCGCGGGCGTCGCGCCGGTGATCTGCTTGAACACCCGGTGAAAATGAAACCGGCTGATGCCCGCCGCGTCGGCGAGCTCGCCCAGGCTCGGCGTGGTCTCGCTCGTCCGCAGCAGCGCGCACGCTCTCTCGATCGCCGCGATGTGGCGCGACGCTGAGGCTTCGGTCGGGCGGCAGCGCTTGCAGGGCCTCAAGCCCGGCGGCCTGCGCCGCCTCCATCGTTTCGAAGAACATCGTGTTGGCGCGCAACGGCAGGCGCGATGTGCAGCCCGGCCGGCAATAGACGCCGGTCGTCCTCACCCCATAGAGAAATCCGTGCGCGGCGCCGGCATCGCGCCTTTCGAGCGCCGCCCAGCACTCCTCGAAATCCAACATGTCGACCTCCTCCGCAAAGCGATGAGCCTAAGATGGAGGAGAGGCGCCGCGTGCTCTATCCGGCCCTTGCTTTCTAATTCGGCCTAGTTCGCGGCGCTCGCGTAGCGCTTCGGCAGCATCGCGTGGATGCCCTTGTTGCCGTCCACCAGCTGCGTCACCCGCATATCGACGGCAAGGCTGCAGAACATATAGGCGTCCTCGGGCGACAGGCCGAGGCGTTCACCCGATAAGCGTGATCATCTGGCGCAGCGCCGTCTTTGCCGCGTCGTCGAGATCCTCGTTGAAGCCCATCGTGATGTGGTGCGACGGGGTCTCGGCGCGCGGCAGATCGAACTGCAGATCCTTGCGCAGCACCAGGCGGAAGGTGCCGGTCGAGCGCGGTTTCGAGCGCGGTCACGCAGACCTCGCCGTCGCCCTGCACGCCGTGCCCGTCCCCCGCGGAAAACAATGCGCTCCGGCGCCCATACCGGCAGATAGAGGGTGGTGCCGGCGGTCAGCTCCTTCAGATCCATGTTGCCGCCGAACTCGCGCGGCACGATCGAGGTCACGGCGCCATAGACGGGCGGCGGCGCCACTCCCATCACGCCAAAAAACGGAGCGAGCTCGATCTCCGCGCCCCACGGAACGGTTGCCATGCCGCGCTGGCGGTCGATCCTCGTGTGCCAGATCCGCCGGATCGGAAAATCCTCCGGCAAGGTGCCGGAAAGCGGCCTGATGCGGGTGTAGCCCCAATTCTGCCGCGGATCGATCGAGAGGATCTGGACCTCCAGCACATCGCCGGGCTCGGCTCCTTCGACGGCGATCGGGCCCGTCAGGATATGCGCGCCGAGACGCGGCTCGAGGCCGCGGTGGATCGCCAGATGGTCCGGCAGGATGTCGAAATCGCCGCCCTCCGGCAGCACATCGGGCCCGCCCGACACGCAGTCCATCGTGACCGTGTCGCCCGAGGCGATGGTCAGCACCGGGTTCAGGCCGGCATCGAAGAACCCCCAGTGGCAGGTCTGCGGACTCGCCCTCAATTCATGGTGCTGCGACATCGGCCAACTCCCCGCGCCAGTTCATCGCGCGATCCTAACCGGACCGCCCGAACAATGCGATGGCTTGACGCGAACGCGACCGGATCGAGAATTCTAGCGCGCTTCGGCGCGGCGCCACTGCCGCTGCAGGTCGAGGCGGCGCAGGCCGGCATGCATCGAGGTTTTGCCGTCGGGCGCGGTCCAGGTGGCGCTCAACCCGCCATCCGCGCGCGGCCGGAAGTGCAACGTGCTCTTGCCTTGTTCCTCGAAAACGAACTCGTCATCGACGAGCCGGCCCTTGCGGCGGCTCCATTCGGCCGGCTCGTTCTCGTCGATGCCGGGCCCGATCGCGTAGACGGCTTCGAGGTCGCGGCCCCGAAGATCCTCGACGGCGAGGAGGATCTCCCGGCCGTTTGGATAGAACCCATACCATGTCTGCCGGCCGGCCCCGCCAGGAACAGATCGCGCCAGCTCCGGCCGGCGCCGAACCACCGGCGCTGGGCGCCGCGGCATGCTTGGCCGCGCGCGGATGGACCAGCTCGTCGGGCAGGCGCATTTCGGAGCTCGGCGCCTCACCCCATGCCGGCTCGCAAACCCGCTCGCCTTCGATTTTGGCGGCGTCGATGAAATCGCGGACGCAATTGCCAAAACGGCGCAGGAACAGCCCGGTTGACGAAGCCCAATGGCCGACCAGGAAAGGCGGCTGGTCGACCACGCTGAAGCCGACTTGCCGGGCGGAGAGGATCGCGCGCGACTTTTCGCCGCGCCCGCCTGGGTCGAAATCGTCGCCGTGGAAATAAAACAGCATAACCCGCGCCCGCTTGATGCGTTCGAGCAGCGGATACAGCCGGGTCGCGTTGAGCCGCCAGGAATCGTAAAACTCGTCGAAATTGCCGAACGCGGCGGGCGCCGTCGCAACCACCGCGTCCACGTCTTCGGAGGCGTCGGCCGCCATCAGCGCAAGAAAGGCGCCAAAGGATTGGCCGACGAGCACGATTCGCCGATAGCCTTTATGCTTCAGCTGACCGACTTGCTCAACCAACCGGCGGGTGCTCGCCGTTAAGGTGTCGCCTTCGCGCAGCCGATTGAAACGAAGGACATCCCATCCGTCATCGCGCAGCGCACGTAGATAAGGGGGTGTCGGCGAGTCGGAGTCTTCGGTGTTGATCGAGCGGCCATGGTTCCAGACAATCGCACCAGCCGCGCGTTCCGGGCCCAGAAGGGGCTGAGTAAACGCCGGATCGAGCCCGGCTGCCCCGGCGGGGCCGCCGATCAATACAGCAAATGCTACAAGGAAACCCCACGCTCGCGCCGCAAAACGCCGCCGCATTCCTGATGCCCCCCGCCCCTATCTTTGGCCCAGGCTCTCGCGGCAGAGCTTAACAAAGTGTAATCCTTTGTGTCTAGATCGTAACTATATTGTGGGACGGGCAGTTGACGCGCGCAAACCTTACCTTCCGGCGGGGCCCGGCAGGCTGCGACTAACTGGCGCATAGGAAGCCGGATTTGCGGCGGGGCTACTCCTGCCGGAGCGTCATCAGAACAATCGCTGCCAGCAATACCCCGAATGCCTCGAACCCGGTATTGATCTGCCCCAAGGCCATGCTGAGCAAGGTGGTCGCGGCGGTGGCGGCTCCAATCAGCATCGGCATGGCACGGTTCCGGTGTTTTGGCTTGGCGACGGCCCCGGTGTAACGGTTAAGGAGGCGCCGCTATTCCTCGGCGCAGCGCGGAAGGTAGTGAATGGCGACACTTTTTGTTGCGCGCAGCGCGAAGCTCTGCCGCTGGGCGTCGGATGTCGGCCTCGGCAAGCAGGTCTACAAGGTCGGGGTTGCCGAAGGGGATCCAAAGGCGCTCGCCGCCGCCGGTTGGGCCGGGGAAGCGGATTGGACCATCGTGCGCAAGAAGACGGTCGACGGCTTGAGCGAGGAAGCGGCGTTGGACCGGCTTGCCCGTAAGGAAAAGATGATCGATCCCAACCTTTACCCAAAGCTCAAGGGCGCGGTGGGGGTCTTCCGCTTGACCCCGGAGCGGGTCGAAAACCACATCATCGTGACCCGGGCGTTGGCGGGGGAGAGCGACCGCGCCCCCATCAAGCTGCGGCCCGGCGATTACGCCGATTACCTGATCCACAACGCAATCCGCTGATCGCGCGCACCGCCGGCAATCAGACGTCGAGAAAAACGGTCTCCGTTTCCGCGCTTGCGCCGCGCTGCAACCGGATGTCGATCCGCCAGCAATTCCCTGCCTCGGGCTCGGCGATCATCGTCGCGCGCCGCTTCGGGTCGTCGATCGAGGACAATAGCGGATCCGTGTCATTGAGCGGCTCACCCGCGAAATAGGCGCGCGTAACGAGCGCTTTGAGCAAGCCTCGCGCATGGAGCGCAATGGCGAGATGGGGCGCTTGCTGCACGTTCCCGCGGCCCGGCACGGGTCCCGGCTTCACGGTCGTAAAATGAAACTCGCCGCGATCGTCGGTCCGCGAGCGGCCGAAACCCGGGAAATTCTCACCGGCCGGAGGATCGGCCTGCCACAGCTCGACGGCGGCATCGGTCACCGGGTTGCCGTCCCCGTCAATCACCGAGCCGGACAGCGCGATCCTCGTGCCGGTCGCGCCGAACCGCGTCAGATCCGCCCATTCCGGGTGCTCGATCAAATGCCAGAACGGCCCGATCGTCTGGCTGGCGGTCGCGCTCGGCATCGCTCACGGCTCCATCGGCGTCGCCTCGCGGCCGCGCAATACGACATCGAACCGGTAGCCCAGCGCCCACTCGGGCTCGGTCACCGCCATGTCGAGATTGCAGATCAGCCGGTTGCGCGCGGCTTCGTGCGGGATCGACAGAAACACCGGGTCGAGCGCGAGCAGCGGGTCGCCCGGGAAATACATTTGCGTGACCAGCCGCGCGGCAAACCCGGACCCGAAAAACGAGAAATGGATATGGTTCGGCCGCCACGCATTGTGGTGGTTGCGCCAGGGATAGGCGCCTGGCTTGACGGTGGTGAACCGGTACCAGCCGTCCTCGTCGGTGTAGACCCGGCCCTCGCCGCGAAAATTCGGATCGAGCGGCGCGTCGTGCTGGTCGCCCGGATGCTGGTACCGGCCGGACGCGTTGGCCTGCCAGATCTCGACGATCGTGCCCGGCACCGGCCGGCCGTCTTCGTCGGTGATGCGCCCGTGCACGATAATGCGCTCGCCGAGCGCCGCCTTGCCGTCCACGACCGACAAATCCGCGATCGGCGGAAAATGCGCCGGGCTGAAGCGCGGCCCGGTGGCCTCGGTGATCGTGTGCGGCAGCTTGACCAGGCTTTCCTGCGGGTGGCGCTTGCGGGTGCTGGCGTAAGCGGGCGCGTCGTAGGGCGGCTGTGTCCCCGGCTGATATGGCCGGAACGGCACCGGGTCGCGCGCGCTCTCCATTGTAGTCTACTCCCTCAGCAAGCCGCGTCTACAGCAGGCTTTCTCCGCTGCCTCAGCGCGTCGAGCGCCTCGGGCGTGTCGATGTCGACGAGGATCGCGTCATCGTCCATCTCGATCTCGCCGACGAGCTCGGCGTGCTCCCCGATCAGGTGCTTGGCGCCGACATCGCCGGCGAGCTCGGCCATCTCGGGGAAGAAGCGCTTCGACCACAGCACCGGGTTGCCGCGCTTGCCGCGGCGGGTCGGCACGATGATGGCTCGGCCCTCGAGCGGGTTGAACGCCGCGATCAGCCGGTCGAGGTGCCGGCCGGTGACCAGCGGCATGTCGCCGAGACAGATCAGCGCGCCGTCGAGATCGGGCGGCAGCGCCGCGATGCCGCGCTTCAGCGAGGTCGACAGCCCTCCGGCGAATTCGGGGTTGCGGATTTTTTCGACCGGCAACTTGCCGAGGGCGGCTTCGACCTCGTCTGCCTGGTTGCCCAGCACCGCAACGATCGGACGCGCCCGCGAGGCCAATAGCCGACGCGCCACATGCGCCACCATCGGCACACCGTCAATATCGGCGAGCAGCTTGTTCGGTCCGCCCATCCGCCGCGAACGCCCGGCCGCGAGCAGCAGCGCGCCGATTCGCGCCCCCGGCGGCTTCGCCTCGCGCTTTGGTTCGGGGGTCGGCCTGGCTTCCGCGCGGGGCAGCGGCCGGGACGGGATCTCGGCCAGCAGGCCGCCGCTGCCCATCCGCATGATCTCGCCGGGCCCGACCGGCAGGCCGGCGACCAGGCGTTCGAGCACCCAGTCAAAGCCGTTGACCTTGGGCGAGCGCGCGCAGCCCGGAAGGCCCAGCACCACCCGCTCCTCGACCTGTCCGAGCAGCAGCAGGTTCCCGGGATCGACCGGCATTCCGAAATGATCGATACGGCCGCCGGCGGCGGCGACCGCCGCCGGGATCACATCGCGCCGGTCGACGATCGCCGATGCGCCGTGGATGAGCAGAATATCGACCTTGCCGACGATGCCGCGGATCAGCTGGGCGAGATCCGTGACCGTGTGCGCGCACCGCTCCTCTAGAACGAGGCGGCAGCCGAGCGCGGCCAGGCGGCCTTCCGTCACCTGCCGGGTCTTGTCGAGGATGCTCTCCTTGAGCCCCGGCAGCCGCGTCTGAACGAGGCCGGCCGACAGCGCCCGGAACGGGGCGACCCGCAGCAGCGGACCCTCCGTTATCGCGGCCTGGACGCAGTTTTTGACGGCCTCCTCCGCTGCGCCGAACGGAATGATCTTGACGGTCGCCACCATCTGCCGCGGCTCGACGACCGCAAAGGGCGGCAATGTCCCGATCGTGATGGCTTCATCGACGAGGTTGATCCGGTCGATCCGCTCGGCATCGAATACCAGCAATCCGCGCGCCTCGGCATGGAGATTGACCCGCCCGGTAAACGGCGCCGCCGCGGCAATCCCGGCTCCGACGGCCGCTTTGGCGAGCCGCTCCGCCGCCTCGTCCTCGCCGATTTCGCCGGGATCGAGCCGGGCGACGGTGATCGCCGGAACTCCGGAGGCCGCGATCGCCTCGACATCGGCGCGCGACAACACGCGCCCTTTCTTCAGCGCCGTCGTCCCGAGCCTGAGGGTGTGCGCGAGGATCGCGCCTTCCGCCTCGGCAACGGAGACCTCGCCGAACCTCACGCCCCCTCCGCAAAGATCGATTGGATCGGCAGAGTGCGTCCTTCGAGACAGCCGCGGAGCCTGTCCTCGGGCCGCGCGGAGCGCGGACCCGGGGGCGGCTTCCTCAGGATGAGGGATCTTCTTGATGCCGTCGAAAGGCGTTCCTCATGCTGAGGAGCGCCCAAAGGGCGCGTCTCGAAGCACGCGCGACGGCGATGCAGTGCGGAGTTTCGATGGTCGCTGCAATTCATTCAGTATGCTCGCCCCGGCGTAGGATCTGGGTCATCTGGGCGATGATCGAGATGGCGACCTCGGCCGGCGATACCGCCCCGATCGCCAACCCGATCGGGCCGTGGATGCGGGCGAGATCGGTCTCGCCAAAGCCCAGCTCGATGAGCCGGCTGCAACGCGCCGCATGGGTGCGGCGCGAGCCGAGGGCGCCGATGTAAAAGCAGTCGGACCGCAGCGCCACGGCGAGCGCCGGGTCGTCGAGCTTGGGGTCGTGCGTCAAGGTGACGACCGCCGAGCGATGATCCGGCTTTAGGCGCTCGAGCGCCTCGTCCGGCCATTCCTGGGTCAGATCGACACCAGGAAAGCGCGCTTCGGTGGCGAACGAGCCGCGCGGGTCGATCACCGTGACGCCGTATTCGGCGAGCTTCAGCATCTGCACCAAGGGCTGGGCGATGTGCACCGCCCCGACCACAAAGCAACGCCGCGGCGGGCTGAAGACTTCGACAAAGACCCGGCCGTCCGGTGTGTCGATGGTCGTGTTGCGGTCGCCCTTGAGCGCCTCGCGAACGAGCGCGAGCGCATTATTGTCGAGCTCGAGCTCTCCATCGGCAGAGGCGTCGTCGACCATCAGCTGACGGCCCCCGGCGAGTGCCGTGGCAAGCGCGACCGATCGGCCGTCGCGGCCGGCCGAGAGCACCGCGTCTAGGAAGCGACGCTTCATTCGACGCGCTCGACAAAAATCTGGATCTTGCCGCCGCAGGCAAGCCCGACCTCCCAGGCCTGGTCGTTGGTGATGCCGAAGTCGAGGAGACGCGGCTTGCCGTCGCGGATCACCTCGAGCCCCTCGGTCACGACCGCGCCTTCGACGCACCCTCCGGACACCGAGCCGACCATGGCGCCGGTTTCGCTGACGGCGAGCTTGGCGCCGACCGGCCGCGGCGAGGAGCCCCAGGTGCTGACCACGGTCGCCAACGCCACGCCGGCCCCATTGTCCCGCCATTGCCGTACCTGATCGAGGATCTCGGCCGTATCGCTCATGCTGCCCTCTCCTGGTTTGGCCGCCAGGCTGCTGCCCCTGTCCCATGCCGCACGGGAGGCGCGCTCAGCCCCTCGATCAAGGCCTCGAGGCTCTCGAGGTTGTGCACCGGGCGGAATTCGTCGACATAAGGCATCATCGCCTTCATGCCGAGAGATTTTGGCTCGAAGCCCTCGTAGCGCAACAGCGGGTTCAGCCAAATCAACCGCCGGCACGACCGGTGCAGCCGGTCCATCTCGTGCGCGAGCCCGACCCCCGCGTCGCGGTCGAGACCGTCGGTGATCAGCAAGACGATCGCACCCTGCCCGAGCAGCCGGCGCGACCACAGTCGGTTGAACTCGGCCAGCGCATGGCCGATCCGGGTGCCGCCCGACCAGTCCACCACCGCCTCGGCGACGCGCTCCAGCGCCAGATCGACATCCCGGTGCCGCAGATAGCGCGTGATGTTGGTCAGCCGAGTGCCAAAGACGAAGGTGTAGACGCGGTCGCGGTCGTTGGTGACCGAATGCATGAAATGCAGGAAAATGCGGCTGTAGCGGCTCATCGACCCGGAAATGTCGCACAGCACGACGAGCGGCGGCGGGCGCCGGCGCGGGCTGCGCCGCTTGAGCTCGATCAGGCCGCCCGAGCGCAGCGCAGCGCGCAAGGTCGCGCGCAGATCGGCGCGCGCCCCGTGCCGGTCCGGCGCGTAGCGCCGCGTCGGAACATCCTGCACCGGCAGGCGCAGCTTGGCGATCGCCGCCTTGGCGCGCGCCAGTTCTTCAAGCGACATCTTCTCGAAATCCATGCCGCGCAATTGCTCGCGGTCGGAAAAGCTCATCGCGGCATTGATCTCGGTCTCGGTCTCCTCGGTCTCGCCCTCCTTGCCGCCCTCCGGGTGGAGCGCCTCCGCCAGGCGGCGGACCATAGCTGCACCTTGGTCCTCCGGGCCCTCGATCCGCATTTCCGGCAATACCAGGCCCATCATCTTTTTCAGCAGGTCGGGATTGCGCCAAAAGACGTGAAACGCCTGGTCGAAGATCAGCCGCTGGTCGGGCCGGTTGACGAAAACGGCGTGCAGGGTCCAGTAAAAATCCGCGCGATTGGCGATGCCGACCGCCAGCACGGCGGCGGCGGCATCGATGACCTTCCCCGGCCCGACCGGCAGCCCGGCAGCGCGCAAGGTGCGCGCGAAATGCATCAGATTGGCGAGCAGCTTGCCTTGTTCCTGCCCTCCCCGCCCGGGTTCGCGAGGCGTCCGAGGGGAGAGGGGGCGAAGCGGTTGATCCGGCATGGGTTATGCCCCAGCCGCAGCGGCCTCGGCCTTGACCTGCTCCAACAGCCGGGCGGCCTCGCTGCCGTGCAATCGGGCGATGTCGTCCTGATATTTGAGCAGCACGCCCAGAGTGTCGTTGATCGCGTGCGGGGTCAGCTCGAGCACATCGAGCTGCATCAATGCCTCCGTCCAGTCGATGGTCTCGGCGATGCCGGGAAGCTTGAACAGATCCATCATGCGCAGTTTCTGCACAAACCCGACGACCTCGCGCGACAGATGCGCGCTCGCGCTGGGCGCCTTGCGCTTCAATATTTCGAGCTCGCGCGCCGCGGTCGGATAATCGACCCAGTAATAAAAGCAGCGCCGCTTCAGCGCGTCATGGATCTCGCGCGTGCGGTTCGAGGTGATGATCACGATCGGCGGATGCTCGGCCTGGATGGTGCCGATCTCGGGGATCGTCACCTGAAAATCGGAGAGCAGCTCCAGGAGATACGCCTCGAAGGGCTCGTCGGTGCGGTCGAGCTCGTCGATCAACAATACCCGCGCGCCGGCGATGTCCGGCTCCAGCGCCTGCAGCAGGGGGCGCTTGATCAGAAACCGGTCGGAGAAGATCGTGCCCTCGATCTCGCTTCGGTCCTCCTCGGCCGCCTCGGCGAGGCGGATCTCGATCATCTGCCGCGCATAGTCCCACTCATACACCGCCGAGGCGACGTCGAGCCCCTCGTAGCACTGCAGGCGGATCAGCCGGCGCTTCAGCGCGCTCGACAGCACCTTGGCGATTTCGGTCTTGCCGACCCCCGCCTCGCCTTCGAGAAAGAGCGGCCGGTTCAGATGCAACGCCAGGTGCACCGCCGTCGCCAAACTGCGGTCGGCGACATAATCGGCGCTGCCGAGGAGGGCGAGGGTGTCGTCGACAGAGCGGGGAAGAGCAGTCATCCAGACACGATTCCGATCGCAACAAAATCCCCTCCGATCAGGAGAGGGCGAGCGAGAGAGCGCATCTCCTAACCGGGACACGCCTCCTCAGAGATGCGCATATCTAGTTCCTCCACCGGAGCGATGCCACCCCGGCTTTCCGGTGGAGGCCAGCGGCATGCTGTTATTCATGCATACCGGCATGCGATTATTGAGATGGTGAAGCCCATGGCCAGCCGGCAGTACCGCTGACATCAACGTAACCCGCTCTCGGAAATCCAAATGGCGCAAACTGACGATGTTTCTTGCTTGCTGTAACGGACACCTCTGGGAGGTGTCGCCCAGCGTTTAGGGGCGATCTATCTCAACGAGGTGCGCTTGGTTGCTTTGTAGAAAAAATATTCGGCGCTGTAAGGCACCAATGCCATCATGCCAACCGTACAGGCAGTTGCCGGCGCGACCCCTCCAACGGTGTTCAGCCGCTGGATGTAAGTAGTCTCCGACAGCTCGTCGCCGCCGGTTGGTCCGTCCTGGGCTCCAACCACCTTCACCAACAACCAGGGAATCGCACCCGGGTCGGCGGGTGAAGAGTTAGCCATCATGCCCCAGACCTTGCTCGTGTCATCCGAGTCCTGCCACGTGACGAGGGGAGGCGTGCCAGTCTCAAACGGGTTGGGGCTGAGGAAGTGGGTGATGATTTGCTTTTCATGCTTGTCGAATAACGTGGCCTGCGGCCCGAAGAATGTCCAGATGGTGCCGGAGCCCGAGGGCAGGCAGATGTAGTCCTGAGTGCCGACCGCGTTACCTTCGCGGAACAACCGGTTCCCGGCCGGCACCTGAAGCTTGGTTGGCACGTGCGGCGGCGTGACCTGGTCGGCGTGGGCCGGCGGCGGCTGCGGCACCGTGAACGCCACGACCAGCGCAGCCGGAAAGAGCGCTGCTGATCTTCTCATGCTGTCCTCCCTCATCCATAGCGCCTCGCAACGCGGTGAGCCTTCTAAAGTTTCACTCTGTGCGTTGGTGACAAGTCAAGATTCATGCACCGCTCAGCTCCGGAGATTAGGTATCGCTTAAACCTGTTTCCGCCCGATGTACGGGCGTTCAAGGGGCAGGCCGCCTTTCAACGGGTGCCGAAGAACTGGGAATTTTCGGCCGGATCTGAAACCCGCTGCTTTCAGCGGGTTTGCTATTTTCGGGCCTCTCTCGCTCTCCTCGCGCGATTAAGACGCGCGCGCGTCAGATCGCGCGCTCCGCGAGCGCGCACGAGGATCGCGCGACCGGCAATCGGCCATCACGCGCGATCGGTGGAGCAAGCCCCCCGATCGAAGCGAAGTGCCCTTCGCGAAATTTCGCTAAGCGCGAGTTCGATCACAGCCCGTTCAACCTGTGATCCGGGCGGGTTCAGGGGCAACAATACTCCTCAATGAGCCCCCAGCCTCACTTAGGCTATTTAGGGCTGCACGGTCGTGCCGACAACGTCCTCGCAGGTTTTGTATATCGTATCAACGACTTCCTGGACACTCATCGGGGGAATCACGGTCAGCGGCCGGTCGTCGTGGGTGGGTGCCATTGCGAACAGGTCGTGGCCGAGTGACGGCAACCTGCAGACGACGGCGCGCCCCACATGGCCGGTGGCTCCTCTGACGAGGATCATCGTGACGCGCCACGTTCCCGCTTGACCACACATATCTCAATGGTTATACGTCGATCAATAGCCAGCGGGTTATCGATCGCAATGCCAAACGCTCACGATGTGCTCTTCAGATCGCTCGCCGATCCCACCCGGCGGGCCATCTTCGAGCGGCTGTGCCGCGAAGGAGAGCAGACGGTCGGGGCCCTGACGGCTCGGGCCGGGGTCTCGCAGCCGGCCGTCTCAAAGCATCTCGGGGTTCTGAAGCAGGCCGGGCTGGTGCGCGACCGCCACGAAGGACGCCAGACCCATTATAGCGCGCAGCTCGGCGCCTTGGCCCCGCTGATCGACTGGACAAGCCAATGGCCGGCTTCTGGCAGAGCCGGTTCGACCACCTCGAAGACCTGCTCAAAAGGATGGACCAATGACCAATACCGCGACCGAAACGCTCTCCGTCGTTGTCGAACGGGAGATACCTTATCCGCCGGAAAAGATCTGGCGCGCGCTCACGCAACCGCACCTGATCGAGGAGTGGCTGATGAAGAACGACTTCAAGCCGGTCGTGGACCACCGCTTCAATCTTCGCGCAGACTGGGGCGCTGTCGACTGTCAGGTCCTGGCAGTCGAGCCGAACAAAACGCTGTCTTACACCTGGGCGGCCATGGTCTCGAGAGTGTCGTCACCTGGACTCTCACCCCGACGAGCACGGGGACCCACCTGCGCATGGAGCAGTCGGGCTTCCGGCCGGATCAGCAGCAGGCCTACCAGGGCGCCAAGGACGGGTGGCAGCAGTTCTTTGCGGGCCTGGAGCAGGTCCTGGCGCGGATCGACTGAAGCTCTTGGGAACAAGTCAAAGCTGGGATCGAAGGATAGGGTGACCGGAGCACGAGCTCCGGTCAAACTTGGGGAGTGTCTCCAGTTTGAATTTCAGGTTGAAGACCCAAAGCGGCCGCTCCGGTGTCGCCCCCATTATGGGCGCTGCTACCTCAAAGTGGTTGTTCGCGGGCGGCGAGTCGGGATTGATCACGATCGAGTCGTGATCGACCACATCGTGTTACCAATCGCTTTGCGAGCTCGGCTGATTGGTGAACGGGACCGAGACTCAGATCGCCGCCAGCGACAACGCGGCGATTTCCCCACGATTGTGCACGCCCGCCAAGGCTCTATCGTTGGTAGACTGCGGACTGCCACGCAAACCGGCGCGCGTCGTGACGCCATCCGGCGGAGGTGTTGGGTTGAAGGTGGCAGTCGCATTCGAGCGGCGGCCCGACCTCGGTCTGTCCGCGGCGTCCGCAAAGAAGTCGGGCGAGCTGTGTGATAAAAGAGGCTCAAGGTGTTCGCCATTTCTCTTCAGCCGTCCACACCGTCGTCCGGACAAGCGGCGGCCGATGCCGATGCTACGGTGCGTGCGGAGGGCCAGGTCCTGCATGATGGCAACGGCGGTTGATGCTCCGGCTCTGCCACGCGCGAGCGACCGCCTGTGCTGTCGGTCCGACCTCTGGCCTGGTTGATCGGTCGAGGAGCGGCGGCGTTGCCGACCATCGCCGACATCGACTTCACTGCGTGGGATGGCGAGTTTCTGTCCATGGTCGGGCCGTCCGGCTGTGGGAAGACAACGTAGCTGATGTGCCTTGCCGGACTGGCACCCGCGAACGGCGGCATATCGGCTTCCTCGGGGCGCCGCTCGTCGGCCCAGCACCCGGCATTTCTGTCGTCTTCCAGGACTACAGCCGGTCGCTGCTGCCGTGGAAGAACAACCTCGACAACGTCATGTTCGGAATGCGACGAGTTGCGGACGCGAGCCGCCGCGAGAAGCGCGAGCGTGCCCGCGAATTGCCTGTAATTCTTGGACTTGAGGGCTTTGAGTGCCATTACCCTTGGCAGGTCTCCGGCGGCATGCAGCAGCGATCGCCCGTGCCCTGGCCGCCCGCTCGGCCTGTCGTTGTTGGACGAGCCGCTCGCCGCCGTCGATGCGCAGACCCGCGCCGAATTGCAAGATCTGCTTCTCGATCTCGCGGCCCGCTACCGCCAGACGTGCTTGCGTAACGCGATGATGTTGACGAGGCGGTCTATGTTGCAGACCGGGTGCTTGTGCTGGCGCGGCGGCCGACCCGCATTGTGGCCGACTTCGCCGTGCCGTTACCCAAGCCGCGCGACCAGATCGAGACGCGCGAAGAGCGCATTTACCTTGAGATCCGGCACGATGTGCTGTCGCGCATCCGCGCGATGAAGACGGTCGCCGGCTGACCCCGCCCCTTTCCGAACGGAGCATGCCATGACTTAGTTCGCCCGTCTTTCACGGTTCGCCGCCGCGCTTGCCGCAATTATCGCGATTGTTGCGTCGATGCGGCCGGCGTCCGCGGAAGAAACGGTGAGGTTGGCCTTCCTCAAGACCTTGGGCGTCGTCCCGGTGATCGACGCCCAGCAGATGGGCTACTTCAGCAAAGAGGGGCTCAAGGTCGACATGATCACGGTGAACAACGGTCCCGCCGTTGTCGCGGCGGTGGTCGGCGGCTCGGCCGACATCGGTTTCTCGGCGACGTTGCCGGTTGTCAGCGCTGTCGCCGAACACCAGCCGATACGCGAGTTCATGATTTCAACTGTCGAGCGCTGGCCTCTGGAGGAGGGCCTCGGCGAATACCTGGTCGCGTCGGAGCGCTCGGGAATCAAACGTTGCAAGATCTAAAGGGCAAAACAGTGGCGTCGAACGCGACGAACGGCGGTTGCGACTTGATGATCCGCGACCATATCCGCGCCGCCGGGATGCCGGCGAGTGAGATGAAAATGGTCGTGATCCCGTTCCCGCAGATGAAGGCCGCGCTCGAACTGGGCACTATCGACGCGGCATGTGCGGTCGCCCCATTTTCCTCCGCGATCATGGCCTCGCCGCAGATAAAGCCGACCGTCCTCGCAAAGGGGATCATCGCGGATTTGCCGCAAATTAAATCCTTTGCCGTCGCCGGCTATTTCGCGCGGTCGGATTGGCTCGCCAAGAACAAGACAGCAGCAGCCGGCTTCATGCGGGCAATGGTGGCGGCTGACGGGGACTTGGCCACCCATCCCGACAAATACCATCAGATCATCGTTAACGACTTCAATATTTCGGCGGAGCTCGCTGAAAAGATCGGGTTCGCGCCGAACACGAGCAGCATGGTCGCCGAGCCCAAGCAATTGGAGACGCCAATCGCAGCACTGGTGCGCACCGGGCTGCTGAAGGTGGCGATCCCTGCGGCGGATGTCGTCTTCACGATCCAGCCGTCCGCCCGTGAACCCGCTCGTTGCCGCCAAGCGCGCGCTGGGCATTGGGCTAGCGCTGTTGTCCTGGCAGGCCCTGCGTGGTCCCGTGTCGTTCCAGCCGACTACTTTCCTGGCCTGCCGGCCATCGCTGCAGCGGAATGGGGTTCGCTGCGTTCGGCTGGTTTCCTGGCGAATTTCGGCACGACCACCGTGCGGGCAGTGGGCGGGCTAGCGATTGCCATCTTGATCGGTCTTTGCTTGGCCATCGTCGCCGGACGTTACCGGCTTGTGCGCCGGATGCTGGGGCCGCTCGTCGACATGCTTCGGGTGTTGCCGCCGCCGGCGATCGTCCCGATCTCGATCTTCGTGCTTGGCATCGGCAACCAGCTGTTCATGTTCATCATCGCCTTCGCCTCACTCTGGCCGATTTATATCAACGCCGCCAATGCGCTGGCCGTTGCCGAGCCGGTGCAGATGATGACTGCACGCTGCTTCGGCTATTCCGACTGGGAAATCCTGGTGCGGGTGCGGCTGCCGGCAGCGTTGCCCGAGATCATGACTGGCATCCGGATCGGCACCGGCGTCGCGCTGCTTGCAACGATTGCCGCGGAGATGCTCGCCGGCCAAAGCGGTCTCGGTTTCCTATTGTATGACGCGGCCTTCTCGCTGCGGACCCCGGAAATGTTTGCGATAATGGCGACGATCGGAGCGCTGGGGCTGCTACTTAACGCGCTGGTGCGGCAAGGAAGCCGTATCGTAGCCGGCTGGCATATAGCGATGACGGCGCTCGCGGGCTCGGCATGACGCGCAGCGTCAACCTGCCGGGAACGTCTGTTCCGCTGCGCTGGCCGCGTTGTGGCAGCTCGCCGCCTTTCTTGTGGACTTGCCCACTTTTCCGAGCTTCGCGACAGTCGTCGGGACGCTGATCGGAGACCGTGGTGTTCTGCTGAACGAACTTGGCCACACGCTATTTCGCGGATCGGTGGGGTTTGGACTGGCGCTCGGAACAATGCTGCCGCTTGGCATTTTTCTTGGCCGGGTCCGCATACTCGGCGATATCATTGAACCGGTCATCGAACTGGTGCGCCCGTTACCGCCGATCGCGCTCATCCCGGTTTGGATGATCTTCCTGGGGATCGGCGATGCCGCTAAGATCGCGGTCGTCGCCTACGGTGCCTCGTTTCCGATCCTGATCAACGCCATCGACGCCGTCCGCTCGCTTCACCCGATGCTGTCGCACGTAGCGCGGTCGCTGCGACTGACCCGCGCAGAGCGGATGCGCTTTGTCGATCTCCCGGCAGCGTTGCCGCGGATCGCCGCTGGCATCCGCCTCAGCATCGCCGTATCCCTGCTGCTTGCCGTCGTCGCCGAGATGCTGCTGTCCACGGACGGACTGGGTGCGTTCCTGGTTAGATCGCAGGAAAGCTTTCGCATAGACGACGTTCTTGCCACGCTGCTGCTGATTGTGCTGGTCTCGCTGGCCGCCAACCTCGCGACCGAGGCTATCCAGCGCAAATTGCTCGCCTGGCATCATGCCAGCGCCGGAGTCGCCCACCAGCACGGCGGGTTAGTTGGCGGTGAGGATAAAACCCCGTTTCTGGGAACGACCTGGAATTGGCGCAACCTTGTCGCCCGAGCGGGTTCCGAGGAGGGTCCGGAATCGACCCGCAGCCGACATTCAAACGGAGACACTACCCAAACTTGCGATGGGGATCGTTACTCCTGTCACCGTATTCGCGTATCAAAGCCTCGGGACTAAAGAGGAGAAACGGGCATGAAGGAGAGCGGGTCGCAAAGCAAGTCTCCTTCTCAGCTGATAGACGCGAGAATCAAGGAGCTGGGCGACTGGCGGGGCGAGATGCTCAGCCGGCTGCGTAGCTTGGTCAAGGAAGCCGATCCCGAAGTCGTCGAGGAGTGGAAGTGGAGAGGGGTTCCGGTGTGGTCGCACGACGGATTGATCTGCACCGGCGAGACTTACAAGAACGTCGTGAAGATGACCTTCGCCAAAGGGGCGGCTCTGAAGGATCCTTCGGGCCTCTTCAACTCCAGTCTTGACGGGAACACAAGGCGCGCCATCGACTTCCACGAGGGCGAGAAGATCGACGAGGAGGCGTTGAAGACTCTCGTTCGCGCCGCCGTGGCCCTGAACAAGTCCCCGCCGAAAGCAGGCGCGAAGGCCAAGCCAGGTGCGCGTGAGGCCAAGCCGATCCAGGTGCGACAAGGCGAGAAGGCCGCCGCCGTCCTCTCGGGCGGCAACCCGCGCATCGCGAAGGCGGACGGCGACGCCCCGGTGCAGGCGTACATCGCCGGGATGCCGGGCTGGAAGCGCGACCTCGGGAAGCGCCTCGACGCGCTCATCGTGCGGACCGTGCCCAACGTGCGCAAGGCCGTGAAGTGGAACTCGCCGTTGTACGGCATCGAGGGCCAGGGTTGGTTCCTCGGGCTCCACACCTTCACGCGCTACGTCAAGGTGGCCTTCTTCCGCGGCACGTCGCTGCGACCGGTCCCGCCCGGCGCCAGCAAGGGCAAGGACACGCGCTACATCGACATCCACGAAGGCGACGAGCTCGACGAGGCGCAGATGGCGAACTGGGTGAAGCAGGCCGCCGCGTTGCCCGGCTTTCTCGGGCCTCGACCCTGACCAGCCACGTGGGGCCACTCCGTCGGGCGAGCTTGTCATATCGCGTGCATGCAGGCTGGCATTGCGGACGCAATCCCATGTTGCGACCAACGCCATCTTAAAAATGCCAATTTAGCACTGCATACTTCTCGCAGCTGGTCGCCTCCGAGGCGATCACCCCAAAACCGAGGAGATGCAGATGAGTGATGATCTTGCGCCCATTCCGCCGCGTCAGCCGCGCGGGCGGCCGTTCGAGAGGGGGCGGTCGGGGAACCCGCTCGGGCGCCGCAATGGCTCTCGCAACAAAAAGACCTTGGCCGCCATGGCGTTGCTCGAAGGAGAAGCGGAGGCGCTGACCCGCAAGGCCGTCGAGAATGCGATGCGGGGCGATCCTACCGCCATGCGGCTCTGCCTCGAACGCGTCCTGCCGCCGTGCCGGGAACGCTCGGTCAAATTCGCGCTGCCGCCAATCGAGAGTGCGGCCGATATCGCCGCTGCAATGAAGGCGGTCACCTCGGCGCTCGCCGGCGGGGACATCACGCCGGGCGAGGCGGGAACGATCGCGTCGGTCGTCAGCACCTTTGTCCGGGCGATCGAGACCAGCGATTTCGAGCGGCGATTGCAAGAGGTCGAGGAGCGCTCCGCGCGGCAGGCCGAAGCATCCGCGCCTGGGATCTGGCGGGGTCACAACTATTAGAGGAGTTTTGCTGCAGATCCGCTGCAGATATTCACCGATGCCGTCTGAGAACAACTTTGGATTGCGAGAACACTCCTGCGGCCGGCGCCCTATCAGGCGCGGCCGAAACGGGTTTAGCCGCAGCCGGCGACGGCGCGGCGGGCCATCACGCCGACCAGATGGGCGCGGTATTCGGCGCTGGCGTGGATATCCGAGTTGAGGCCGCTATCGGGGATCGTGATGTCCTTGATCGCGTCCGGGGTGAAGGACCGGCCGAGCGCCGCCTCCATCTCCGGCACGCGGAATACCGCCGGGCCGGCGCCGGTCACGGCAACGCGCACGCCGCCGCACCGGTGCGGGCGACAAAGACCCCGACGATCGCGTAGCGCGAGGCCGGGTTGCGGAATTTCTGATAGCAGGCGGCCTGCGGTTTCGGGAACCGCACTGCGGTCACGATCTCGCCGGGCTCGAGCGCCGTCTCGAACATGCCGGTGAAGAAATCCTCGGCCGCGATCTGGCGCTTCGTCGTTTGCACGGTAGCGCCGAGCGCGACGAGCGCCGCCGGGTAATCGGCCGCGGGGTCGTTGTTGCTGATCGAGCCGCCGATCGTGCCGCGGTTGCGCACCGCGGGGTCGCCGATCATCCCGGCCATCGCGGCGAGCGCCGGAATAGCCTGCTTGACGACCGGCGAGTTGCTGCACCTCCGCGTGCCGCGTCATCGCGCCGATGACCAGAGCGTCGCCGGCATCGGTGATGCCGCGCAATGATGGGATTGCGGCGAGGTCGACCAGGTCGGATGGCCGTGCCGAGCCGCTGCTTGAGGGTCGGGATCAAGGTCATCCCGCCGGCGACCAGCTTGGCCTCCTCGTTCGCGCTCAGCAGGTTCGCAACCTCGTCGAGACTCGTCGGCTTGTGATAGTTGAACTCGTACATCGGGCTCTCCCCTATTCCGCAGCCAGCGGCGAGCGGTGTTCCTGGATCAGGCGCCACAACCTCTCGGGTGTCGCCGGCATGTCGAGATGGCGGATCCCGAGCGGCTTCAGCGCATCGACCAAGGCGTTGGTGATCGCCGCCGGCGCGCCGATCGCCCCGGCTTCGCCGCAGCCTTTGACGCCCAGCGGGTTGTGGGTGCACAAGGTCACGTTGGTCGACAATTTGAAATACGGCAGGTCGGCGGCGCGCGGCATCGTGTAATCGTTGTAGGAGCCGGTCAGCAGCTGGCCCGTTTCCTTGTCGTAGATGCAACCTTCGAGCAATGCCTGGCCGATGCCTTGGGCGAGGCCGCCATGGACCTGGCCCTCGACGATCATCGGGTTGAGGATGCGGCCGAAATCGTCGCTGGCGGTGAAATCGACGACCGTGACCTGCTCCGGTTTCGGGGTCGATCTCGACCTCGGCGATGTGAGCGCCGGACGGGAAGGTGAAGTTCTTCGGGTCGTAGAACGCGGTCTCGTCGAGCCCCGGCTCGAGCTCGTCATGCGGGAAGTTGTGCGGCACATACGCGGTCAGCGCGACCTCCGCCAAGCTCTTCGACCGGTCGGTGCCGGCGACGGTGAACTTGCCGTCCTTGAACTCGACATCGGCCTCGGCGGCTTCCAGCAGGTGCGCGGCGATCTTGCGGCCCTTTGGCGACGACCTTGTCCATCGCCTTGACGATTGCGGTGCCGCCGACCGCCAGCGAGCGCGAGCCGTATGTCCCCATGCCGTAGGGGATCTTGGCGCTGTCGCCGTGGACGATCTCGACGCTCTCGATCGGGATGCCGAGCCCGTCCGACACCAGCTGAGCGAAGGTCGTCTCGTGGCCCTGGCCATGGCTGTGCGAGCCGGTCAATACCGTCACGCTGCCGGTCGGGTGGACGCGGACCGAAGCGCATTCGAAGAGGCCGGCCCGGGCGCCGAACGAGCCGACGACCGCCGATGGCGCGATGCCGCAAGCTTCGATATAGGTGGCGACGCCGATGCCGCGCAGTTTGCCGCGCCGCCGCCGCTTCGCCGGCGCCGCTGCTCGAACCCCTGGTAATCGGCCGCCCTCAGCGCGAGCTCCAGGGTCGCGCCATAATCGCCGCTGTCATATTGTCAGCGCGACCGGCGTCTGGTAGGGGTAGGCGTCCTTTGGGATGAAATTGCGCCGGCGCAGCTCGGCCGGGTCCATCCCGAGCTCGTCGGCAGCGAGATCGACGATGCGTTCGAGCAGGAAAGTCGCCTCCGGGCGGCCCGCTCCGCGATAAGCATCGACCGGCACCGTGTGGGTAAACACGGCCTTGGTCTCGACGTAGATCGCCGGGGTCGTATAGGTGCCTGCCAGCAGGGTGCCGTAGAGATAGGTCGGGATACAGGTCGCAGAAGGTCGACAGATAGGCGCCCATATTGGCGATCGTCGAAACCCTGAGGCCGAGAAACTTGGCCCGATCGTCGAGCGCCAGCTCGACATGGGTGACATGGTCGCGCCCATGCGCGTCCGACATAAAGCTTTCCGAACGCTCGGCCGTCCACTTGACCGGCCGCCTCATCTTGCCGGCGGCCCAGGTAACGATCGCCTCCTCGGCGTAGTGATAGATCTTCGATCCGAACCCGCCGCCGACATCGGGGGCGACGACCCGCAGTCGAGCCTCCGGGATGTGCAATACAAAGGCGCCCATCAACAGCCGGATGACATGCGGGTTCTGGCTCGTCGTATAGAGCGTGTATTCGCCGGTGGCGCGGTTGAATTCGCCGATCGCGGCGCGCGGCTCCATCGCATTGGGCACGAGCCGGTTGTTGGTCAGGTCCAGCTTGACGATCCGCGCCGCCTTGGCAAAGGCCGCCTCGACCGCCGCGAGGTCGCCGAGATGCCAGTCGTAGCAAAGATTGCCCGGGGCCTCCGGCCAGACCTGCGGGCTGCCCCGAACGAGCGCCTCCGCCGGGTCGATCGCGGCCGGCTCCTCGGCATAGTCGACCTGGATCAGCTCGGCGGCCTCACGAGCCTGAGCCAGCGTGTCTGCGATTACGACTGCGACCTGGTCGCCGACATGGCGCACTCGGTCCATGATCAGCGGCGGGTGTGGCGGCTCGATCATCGGCGAGCCGTCCTTCGAGTGGATTTGCCAGCCGCAGGGCAGCCCGCCGACCCCATCCGCGGCCATGTCCTTGCCGGTAAACACCGCCGCGACCCCCGGCGCCGCCGCGGCCGCCGCGGTATCGATGCCGGCTATTCGAGCGTTCGCGTGCGGGCTGCGAAGGATATAGGCGTAAAGCTGCCCGGGGCGGTTGATGTCGTCGGTATAGGTGCCCTGTCCGGTCAGAAAACGGTAATCCTCACGCCGCCTGACAGGCGTTCCGATCACGCCCATGACCATTACTCCGCAGCTGCCGCCGGCTTCTCGCCCCGCATCACCGCTGCGCCCTCGATGATCGCCAGCACGATATTATGGTAGCCCGTGCAACGGCAGAGATTGCCCTCGAGGTATTCGCGGACCTCGCGCTCGGTCGGGTTGGGATTGTTTTTGACGAGATCGAGCGCGCTCATGATCATGCCGGGCGTGCAGAACCCGCATTGCAGCGCGTGATTGTTGCGGAAGGCCTCCTGCATCGGATGCAGGGTGTCGCCGTCTGCCACAGCTTCGATCGTCAAGCACCGAGCGGCCCTCCGCCTGCAATGCCAACAGGGTGCAGGATTTGACGGCTTCGCCATCGATATGGACCACGCAAGCGCCGCATTGGCTCGTGTCGCAGCCGACATGGGTGCCGGTCAGCCCCAGCTGCTCGCGGAGCAGCTGGACGAGCAAGGTTCGTCCCTCGACGGTCGCCGAAACCGGTTTGCCGTTCACGGTGAGGCTCACCGTCTTCTGCATCGCCATCTCCCTGCATCGATCGTCAACGCCGTCGAAGCGACGGCCGTGCCGAGCCGAGTTTTATGCCGTGTCTTTGCCTTCGGCTCAAGACTTCCCGAAGAGCCTCAGCGCGTCACGCCGTGGCGGGTGAAATAATAGAGCATCAGCCCCACGATCGCCGCTAGCCCCGAGACCCACACCGCCGGCGGAAGCCTGAAATCCGCCCTCGTTGCGGGTGCTGCCGGCGCTGTTCCCGGCGTCGCAGGCTCGGGCTGCGTCGCGGTCCGCGCTACCGACGGCTGCTCCCCGCTCCTGTTGACCGCTGAAGCGCCCGGCGCCGGCTCCGCCTCCGGCCCGACCGCTGCCACGAACCTCGAAAAGAAATTCTCGGCCATTTTGCGCGCCACGGAATTGATCAGGCGCGAGCCGATCTGCGCGAGCTTTCCACCGACATGGGCCTGCACGGCATAATTCAGCACGGTGGCGTCGCCGTCTTCGGCAAGGTTCACCTTGGCGCTGCCCTTGGCGAACCCCGCCACGCCGCCGCTCCCCTCGCCGGCGATCGTGTAGCTCTGCGGCGGATCGAGATCCGACAACATAACCTTGCCCGAGAAATTCGCCTTCACCGGCCCGACTTGGGCGACGACTTTCGCGGTGAATTCGGTGTCGGACAATTTCTCGATCGTCTGACACCCGGGAATGGCGCTCTTCAAGATCTCGGGGTCGTTGAGCCCCTCCCAGACGCGCTGGCGGGGAGCGGGGATGCGGAACTCGCCCGTCATTTCCATCGGTGGCTTCCTTCCTTGGGGCATCCGAGTGTGGCGCTTGGGAACAGGGATTGCAACCGCACGAACGCGAACACCGCCGGGAATAACTAGGGGAATGCTGCAGTCTGCTTCGGTGCGGGGTAGAAGAGCGCATGGCGTGGATCGCGGAACGGCGTCGGCGAGGCCGGTTCGAGACGGTGGTGCTCCCCCATCTCGACGCCGGCTATGCCCTCGCACGCTGGCTGACCCGGAACGATGCCGATGCCGCCGATGTGGTTCAGGAGGCTTGTCTGCGGGCGTTTCGCTATTTCGACAGCTACCGGGAAGGCGACCCCAAGAGCTGGCTCCTGAGGATCGTGCGGCGCACCTGCTACGACTGGCTGGAGCGCAACCGGCCGGCGGATCTCGTGCCGCTCGAAGGCGAAACCGACCTCGACGCGCCCCGTCCGTGAGCCGCCGGGCATCGCGGTCGATGCCGACGCTCTGTTGCAGAGCCGCTCCGATCTGCGCCGGCTCGATCGGCTGATCGAAGCGCTGCCGCCGCCGCTGCGCGAGGCGATCGTGCTGCGGGAACTGCACGAGCTGGACTACCGCCAGATCGCTGAGGTCACCGGCGTCCCGATCGGGACGGTGATGTCGCGCCTGCACCGGGCGCGCGCAGCCCTGCGCCGGGCGTGGGAAGGAAAGGGATGCCGCAATGCAATGTGAGGAGGTTCGGACACGGTTGGACGCCTACCTCGACGGCGAGCTCGCCGAGGCGGAAAGGCCATTGGTACAGGATCATCTTGCCGGCTGCGCCGATTGCGGTCCGGAGCTGGCCGCGCTCGAACGTCTGCGGGACGGCATCCGCCAAGCCGCGCCGAGCCATCGCGCGCCCAAGAATTTGCGGTCGCAGATCCGCTCGGCGATGCGCCGGGAAGAGGCTCGCCCTAGCGCCGGCGATGCCTGCGCGCGCCCGGATGGCTCGCTTACGCCGCTTCGATCCTGCTCGCCGTGGCGATCGGCTCTGGCGGCACCTTCATGCTGCTCGGCGAACGGCAGGAGGACGCGATCGCGGGCGAAATCATCGACAGCCATCTGCGCTCATTGCTGGGCACGCACCTGACCGATGTCGCATCCTCTGATCAGCACACCGTCAAGCCATGGTTCGCCGGGCGCAGCGATGTGTCGCCGCCCGTGGTCGATTTGCGGCGGAAGGGTTTCCGCTGCTCGGCGGCCGCCTCGACCTGATCGCGGGAAAGCCGGTGCCGGCGCTCGTCTACAAGCGCCGCGAGCACGTGATCAATCTCTTCGTGCTTCCCGCCGCGGACGGAGATCTCGGGAAGGCTCTGACCCGGCGGGGCTATAGCCTGCGGCATTGGAACGAAGGCGATCTCGGCTTCTGGGTCGTCACCGATGCTGCCTCGGTCGAGCTCAACGAGTTCGAGCGCGCCTTTCGCGCCGCGACTTCCGGCTGACAAGCGACGGAGCAAGATTTGGCACCTCGAGTGCCCGCGCCGGGTGATAGGATCGCGTCATGACGGCATTCGGCTTTACGCTTTTCGATACGGCCATCGGCCGGTGCGGGGTTGCCTGGGGCGAGCGGGGCATCGTCGGGGTACAGCTTCCCGAGGCCGGCGAATCGGAAACCCGCGAACGGATGCTGCTCCGTTTCCCGACCGCGGCCGAAAGCGCGCCGCCGCCGGCGTTGAAGCGTGCGCTCGACGCGGATTGTCGCGCTGCTCGAAGGCGGAAGGAGCGATCTTTCGGCGATCGCGCTCGACATGGACGGTGTCCCGCCGTTCCATCGCCGGGTTTACGAGTTGGCGCGGACCATACCGCCGGGCAAGACGCTCTCCTATGGCGAGATCGCGGCGCAGCTGGGTGCCCCGCGGGCGGCGCGCGCTGTCGGACAGGCGCTCGGCCACAACCCCTTCCCGATCATCGTGCCATGCCATCGCGTGCTGGCGGCAGGCGGCAAGATCGGCGGCTTCTCGGCCCATGGCGGCGCGGAGACGAAGCGCCGCATGCTGGCGATCGAAGCCGCGCATGGATGACGGGCTCAGGTCTTCGACCCGAGGATCGCCGTCGAGCATCTGCGCGGGTCCGATCCGACACTCGCTCGGGTCATCGCTGATATCGGCCCGTTCGTGATCGAGCTCAACCAGGCGGGAACGATATTTGGCGCGCTGGCGAAGGCGATCGTCTATCAGCAGCTGACCGGGAAGGCCGCCGCGACGATATTCGCCAGGCTGTTGGCGCTCTTCCCGACACGCCCGAGAGACCGACGCCCGCGCAGCTCCTCGGCGCTTCCGACGAGGAGCTGCGCGGTGCCGGCCTGTCGCGCTCGAAGCTCCTGTCGCTGCGCGACCTCGCCCGGAGATCGGCCAATGGCGAATTGCCGACCTTGCCCGAGATCCATCGGATGGCGGACGAGGCGATCATCGAGCGCCTGACCGAGGTGCGCGGGATTGGGCGCTGGACCGCGGAGATGCTGCTGATCTTCCGTCTCGGCCGCCCGGATGTGCTGCCCGCCGACGATTACGGTGTCCGCAAGGGCTTCGCCATCGCCTATGACCGCGAGCTGCCGTCGCGCAAGGAGCTTGAAGCCTATGGCGTGAGGTGGAAGCCCTACCGGAGTGTGGCGAGCTGGTACTTGTGGCGCGCAGTGGAGCGCGCCACCGCGGGCAACGCAGTGCCGCTGCAGCCGCGCCAGGAGAAGGTTTGACCCGGAGGAACGAAAACGCGGGCTTACCCCCTGTGGATCGCTTGCTGTAGGGTCGCGGACGAATCTCGAGGAGGAACGCAAATGCCCATCTCAGGGGAATTGATCGCCGGCGCGCTGGCCGGGCTCGCCTTTGTCGGATGCAGCCTGTCGACGGGGTCGGCACCGCAACCGCAGGGCCGGCGCCGCGAGGTCGTGGTCAACGGCAAACGGGTCAAGACCGTCGACATCCATGCCCATACGATCGTTCCCGAGGCGGCGGCGGTCATCAACCACCCGCTCGAGGCGCCGGGGCTGCTGTGGTCGAACCTCTCGGACCGCATCGCGGAGATGGACGCGCGAGGGGATCGATATCGAGGCGCTCAGCATCAACCCCTATTGGTATCGCGCGGAGCGCGACGCGGCGGCCGAGCTGATCAGGATCCAGAATGAAAAGCTGGCCGAGTTCTGCGCCGCGATGCCGGACCGCTTTGTCGCCTTTGCGACGGTCGCGCTGCAGCACCCCGATCTCGCCGTCGAGCAGCTCCAATACGCCATCAAAACCTTGGGGCTGCGGGGCCTGTCGATCGGCGGCAGCGTCGCGGGTCAGGAATTGGCCGACCCGAAATTCCACCCGGTCTGGGCCAAGGCCGAAGAGCTCGGCATCCTGATCTTCATGCATCCGCTCGGCACCAGGGAATTGGAGCCGAGCGGCCGGCTGAGCGGCAGCGGCCTGTTGACCAACACGATCGGCAACCCGCTCGAAACGACAATCGCGCTTTCGCATTTGATCTTCGAGGGTACGCTCGACCGCTTCCCGGGTCTTAAGATCTGCGCCGCCCATGGCGGCGGTTTTCTGCCGTCCTACGCGAACCGCTCGGATGCGGTGATCACGACCTTCCCGAACCGGGTCGGCCCGCTGCCGAAGAAGAAGCCGACGCAATACCTCAAGGACGGTCAGCTCTATTTCGACTCGATCATGTTCACCGGCGAGGCGATGCGTCATTTGATCGCCGAAACCGGCCTCGGGCAGATCATGATCGGCACCGATTATCCGTTCCCGTGGAACAAGGTGCCGGTCGATCACATTCTGTCGATCCCAGGCCTCAGCGACGACGAGAAGATCGCGATCCTCGGCGGCACCGCGGCAAAACTGCTCGGGATCGATTGAGACGCGCCACGCTTGCATCATTCAGGTGACGAGCAACATGCTCGTCGCCCGGCATCGCTTTCTGCCCGCTGCTAGCCGCGCCCCGTGCTGTACCCGGGGACATCGGGACTGGCAGAAGCAAAAGGCTAAAGCCCGAGATCGTAAAAACGCCACTATCTTATGTTAATTTTTATGTCTCATCGAGCTGTCGGGCGTCGCGAAGGGAGAAGCACCTGCTTGCAATTCCTCTGAAACATCAGGAGGTCATCAGGACAGGCGGGGACGCGAGCACCGCGCGCACATCCGCAGGCGCGCACCAGTTTGCCATCTTCTCAAACCGGCAATGGCGTAGCGTGGCGGCCGCGGCACTAAGGCGCCGAGCTGAGCGGTCCTTCAATGGATGAAGGATATCCGCTGGGGGCGTTCGCTAAGCTCGACGACGAGGAGGACGAGCTGTTCTACGGCCCGCCGCGGTTCGTTTACCATATCGACGAAAGCGCGGTCGCAGCGCTGACCGAGTTTTACCGG
This sequence comes from uncultured Alphaproteobacteria bacterium, assembly GCA_963836845.1. GTDB lineage: Bacteria > Pseudomonadota > Alphaproteobacteria > ATCC43930 > CGMCC-115725 > AP-15. The sequence goes on along the minus strand of CAWILK010000049.1, from coordinate 22,070 downwards.
AATGTACTGCCGGCCGGCGGTGTCTTGCTCGACGTGATGAGCAGCTGGGTCAGCCATCTGCCGCCCGAGGTTTCCTATGCCGAGGTGATCGGGCATGGCATGAATGCGGCCGAACTCGTCGCCAACCCGCGGCTCAGCCGCTGGTTTGTACAGAATCTCAACCGCGACACCAAGCTGCCTCTGGCGGATTCCAGCGTCGATGCGGCGATGATCTGCGTGTCAATTCAGTATCTGCAAACGCCCGTCACCGTGCTGCGCGAGGTTGGGCGCGTGTTGAGGCGCGGCGCGCCCATCGCCATCAGCTTCTCGAACCGCTGCTTCTGGACCAAAGCCGTCGCGGTCTGGCGGGCGCTAGACGATGACGGCCATGCCCGCCTCGTCGAGCGTTATCTGCGCGACGCCGGGTTCGAGCGGGTCGAGACCCACCGGCTCGCCGAGTGGGTCGAGGACGAGCGCGACCCGATGATCGCGGTGGTGGCCCATACGCAACAACCCACGGCTTGAGCGGTCAGGCGCGCCGGGCGGCGGCGACCTCGGCCTCGGTGTAGCGGAAGGCGCGGAAGACCCAATTGTTGAGCCCGACCGGGCCCGGCTCCTCGAAGAAATAGGGATTGACGTATTCCCACACGACCTCGCCGGCCGCCGTCACTTCGAAGATCCGGCCGTGGCAGCCCTCGCAGATCAGGGTATTGCCGTTCGGCAGCCGTTGCGCCCCGGAAATGTACGGGCTGAAGAACGCGAACAGCGACCGGTCGCGGTATTGCCAAACGATCTCGCTGGTCGTGGGATCGACCTCGATGACCCGCGAGAAGATCGCCGGGTGATCGCGCCGGTGGGTGCCGTTGTCGAAGATCAGCACATTGCCGTTGGGCAATGGGCGCGGGTCGTGCTGCTGCCCCAAGGGCGGCGGGCCGAGCTTCCACAGGATGTTGCCGGTCGCGCGCTCGACCAGGACCACGGTCGAGATGTTGCGGAAGCTGACGAGGATGTTGCCGTCGGCGGTCTCTGCGACGGTGTTGCCATGGGTCCATTCGGCGCGGTGGTCCTGCGGCGTGATCGGGAAATCCTCGGGCGTCATGTGCTCCCAGCTGCGCCACTCCCACACGATCTCTCCTGCCGTCGTCATTTCGAGCAGGTAATCGGCATAGATCGCGCCGCCGGCCTCGGTGCCGGGCAGCCCGCCCTGCACGCGGGCGGCGATCGCCGGCGCCAACGGCTGCAGGCACAGCAGCAGCACATTGCCGTTGCGCAATTTGCGCGCATCGTGGTGATGGTCCGGGTGGCGCAATTCCCAGACCACCCGGCCCTGCCAGTCGACTTCGAGCGCAGCGCCCGCCTTAAAGCGCGGCCACGCCTCGAACCGGTCGAGATCGGCCATCACCTTGCCGCTGTAGAACAGGTGGCCATTGTCGAGCAGGTAGCCGTAGAGGCCCGGGCGATAGGGCATTCGCCATTCATGCGCGACCGCGCCGTTCATGCCGATCAGATAGACCCGACCGTCGCCGAACATCGGCGCGAACAGGGTGTAGCCCGGCTGGGCCAACGCTGGGTCATGGGCGATCAGCCCGGTGCGGCTGCGACGGATCTTCTGCTGGTCGACAGTGGTCATCGGCTCGGTCCCTTGCAGCGCCCTGACATCAGGCCGGGCTTTGATGTAGGCTAAACCGAATTGGCGCAGAGAGGAGAGCGATGATGCAGCTTGGTGCCCTGTTGCCTCTGGGCGATATCGGCGGCGATCCTGCGGTGGTGCGCGAATATGTCCGGACCATGGAGGCGATCGGCTATGATTTTGTCGAGGCGCCCGACCATGTGCTGGGCGCTAGCGAGGCCAGCGTGTCGGAGGGCGGGCGCACCGGGGCCGGCCTTTACCACGACCCGTTCGTGCTGTTCGGGTATCTAGCCGGATGCACGGAGAAGCTCGGCTTTTCCACCGGCGTCTTGATCCTGCCGCAGCGCCAGACGGTGCTCGTCGCGAAGCAGGCGGCCTGTCTCGATGTGTTGTGCGGTGGCCGGTTCAGGCTCGGCATCGGGGTCGGATGGAACGAGGTCGAGTTCACCGGGCTCAACGAGAATTTCCACAATCGCGGCCGGCGCTCGGAGGAGCAGGTGCAGGTCATGCAACAGCTGTGGGCCGAGCCGCATGTGACCTTCAAGGGCGGATGGCATACGGTCGAGGATGCCGGGATCAACCCGCGGCCGGCCTTGGGCAAGGTGCCGGTGTGGTTCGGCGGGCACCACGAGCGCACCCTGCCGCGCATCGCCAAATGGGGCGACGGCTGGATGCCGAACGCCTACCCGCCCGACCAGAGCGCGCTCGACATATTCGGCCAGTTGCGCCGCATGACCGAGGAGGCGGGGCGCGACCCGGCAGAGGTCGGGATCGAGGTCTGGGTGTCGATGGGCACCGGCACCGAGGCCGACTGGGCCAAGGAGGCGCGGTTCTGGAAACAGGCCGGCGCCTCGCATCTCTGCCTGACGACGACGTTCAACCGCCGCCACCACAAGCGCATCCCCGGTCACACGATGAGCGACCATCTGGCGGCGCTCATGCGCTACCATGCGGCGGTCACGGAGCAGCTCTAGTCGGGGCGCCCGAAGAGGATGCAAACGGAACCCGGCTTCGCTGCAACCGATATCGCCGGGTAAAGCTGCCACTGATACCGAGGCGATCAATGTCGCACTTAGCCTCGGTTTCATCAAGAGTTGGCCGCCGGGCGCAGTTGAGGTTGGACGCTTACAAGTCGAGTTGGTGATCCCGCCGGGCTAATTCGACATCGCCGGCAACTTTTGTCTTACCCTCAATCCCAAAAAAGCTGAGATCAGTTGATACAGCGGCTCTCACACGACATTGATGATCTGCTGCATCCCTACCTCAAACGTCCGCATGAAGAACGGCACGCGCTGCTCGAAGCTAAGGGCTTGGGACGAAACAATCGAATCGGTTGAAAATAATTAGGATTCGGTAAGAACGCAACAAAAAAATCAAGATTGCACATGTCGCGGGAGCAGTGATGCTGGCATTTTAACGAGGTGATCGACGTCGTCGCCATCAGGTCGCGCTTTGCGGCGGTCGCGCCGTTTCTTGACGAGCGCGGTCGTCGGCTGGTCGCGGCGAGCGAAGCGCGCGGCGGGCCGTGGCGGGGTGAAGGCGGTATGCGAGGCCACCGCAGTGGCCCGCAGCACCATCGGCCGCGGACTGGCCGAGCTTCGCGGCGGCGAGGATCATCTCGGCGGACGGGTTCGCCGAGCCGGCGGCGGCCGCAAGGCGGCGATCGATCGGCAAACCGGCCTGCTGGAAGCGCTGAGCGAGCTTGTCCAGTCGGCGATCCGCGGCGATCCGCAAGCGCCGCTGCTGTGGGTCAGCAGGAGCCAGCGGCATCTCGCCGGAGCGCTGGCCGAGCGCGGCTTCGTGGTCAGCCACAAGCTGGTCGGCCGGTTGCTGCGGCGTCTCGGTTTCACGCTTCAGGCCAACCGCAAGACGCGCGAAGGGGCCAGCCACCCGGATCGCGATGCTCAGTTTGACCACATCAATGCCCAGGTGAGCAGCTTTCAGGCGGCGGGCCAGCCGGCCATCTCGGTCGACACCAAGAAGAAGGAGCTGGTCGGCGATTTCAAGAACGGGGGCCGCGAATTGCGCTCCAAGAGCCTGCCCCGCGAAGGCGGGGCGCGCCCGAGCCGGTGCGGGTGCATGACTTCGAGATCCCCGAACTGGGCAAGGTGGCGCCTTACGGGGTCTATGACATCGCCGCCAACACCGGCTGGGTCAATGTCGGGATCGATCACGACACCGCCGCTTTCGCGGTCGAGAGCATCCGGCGTTGGTGGCGCGGCCTTGGCCGCCAGCGCTACCCCGCCGCCACCCGGCTGCTGATCACCGCCGATTGCGGCGGCAGCAACGGCGCGCGCGTTCGCCTGTGGAAACGCGAATTGCAGAGCTTCGCCAATCACTCCGGGCTGGCGATCACCGTCACCCACCACCCGCCCGGCACCAGAAATGGAACCGCATCGAGCATCGCCTGTTCGCCTTCATCACGCAGAACTGGCGCGGCAAGCCGCTGCTCTCTCATGCCGTGATCGTCCAGCTGATCGGCGCGACCACGACCAGCGCCGGCCTCGCCGTCCATTGCTGCCTCGACGACAACAGCTACCCCAAGGCGATCAAGGTCTCCGACGCCGAAATGGCCCAGATCAACATCACGCCCGATGATTTCCATGGCGAATGGAACTACACAATCTCCCCTACCGAACCCACCGACTGACGCGGTTGTTTCGTCCCGGGCCCTTGGATGAGAAGGTTCCTGCTAAGAAAGGGTTGCTTCGAGGGCAAACTGCGCCGACCGGTAAAGCCCACCACGAAACCCCAAGAGGTCATCACCAGTAAGCAAACAGTCCTACCAAAAGACGTCGAAAAATTCGTGAAAGATGACAAGACTTTTCTCGTTTGGACAAACACTCACTCCGGGGACGGCTTCATCATGTCGACGCGGAAGTCCGAGTCTTGCGCTTTCGCAGCACTGCACGCCGTTCGCTCTCACTGGAAGACAAGCTCTCGGAACAAGGATCCTACACGGGCAGAAAGTTCATCAAACTCGCCAGCACGTCACCCGGCATTGACTGAGTATATCGGGATATTCGCCCCAAAGTCCTGCGACTGCGCTTCTGCCACTGCAGATACATGTTTTGGTTGCGGCCGACGCCAGCCCAGTATCTCTAGCGGCTCCCGCAGTTGGTATTTGGCGAACCTCGGCGGTCGCGAGCGCTTTGAGCCAGCGGTCGCGCCTCTTTATCCCGCCCGCAGGTATTGCACCGCCTCGTCGCGGCGGAACAGGTAGAGGAGAGCGCGCAGAGCCTCGCCGCGCTTGCTTTCGAGATGGGGGTCGCGGTCGAGCACGAGGCGGGCGTCGTCATGGGCGATCGCGACCAGCTCTTCGTGCATTGCCAAGTCGGCGAGGCGCAGCGCCGGCAAACCGCTCTGCCGGGTGCCCAGCACCTCCCCGGCGCCGCGCAGCCGCAGATCCTCCTCAGCGATGCGGAACCCGTCCTCGGTCTCGCGCAGGATGGCGAGCCGCCGCTTCGCGACCGCGCCGAGCGGCGAGGCGTACAGCAAGAGGCAGGTCGAGGGCTGGTCACCGCGCCCGATCCGGCCGCGCAATTGGTGCAGCTGCGCGAGGCCGAAGCGCTCGGCGTGCTCGATGACCATTACGGTCGCCTCGGGCACGTCGACCCCGACCTCGATCACCGTCGTCGCCACCAGCAGGTCGAGCTCGCCGCCCGCAAAGCCGGCCATCGCACGGTCCTTGTCGGCCGACTTCATGCGCCCGTGCACCAATCCGATCCGGCCCGGGAAAATCGGCGCGAGCGTCTTGTGCCGCTCCTCGACCGCGGCGAGGTCGGCGGTCTCGCTCTCCTCGACCATCGGGCAGATCCAATAGACCTTGGCCCGGCGCGCCAGGGCGCGGCCGACCGCTGCGACCACGTCGTCGAGGCGCTCCAGCGCCACGGTGCGCGTATCGACCGGGTGGCGGCCCGGCGGTTTTTCGGTCAGGCGCGAGACGTCGAGATCGCCGTAGGCGGTCATCATCAGGGTGCGCGGGATCGGTGTCGCGCTCATCAATAAGGTGTCGGCGTCGCGGCCCTTGGCGTAGAGCGAGAGTCGCTGCTCGACGCCAAACCGGTGCTGCTCGTCGATCACAACGAGGGCGAGGTCGCGGAACTCGACATCGGGCTGCAACAGGGCATGGGTGCCGACCACGGCCGGGGTGAGGCCGGAGGCGAGGCTCGCCAGCATCGAGGCCCGCGCCCGGCCTTTTTCGCGCCCAGTCAAAAAGCCGATCTCGACCCGCGCGGCGTCGGCATGGCGCTGCAAGGTCGCGTAATGCTGGCGGGCGAGAATCTCGGTCGGCGCCATCAATGCCGCCTGGCCGCCGCCCTCGATCGCGGTCAGCATCGCCAGCAGCGCCACGACGGTCTTGCCGCTGCCGACATCGCCCTGCAGGAGGCGCACCATGCGCCGCGGCTGGGCCATCTCGGCGGCGATCTCGGCGACCGCCAGGCGTTGCGCGCCGGTCAGCCCAAAGCCGAGCGCGCCCTCGACGCGGCCGGTCAGCGCGCCGGTGCCGACGATCGCCCGCCCCTTTTGGCGATGCCGCCGGGCGCGGGCCAGCGCCACCGCCAGCTGGCTCGCCAGGATTTCGTCATAGGCGAGCCGTTCGCGCGCCGGTTGGGACGGCGACAAGTCGGCCTCAGCTTCGGGCGCGTGGACGCGCCGCACGGCGTCGCCCCAGGCGGGCCAGCCGCGCCGCTCCTGCAGCGCGGGGTCGATCCATTCGGGCAGGGCCGGGGCGCGTTCGAGCGCCGCCGCCACCGCGTTCTGCACAACCCGCGGCGAGAGCCCGGCGGTCAACGGGTAAACCGGTTCGATCGGCCGCAGCCGGTCGAGCTCGTCCGGCCGCAGCACGAGGTCCGGATGGGCCACCTGCGGCGTGCCGCCATAAAACTCGACCCGGCCGCTGATGACGCGCTCGCTGCCGACCGGCAGCAGCCGCGCCAGCCGGTCGCCCTTCACATTGAAATAAACCAGCGTCAAGGTCCCGGTGTCGTCGTCGCAAAACACCCGATAGGGGCGCCGCCCGAAGCCCGGCTGATGCGCCGTGACGCGAACCGTGACCGTCGCGATCTGGTCTGGCTGCAGCGCGCCGACCGGGGGCGAGGCGCGCCGGTCGACGATGCCGCTCGGCAGGTGCCATAAGAGATCGATGACCAATGGGCCGGCGGCGCGCTCGAACAGCTTGGCAAGTTGCGAGCCGATCCCGGGCAGCACGGTGACCGGTGCGAAGAGCTTGTCGAGGATGGCGGGACGCACGGAGCATCTCTATATCCCAGGCAGGGGCACCGCCAAGGGCAGACCAACGTGACCGCATCATCCGAGATTCGCCGCAAGCGGCTGTCGTTCCGTTCCTGGCACCGCGGCACGCGCGAGAGCGACCTGATCCTCGGCCGCTTCGCCGACGCTCATCTCGACGGGTTCGACGGGGCTCAGCTGTCGCGCTACGAGGCCTTGCTCGACTGCCCCGACGCCGACATCTTCGACTGGGTCAGCGGCCGCACCACCCCGCCCCCCGAACACGACAACGACGTGACCCGCCTCCTGCTTTCCTTCAGCGGTTCTCTCCCCATCACATGAGCGGTTACACCGCCAGTAGGTCGTCATCCCTGCGAAAGCAGGGATCCACGGCCGTCTGGCACGTTCCCTGGGTGCTTCTGGACCCCCGCTTCCGCGGGGGTGACGAATTTGGATCTCGCAGCATCGGCTCGAATGACGCTACTCGCTGACCTATCCGCTTCACTTGCGCAGCGGCCGCGCGCGGTCGCATTGTTCGGGGCGCCCGAGGGATACGACGCCGCCGCGGTCGGAACCCTCGTGTCGGGGCACTGGCTGCATGTCTGCCGCGATGACGGCCGGATGGCCCGGTTCGCCGCGGCGCTCGGGTTCTTTCACCCGGAAATCGAGGCGCTGACCTTCCCCGCCTGGGACTGTCTGCCCTATGACCGGGTGTCGCCCAACGGCGAGATCGTCAGCCGCCGCATCGCTGCGTTGACGCGGCTCGCGACCGCCCCGCGCGACCGGCTGATCGTGGTGACCACGGTCAACGCGCTGGTCCAGCGCATCCCGCCGCGCCGGCTGTTCGACGGGCGGGTGCTGACATTGCAGCCCGCCGGCCGCATCGGCCTCGACCGCCTGCAGAGCTTCTTTCGCAACAACGGCTATACCCGTACCGACACGGTGCGCGAGCCCGGCGAATTCGCGATCCGCGGCGGCATTGTCGACCTCTATCCGGCGGGCGCCGCCGAGCCGGTCCGGCTCGATTTCTTTGGCGACACTCTCGAATCAGCCCGCAGCTTCGACCCGCTGAACCAGCGGTCTACCGGCAAGCTCGACGGAGCGGTGCTGCATCCGGTCAGCGAGATCCTGCTCGACGACGAATTGGTGCGCCGCTTCCGCTCGCGCTATCGCGAGCAGTTCGGCGCCACCGGCACTGACGACCCGCTTTACGAATTGGTCAGCGCCGGCCGGCGCTATGCCGGGATGGAGCATTGGCTGCCGCTCTACTACGAGCAGCTCGAAACGCTGTTCGATTACCTGCCGCAGGCTGGGGTCTCGCTCGATTACCAGGTTGAGGAGGTGCGCGGCCACCGGCTCGAGGCGATCGCCGATTTTTATGCGGCGCGCCACAACGCCACTCCGGCGGCACGGGCCGGGTCGCCCGTCTATCGCCCGGTCCGGCCCGACCAGCTGTTTCTCGACAGCCTCGAATGGCAGGCGGCGTTGCGGGGCCGTCCGGTCGTGCAATTGTCGCCGTTTGCCGCCAGCGAGAACGACCGGGAAAGCTTCGACGCCGGCGCCCGGCCGGCGCGGAATTTTGCTGCCGAGCGCGCCGACCCGAAGGCCGTGCTGTTCGAGGCGGTGTGCGATTACCTCGAAGCGGAGCGCAAATCCGGCCGCAAGACGGCGGTCGCGGCATTCAGCGCCGGATCCGCCGACCGCCTCTTGACGGTGCTGCGCGAGCGGGGCGTTTCCGACCTGCGGCGGGTCGCCGACGGGCCCGCGCTCGAAGCTCTGCCGGGCTCGGCGGTCGGGCTCGCGGTGCTGCCGGTGGAGCAGGGCTTTGCGACCGGCGGCATGCTGCTGCTCGGCGAGCAGGACATCCTCGGCGACCGCCTCGCGCGCACCGCGCGCCGCCGGCGCAATCTCGACCAGTTCATCAGCGAGGCCACCGCATTGACGCCGGGCGACCTCGTCGTCCATGCCGATCACGGCATCGGCCGCTACGAGGCGCTCGAGACGATCGATGTGGCCGGCGCCCCGCATGATTGCGTGCGCCTCCTCTACGCCGGCGACGACAAGCTTTTCGTCCCGGTCGAGAACATCGAGGTGCTGTCGCGCTTCGGCTCCGAAGACGCCGGCGCGCAGCTCGACCGGCTCGGCGGGGTTGCCTGGCAATCGCGCAAGGCGCGGGTCAAAAAGCGCATCCGCGACATTGCCGGCGAATTGATCCGGGTCGCCGCCGAACGGCAATTGCGGCCGGGCGATGTCTTGCAGCCCGCGGAAGGCATTTACGAGGAGTTCGCCGCGCGGTTTCCCTACCCCGAGACCGAGGACCAGCTGAACGCGATCGCCGACACGCTCGCCGACATGGCTTCGGGCAAGCCGATGGACCGGCTCATTTGCGGCGATGTCGGCTTCGGCAAGACCGAGGTGGCGCTGCGCGCCGCCTTTATCGCCGCGATGGCCGGCTCGCAGGTCGCAATGGTGGTGCCGACAACCCTGCTGTCGCGCCAGCATTTCCGCAGCTTCACCGAGCGCTTTGCCGGCTTGCCGCTGCGCATTGCGCAGCTCTCCCGGCTGGTCCCCGCCAAGCAGGTGCGCGAGGTCAAAAAAGAGATTACCGAGGGCAAGATCGACATCGTCATCGGCACCCATGCGTTGCTCGCCAAGGATGTCCGGTTTGCTCATCTGGGCCTGCTGATCGTCGACGAGGAGCAGCATTTCGGCGTGGCGCAAAAGGAAAAGCTGAAGCAGCTGAAGGCCGATGTGCATGTCCTGACCCTGACCGCGACGCCGATCCCGCGCACTCTGCAATTGGCTTTGTCGGGGGTGCGCGAGATGAGCATCATCGCGACACCGCCGATCGACCGGTTGGCGGTGCGCACCTTTGTGCTGCCCTACGACCCGGTGACGTTGCGCGAAGCAATCATGCGCGAGCGCGACCGCGGCGGGCAGATCTTTTACGTCGTGCCGCGCATCGCCGATCTCGACGAGGTGCGCGAGCGGCTGCGCGAGATCGCGCCGGAGATCAAGTTCGCCGTCGCTCATGGCCGCATGGCGCCCTCCGAGCTCGAAGACGTGATGACCGCCTTCGACGAGCGCGCCTTTGACCTGCTGTTGTCGACCAACATCATCGAATTGGGGCTCGACATCCCGTCGGCCAACACGATGATCGTGCACCGCTCCGACATGTTCGGCCTGGCGCAGCTCTACCAATTGCGCGGCCGCATCGGGCGCAGCAAATTGCGCGCCTATGCCTATCTGACCCTGCCGGAGAAGAAGAAATTGTCGGCGACCGCCCAGCGCCGGCTCGAAGTCATGCAGACCTTGGACAATTTGGGCGCCGGGTTTCAGCTGGCGAGTCACGACCTCGACATCCGCGGCGCCGGCAACCTGCTCGGCGACGAGCAGTCCGGGCATATCCGCGAGGTCGGCATCGAGCTCTACCAGCACATGCTCGAAGAGGCCGTCGCCGCGGCGCGCACCGATGGCGGCGAGGAGGCGGCCCGCGAAGACTGGAGCCCCGTCATCACGATCGGCACGCCGGTGTTGATCCCGGAGAATTACGTCCCCGATCTCGGCGTGCGCCTCGGCCTCTACCGGCGCATCGCCGGGCTCGCCGACCGCCGCGAGATCGACGCTTTTGCCGCCGAGATGATCGACCGCTTCGGCGCCTTGCCGGCCGAAGTCGAGAATTTGCTCGAAATCATTGCGATCAAGCGCTGGTGCCGCGAAGCCGGCATCGAAAAGCTCGAAGCCGGCCCGAAGGGTGCTGTCGTCTCGTTGCGCGACAACCGTTTCGCCAACCCCGCCGGCCTGGTAGACCTGATCCAACGGAATGCCGGCACCCTGAAGCTCCGCCCCGACCAGAAGATCGTCCATCTGCGCGATTGGCACGACGCCGCAGCGCGTCTGAGCGGCGCCGCCAAACTCGTTCAAGCTCTGGCCAGACTTGCCCACACGGCGAAGCCTGGCACCGGCGCACCATTGCTGAAGCCGACGCCGGAGCTGGTCAAGCCGCGGATCGCCAAAAGGGCGTGACCCGGGAAGCATCCCGCGCATCAAGGAAGCGGGCGCGCTCGCGATTTGCCAGGTGCAGACCGTCAAACAGGGACAACGGGCGCTGGATGAGGGCGCCGACATCCTCATCCCCCAGGGCTGCGAAGCCGGCGACCACAGCGGAGCCCGCTCCACCTTCCCGTTGGTGACTGCGATTGCCGACCTGGTGTCCGCTTCGGGCCGCTAGGTTCCGGTCGTGGCCGCGGGCGGCGTGATCGACGGACGCGGGCTCGCCGCGGCGTTGACGCTCGGAACCGACGGCGTGCTGATGGGCACGCGGTTCGTGGCGGCGGAAGAACCCTTGGCGCCTGCCGCCGCCAAATCGCGGGTCGTCAGGGCGAGCGGGGACGACACCGTGCGCACCAGGGTCTTCGACATGGTCCGCGGCTATGATTGGTCTCCTCAGTATCGCGGCCGAGCGCTGACCAACCGCTTCAGCGAAACCTGGCACGGCCGCGAAGCAGCGCTGGCCGCGGTCGGGGAACCCGAGCGCGCGCGGTATGCCGCGCCGCCGCGTCCGGCGAAGTCGACACTGCCGTCGTCTTCGCCGGCGAAGGCATCGACCTGATCCATGCGGTCGAACCCGCCGGCGTCATCCTCGAACGCGCGGTCGGCGAGGCCGAGGCAGCACTCGCCCGCCGCTTCGACTGAGCTCAGCCGCTGCGCTCGGCTGAGCTGGGCGGCCGACCGTGAACATGGACGTGCCGGCCTCCCGCCTCGTCGAGAAGCCGGGTCGCGGTCAGCTCGCGCTCCGACTCCTCGCAGCGCACCCATAAGAGCGCCGCCCCGGCGCGCAATGCCGCCTCGAAATCCTCGGCGTGCCGCGGCGCCGTGTAGTCGTCGAACAATTCCTTGAGCGCAGCGCCGCCGAGCCCGGCGCCGACCAATGCTGCGATGGTCGCGGCGATCGCGCCGCCCGACAGCAAGATGATGCCGGCGACGGTCAGCGGCGCGATGTATTTGATCTCGTCGGCGAGACCGGCGGGCAGCAGCTTTGGCTGGGGCCCCAGCGGCTCGCCGGCGGCGGCCAGCGAATCATGCGAGGCCAGCACCGATAGATCGGTGGTTTCGAACCCGGCGGCGAGTAGGTTCGACACCGCCCGGTGGAAGTGCTCGCGGTCGGGAAACGAGGCGACCGCCTCGCGGATGACCGGAAAAACCTGCGATGTCTCGGCCATGGCGATCCTCACTTTCGTGCCGGGGCGCCCGGCATGCTACCGTCAAACAGATGAAGGAGCACCCCTCTCCCGCAGCCGCCGCGGTGCCGGCCCCCTCGCCGGTGATGGCCCAGTATCTCGAGATCAAGGAGGCGAACCCAGGCTGCCTCTTGTTCTTTCGCATGGGGGATTTCTTCGAGCTGTTCTTCGAGGATGCGGTTGCGGCGGCGCAGGCGCTCGACATCGCGCTGACCAAACGCGGCCGCCACGACGGCGCCGACATCCCGATGTGCGGCGTCCCGGTGCACACCGCGGAAACCTATCTGGCGCGCCTGATCCGCGCCGGGTTCAAGGTCGCGATCTGCGACCAGATCGAGGACCCGGCCGAGGCGCGCCGGCGCGGCGCCAAGGGGCCGGTGCGCCGGGCTGTCACCCGGCTGGTCACCGCCGGAACCTTGACCGAGGAGGGCCTCCTCGACGCGCGCCGGCACAATTATCTGGCCGGCATCGCCGAGGCGGGCGGCGAGCTGGGGCTCGCCTGGCTCGACCTCTCGACCGGCGCCTTTGCGCTCGCGCCGACCACCGAAGCAGCGCTCGCCGGCGATCTCGCGCGCCTCTCCCCGGGCGAGATCCTGGTGCCCGAGCGGATGCTGACGCGGCCCGCGCTGTTCGAGCTCTTCGCCGAGTGGAAGCCGGCGCTGACGCCCTTGCCCAACCCGCGTTTCGAGAGCGAGGGCGGGCGCCGCCGCCTGGAGAATTTCTACGGCGTCGGCGCGCTCGACGGCTTCGGCAATTTCGGCCGCGCCGAGCTCGCCGCGGGCGGCGCCGTCGTCGATTACGTGGCGCTGACGCAGCACGGCGGGGCGCCGCATCTGGAGCCGCCGCGGCGGGTCGTGCCAAGCTCGGTGATGCAGATCGACGCCGCGACTCGGCGCAATCTCGAGCTCGCGGCGACGCTCTCCGGCGAGCGCAGAGGCAGCCTTCTCGCGACGATCGACCGGACCGCCACCGCCGCAGGCGCCCGACTGCTCGCCGATCACCTGGCCGCGCCGCTGACCGAACCCGCGGCGATCGCCGAACGGCTCGACGCGGTGGCGTTTCTTCTCGACCGCCCCGAATTGCGCGCGGACGTGCGCGAGCGGCTCGGCCATTGCCCCGACATCGAACGGGCCTTGACCCGGTTGAGCCTCGGGCGCGGCGGCCCGCGCGACCTCGCGGCGCTCTGCCGCTCGCTCGGTGAGACCGCGGCGGTGCGCGACATGCTCGGGGCACCGGGGCTGGTGCCGTTGCCCGACCGGCTCGCGGGAGCGCGCCGCGGGCTCGGCGAGCACGGCATCCTGGCCACACGCCTGTCCCGCGCTCTCGCCCCCGAATTGCCGCTCTTTGCGCGCGACGGCGGGTTTATCGCGGCAGGGTATTCGGACGAGCTCGACGAATTGCGGGCGCTGCGCGACGAGAGCCGCCGCCTGATCGCGGCATTGCAGACGCGCTACGCCGGCGACACCGCCATCGGCGCGTTGAAGATCCGCCACAACAACGTGATCGGCTATTATGTCGAGGTGTCGGCGAACCACGCCGGCAAGCTCGGAGCCGAATTCATCCACCGCCAGACGATGGCGGGGGCGCAGCGCTACACCACGGTGGAGCTGGCCGATCTCGAAACCCGGATCGCGAGCGCCGCCGAGCGCGCCCTGGCGCTCGAATTGCGGCTCTACGAGGACCTCGTCGGCGAGGTCATGGCCCGCCGCGCCGAGATCGCCGCGGCGGCGGCGGCGCTCGCTACGATCGACCTCGCCGCCGCGCTTGCCGAATTGTCGGCCGAGGCAGGATGGGTGCGCCCTGTCGTCGAAGACAGCGCCGCCTTCGAGATCGATGGCGGGCGCCATCCGACCGTCGAGGCGGCGCTCGCCGCCGCCGGCAATGGCGGCGGGTTTGTCGCCAATGATTGCGTCCTGGGCGACGACCGGGTGTGGCTCGTCACCGGGCCCAACATGGCCGGCAAGAGCACGTTTCTCAGACAGAACGCATTGATTGCGATCCTGGCGCAGATGGGCTCCTACGTGCCCGCCCGTCGGGCGCGGATCGGGGTCGTCGACCGGCTGTTCAGCCGGGTCGGCGCCGCCGACGATCTGGCGCGCGGCCGCTCGACCTTTATGGTCGAGATGGTCGAGACCGCGGCGATCCTCAACCAGGCGGGGCCGCGCTCGTTTGTCATTCTCGACGAGATCGGCCGCGGCACCGCGACCTTCGACGGGCTCTCGATCGCCTGGGCGGCGCTCGAGCACCTGCACGAGGTCAACCGCTGCCGCACCCTTTTTGCGACCCATTACCACGAATTGACCGCGCTCGCCGCCAAGCTCCCGGCGCTTGCCTGCCATACGATGCGGGTCAAGGAATGGAAGGGCGATGTCGTCTTTCTGCACGAGGTCGGCCCCGGCACCGCCGACCGCTCCTACGGCATCCATGTCGCAAAGCTCGCCGGCCTGCCGAAGAGCGTCACGGCGCGCGCCGAGGAGGTGCTGGGGGTGCTCGAAAAAGGCGAGCAGGGCGGCGCGCTGGCGCGGCTGGCCGACGACCTCCCGCTGTTCAGCGTCGCCCGGCGCCGCGCCGAGCCCGTGCCGGGCCCGCGCAAGTCGCCGGCCGAGACCTTGCTGCACGAAATTCGCCCTGACGAGCTGACCCCGCGCGAGGCGCTCGAACTCGTCTATCGGCTGAAGGCGCTGGCGGCGGGGTAATGCCAAGGCCAGCCGCCAATACCTGCAATCTCCAATTGCGCTAACCATTAACCAGATGCATGTCTGCAGCAAATCTGCAGCAAAACTCTACGAAAAGTAGAAGTGTCACGAGCCGCGGCGGCGGATCAATCATCGCCACGGCCGGAGAAGATGCAACCAGAACGCGGCGATTTTGCGGTCCAAGCGTTCTCGCCCGCCCGGCTCGCACGGATGTGCGGATAAATTGCCGGCGTGATCACCATTTTCAGCGCTAGATTTGCCTCAGGGTTAAACGGCAAATTAACGCCAAATTGGTAACCGCAATGTCCCCACCGTCCGCGCGCGATTTCCCATAGGTCGCATCCCTATCGCCCGCGGACGGTGCCGTCGCCCCGGGAGCTCCGCGGAGATGCGCCGAGGCGGGGGTTATTGTTATGACCAAGACAGGGAATTCCAGCATTCGTATTCGAAAAGGAATGCGCATTACCATCGGGTTCAAGATCTTTGGGATCGCGGTCGGCCTGCTCATCCTGATGGCGGTTGTCGCGCTGCTGAGCTTGCGCATGACCCGGACCGTCGATGATCAGCTGCTGATCATCGATCGCAATTATTTCCCCGCCTATGTCGCTCTTGCGCAGGCGAATATTCGCTCGGTTGAGGAGTTCGGCTTATGCCCGCCGGCTGATCTTGGCTAGCGCTGAGCGGCCCCGGAACGGCGCGAAAATAGACGATCTGCGGCAGCGGATCGCGAACATGGGCAAAGCAAGCGATGAACAGATTGCCGCAGCGCGCCGGCACATCAACGAACAGATCGCTGATCCACTCGATTTCGATGACAACGTCGCGCTGGCGCGGCTAGACGTCAGGATCGAGGCGCTGCAAGAGCAGCGGCGCCGATATGAATCCGTGCTCGCCAAGCTGTTGGTGGCGGCCGATCTCGACGACCAGGCGAGAACCAGCGAACTGCTCGTCGAGTTGGACGATCAGCGGGACGATTTCGATCGCAAAATCGATCGCCTGCAGAGCGAAATGCGGCGTCTCGCCGGCGCTGCCATCGTCGGCACGCGCGCCTACCAGCAGCGCGTGGTTCAGATTGGCCTGGCGCTCTTGGGGATTGCCGCATTGCTCGGGATCACCGTCGCCGCGGCAGTGACACTCGGCGTGGTGCGGCCGGTGCGCCGATTGCTGGCGGGTACCGCAGCGGTCGAGGGGGGCGCTCTCGATACCGTTGTCCCGATCACGACCCGCGACGAGATCGGCAGGTTGACTCAATCCTTCAATAACATGGTCGGCGAGCTGCGCCTCAAGGCGCAGATCCGGGAGACATTCGGCAAGTACGTCGATCCTCGGATCGTCGCCGGCCTGATCGACCGGCCCGATCTGACGGACGGTAGAGGCTCGCGCCGCGAGATGACGATCTTGTTTTGCGACATGAAGGGTTTCACGGCCTTTAGCGAAGGCATGACCCCGACCGCACTGGTTACCGTGCTCAACCGTTTCATGGCCGTCTTGTCAGAGCCGGTTCGACACCATAACGGGATTATCGACAAATACCTCGGCGATGGCGTGATGGCATTCTGGGGGCCGCCGTTCACGACCGCCGAAGAACACGCCGAGCTCGCCTGCCTCGCAGCCCTTGATCAGGTTGGCGGCCTCCCGAGCTTTCGCGCCGAGCTGCCCGACCTCATCGGGTTTAGGCGCGGGCTCCCGGACATCGACATACGGATCGGCATCGCGACCGGCGACGTGGTGGTCGGCAGCATCGGTTCGGATCAGACCCGCAGCTATACGGTGATCGGGGATCCGGTAAACTTGGCGGCGCGCCTTGAAGGCGCCAACAGGACATATGGCACCCGCGTGCTGATCAGCGAAGCGGCCAATCAGCTGGTTGCCGATTCCATAGAGACGCGGGAGATCGATTTGGTGCTAGTCGTAGGAAAGACCAGTCGCAGCGGGTGTTCGAGGTGCTCGGGCGAAAAGGCGAGGTCTCGCCCGAGCGCTTGGCGCTGCGTGACGCGTATCAGAAGGCTCTTGATGCTTATCGCCGGGAGGCCTGGGACGAGGCTCGCGCCGAGTTCGAGAATTGCCTTGAAATTGTCGAATGCGACGAGCCGAGCAAGTTGATGCTTAAGCGCATCGCTCAGTTTGAAGAAGCCGCGCCCGGCGCCGACTGGAATGGTGTCTGGTCCTTGGCCGAGAAGTAGTCGACGGAGCATCCGGATGGCCGATACTTTCGACACATGTCTCGCGTTCACATTGCGCGAGGAGGGGGATACGTGGACGATCCCGCAGATCCCGGCGGGGCGACCAATATGGGCATAACGCTGGCGACATACCGGCAGTGGTCCGGCAACCCGGAGCTCGGCCCGGCCCAGGTCCAGGACATGACAGAGCGAACTGCCAGAGCCATTTATCGATCGTTCTGTTGGAACCTACTGCGGGCCGATGCCCTGCCCGCCGGCGTCGATCTCAGCGTCTTCGATATGGGCGCCAACGCCGGCATATGAGGTTCGGCCAGAGTTCTTCAGCGGGCACTCGGTTTCACCGGCGAAGAGGTTTGACGGCTGCATCGGTCCTGAAACTTTGACTGCAGCAGCGAAATTCGGGGAACTATCCCGTTGACAAAGCACCGCTAGACCGCTATGATCCGAGCATCAATCGGAGCCCGGCCATGACGAGCCATCTACAAAACCCGATCTTTCACAACGAAGATGCAGCTCGCGAGTGGCTTGAAGCACGGATCTGGCCGAACGGTCCATTCTGCCCACATTGCGGCGAGGTCGAGCGCGTCACCCGCCTTCACGGCAAGGCTCATCGTCCCGGTCTGTTCCAATGCAATTCCTGCCGCGAACAGTTCACCGTCACGGTCAACACCGTCTGCGAGCGATCGAAGATCCCGCTGACCAAGTGGTTGCTGGCGATCTATCTGCTCAACAGCAGCAAGAAGGGCATGTCTGCGCTCCAAATGCACCGCATGATGGGCGGCAGCTACAAAACCGCGTGGTTCATGATGCACCGTATCCGCGAGGCGATGCGCGAAGGCAAGCTGGGGCCGCTCGGCGGCAAGGGCAAGTTCGTCGAGGCTGACGAGACCTATGTTGGCGGCAAGGCCAAGAACCGCGCATTCAAAGCGCGACCCAAGAAAGAAGCCGTTATGGCCTTGCTCGAGCGCGGCGGCAAAGTCGCATCCGTCCATGTCCCGAACGTCACGGCAAAGACCTTGCGCCCGATCATCGTTTCGATCGTCGATCGCAAGTCGCACCTGCGCACCGATGAAAGCCTCGTGTACCCGAAAGTCGGGAATGAATTGCGCCAAGTGATCGTTTGCCACGCCTCCGGCGGCAGGCTGAGGGCGAGTGTCTTGACCGAGATCGGCTGGTGCTGTCCGTGCTGCAGCCGCGTCTGCGGCCGTCCGCGACCGGTTCGAGACTGCGGCGGCAGGGGAGCCTCGCCCGGCGGCCACACCGAGGTGGTGGGACCGATCCTGCGACGTAGCGCAAGCCGAGAGCGGTGATGTCAGTGCGCAGCCCCGTGTCGTTGCCGTAGCCGGCGTCCATCAGCACCACACCCTCGGGTAGCCCCGCCGCGCGGGCCGCCCGGATCTGCTCAAAGGCGATCTCGGGCTTGGTTTGGAAAGCGATCGCCTCTGGCACCTGGCCTTGTCCCGCCGCGCCTGATCCTTGGCCCAATCCTCAGGCAGATAGAGCCGATAAGCGACGGGTAGGCTGGCGTTACGGTTGGCCAGCGACAGTGTCACCGCGACCCCCGCCTTCGCAGGGGCAGGCTCTGACAATTATCCTGCTTGCCGAGCGGGCCGCAATATTGCCGGGTCACCCCGACCGAATGCCGCCCCTTCTTGGGAAAGCCTGTGTCGTCGATGATCCAGGCCGCGACCGGCCCGCTGCGCTCGATCGCCGGCAGCACCAGCTCTGTCACCCCCGCTTTCGCGAGGGCAGGCTCTTGCCCAGCATCGCGGCGTCCGACCACGGCGCGTTGCCAACAAAATGGAGCAACGATTGATGCTTCGCGGCGACCCTGCTGGGGGACTTGGGCCGGCGCTGTTACGGCCGCCATCGGTTCGACGCTCTTGCGCTCAATCGGCAGCAACAGCCCCAGGCAGTAATCATGCATCGGCTGCTGTCGATCGGCATGGCCCAGCACCGTGCCGAGCGCCTCGACATAGGCCGCAAATCGCGCTTCACTCCCCTCACTCGATCCCCCGTCCATTCCGGTCCCCCGATCCGGATGAAGAAACACCTAAATACCACATCTTGCGACTGCCAGCCTAGATAAATACACTATCTCGAATTTTGTGACTCAGTAAGACTAGAGGTCCGCGGACGCGCGCGAACTGAGGCGGTATCCGTCAGTACCGCGCGTTGCCCGGCGTCCTTGGGAAGGGGATGGCGTCGCGGACGTTGGCGAGGCCGGTGACGTAGGCGAGGGTGCGCTCGAAGCCGAAGCCGGCGTGCGGCACCGTGCCGTAGCGGCGCAGGTCGCGGTACCAGGCGTAGTGCTCCCGGTCGATGCCGCGCTCGGCCATGCTGCGGTCCAATACGTCGAGCCGCTCCTCGCGCTGGCTGCCGCCGATGATCTCGCCGACCCCCGGTGCCAGGACGTCCATCGCCGCGACGGTTTGGTTGTCGTCGTTGACGCCGCATATAGAAAGCTTTGATGTCCTTCGGGTAGTCCGTCACGATGACTGGTTTCCTGCGTAGTCCTCCGGAGAAAGCGCTCGTGCTCGGACTGCAGGTCGACGCCCCACTTGACGGGGAACTCCAAGTCCTTTCCGGCATTTCTTTGAGCTCTTGAATCGCTCGGTGTAGGCGATGTGGACGAATTTTGATTCCGCGACATGCTCCAGTGTCGCCGAGCAGCGGTCTTTTCGATGCGCTCGTTGAAGAACTCGAGATCTTCGCGGCATTGTTCCAGCACATAGCGAATGATGAACTTCAAGACTCTTCCGCCAGGGCCATATTGTCTTCCAGCTCGTCGAAGGCCATCTCCGGCTCGATCATCCAGAACTCGGCAGGTGCCGGCTGAGCTTTACGGTCACCGGAGGGCGAGGTAGTTTGCTGGGGACAGAATGCTGATCCCGCGCCACGGATGCATCGAAAGCAAGTGACGGGTGTCGCTGCTCACGATCACATCGGGCCTACCGGCAGCCGCCAGCGCCAATACTTGTCGTCCTTTGGATCGTGGCACTCTCGCACGGTTTCACTCGGCTCGATCCGCTCGGCCGCGACGACGACAATGTCGAGAATCTGCTGGCGCCGGTTAACGGAGACGAAGCGGTCGAATTTCGGACGGAAGATCACCTCGCGGTACTCGTCTTCTACCGCCTGCGAGAGGATAAGCCGGTTGAGCGGATCGATGGCGCGCAACAGAGCACGCTCCGGAAGGCTGTCTGATTTAAGGGCAGCGGAGACGAAGGTCGAGGCGTCGATGACGACGATCAAGCCCGCGGCTCTGCCCGCCATTCATCGAGTTCGGCGTCGATCTCTTCGTCCGTTAGGCTATGTGCGCGCGCTTCGCGCTTGGCCTCGGCATCGCCTCCGCAAGGACTTGCAGGCGCGCCCGCCTTTCAGCAAGCCGCTCAGGTAACGACCGACCGCTTCGCGACGGGCCGGACTCTCGAGCGCCTTGGCAGCCTCGGCATCGACCGGGATCATCACGTCAACCGTGCTGTCCATGCCAACCTCCTTGGCTGCGCACACCAAAGCGGCGGAACGCTGCTTTCATTTCCTCAGCTGTGGCAAATTCGCGTCGCTTTGCCTGCGCAAGCCCTTCGAGCACCGCCACCAAATGGGCCGGATCGACCGGCTCGGGCTCCACCTCACTCCCCGCCAAGTGAAGAATGGCACGGGCGATCTCATCCTGGGAGTTTTCAGGTAGTCGGCGGACGCCTTCGATTGCCTGTTCCAGGAGCTTGGTCATGTTTCAATGATAAGAACGTACCGGCTCTGGGAAAGAAGGAACGGCGAGCCGGCCTCGCGATGGTAGTCCGCCGCTAGTCCGCCGATCCCCTTGGCGCCGAGATGCCGATGCCGAATCTCGATGTACCTGCGGGCAGCGTCGGGCACCCGATGCGCTTTCACGGCCTTCGGTGGTTCACTAGATGACCGGTTCTCCGCGTATTTCTTGGTCAGATAGCGCTCGTGCTCCGACTGCAGGTCGAGGCCGCATTTGACCGGGAATTCGAATTTCTCGTTTGCGCGCTCGAGCCCTTCGATCGCCTCCCCTAATCCCTATGCACGCATTCCGAGCCGAGATCCCTCGAGTTTAGCGACAGCCCCTTCTCGATGCGCTGGTCGAAGAAGGCCTTGGTCAGCGCCAGGGAGTAGGCCTCGATATTGGGTTGCCCTGACACCGTCAGGAACGCCTCGCGGCCGAAGAAGTCTTTGCGCGAAATCCAATTTGCCGTCGGGCGTGCGCGGCAGATTGGCGAAGTCAATGTCCATACCGGCAAATAATGCCCCTCCGCGTTGATTGGCTACCTGCGTATTCGGTTTAAGTCGGCATCTAGGTAAGAATACTCACAGCGCCGAGAGAATTCGCCTCAACACATTTTCGCAACCTACCACATGCCTATCTGACCGAAGTCGCCCCCGCAAACCGCCGATCCTTTCCAGGATCTTCCGACATGCTTTTAGAAAAGCGTCCTGCTGCGAGGGTTCCCACTCGTCAAAAAAATGCTCAAAAATATCCCGATACGCCCGTCGCCACCCGATACGGGTAATAATGGGTCTTCGTTCGTACAACCTGTTGCTGCAAAATATCATTCGCCTGCACAAACCGTGCAAACGAATGGGGCATCATCATGATCGTGAACTGTCTTTGCGATCAGAAATATCGCAAAGTGGTTGTCGATATGAAAAGTGTCGAACCAAGCGAGACTTCTCGCCCGCCCATATGCGTTTTCAAAAAATATACCCGCTTTCTCGTAATCTCCGTAAGACAGTCGGGCGATCAGCATACTGCAGCCAATAATACGGTTGTGAGATGTAGGACCCAAAATTTTTTATGCGTTCGTAATAATTTACAAGATTCTGTTCCTTGTTGTGATTTCGGAACAATTCGCTCGACATTAGAAAACTTTATCATTTCGATTTGCATTTCGTGCATAGCGCGCCTCGTCGTGTCTAATCGTGCCGCTCGCTGAGCTAACCTAACGAGCACTTCAAGTACTTTATCTCCCTGTTCCAACTCGGCTAATATAAATCGCCCCAGTATGGACGAACGCACGCGCACGCTCGCATCGTCCACATGCACCAGTTCCCTAACGTAGGCGTTATTGCGATGCTTCGCCTGCAA
>CAWILK010000048.1:0-183371 GCA_963836845.1 uncultured Alphaproteobacteria bacterium | reverse complement strand
TGAGCGCGCTGCGCACCGTGCTGACCTGACCCTCGACAGGCTTCGTGCGGCGCTCCTGCCGCCGAGGGCGGGAGAACGTTATGAAACGCAGCACGGATCGGATCCTCACCACCCATGTCGGAAGCCTGCCGCGGCCGCCCGATCTGTTGGAATTGATCCAGGCGAAAGAGCAGGGGCAGAGCTTCGATCGCCGAGCGCTACGCCGAGCGGGTCCGGCTTGCGGTCGCGGAGGCTGTGCGCAAGCAGGCCGAATGCGGGATCGACATCGTTGCCGACGGCGAGATGGGCCGGTTCGGCTTCATCCCCTATGTCAACGAGCGCCTCGCCGGCATCGAGCCGCGCAAAGGGGTGGCTGGCGAAGGCAGTTGGGCCAGATCGCGGGAATACCTGGCGTTTCCCGAATACTACCGATGGGCCTCGCAGATGCCGGGCGCGGCGGGCAAGGCGCCGCCGACGCGATGGGTCTGCACCGGCCCTGTCGCCTATCGCGGCAGGGCGGCGCTGCAGCGCGACATCGACAATCTGAAGAGCGCTCTCGGCGGGATCGCCTGCGCGGAAGCGTTCATGCCGGCGGTCTCCCCGACCAACCTCGCCAATTGGAACAGCAACGAGCACTACGCCACCGACGAGGAGTTCCGCGTCGCGCTCGCCGATGCGCTGCACGAGGAGTATCAGGCGATCGTCGCCGCCGGCCTGATCCTGCAGATCGACGACCCGCAGCTGGCGAGCCATTGGGCGATGCATCCGGAGATCGACCTCGAGCAATGCCGCAACTGGGCGAGCGCCAGCGTCGAGCTGTTGAACCACGCGCTCCAGCGGCATTCCGGAGGACCGGGTCCGCTACCACACCTGCTACAGCATCAATATGGGCCCGCGCGTCCATGACCTGGAGCTGAAACACATCGTGGACATCATGCTTCGGGTAAGAGCCGGCGCCTATTCCTTCGAGGCGGCCAACCCGCGGCACGAGCATGAATGGCGGGTCTGGGAAAACGTCGCACTGCCGGAAGGCAAGGCGCTGATCCCCGGTGTCGTCACCCATGCCTCCAACCTGGTGGAGCACCCTGAGGTCGTCGCGCAGCGCATCGCGCGTTTTGCCGGGGTCGTCGGGCGAGAAAATGTGATCGCCGGCGCCGATTGCGGGTTTGCGAGCTTCTCCACCTCCTGCGAGGTCCATCCCAGCGTCGTCTGGGAGAAGCTGGCGGCATTGGCGCAAGGCGCCCGCCTCGCCACAGCGGAGTTGTGGGGCCGAGCTTGAATAGGCGGCCGGCGGAAGAAATGACCGGCGCCCGATAGGCTCGAGATGAAGTGCTCCCGCTGCGGCGCCGAGAGCCTCGTCGGCATGAAATTTTGCGGCGAGTGCGGCGCGCCGCTGGCGCTCGGCTGCCGCTCATGCGGCGCCGCCAACCCTCCCGAGCACAAGTTTTGCGGTCAATGCGGAGCAGCGCTCGACAGCCCGGGCCTGCACGAGCCGGGTGCGCCGGAGCCCTTTGTCCCGAAGCCGCAGACCGCCGGCAGCCTGGTATCCGGGGGCCCGCTTCCCGGCGAGCTGAAGCAGGTCACCGTGCTGTTCTGCGACATGGTCAACTCGACGCCGCTGACCGAGCGCCTCGGAGCCGAGGCGATGCGCGAGCTCGTCCATGCCTTCCTCGAGACGAGCCTCGCCGAGGTGCACCGCTATGGCGGCACGGCGCCCCAGTTCACCGGCGACGGCTTTATGGCGCTGTTTGGCGCGCCGCTCACCCAGGAAGACCATGTGCGACGCGCAATGCTGGCGGCCCTAGCGGTCCAGCGGGCGCTCGGCGCCGATGGCGATGAGGCCGATGCCAAGCGATTGAACGTGCCGGTGCGGATCGGCATTCATACCGGAACCGTCGTCTTCGGCCCGATCGCCGACAAATTGCCGCGCGACTACACGGTGATCGGCGACACCGCCAATGTCGCCTCGCGGTTCGAGCAGGCAGCCGAGCCCGGCACGATCCTGGTCAGTGAAGCCACCTGGTCGCTGGCCCGGGGCTATGCCCGGGTCGAGCCGGTCGGGCCGCTGACCCTCAAGGGCAAGAGCGAGCCGATCATGGCGTACCGCCTGCTCGGCATTTCGCATCGGCGCTCCGCCGTCGACGAGGCCGCGTCCCGAGCCACCGCGGCGTTTGTCGACCGCGACAGCGAGCTGGCGATTTTGAACGGCTCCTTTCGCCAGGTCGAGAACGGGCATGGCCAGGCGATTGGGCTCGTCGGCGAGGCCGGCATCGGGAAATCCCGGCTGCTGGCGGAGTTCCGCCGGCAATTGGGCGACGGCCGGGTGAGCTGGGTCGAAGGGCGGTGCCTGTCCTACGGCGCCGGCATCCCCTACTGGCTGGCTCTCGACGTGCTGCGCGGCAATTGCGGGATCCTCGAGACCGACACCCCCGAAGCGATTACCGAAAAAATCCGCTCGGGGCTCGAAGAGGTCGGAATGGAAGCCGACGAGCACGCCCCTGTCCTTCTCCATCTGCTCGAGGTCAAGGATGCCGCCCACGAGCCGGCGCTGTCGAACCCCGAGGCGGTCAAAGCAAGGGCGTTCGAAACACTTCGCCAGCTCAGCTTGAACGCCGCTCGGCAGCGCCCTCTCGTGCTCGTCCTCGAAGACCTCCACTGGATCGACGCGGTCTCCGAGGAGTTTCTCGGTGTTTTGGCGGAAAACGTCCGCGATCGCCCGCATCCTTCTGCTCGCGACCTACCGCCCCGGCTATCGCCCTCCGTGGATCGACAAATCCTATTCCGGGCAGGTCCCGCTCCAGCCGTTGTCCCGCGACGACAGCCTCAGCATGGTTCGCTCGGTGCTCCGCGCCGAGCGGCTCGTCGATCTCGTCACCCAGGAAATCGTCGCAAAGGCCGACGGCAATCCTTTCTTTTTGGAGCAGCTGGCGCTGCATGCGGGCGAGGTGCGGGATCTGCGCTCCGACCTGCTGGTGCCGAACACGATCCACGATGTCGTGATGGCGCGAATCGATCGCCTGCCGGAGGAAACAAAACAGCTGCTGCAGACCGCCGCAGTGATCGGCCGAGAATTTTCGCTGCCCCTGCTGAAGGCTGTCTGGCAGGGCGCCGGCGCGCTCGATGACCAGCTGCGTGAATTGAGCGGGCTCGAATTCGTCTACGAACGCGTCGAAGCCGACGCCAGCGTTTACGTTTTCCGCCACGCGCTGACCCAGGAAACGGCTTACGGGAGCCTTCTCGGAAGCCATCGCCGCGCCTATCACGGCGCCGTCGGGCACGCGCTCGAGGAGCTTTACGAGGGCCGCATCGACGAAGTCGCGGAATTGCTGGCGCTCCATTTCGGGCGCAGCGAAGCGGCCGAGAAATCCGTCGATTACGCGATCCTCGCCGCCGAGAAATCGCAGCGCCGCTGGGCCAACAGCGAGGCGCTCAGCTATTTCACCGACGCGCTCCACCGCCTCGAGTTGCTGCCGGACACCAAAGCCAACCGGCTGCGCCGCATCGACGCGGTAATCAAGCAGGCCGAAGTCAAATTCGCGCTGGGCCGGCATACCGAGCACATCGAGGCGCTCGACGGGATCCGCGAGCTCGTCGACGAGTGCGAAGATCCGCGCCGGCGCGCGACTTGGCACTACTGGTGCGGGTTCTTCCATACCCTGACCGGGGGTCGCCCCGATATGGCCGCCAACCATTGCCAGAACGCGGTGGCGATCGCAGCTCCTGCCGGTTTGGAGGAAATCAGAGCGTTTGCCGAGTCATGCCTGACCCAGATCTACCTGTTCACCGGCAGGCTGCACCAAGCAATCGAAACAGGTGAGCGCGCCCTGGCCAGTTTCGAGTCGCTTGGGAACCTGTGGTGGGCTTGCCGGACCATATGGCATCTAAATCCTGCCGCAATGGCTCTTGGCGATTGGAGCGCGAGCCTGCGCTACTGCCGCCGCGCTCTCGAATATGGGGCCATTGTAGAAGACCTCCGTATCAAAGTCGTAGGCTTGTGGCGGCTCGGCGCGACACATGTTTACAAAGGTGACTGCGAACGCGGGGTCCGCTTCTGCGACGAAGCATTGGCGCTCGGAGCTCTGCCCTTCGATGCTGCAATGGCGCGGGCAGTGCGCGGTTATGCGAAGGTCAAGCTCGGTCAGGTCGATGCCGGCATCGCCGATCTAAGTGAGGTCGTAGCCTGGTTCGGAAACTCTCGCTTGCGTTATACCCACGCACGTTATGGCTTATTGCTCGCGGAGGGTCACCTTCGAAGGGGTGACCGCGCCGTCGCAGGTCCGCTGATCAAAGACTTGATCGAGACCAGCCGCAATTTGGGTTACCTCCACTTCGAGGCTACGGCTTGCTGGTTGATGGGTGAATGCATCGCCTCCGAAGCTCCTGCAGGCGCCGAACCCTATGTCGAGACCGCAATGGAAATTCTGGAGCGTATCGGCGCACGAAACGACCTCGCCCGCGCGATGGTGACGCGGGCCGCGCTGCGGCGGGCCGCCGGCGACCTCGCGACGGCTCGCAGCCTGCTCGATCGGGCTGATGCGATTTTCCAAGAACTCGGAACCCTCGACGAGCCGGTCCGCGTCGCGGCGGCCAGGGCGGCCCTCGACAGCGGCGGGCCGATCGGCTTATCCGCCGCCGTCTAGCGATGGCCCCGCCGTTTTCGGCGCTCGATTGAACACCTGGCTCGGCCGAGCGCAGGGCCGCCCGATATGGCCTCTGCGGTGGGTTGGGCTGGGGCGGCGCGGCCATGCCGGCAGAGGACGCAGCCCGTGCGTGGGGCGAATTGCTGTGCCCGCTCTGCCTTTGCAAAAACGTTAGGAGCGACGAAATCTCGTCTGCTAAGCTACCTCCAGTTTAACATGAGCAACGGCGGGCGCACCAGGGTCGACAGCACCCGATCAGCCGCTGCAGGGTGGGGGAGAACGCAAATGAGGGTTCACGCGTTCATGCTGGCGCTTGGTGTATTCGTCGGGCTCGCCCTGGTCGCGTGCGCCCCGTCCGCGCCGCCCCAAATTCAAGGCCTTGCGGCCCCGCGGCAGGCTGCGGTTTGCGCTCTTCCCACGTTTCAAAGCAAGCTGCATTTCCTCGCCCAAACCACGCCCCCGTTTAGCCTCCTGCCTCCGGGTTCCAGAAAGCGCCGCCTGTCGATGCCACCAGGAATGTTGATGGGCCTGTCGCAAGCGATCTGACGGACGCGTTCAACGCGGCTCCCGATTTTTTTAAAAATCAGTTGTGCAATTTGGCTGGTATCTACATCGATCGGACCGGCTGCAGCAGCTACGACCCAAGCAGCTGCAACTGGCCGGCCTCCGACCGATGCCCTGTGGGCATTTCGTGCGTTTGATGATTCCGGAAACTCGGCGGGAGAATTCATCGGGACATGGCTAGGGCTTTGGCAAAAAGGAGTTCAAGGGCACGCGCCGACGTTATCGAAGTTCGAAACAGGACGAATTCAAGCCCTTTTGAATTGGACCGCGGCGAACCCGCCAGGACACGACTTTGCACAACCTGACACTCCCGCAATGACTGTATTATCAGTTCTTGCCCATGAAGTTGGTCATGTGCTCTGGTACGATTCATTTGTAATAAAGTCTAACGGCAGCCCCAACCCCGGCGGACAGCCCGATTTCAGCAAATTCTGTGACGGAACTTTCTACTCACCCAGAGGTGTCGGCGAAGGTTCATGGCTCGTGCTGCCGGTAGGTCTGCCTCCCGATAGATGGGTTTCTTTTGGCAGACCCCGAAACTACCATAAGCCCGATGATGTCGATATGACAAACCTCGGATTTGATCTGGATCACGCAAGGTACCCTAATGCCGGTGACTTGTTGCACGGGATATATGCAGGTATCCAGAATGGACGTTGGGCGAGCGCGCTGGCTGCATTTTCCCCTGATGAAGACTTTGTGGAAACGTTCCAGTTATTTGTTCTGATGAACGCTCGACCCCCATTGCAGCATTTGAGGGTCAAAATCTTTGGGACGAGGAGTCAGCCATATTTCGACGACGTTCCATTCACGTTTAATTTGAGACCTGAATTAGTGCGGAAGTCTCACTGTTTCGACTACTTGCTCCGTTGAGCGGCGCCAGAGGGAGCGTGGAGTGCGCCAGCCACCGCCAAACCTCTTTTTTATGCTCGATCCTCGAAAGCTTGGTCCGGCTGTCCGGCCTTCAAGAGCCGGTCCGCCGCAGCTCGATGATATCCGGTATTATGGAAGCGATAGGATATCGTTAGCGGAGCAACGCCAGCCGCCAAAGCGGCGCGGATTGCCGCGATCATCTCTAGGGCGTCAACTCGCTTCTGGTCGAGCGGCCTGACGCAACCAAGCCGCCTGCTCGTGGCCCGGTGCCGCGCCACGGCTGGCTGCGAGCCGGAAGATCGCGTCCCAGCTGCGCTCTTTGTAAAACAAGCTCTTGGCCGCCTCGTTGAAGCGAGAGGCGAGCGAGGCGTCGAGAACGCCTCTCGCGACGGCTTTGTCGAGGGTGGCGCGAATGTTGACCATGGCCTCCGTCAAAGCGGGGTATCCCAGCTCTTCGGGACCGTGCAGCACGGCGACCTCGTCATCGTCGGAGAGAATGCCGTCGCGATAAGCAGTAAAGATGCGGCCGACCCCCACCATGCCGAAGGTATGGAGCTCGGCGGCGCGCAAAGCGCCGATGCTGGCGCTGCCATAGACGTGGATCCCCTGCGCCATCGCCCACAGGATTTCCTTGTGCCAAACCGTCGGCGTCACCTCGAAATAGCCATCGATGATGCCGATGACCGCCGGCCGGGACAGCGCGGCTTCGTGGACATCACCCTGTTTGACAGGCGGGCGCCAGTCGAGCGCCGGATCACAGGGCCGGACCGCCGGAGGCAGCGACGGGCCCGCGAAAATGACCGCTCTCATGAAGATTGCGCCGCGGCTCGCCTCGCCCGCGGACCGGGAACATAATGCGGATGCCTGATGTCCCCTTCGAGACCAGGAAATCACCAGCCTGCTGACCGGAATGCCGAACTCCGGCCGGGTCAAATCCACGGCGATGACCCGCGAGAGTCCGGCCGCCCGCAAGCGCTCGATCTCCCAATGGAGGTCCTGACTCAAATCGTCGGAGACAAAGGTGGGCACGCGGTCGAACAAAACGGGCGCCGTCTCCCTGCACATCGCATCGAGCAGCGCGTCGGCGATGTCGGCAGCGGGCGGCTCCTCGTATTCCGGAGGCAGCAAATCGTCCCGGACACCGGCGATGTAGGTCAGGCGCGACTGTGCCGCCTCGGTCAATGCCCGAGCCAGCGCGATCGCGCGATCGGGGTGACATCCGGCGCCGTGGAAGCGGCGCAGCTGGCCGGGTGCCGCCGCAGACAGATCGCCTATATCGCACACGAAGGCGGCAATGCCGATATCGGTCGTGACATTCCACAGCCTAACGGCAATGCCCGCCTGGTCGTATTTGACCAGCAGCGCACGGCAATCCGGGTCGTTGATGGAGGTGTGTTCGATAGCATGCTGCGCCCGCGTGCGAATGCTTGACGCGCCCCACACGGCGACGGCGTCGCGCTCGACCAGCTCGCAGATTCCGGCGCTGATCGCCTCGATCGGGTGATTGCCGGACGCCAGCCCGTTCGAGCCGGCGAGAAAATAGCCGTCGAGCGCCCGGGTATAATCGGTGTGGACCACCTCGGCCGGAACCCAGCAAGGTTCTTGTCGGAGGAGGTCGAAGCCCTCCAGCCAGGCGATGGTGGCGTCGGGATCGAACGGTCGGCCGGTCGTGCACAGGGTAAGAGGGTCCACGACGGCAGAGCATTTCCTGGCGAGTTCGCGATAGCTCGCGCACTGGCGCCCCGCAACCTCCTCGGCGTGAAAGCCTTCGATGGCTTCCATGAGCGCCGAGGCCGTCGCCTGGATCAAATCGAGCCCCTTGCCTTGCGAAACCGATACCGAGCGGGAATTCGGGCGCACGGCAATGGCGACCGGGATTCCGATCCGATCGAGCCCCGTGATGTTGCCGAGCCGGGTAATCCCCATTCGCGACGCAAGGGGGCGGAACAGCGCCAACGTCTCAGAGGGCGCGGCCATCCGGTGAGTGCCGCGGCGAAACGCCTTTGTTAGACCCGTCTCGGCAGCGGCGCTCGCGAACGCAAGACCGGCGAGCGTCAACTCCTCTTGTCTGAAGCTGGATTGGGATCGCTCGGCGTCGACCTCTGTTCGGGTGATTTGGGGGGAATGTTCCCCCGCGCCGGGTCTGGTGCCGCGGGCTTGTCGGGGGTCGATTTTTTTGTCTCCCACAAGGAAAATCCTGTGCCGCCTCCCCCGGACATGATCAGGCGTGGATCGCGATCGAGCTTGATGCCAGCCGGCCCATGCTCTTCCAGCAGCCGGAGCAAACGGTCGCGCTCGGGGGTCGCGCCGAGGCGCAGCTCAGTCTCCCGGCCGCCTTCCGAAAGGTATATCTTTCCGTTCTCGCTGCGGATCAGCGTGTCGCCAAGGCCGGCCGGCATGCGGGTTTCGGGCGCACTGGCCTGGGCGGCGGGGGCGGACAACGCACCCAACCCCAAGACCAGGGCGACACCGCCCGGCAGACGCAACCATCGTGGCAGGGATCGCGGTTTGGACATCGGACACTCCCCCGGGGCTCCATGATGGTAATACGCGGACACGTGCTGTCGCTATACGAAAATTCGAGGTAACGGTATTCGGCTGCTGCGTGCAATCGAGGCCGCGGATTTCAGCCTTTGGGAGAGGCAGATGGATTTCGGCTATTTCACGCTGAGCGACAATCATTACGAGAACAACCCGCGGAACGCAAATGCTTTTGTCGATGATATTCTCGCCGAGGCGGTTTACGCCGAGGAGGTGGGCCTCCATTCCGCCTGGATCGGCGAGCATCACTTCAGCACCTTGGGCGTGCTGTCCTGCCCCGATCTGGTGCTCGCCAATGTCGCGTCCCGGACCAGGCGCATCCGCCTCGCGCCCGCCGTGACCGTATTGCCGCTGCACCATCCGATCCGCGTCGCCGAGCAATGGGCGACCCTCGACCTGCTCTCCGGCGGGCGCGTCGACTTCGCCGCCGGGCGCGGCTACGACCGGCGCGAATACCTGCCGCTCAATGTGTCTTTCGAGGACAACCAAGAGATCTTCGAGGAAGGGATGGAGATCGTTCGCCGCCTATGGTCGAGCGACGAGCCGATCACGCATCATGGCAAACATTACCGGTTCGACGATGTCGCGATCACCCCGAGGCCGGTGCAGCGGCCTCTGCCGGCCTATGTCGCCTCGTTCTCCCAGCCCTCGATCGAGCTCGCGGCGAGGCTCGGCTGCGGGTTGATCGTCGCTCCCTTTGCCGCGGCGATGACCTATGGCGGGTTGCAGCAAGTCACCGACCTCTATCGCCAGACCTGCGCCAGGCACAACCGCGCGTCCGGGCGGCTGATGTGCAGCTACTTCATCCATTTCGCCGATACGGCAGCGGAAGAAGAAGCGGCGCGCGCCCGGCAGATCCGCTACTACAAGGAATGCGTGATCGCGGCCTTTCCGGGCGATCCGAAAACCGCGCCGCCGAGCTATCGCTACTTCATCGGGATGGTCGAGCGGCTGCGGAACGTGGGTCCCCGGGACCTGACCGAGAATTCGGTGCTGCTCGGCTCGCCGGCCCAGATCACCGAAACGCTCAAAAAGGTCGAGGCGGCCGGGTTCGACGAGGTCATCCTTTATTTCAATGTCGGCCTGAAGCCGCATGCCCAGGTCAGGGACGAGATGGCGCGCTTCATGGCAGAGGTCGCGCCCGCTTTTGCTTCTTAGAATGTCAACACGGAGGCACAACCGCTCAGTCTTAAGAGTGCGACCAGAAATGAACGCAGCGGCCCGCATGGGTCGGGCCCGGAACCAATGAACACGGACTTTTCCAGGAGAAAGCACCAGAGCTGCAAATTGGCTGATGTCCGTGTGCATGGGTTCCGGGCGCGCAGCTGCGCTACGCCCCGGAATGACCGCTCTCGCTACATCCGTCCGTCGCTCGACCTCCGCTTTCGCGGGGGCGACGGAACACCTCGAAACCGGCTGATTCATTTCGGGTCAGGCTCTAAGGTTAGGTCAGCATCTGAGTTTGGTGCCATCGCCGAATTCACCGCCACCCTGGCCACCGAGCGGCCGCTGCGCGAGGCCGCCCTCGACCGCCTCGGCGAATGCCTGCGGGTGCGCCGCCACCTGCAGCAGGCGATCACCGATACCGTCAATCAGCTCGAGCATCTAGGCGAAGCCGAGCTGCGGCGGCTGGTGATGGCGCAACGCGCCGGGCTCACCCGGCGGGTTCAGCAGCTCGATCGGCGCATTGCCGCGCTGATCGGCGAGCACCCGCAATGGGACGCGCTGGCCAAACAGTTGCGCAGCGTGCCCGGGGTCGGGCCGGTGCTGGCCCACACCCTGATCGCGCTGTTGCCCGAGCTCGGGCATCTCACCCGCCGGCAGATCGCCGGCCTCGTCGGGGTCGCGCCGTTCGACGACGACAGCGGCCGCCGCCGCGGCGCCCGTCACATCACCGGCGGACGCACCGCGGTACGCGGCGCGCTCTACATGGCCGCGCTGGTCGCCAAACGCCATAATCCGACAATCGCTGTCTTCGCCGGTCGTTTGGCCGGCAAGAGGCCCAAGGTCATCCTGACCGCCGGCATGCGCAAGCTGATCACCATTCTCAATGCCATGCTGCGCAACGGCGACCACTGGCAGCCGGCCGCGCCATGAACGCGCCCGCCGAGCGAGCGTCGGCACAAGGGGCCGACGCTTGGATGCGCAAACTGCCGGCGCGCCGCCGGGTCAAGGCCGAAGCCGCGCGTCGCGCGGGGGCGCAAAGCGCCCGCCTTGACGCGGCCGGCGCGGTCGGCAACACCCTCCGCCTCAAGACAGTTGCTCCCTCTCCCCCCTGAAGGGCGGACAGGGGCTTTTCCGCGAAACCCATCCCGCCGAATTCTGCGCTTTCGGTTGAGCGGGCGGCGATGCTGCAACCGAATTCGATCCCCCGGACAGCCCTGCGCTTTCGCGGGAATGACGGGTGAGAGGCGCTCGCGTTGTGGTCGAACCGCCGACTGTGAACGCGGGCCTGCAGGCCTTGCCCGGGAACGTATAGCGAACTATATCAAGCCCCATTTCTCCGGAGCCTCGGTGATGCCGGAATTCGTCGGATGTCGCTAGTCTCGTCCTCGTGATCCGCTGTTTCCCATAATGGGTATTCAACTATTTCAATTGCTTGGTCCTGATCTCTGGCGCGCGCGGCGATGCCGCATCTGAGCACTAGACTCGGGCATCAAAGGAAACGAGAAATGGGCATCCGCACCGGCAAGGAGTTGCTGGAATCGCTGCGCGACGGGCGCCAGCTGTTCATCGACGGCGAACGGGTGGCGAGATGTAACGACGGATCCGCGCTTTGCCGCCGCGGCGCGGAGCCTCGCCGAGCTCTACGACATGCAGCACGACCCGGCGCTCGTCGAGCGGATGACCTTCCCCTCGCCGGCCGACGGCGAGCGCGTCGGGCTGTCGTTTATCGAGCCGCGCTCGGTCGATGATCTGATCCGCCGCCGCGAGATGGTGAAGATCTGGATGGACGCGACCTGCGGGATGTTCGGCCGCAGCCCCGATTTCATGAATATCTTCTTTACCGGCTTCGCCTCGGCGGCCGACGAATTCGGCCACAAGGACCGGCGCTTCGCCGAGAACGTCCGCGCCTATCACGCGCATATCCGCGACAACGACATCTGCATGACCCATACCTTGGTCAATCCGCAGGTCGACCGCTCGCAGCCGGTCGAGCAGCAGGACAAGGATCTCGCGGCAAAGATCGTCAAGGAAACCGATGCCGGGATCGTCATCCGCGGCGCCCGCATGGTGTCGACCTTGTGCGCCTATGCGCATGACCTCCTAGTGCTGCCCTCGACCTATATCGCCCCGAGCAAGGAGGCGGAGCCCTACGCCTTCGGCTTCAGCGTCGCGGTCGACGCGCCGGGGCTGCGCTTTATCTGCCGCCCCTCGGTGATCCACCAGAATGCCGCCTCGCGTGATGGATTACCCGCTGTCCGCGCGGTTCGACGAGACCGACGCGATGGTGATTTTCGATGACGTGCTGGTGCCGTGGGAGCGCGTCTTTATTCACCGCGATGCCGAGCTGTGCAACGGGCTCTACAACCGCACCGGCATCATGCCGCAGATCATGCACCAGTTTTCGACCAAGAACCTCGCCAAGGCCGAGTTCATGATGGGGCTCGCCTTCGCGATCGCCAAATCGACCAATATCGACCAGCATCTGCATGTCCAGGGCATGCTCGTCCGAGCTGATCCAGTACGCCGAGTTCTGCCGCGCTTGTTTGAGGGCGAGCGAGGCCGACGCCGCGCCGGGACCTTCCGGCGTGACGACCCCGGCGGCGATGCCGCTATGGACCGTCCGCATGATGTTCCCGAAGATGTTCGTGCGGATGTGCGAGATCATCCAGCTGCTCGGCGCCGGCGGGCTCGTCGCCGTGCCGTCCTATGCCGAGCTCCAGGGCCCGGCCGCCGCCGACGTCACGACCTATTTTCAGGCGGCCAATGCCGATGCCGCGGCGCGCATCAAGCTGTTCCGGCTGGCGTTCGACGCCGCGGTGTCGTCCTTCTCAGGCCGCCAGCAACTGTACGAGCGGTATTATTCGGGCGACCCGGTCCGGCTCGCCGGCACGCTTTACGGCCTCTACGACAAGGACACCCATATCGACCGCATCGTCGGGATGCTCGACGAGCTGGAAGCCCGCCAGCGGGGCGGTTCCGACCCTCCCCCGATGGCGAGGGAGGGCCGGGCCGGGGCGTTATCCGCCTGCTAACGCGTCGATTTCCGCGTCTTCCGGAAACCGGCCGAGCTGCTTCTTGGAAAAAACCAGCTTTCCGTCGATCGTAATTTCGAAGACGCCGGCTACGCCTTTGACGAGCTCGACTTCTTCGGCGCCGCGTTCCATGAGCCTGGCCTTCGCACGGAGGGCCCTTGGTTCATAGTTTCAAGGCACGCAGTATTCGATCCTGACCTTCATTACAGTCACCTCTACAGCGGTAAGGCACGGGACGCTATCATGACCCGATGCGCGTGGCCACGGTCCCGATCGCATTCCAAAATTCCCGGATTGCCGAAACACTCCCTCTCCGCCCTCGGGCCAGAATGCCCTTCAACTGCTGCCGGATCGTTGCCTTGTACAGACAAACCGCTCCCGAGGCGAACGCTGTGGCGGCCGATCCCGCGCCTGTCGACAGCCGCGCATTTCTCGCGGTGGGAGATCGTCTCGATCCTGTCCGGCCTGATGCTGGCGATGTTTCTCGCCAGCCTCGACCAGACCATCGTCGCGACCTCGTTGTCGACGATGGCGAACGACCTGAATGGCTGGGAATTGATGTCGTGGGTGGTCTCGGCCTATCTCGTGGCCTCGACCGTGACGACCCCGATCTACGGCCGGCTGAGCGACCTCTACGGCCGGCGCCCGATCCTGCTCACCGGGATCGGGCTGTTTCTCGGCGCCTCGGTGCTTGTGCGCTCTGTCGCAGACCATGCCGCAGCTGATCGCGGCCCGGGTTCTGCAGGGATCGGCGGCGGCGGCCTGCGCTCGGTGTCGCAGGCGGCGATCGCCGACGTCATCCCGCCGCGCGAGCGCGGCCGCTACCAGGGCTATTTTTCGAGCGTCATGGCGGTCTCGAACCTGCTCGGCCCGGTGCTCGGCGGCTTCTTCGCCGATTACCTGACCTGGCATTGGATCTTCTGGATCAACATTCCGTTCGGCGCGCTGGCGCTGGTCTTGTGCAACCGCAATCTTCGCCGGCTGCCAAAGCCCGAAGAGAAGGCCGGCGATCGACTGGATCGGGGCGGCCCTGATCCTCGGCTCGACGACGCCGATATTGATCGCGGTGGGCCGCGCCCAAGAGGTCGGCGGATGGGGCACGTGCCGATGTCCTCGCTCCCGCTGGTGATCGGCCTGGTGCTGCTGGTCGGCTTGGTCGTATGGGAACGCGGAGTCGCCCGAGCCGATGATCCCGCTGCGCCTCTTCGCCAACCGGATCTTCGCGGTCGCGAGCGCGATCAGCTTTTTGATGTCGATGGTGATGATCGCGATGATCATCCTGGTGCCGCTCGACTTCGAGCTCGCCGCCGGCCTGGCGCCGAACGAGGCCGGAATACGACTGATCCCGATGACCGGCGGCACCGTCCTGGGCGCGTTTATCGCCGGGCAACTGGTCAGCCGCACCGGGCATTACCGCATCTTCCCGATCCTCGGCGCCGCGGCGATGACGATCATTTGCGGCATCGATCGCGTATTGCGGGGCTCGGGCAGCTCCTGGCCGCTCGACACCGCGCTGACCGCTGCGCTTGGGCTCTCCTTCGGGTTTCAGCTCCCGACCGTGATCGTCCCCGTGCAGAATGCCCTCGACCTCGCCGATACCGGGATCGGCCTGTCGACGGTCATGTTCTTCCGGCTGATCGGCGGGGCCTTCGGGGTCGCGCTCTTCACCGCGCTGCTCGTCGGCGAGCTCAATTCCGGCGCGCTCGCGCTTCCCGGCCACGATGTGCTGGGCCCCAATCCCGGGATCGCGCTGCTTCACCTCGATCAACAGGACAGCATTATTCCCGGCGCTCTCGCCGGCTTGCAGCGCACCGTGCGCGCCGCGTTCTCGCACGTCTTTTCTATGCCGCAGCCGTCTCGGCGCTGACCACGATCGTCTCGTTCGGATTAAAGGAGATCCCGCTGCGCGGCAGCTGAACCCGGCCGGCTATGCCTTGCCAGGGGCGCGGCTCTGCTCGCGCCAGCGGCGGATCCCTTCACTGAGGAAATCGAGCATCGGCGGTGTCCGACTGCCACGCTTTCGAGAATTCGGCGCTGTCGCTGCGCGGGCGCCGCTCGGGCGGCAAATCCCCGAACCGAATGTGCATCGGCAACGCCACCCCTTCCCCGAAGGCGATCGCTTCCTGGGTGCGCATGCTGGGCAGCGCCGCCAGCATGCCCCGCGCCGCATCGGGCAAGGCAGTCTCGATAAAGCGATGATCGAGGTAATGCCCGAGCCGCAATGCGAACACGGTGCCGCATTGGGACAGCGCCTGGGGCGACAGCTCGGAAGGCAGCTGGGTGACGAGGGCGAGCGAGATGCCGTATTTGCGCCCCTCGCGAGCGAGCCGCGTGATCGCGCGGCCGGCGGCGGCGAACCCGATGCTCGGGGCAGCGGGGATATAGCGATGCGCCTCCTCGCATACCAGCAGAACCGGCGGCATTCGCTCGCGGTCCGACCACAGGGCAAAGTCGAAGGTGAGCCGGCAAGACAGAGACACCACGACATCGGCGATCTCGGACGGAATGCCGGATATATCGATTATCGCCAGCGGCTTGCCGCTGACCGGGATGCGCAACAGACGGCCGACGATTTGCGAGCAGCGTGTCCCGGGTGACGAGCCAATCCGAGAACATGAAGGCAAACCGCCGGTCGTGCCGCAGCGATTCGAGGCGCGTCCTCAGGCGGAGGTAAGGAGCGGAGGTGTCCGGATTGTCGAGCCTTCCCATCGCCTCGTCGAGAAAACGAAGGAGATCGGACGCCTTGTACGGCACCGGCGTGTCGACGGTGATCGACGCCGCGGCGAGCTCGTCGGTCGCGAAACGGCGGCGGGCCCGAGTGATCGCTTCCTTAAGGATGATCGCCTGGGCCTCCTGCTCCTGCGCGGTGCCGCCGCGGACCAGCACGCCGACGGCCTCCTCGAAATCGAGCAGCCAGAACGGCAGATGCAGATTGTCGACATTGACGACCTCGGCGAGCTCGCCAAAGGCTGCCGCGTATTCGTTGTGCGGGTCCAGAAGTACGATGTGCGCGTTCGGCATGCTGCCGCGATGATCGGCGGAAAGGATCAAAGTCACGGCGCAGGATTTTCCGGAGCCGGTGGCGCCGAGCACGGCGAAATTCTTCGCCAGCAATTCGTTGACCAGAACGAAAGCCGGCCGCCGCGGATCATGGTAGAGGGTGCCGATGCTGACATTGGTCGCAGAGGGCCGGCGATAGACGGCCGTCAAATCGGCCTCGGTCGCGGCTCGAACGGGCGTGCCGGAAACTGGGTAATGCGAAACGCCGCGGTTGAATTGCGTCTGACCGTCGGCTGCGATGGCGATCTCCCCGAAAAGATCGACGACGAAGACGCTGGAAGGCGAAGCGCCGCCCGCTTCCGCCTGTATCGCGGCGATCGTTCCGACCACATCGAGCGCGGCGCTCCGCGCCTTGACCATCGCGCCGATGCGGACGGTCTCCTCGGCGAGCTCGTCGGTTTCGAGCCTCGCCGTCATCTGCGAGCCGGCCACCGCTATCACGCGTCCAACCCGGTCCATGGCTGCCATCCTGTCCGATGCACGAGCATTCGCTGGCCGACGCACCCCGTTCAGCTGTCGAACAGCTCTTCACCCCCTTCTAGATCGGCGCTCTCGCCCCGCCGGGAAAGGCTCCGCCTGTCGATCGCCACAGTTTTGATCACGGCAAAAACCTCGCGCTCGGGAACGAGCCCCAGCGCCTCGCCCGAGCGTCGGGTGATCCGCGCGAGCAAGCGCTCGTTGCCGACTCGCAGCTGCACCTCGACGGCACCTTCCTCGATCGGTACCAATTGCTCGACCCGCCCTGCGAGCACATTCAAAGCGCTGATCCCGATTGGCGGCACCGCCGCGAGGATCACGTCGCGCGCCCGAATGCGCACCCGCAGGGCCGTGCCGACGGGCGCTTCCAGGCGGGGAATAACGAGCTTCCCGAAGCTGCCGGCGAGCTCCGTCAGCCCCCACCTCGTATCGTGCGCCGCGACGCGCACGGCGAGCACCGCGCCGGCTTCGAAGCGCCCCGCCAGCGGATACAATTCGGCGCGGCCCATCACCTCCTGGACCGGGCCGACCGCGCGCACTCGGCCGTCCGACATCAGCACGATCGTGGTCGCGAGCCGCGTGACCTCCGCGACCGAGTGGCTGACATAGACGATCGGAACGCCGGCCTGGTCGCGCAGCCTTTCGAGATACGGCAGGATCTCGTCCTTGCGCCGCGCATCGAGCGAGGCCAGGGGCTCGTCCATCAGCAGCAGCCGCGGGCCGGCGAGCAGCGCCCGGCCGATCGCGACCCGCTGCTTCTCGCCGCCCGAGAGCCGGCCGGGGCGGCGGTCGAGCAGCGGACCGACGCCGAGCAGCTCGATAACGTCTTCAAGCTTGACCGAACGCGCCGCGGCCGGGGCGAACCGGCGGCCGAACAGCAGATTGTGGCGGACGGTGAGATGCGGGAACAGCCGTCCTTCCTGAAAGACGTAGCCGACCCGGCGCCGGTGCGTCGAGGCGAAGACACCCTGTTCGGTGTCGACCAATACCGATCCGTCGACGACGATGCGGCCGCGCTGCGGCCGGATCAGCCCGGCGATCGCATTGACGACCGAGGTCTTGCCCGCGCCCGAGCGGCCGAACAGCGCCGTCAGGCCGCGCCCCGCGCGAAAATGAACGTCGAGCTCGAATGCCGCGAGCCGGTGCTCGATATCGACTTCGAGCATGCTTCAATCGCCAGCGAGCCGCCGCCCGATGCGCCGCGCCAGCAAATCGGCGGCGAGCAGCGCAACGAGCGACAGCGCTATCGAGACGAAGGTCAGGCGCAGCGCGCCGGCATCGCCTCCGGGGGTCTGGGTCAGCGTGTAGATCGCCGAGGCGATCGTCCGGGTTTCCCCGGGAATGTTGGAAACGAAGGTGATCGTGGCGCCGAACTCGCCGAGGCTGCGCGCGAAGGAGAGCACCATGCCCGCGACGATGCCCGGCGCGGTCAGCGGCAGGGTGACCAGCAGAAAGACATAGACGCTCCCCGCGCCGAGTGTGCTCGCGGCCTCCTCGAGCCTGCGGTCGACCGCTTCGAGCGACAGGCGGATCGCCCGCACCATCAGCGGAAAGCCCATAACCGCCGAGGCGAGCGCCGCGCCGGTCCAGCGAAAGGCAAAGACGATCCCGAATGTGTCTGCGAGAAACCGGCCGAGCGGCCCGTTGCGGCCGAACAGCAGCAACAAGAGGTAGCCGGTGACAACCGGCGGCATGACGAGCGGCAGATGGACGATTCCATCGACCAGGCTCTTGCCCCAGAACCGACCGCGCGCCAGCACCATCGCCGTTGCGATCCCGAAGGGCAGGCTGCCGAGCATCGCCCAGAACGCGACGCGCAGGCTGAGCCGCACCGCCTCGATCTCGTCCGCGCTGAACTCGGGCACGACCTAAAGGTTGATTAATGGTGAATGCCGCTTTTGCAGCAGGTTATCGTCACCCCGTGAAAGCGCTAGGAAATGCCAGCAGCCCTTTGACGGCAAGGGGGCGGGGCGTGGGCTCGCGCTCGAGTCGCGCCGTGCGAGCGCGCCGGACGAGGAATTGCTAACGCATGGCGTCACCGAGCGCCATCGCACAGCGACGGTCGAGGACATCGCGCTCGAAAATCTGATCCGCGATGGTTTCACCGTCATTATCCCAAACCATGCACGCGGCCACGGGCCTACATGCAACGACGCGATTCGGCCAAGATCAAGGCGATTTGGAACCCCCTTCCATCCGGGAATGTTCGCCCCGCGGTCCATTTCCCCTCCCGCAGCCAGCGCCTCCACTATCTCGGCTTCGACCACCGGCTGGCAGCGCCGTCCGCTGCGGGAGAGCCTCCGCCTGGGCGATAACGCTGCGCGCCAGCGGCGCTCGACATTATCATGAAGCGGTTCGCAGCCTCGGTGGCGGCGAGCATCGGAGCCCGACCAGACAGAGGAATGCGCATGCCTCATCAGATCCGTGCCGTTACCGTCGATCCGGCGGCGCCGGGCAGGCTCGCCGTCAGATCGGTGGAATTGCGCGACCCCGACCGCGACGAGGTGACGGTGCGGGTGACGGCGATCTCGCTCAACCGCGGCGAGACGCGGCGCGCCCTGCAGCAGGCCGAGCCGGGATGGCGGCCCGGCTGGGATTTCGTCGGCGTCGTCGAGACCGCGGCGTCCGATGGCAGCGGGCCCGGGCCTGGAACGCGTGTGGTCGGCATCCTGCCGTCCGGCGCCTGGGCCGAGCGGGTCAATTGCCGCACCCATGCGGTGGCCGCATTGCCCGATGCAGTCGGCGATGCGCGAGGCGGCGACATTGCCGGTCGCGGGGCTCACCGCATTGCACGCGCTGCGCCAAGGCGGGCTTTTGCTCGGCCGCAAGGTGCTGGTCGACGGCGCCTCGGGGGGCGTCGGGCATTTGGCGTGCCAGCTCGCGACGGCCGCCGGCGCACAAGTCTGGGGGCATGTGCGCCGGCAGGAATATCGCGCTGCCGTTGCCGAATGGTGCGGCGATCGGGTCGTGCTGGGGCGCGAGCTCGCCGCCGCCAAGCCGCACGGGCCGTTCTGGCTGATCCTCGATTCGCTCGGCGGCTCCGCCTTGGGCGCCGCGCTCGGCATGCTGCAGCCGGGCGGCACCTGCGTGACCTTCGGGGTGACTCAGGGCGCTCAGGCGACCTTCGAAAGCCGTGAATTCTTTGCGGCCGGCGGCGTGCGGCTCTACGGGCTCACCCTGTTCCACGAATTGATGAGCGTCGAGCGGGCCGGCATCGGCCTAGCGTTGCTGGCCGACCTGATCGCTGCAAACAAGCTGCGCCCGCAGATCGCCGTTGAAGCCCCGTGGAACGAGATCGGCACGGTTGCGCGCCGGCTCATCGATCGGGAATTCACCGGCAAGGCGGTCCTGCACGTAGGCTGAAAGAGATTGGCATGCGCATTGCGGTAATTGGCGCCGGCGGCATCGGCGGCCCTACGGCGCCTCGCTGCCCTATGAATTGGTGTTGCGCGAAGCCGTCGCCGTAGGGATCGACAAGGCCCTGCTCGCGCGGCCCGCGACGAAAGCGTAGCCAGTGACGGGTGAGGCCGCGCGGGTCGATGCGGCTCTCGACCTGCATTCCTGGATCAGCCCCGGACCCTGCTGGCGAGCTGCCCGGCAATGCATTCGAGAACCGCGAGGCCAGGTGTTTCGATGCTGTCGTCGTTGGTGATCAGGATGCGGTCGAGCACGGTGCGGCCCCCTTTCTAGGTTCCGTAAACCTTTACCCGGCGGCAGCAATTCGCGGGTAGGCATTGTGGCCGCAGCCGGCGCCGCCGGCTTCGGGTCGGCCGGCTTGACAGCCGAAAGCCGTCATGGTGCAACCGCGACACGAACGACAAGGGCTGAGCAGGGAGGGAAGACGCAACCATGCTCCGTAATCAACTTCTCGCATTGTCTTGCGCCGCCGCCATCCTCGCCCCCGCGGCAGCCTCAGCCCAGGCGACGATCAAGATCGGCTTCCCGATGCCGCTGTCGGGCCCGGCCGCGGTCTACGGTGTGCCGATCCTCAAGGGCGCCGAAATGGCGGTGGAGGAGATCAACGCGAAGGGCGGGGTGCTCGGCAAAAAGCTCGAATTTCTGTCGCGCGACAGCAAGGCCAGCGCCGACGAGGCGGTGCGCCTCGCCCGCGAGCTGATCATCAAGAACAACGTCGATTTTCTCTCCGGCACCTTGACCTCGGCGGAGGCCCCGGCAGTCTCGACGATCGCCAAGGAAAACAAGATCGTCTTTGTCGCGCCGACCGCCAAGACGATGCTGCTTACCGCACCCGAGAACCTTCACCCCTACATCTTCCGGGTGGCCTCGAACACGATGATCGAAGGGCGCACCGGCGCGGCGATCATGGCCAAATGGCAGGAGGTCAAGCGGGTCGCCACGATCGCGCCCGACTATGCCTATGGCCGCGACGCGGTCGCCGCTTATGTCGAATACATGAAGAAATTGCGCCCCGACATCGAGATCGTCGACCAGCAATGGCCAAAGCTCGGCGAGCCGGATTTCACCGCCTTTATCACCGCGCAAATGAGCAAAAAGCCGGATGCCGTCTTTTGCGACGTGTTCGGCGGGGACTTCGTCACCTTTGCAAAGCAGGCGACGCCGCTCGGGTATTTCAAGGCGATCAAGAACCGGCTCGCCGATGGCGGCGAGGTCGGGACAGTCGACGAGGCGCTGGCGCTCGGCCCCGACTACCCCTACGGGATATGGTCGGACGCCTACGACCCGGTGATCTGGACCGGCAAGCGAGCCGGCCGAGCACAAAACCTATGTCGAGCACCTGAAGGCCTTCACCAAATCCGAATACGGTTCGGGCTGGGCCATCATGGGCTACATCTCGATCCAGGCGATCGTCGAGGGCATCAAGAAGGCCGGCGGGACCGATTCGGACAAGGTCGCCAAGACCTTGCTGGGCCTGACCATCGACACCCCGGTCGGCAAGCGCACCTTCAACCCCAAGACCCACGAGACTGAAAGCGGCGAATTCTGGGGCGAGATGGTCAAGGACCCGGCCTATCCTTTCGCCGTCATGAAGAACCCCGAATACATCGACCCGACGCCCTACATGAATTGATGTTTCAAAACGGGCGAAGCCGGCCATCGCCCCTCTCCGCCCGCTTGCGGGGGGAGAGGGAGGGGCGCCGGAGCGGTGACGGGAGGGTGAGGCGGGTAGCGCCGCGTTTCGGAATTCTGGGCTCCCCCACCTCACCCCGACCCTCTCCGCCCCCGGGGGCGGAGAGGGAGTGTTTACGGGTGCCCGTCCGGGACCTCGGTCGGCGTGTTGACAGTGCCGGCGTCGTTTCTGTTCAGCCAGTTCATGGGCGGCCTGACGACGGCGATGTTTCTGTTCCTGATCGCCTCGGGCCTGTCGCTGGTCTTCGGGGTCATGCGCGTCCTCAATTTCGCGCATGGCTCGTTCTACATGATCGGGGCCTATCTGGCGTGGCAGGCGGTGCAATGGCTGCAGCCGGCGCCCGAGCGGTTCTGGCCGGCGGTGCTCGTCGCGGCGCTCGGGGTGGCGCTGCTCGGCGCGCTGGTCGAGCGGCTGTTGCTGCGCTATCTCTACGGCCGCGAAGAGCTCTACCAGCTGCTCTTCACCTACGCGCTGGTGCTGATCCTGGGCGACGCCGCCAAATTCGTCTGGGGCACGACCCAGCTTTCGGTATCCCGGCCCCCCTCGCTCGCCGGCGGCGTCGAGGCGTTTGGCGCGACCTTGCCGTTCTACAATCTGTTCATCATGGCGGCCGGTATCGCGATCGCGGTCGCCGGCTGGCTCGTCTTGAGCCGCACCGGCGCCGGCCGGATGGTGCGCGCGGCCTCCTATGACCGCGAGATGCTCGACGCGCTCGGCGCCAATGTCGGCGGCATCTACACCGGCATGTTTGTCGTCAGCTCGTTTCTCGCCGGCCTCTCCGGAGCCTTGGTGACGCCGATCCAGAGCATTGTGCCCGGCATGGATGTCGAGATCATCGTGCAGGCGTTCATCGTCGTCGTGATCGGCGGGCTCGGCTCGTTCTGGGGCACCTTTTGGGGCTCGGTGATCTATGGCCAGGTGCTGTCCTTCGGCATCCTGATCTTCCCTGGGTTTTCACTGTTTTCGGTATTTGCCCTGATGGCGGTGATCC
The DNA here is from genome assembly GCA_963836845.1 of uncultured Alphaproteobacteria bacterium. Lineage (GTDB taxonomy): Bacteria > Pseudomonadota > Alphaproteobacteria > ATCC43930 > CGMCC-115725 > AP-15. Next base: position 160,937 of record CAWILK010000048.1, on the reverse strand, counting down.
TGGTCATCCGCCCCTGGGGCCTGTTCGGCCGGCCGCTGTGACGACCCGGCGCCGCGCAGCGCTCGCCCGCCACATCCCGTGGACCCTGATCGTGTTCCTCGTCGCGTTCTGGGTGCCGTGGCTCGGCTCGCGCTACGACACTTTTCTCGCCACCCAGATCGCGATCAATTCCCTCTTCGCGGTCAAGCCTCAATCTGCTGCTCGGGACGACCGGCCTCGTCTCCTTCGGGCATGTCGCCTATTTCGGGGTCGGCGCCTATGTCTGCGCCATCCTGATGAAGACCTACGCGATGCCCTTCGCTATCGCTTTCCCGGCGGCAGGGATTGGCGCCGCCGCTTTCGCATTGGTGTTCGGCTTTTTCTGCGTGCGCCTGACAAAGATCTACTTCGCGATGCTGACGCTGGCCTTTTCGCAGATCGTCTGGGCGGTCTGCTTCAAGTGGAACGATGTGACCGGCGGTGACCAGGGATTGCCCGACATACCCTATCCCGACCTCGACTGGATGGCGGCGGTGCCAGGGCTGGCGGATTTGCGCATCGGCGACCGCTTCTATCTGCTGACCCTGTTGCTGGTCGCGGTCTGCCTCGCCGTGCTGCGCCAGATCACCCGATCGCCGTTCGGGCGGATGCTGACGACGATCCGCGACAATGCCGAGCGCGCCGCCTTCATCGGGATCAACGTGCGCGCCTACGAGCTCGCCGCCTTTGTCGTCGCCGGCGCCTTTGCCGGGTTCGCTGGGGCGCTGTTCGGCATTTTCAACCGCGGCGTCTTTGCCGATTACGTGTTCTGGTCGAAATCCGCCGAGGTCATGATCATGACGATCCTCGGCGGCATGGATTACTTCTGGGGGCCGCCGGTCGGCGCGCTCGCGCTGGTTTGGCTCAACCAGCAGACCACCTCCTACACCGAATATTGGCCGCTGGTCCTCGGCACCCTGCTGGTCATCCTGCTCTATGCCTTCCCGGGCGGCATTGTCGGGGGGCTCGTCGCGGGTTTCCGTTTCGCCCGCCGCCGGCTGGTGCACCGCGATGCTTGACGTCCGCAAATTGCGCAAATCCTTCGCCGGGTTTGTCGCGATCGGCGGGGTGAGCCTGACCGTCGACACGGGCGAGATCGCCGCGGTCATCGGGCCGAACGGCGCCGGGAAATCGACCCTCTTCAACCTGATCACCGGGCATATCCGGCCGGATTCCGGTCAGGTACTGCTCGACGGCTATGACATCACCGGCGCGGCGCCGCACCGGATCTGCCGGATGGGGGTCGGCCGCTCGTTTCAGCGGACCAACATTTTCCCCCGGCTTTCGGTATTCGAAAATGTGCAGGCGGCCTTTCTCGCCCATCGCGGCCGCGGCGCAATTTCTGGTCGCATTCGGAAACCTTCTACCGGGAAGAGACGGCGGCCTTGCTCGCCTCGATCGGGCTCGGCGGCCAGGAGCAAGCCGTCGCTGCAACGCTCAGCTACGGCAACCAGAAGCAGCTCGAGCTCGGGATCGCATTGGCGAGCGACCCCGCCCTCCTATTGCTCGACGAGCCGACGGCGGGGATGTCGGCGAGCGAAACCCACGAGACCATGCGCCTGCTCGAGCGGATCGCGGGGGAGCGGGGTCTCACTCTGCTCTTCACCGAGCACGACATGCAGGTCGTGTTCGCGATCGCCGAGAAGATCGCTGTATTGCATCAGGGCCGAGTGCTGGCGGAGGGGACGCCCGCCGAGGTGCGCGCCGACCCCGAGGTGCGCCGCGTCTATCTCGGCGGGCATTGAATAGCCGATGACCCCGCTGCTTGCGGTCGAGGACATTCGCACCGCTTATGGGCTCAGCCGAGTGCTGTTCGGCATCTCGCTCGCCGTCGAGCGCGGCGAATGCGTGTGCCTTCTCGGCCGCAACGGCGTCGGCAAGACGACGACGATGCGCTCGGTGATGGGCCTGACGCCGCCCAGCAGCGGGCGTGTCCTTTGGCAGGGGCGCGACATCACCGGCTGGTCGCCGCACCGTGCGGCGCGCGCCGGGATCGGCTTTGTCCCCGAGGACCGGCGCATCTTCGCCGAGCTGACGGTGCGGGAGAACCTCGAAGTCGGGGCGCGGGCGGCGCGGCGGCCCGGCCACTGGACGATCGCCACGGTCGGGGAGCTCTTCCCGATCCTGGAGGAGCGGCGGGATCAGCGCGGCGGTCACCTGTCGGGCGGCGAGCAGCAGATGCTGACGATCGCCCGCACCTTGATGGGCAACCCCGAGCTGCTGCTGCTCGACGAGCCCTCCGAGGGCTTGGCGCCGCTGGTCGTGGAGACCTTGCGCCTCAAAATCGGCGAACTGAAGGCTCAGGGGCTGACGATCCTACTGGCCGAGCAAGGCGTCGACTTCGCCTTGTCGCTCGCCGACCGGGTGTATGTCCTCGAAAAGGGCGCCGTCCGCTACTCGGGCAACGTGGCGGATCTGCGCAGCGACGAAGCGCTGCTCGATCGGCTGTTGTCGCTTTGAGCTAATGCCCGTGCAGCAATCCGCAGGCCCAGAGAGCCCCGACCAATGCCAGGACCAAGGCCGTCATTCTCACCAATTCGGGCATTGCGTATCAGCCGGCCAGACCATTTGTCGACGCGACCGAAAGGGATGGACCGAGTTCACCCGCGATCCTATCGAAAACAATCGTGAGACTGGAGGATCGGTCGAGATTGATGAGCTCGTCGAGCCGGATTTCCGAACTTTCGTACACACCCCTGCCGTGGTTGGCGAACACCGTGACCCGCAGATCCGCCTGTATCTCCGGGCTCAAGGCCAGCTCCGACAAGTGCCGGAACTCGCCGCCGGGCGGGACCAATCGCGCGACGCTCCAGCCGTCGCGCACAAAGCGCAGGCAGCGCGCCCAGGCAGCGCCTCCGCCATCCCCGCTCGGCGCCGCCGGCTCTGCGTAGCCGCCGAGAGGCAAAAACTTAGCCACGAGGGGGGCGAGCTCTTGGTCATAGATGACGACATTGGCAGCGGCGAGGGCATGGTATTCGAGCGGCGCAGGCTCCGGCTCGGTCGACGGCAGCGCAGCCAGCCACAGCTCCCCGGGGTGCATCCCCGGGAGCGCGGGCCAGGTGACCAAACGTGTCGAACTGTCGTGTCGAGCCCGGCGGCCCACAAGCCGGGCCGGGATCCGAAACGAGGAGCCGGTCTCGATGATCGATGTGTCCGGCATGGCTTCGCCTCCACAACCATCCTAAACGGTCGTAGAATGAATTCTATTTACACCCCAATATGTCAATAGGCTATTAATCAACGTATAATATACGTAGTTTATAGGAAACGCGGCTCGTTAAGCTATCCGAGCGCGGCACTCGCCGAAGCCGATCGGCGTGGCGCCGGCTCTTCGGCAATGGGCGCGGAAGATCACTTCGTCGCCATCCTCGAGAAAGGTGCGGGTCTCGCCCGAGGCGAGGGTGATTTTACGCTGCCCGTCGGCGCTCAGCTCCATCAGGCTGCCATAGCCTTCCGGCGTGGGCCCGGAGATAGTGCCGGTGCCGAACAGATCGCCCGCTTCTAGATTGCACCCGCCAGAAGTGTGGTGCGCGATCAATTGCGCGAGTGTCCAATAAAGGTCCGTGGTGTTGCTCGCCGACATTCGATGCGGCGGCAGGCCCTTAGCTCTCAGGCCTTCGGTCAGCAGCAGCGCCTCCAGCGCGATGTCGAAGGCCCCCTCCCGCTGGTCCGCCTCATCCCACAGATGCGGCAGGGGCCGCGGATCGCCGTCCGGCCGAGCCGGTTGCGCAACCCGGAACGGCGCGAGCGCCTCGCTGGTGATGACCCAAGGCGAAACCGTCGAGCCGAAGCTCTTGCCGAGAAACGGCCCCAGCGGTTGCGATTCCCAGCCCTGCACATCGCGAGCCGACCAGTCGTTGACGAGCCCGAGGCCAAACAGGTGCTCCCCCGCTTGGCTGATCGAAATCGGCTCGCCAAGCTCGTTGCCGGGCCCGATCCACACAGCGAGCTCGAGCTCGTAATCGAGCTTCAGTGATTGGCCGAAGCTCGGCGCGTCCTCATTGGCGGCCTTGCGTTGGCCGCTCGGGCGCCGGATCGGCTCGCCCGAGGGCCGGACCGAGGAAGCACGGCTGTGATAGGCCACCGGAACGTATTTGTAGTTTGGGTTGAGCGGGTTATTGGGGTCGCGCCGCATACCGCCGTTTCTCGCGTGGTGGATGCCGGCGAAGAAATCGGTGAAGTTGCCGATCGCCGCCGGCAAATGCAAACGGCAATCGGCCGCGTTGTGCAGCAGCCGGGCCGATAGCGGCTCGACCCTCGCGCGGTCGGGCCCATCGGCGGAGAGAAGCACGGAGAGGTGCTTGCGCAAGGCCAGGCGCGGGCCTTTGCCGAACGCCATGAGCGGATTGAGGCTCGGGCCTGCGGCTGCTTCGGCGGCTTTTGCCGCGTCGCCAGAGAACAATCCCGCCTCGATGCCGGCTTTCAGATCAAAGATCTTGTCGCCGATGGCAACCCCGCCGCGCGGGGCGCCCCCCGCAGGGCTAAACACGCCCAACGGGAGGTTTTGAATCGGAAACTCGGCATGGCCGCGAGCCGAATCAACCCAGCTCTCGCGTCTTGGGTCATGGGTTTCGTCGATCATTGCGATCTATGCCTCATCGGGGGGACCATATCAGAGCGGATCATTGTCCATTCCCATTGGCGATTGCGAGGCACAAATGAAGCGCGTCGGGACCGGCTCATGACCTGTGGGGATGCGGCGGGGGGATTTTGCGCCGCGTTTGTCCGATCCAAGCAAGCCGAACAATATTGCGAAGGTCAGCGAGGGCCCACGACCGAAGCATAAAGTGCCGCTCCTCGCGGCGGTAGGCGATGACGGGGAAGGAACGGCACCTGTAGCGCTGCCGGCGCGACCCACGTTATGAGCGCGGCGCGGTCAGCGGCGCATACGGCGAGGCGGGCATCCGAGCCGGTTTCAGGGTAGTGACTCACTTTGAAATCTGAGCCGGCTGACGCGGCTTAACGCCAAGCATATATGGGAGCGTAGGCTCAGCCAACAGAGGGGAGATCGCGATGACTATCGCCGCCGATCTTTTGCAGCGCCACATCGAAACGCTTCTTAGCCCGGGCGAATGGGAGACGCTGATCGCTGATGACATCCTTTGGGAGCTCCCATTTGCGTCGGCACTCGGACACCCCGATCGCCTAGAAGGACGCGAGGCAGTCGAGAAGCACGTTAACTGGTTCAGAGGCGCGGTCGAGAACTTCCGGTTCTCGGACATCCGTGTTTATCCCTTGGCCGATCCTAATGGCGCTGCCGGAGAGGTCCGGGCTGAGGGACGCATAAGAGCGAGCGGGCGAGAATATCGTCAAGAGTACGTGTTTTTCCTTCGCGCTGCTGGCGGCAAGATCGCCTTCCTCCGCGAGTATTTTGACCCCACTCGCGCAGCAAAGGCGATGGATCTCCAGACCATCTGATCTTCCAGCAAGGCGCAGCATCACTCCCCAAAATTTCAAACTGAGTCACTACCGGTTTCAGCCTTGTTTAACAGTTCTGTGCTCAGCTCATCCCTGTGGCGACCTCGATCGCGATCCTGGCAGGGAACCGAAAAGCGGCTTGGATTGCCGGCGCGAGCGCGCTGTTTCTGGCAGCCGCGATCGAACTCCCAGCCTTTGGCGTACCCTTGGCCATTGCCGCCGCAACTTATGCCTGGATACGATTGAGCAAACCGCACGCGGTGCTGCGCGGCCGCACCCTTTCCCCGCACCAGCAGCAACGTGTTGCGGTGGTCGGGGCGGTCGCCATGCTGGGACTCGGCGGGGTGTTCAGCGGGACGCTTTACGCGCTCCACCTCGCCAACCTGCTCGAGCATCGGCTTCAGGAATCCCTCAAGGCCGCCCATGGCCGAGGCGAGCTGAGGCCCGGTCAGCTCGTCGAAGAATGCAATCTGGCCTGCGCTCAAGCAATCGTCGTCGAAATCCCGGCCTACAACACACCAGGGATCGCGAAATTGAATGGCTATGCTGTTCACGACCACCTGATCTATCAATGGCGGAACTCGACCGCGCCGCCAGAGACGGATTCGATAGCTTTCCGAAGACGATATTGAAACCGATGCCAGGTCTCGAGAATCGGTTTCCTTGAAGCTTGTGCCCGCTCTGCATTCCTCACGCGGTCAGACCGGTATCGTGCCGCGGACGACGCTGCGGTGCATCACGCGGCGGTAACGCCCGACCTCGTAGTTTGCGACGGCACGATGCAAGAGGCACCGGTTGTCCCACATGACGAGATCGCCTTTGCGCCATTGGTGGGCGTAGACGAACTCCGGTCTTGTCGTATGTGCCAGCAGCTCGTCAAGCAGGGCTGCTCCCTCCGCTTCGGGCATGCCGAGGATGTGCGAGGAATGATTGCCAAGATAGAGCGCACTTTTGCCGGTCTCGGGATGGGTCCGCACCAGCGGATGATCGACAGGTGGATGCTCGCGGCTTTCGGCGGCGGAGCGTGGCGCGCGCTCCGCTCTACCGCGGCTCGCTCCCCAAAAGAAAACCACCCGCAGGCTAGCAATCGCTTGTTTCACCCCCTCGGGGAGCGCGGCATACCCCATTGCGGTGTTGGCGAACTCCGTGTCGCCGCCCGCAGGCGGCAGCTCCACCGCATACAGCGCCGTCAGCATCGGCGGCACCGAGTGATAGGATTTATCGGTGTGCCAACGGTAATTGCTGACCGGAGACGAAGACCTGTCAATGGGGAGGCCATCGCTGTCGAGATTTGAGATCACATGGGCCACGTCATGCCGCTTGTTTCGCCCGTTACGGCTGCCATGGCTCTCGATATCTCCGAAATTGGCCCCAAATGCATATTGCCGCTCGCGGCTCAGCGTCTGGTCCGGAAAAACCAGCACATGGTGGTCGCGGAAAGCTTCGAGTATCGAGATCCTGAGCTCGGGGGAAAGCGGCTGCGAGGCGTCGACGCCCGAAATGACGACGCCGCCAGCTGGCGATAAGCGCGTCCCGACGCAGCACGTCATCCTATCCGCTCTCCAACCCGGCCGATAATCATAGGACCCGGCCAGTCGTTCTTCGCATTCGACGATCCAATCTGCGCCCGCCGCGCTCGGCGGACAAGGGCTCGCGGCCTATTTCCGGCTCGTCATACTCGATCGATACACGCCGGCTCGTCGTTCGAGTGTGAGGTGGTTTTAGTTCTATGCCCTGGAACAAAGATTGCGATTTGGCGTTGGAGCGAGAGCAGCTCTCGTCTCGGGCTATTCCCGCGCAAATGATCCTGTAGAACCTTGATGTCTGAAGCGCCGACGGCGCGCCATGTCGCGCTTGACCTGATTGGTGCGGTACTCCGCCGCAAACGCCCGCTCGATGATGCGATCGAGGATAACCCGGCGATGCATCGGCTGCCGAGCCGTGATCGGGCTTTTGCCCGGCTTCTCGTCGCGACCGTCCTGCGGAGGTTGGGCCAAATCGATGCGCTGATCGCCGACTGTCTCAACATTCCGCTCGCCCCGCGAGCGGCCCTGGTTCAGGACATACTGCGGCTCGGCGTCGCTCAACTGCTGTTTCTGCGCACTCCCCCGCATGCCGCGGTTGCCACCAGTGTCGATGTCGCGCAAAGCCGCGGGTTCGTGTCGCACAAAGGGCTCGTTAATGCTGTCCTTCGGCGCTTGAGCGTCGAAGGTGCGCAGCGCGTCGAAGAGCAGGATGCAGCCCGCCTCAACACGCCCGACTGGCTATGGCAGTCATGGAGCAGGACCTATGGCGAAACAACCGCGCGGGCGATCGCTGAAGCCCATCTCAAAGAGGCGCCGCTCGATCTGACCTTGCGTGACGACGCCGAGACGTGGCGCGCCAGCCTTGAAGGGGTGTTGCTGCCGACCGGCACCCTGCGCCGGGCGGCGGGCGGCGCCCTTGCGACCTTGCCGGGCTACGCCGAAGGCGCTTGGTGGGTTCAGGATGCGGCGGCGGCGCTGCCGGCGCGACTATTCGGCGATCTCGCCGGACGCGAGGTCGTCGATCTGTGTGCCGCGCCCGGTGGGAAGACGGCTCAGCTCGCGACGGCCGGCGCCCGGGTCACAGCGGTCGACCGCTCGAGCCGGCGCCTCGAACGGCTCATCTCCAATCTACAACGGCTCGAATTGCCGATCGCGGCGGTGGGCGCTGATGCGCTGACCTGGCGCCCGCCGCATCCGGTCGAAGCGGTCCTGCTCGATGCGCCGTGCAGCACAACTGGCGCGATTCGCCGCCATCCTGATGTGCCGCACCTGAAATTCCCCGAGGACGTGGCGCGGTTGTCGGTGGTTCAGGAGAATTTGCTGCGCGCTGCGATCGAGATGCTCCGGCCCGGCGGCACGCTGATTTACTGCACCTGCTCGCTCGAGGCCGGAAGAAGGCCCGGAGCGCGTCGAATCATTGTTTTACGCCGGCGCGCCGATCGAGCGGCGCGAGATCGAGCCGGCGGAGCTCGGAGCGCCGCCCGAGTGGATCACAGCGGCGGGCGATCTGCGAACATTGCCGTGCCATTTCGGCGAGTATGACGGCATAGACGGTTTCTTTTGCGCCCGGCTGGTCAAGCGGGGATAGGCGGCGCCCCCAGCCTCAACGCCTTGCGGCGTCGGGCTTTCCTTGTTACGAAGCCGCATGGGCCGTCCGATCCCGCGACAATTTTCTTGCCCGCCGGCTCGCCGCCCGGATTTGCAGCCGGGCACGGCCGAATGACGGCGGCCGCGAATGAAAAGGGTCGGGGGCCGGTCACCAAAGCTCGCCTCGGCGCCGATGCGCCCGGGCTCCTAACGCGATTGCGGCGCGATACGCTGCGCGCCCTGGCGGGCGGCCCGCTCTATCGGCACACCTTGGTCGGGCGCGTGCCTGCCGATCTCAGGCTCAGAATTGGTCAGCGCTGGCCCGGAGATGCCAAACGCGGCGCAGCCATTGCCGGCGGCGAAATAGAGCTCGCCGGAGAGCTCGTCCGCAATCCCTCGCCGCGCTGGTCGCCACCATCGACAGGACCGGAATGGCTCGCCGCCTGGCACGGCTTCGGTTGGCTCTCCGATCTTGCTGCTGCTGGCGGAACAGCGCGCGAGGCGGGGCGGGATCTGATCCAGAGCTGGATAGCCGAGAACAGCGATTGCCGTAGCCTTGCGTGGCGGGCCGACGTATTGGCCACCCGGATCTTTGCCTGGATCGGGCATTTCGATGAGTTCGTGAGGCGCGATCAGGACGAATCCTTTCGGCGAGCGATGCTGACCAGCCTAGTCGCCCAGCTGCGCCATCTGGCGCGCACCGCCGGCTGGGAGCGCGCCGGCGCCGAGAGGCTGCGGTCTCTCAAGGGCCTGATTGCGGGGATTGCCGTCCTCGGCAGCCCCGAGCCGCGTCTGGCTCGAGCTTTGAAGGTGCTCGTGCGGGAGCTGTCGGTTCAGATCCTGCCCGATGGCGGCCACATCTCGCGCAGCCCGTCGCTGCAGCTCCAGGTCCTGCAGGACCTGATCGACACTCGGGCCGTGTTGCGGGCAGGCCAGATCGAGACCCCCGGCGCTCTCAAGGAAGCCATCGAGCGAATGGCTCCGATGCTGCGGTTTTTCCGGCACGGCGACCGGCGGCTCGCGTTGTTCAACGATTCGCTAGAAGAGGACGGGGTGCTGATCGATCTCGTCCTGACGCGGTCCGAAACCAAGGGACGCGCCCCCTCACATGCGCCGAATACCGGCTTCGATCGCTTGCAAGCGTTCAGGAGCCTGGTACTGATCGACACCGGGAGGCCACCGCCCCGCGGTTTTGACGATCATGCGCATGCCGGCACGATGTCATTCGAGCTGAGCCACGAGCGCGAGCGAATCATCGTCAATTGCGGCGCCTATCGTGGCCCAAAGCCCAATTGGTGGCGGGTGGCACGCGCTAGCGCTGCGCATTCGCTGCTCGTGGTCGCCGACACCAACTCGGTCGAGATCCGCCCCGACGGCTCACTTGGCAGGAGTCCGGCCGCAGTTGCCCGGGAGCGGGCCGAACATGAAGGCCAGCAATGGGTCTCGGCGACGCATGACGGCTATCGCGAGCGTTTCGGCCTAGTCTATGCGCGCCAGCTGTTCCTGTCCGCCGATGGCGAGGATCTGCGCGGTGAGGACAGGCTTACCGGCCTGCCCGGGTCGGGATTTGCGGTTCGCTTTCACCTGCATCCCTCGGTCCAAGCCTCCCTGGTTCGCGATACGAGCGCTGCGCTGCTGCGGTGCCCCAGCGGGATCGTGTGGCGCTTGCGCGCCGCCGGCGCTCAGATGAGCCTCGGTGAAAGTATCTATCTCGGGTCGGGGGAGGCGCGGAAGAGCCAGCAGCTGGTGTTGAGCGGAACCGTCCCGCCCGGGGGAGCCACGGTCCGTTGGGCGATTCGACGCGAGCCGAAGAGAGCCGCGGGAGATCAGCCTGCCGAGGAGCAAACGGTGGACGGCCGGTCTGCGGCCGATGAATGAGGCGCTGCTGCGCGCCAGCGCCACTGCTGTGTCGACCGCTATTGTCGCCTGTGTGGCGACAAGAGTGTTGATCCCGCTGCTGCGCCGCCGGGGCGTCCTCGATCGGCCCAACGAGCGGTCGTCGCACAGCGCCCCGACGCCGCGGGGCGGCGGGCTCGCGCTGGTCGGCTCGGTGCTGCTCGCTTGGGCCCTGCTCGCTCGGGGAGCCCTCGTGCCGCCAGGGTGTCATCGGAATTTCTCTGGCGGCTGTCTTCCTGGCGGTAGTGTGCTGGATCGACGACCTGCGCGGCCTTTCGCCGATCCTGCGCCTTCTGGCGCAAGGCGTTGCCGCGGCAATCGGCGTCTTCGTGCTGTCCGGTGACCACCAGACCGGCTCGATGGCTTGGTCGGACGCTTGGCGTATTGCATAACCGGCCTAGTCTGGGTCTGGTGGATCAATCTGTTCAACTTCATGGACGGGATTGACGGAATTGCCGGCAGCGAAGCTGCGGCGATTGCCGCCGGGCTGATCCTCTTCGCCCTGTTTGGCGCCGGGGCGGACCCGGGGCTCGCCTTGCTTGCCGCAGCTATTTTCGGAGCGGCTATCGGTTTTCTGGTGTGGAACTGGTCGCCGGCGCGGATCTTCCTGGGCGATGTCGGGAGCGCCCCGGTCGGCTATCTTTTGGGTTTCTTGCTGCTCGGCGCCGCGCTTAGCGGCCACTGGAAGATAGCGGTGATCCTGCCGCTCTATTTCCTGGCCGATGCGACAATCACGCTGCTGCGCCGGCTGCTGCGCGGCGAGCGGGTGTGGCAGGCGCATCGCCAGCACTTCTATCAGCTCGCGGTGCGGCGTGGTTTCGGCCATGCCGCCGTGGTCCGCCGGGTTATCGGTGCCGATGTGATGCTGATCGGCTGCGGCTGGGCGGCCGAAAACGGCTGGGCCGCGGTTCCCCTCGCCGCCTCCGCCGTAATCGTCGCGGTATTGCTCGCCGCTGCTCGCCCATGGCCGCTGAAGATTGCAGCGGGCTCGGAACCGGCTCTATATGCCATGAGGATGACCTCCGCACCGTGCCCTATTCGCCGCGCCCTGATCTCGGTTAGCGATAAGACGGGCCTCGTTCCGTTTGCTGCTTCGCTCACTGCTCGCGGCGTGGTTGTCATTTCTACCGGTGGCTCTGCGCGCGCCTTAACGGCGGCAGGGATTCCAGTGACCGAGGTAGCCGAGGTCACGGGCATTGCCGAATTTCTTGACGGTCGGGTCAAGACCCTGCATCCGGCCATCCATGCCGGTCTGCTGGCGCGACGGGACCGGGCGGATCACCTCGCAGCCTTGATGGAACGCGGCATCGCTCCGATCGACCTTCTCGTCTGCAACCTCTACCCGTTTGCCGAGACCGTCGCCGCGCAGGCGAGCGCCGCAGATTGCATCGAGAACATCGATATAGGGGGCGTGGCGTTGATCCGGGCGGCCGCCAAGAACCATGAAGCGGTGACGGTGGTGACCGACCCAGCCGATTATGACGGCATCATCGCGGAATTTGCCGCTGATGGCCGGATCAGTGCAGCCACACGGCGAGCTCTCGCCCGCAGGGCATTTGCAGCCACCGCGGCCTATGATGCGGCGATCGCCCAATGGATGGTGCGTAACGAGGGCGAGGCGCTGCCAGACACGTTCGTGCTTGCCGGTCGGCGCGTGCAGCTGCTGCGCTATGGTGAAAACCCGCATCAGGCGGCTGCCTTCTATCGCACCGCCGAGCGGTTCCCCGGAGTGGCGGCCGCCCGCCAGCTCCAAGGCAAGGAGCTGTCCTACAACAATTACGGCGATGCCGAGGCCGCCTTCGAAATGGTCGGCGAGTTCGAAACTCCCGCCGTAGCAATCGTTAAGCACGCTAACCCTTGTGGCGCCGCCGTCGCCGCCGGTTTGTGCGAGGCATGGGACAAGGCGCTCGCCTGCGATCCGGTCAGCGCTTTCGGAGGGGTCGTCGCGCTCAACCGGCCGCTCGATGTGCCGACTGCCGAGGCAATTGCCGGCATCTTTGTCGAGGTTGTGATCGCCCCGGATGCGGAAGAAGCCGCGAAGGCGATCTTCGCCCGCCGGGCGGGACTGCGGCTGCTGCTAACCGGGGCGATGCCGGATCCGCCGGCGCCGCAGCTCAGTTTCCGTTCGATCGCTGGCGGCATTCTCGTCCAGCAGGTCGATCGGCTATCGATCGGTCGTGAGGACCTCCGCGTGGTAACCCGCCGGGCGCCGATCGAAGCAGAAATCGCCGACCTGCTGTTCGCCGACAGAATCGTCAAGCACGTCAAGTCGAACGCGATCGTCTTGGCTCACGGCGGCGCCACAGTCGGCATCGGCGCCGGGCAGATGAGCCGAGTCGACAGCGTCAAGATCGCCGCCGCAAAAGCGGCTGAAGCGGGGAAGGCTGCGGGATTGCAGAAATCCCGGAGTTTCGGCTCGGTACTCGCCTCGGATGCCTTCTTCCCCTTTGCCGACGGTGTCGGGGCGGCAATTGCGGCCGGGGTCACGGCGGTCCTTCAGCCGGGCGGGTCGATGCGCGACCAAGAAGTCATCGCCGCCGCCGACGCCGCCGGCATCGCCATGGTGTTCACCGGCGTTCGCCGTTTCCGACATTAGGATTCGGTCACCTCACCCTAAAGAGTAAGTGGTTGCCGAGTGCGGCCGGAGGTAGCCTGCAGAAAGGCTGCTTCCCGGGCGAGGCAATAACGGAATGAATGCAGCAGCGGCCAAAACAATCCTCGTCGTCGATGACGATCCGCTTGTACTCGACTACGCGCGCAATGTGTTGGAGGACAGCGGCTACACCGTCCTGGCAGCGCCGGGCGGGGCGGCCGCTCTCGTGCTGCTGCGGGACAATGCCTTAATCGACCTGCTGTTCACCGATGTCGTGATGCCGGGGTTCGACGGCGTCGAACTCGCCCGCCGGGCCATTCTGGAAAGACCTAGCCTCAAGGTGCTGTTCACTTCCGGATACGCGGCCGACCAGATCCCTGCCGGACGCTTACTAAAAAAACCCTATCGCCCGGGACAACTCGCCGGAGAGGTCGCCGAGATGCTGGGCGGTTGAGCCAGCCGCCGTCACCGCCCGCCCAACAGTGCGGTTGCGACAGCGTCGATTGGCCAAAACAGCCCCGCCGAGAAAGCGACGGCGACTTCGGAGAACTCGATCTGCTGGTTGCCAGCCCGAAGATTGTCGGAGAGATGGCTAGTGATATCGAGGCCGGCGGCGAGCGCGTAGAGCCAGAGCGCGACCAGCCAAGCGCCTCGGCGTGATCGAGGCTCGTCAGTCGACACGGACATTCTTGAACTGCCACGGATCCTCGAGGTCCAGGTTTTCCGGGAACAGCCGCTCTCGATCGCTGAGCGGCGTCCAGGTCCCGTAAGCCCCGATGAGCTCGCCGAGGTAAGGACGCGCGATGTCAAGGACCCGTTCGAAATCCATCTCCTCCGGCTCGACGATCCCGGCGCGCGGATGCTCTAGCGCCCACACCATGCCGGCCAGCACCGCCGCGGTCACCTGGAGTGAGGTCGCATTGTTGTGCGGCGCCGCTCGCCGCGCCTCCGCGATCGAGAGTCGCGACCCATACCAATAGACCCCTTGAGCCTGGCCCATCAGCAACACACCGAGTTCGTCGACCCCAGTCGTTATCTCTTCCATCATTAGCCGCTTGCGGTCCTGCAAGCGCCAGCTCTTGCCGGCGAGCTCGTGCAGGCTCAGCACCGCGTCGTCGCAGGGGTGGTAGGCATAATGGCAGGTCGGCCGGGCACGAACCCTGTCTCCGTCGGTGACGGTCAGGTAGTCGGCAATAGAGATCGACTCGCCGTGGGTGATCAGAAACCCGATATACGGACCCTCGAGTGGCGTCCAGCTGCGGACACGCGTCGCCGCTCCGGGCCGCAACAGGTAAATCGCCGCGCCGGAGCCGGATTCGTGGCGGCGACCGTCCAAAGGGAAGTGCCGTTCATGCGTTCCCCAGCCGAGTTCGGCCGGTTGCGAGCCCTCGCTGACGAAACCGTCGATGGACCAAGTGTTGACGAATTCGCCCGGGTCTTTTGGGATCGTCGAAACCTGCGTGTCGCGCTCTGCGATATGGATGACCTTGACGCCGAGCCGCTCGGTTAAGCGCGCCCAGTCGCTGCGGTCGCGCGGCGCGGCGCTGGCGGGAACGGCCTTCTGAGCCAGATCGACTAGCGCCTGCTTGACGAAATGAGAGACCAGTCCTGGGTTGGCGCCGTGCGTCAAAACCGCGGCCGGGCCATGCGGAAAGCGTCGGCGCAGCGCAAGAGCACTCTCGCGCAAGGCATAATTCGACCGCGCCGATGGCGGCAGGTTCGGATCGGTGTATCCGCCGGGCCAGGGCTCGATACAAGTATCGAGGTAACGCGCGCCCTTTTCTTGACAAAGCTCGATCAGCGCGACGCTCGACACGTCGACCGAGACATTGAGGAGAAAATCGCCGGGACCGAGTTGCGGCTCCAGCACTCCCCGATAATTGCTGCGGGTGAGCGCGGTTTGCACGAAACGGATGCCGTATTCGACCGCAATTTCTCTGCCCCGCGGCTCGGCCGTGATGATCGTGATCCGATCGCGGTCAACCTCGATGTGGCGCAGCAGCAGCGGAAGCACCCCCTGCCCGATGCTGCCAAAACCGACGATGACGAGGCGGCCGGAAAAGACGGCGTGCTTGTTGTCGAGCATGGACCCCCAAAAACTGGCCGGAAATGCTGCAACCCCTACGGTCGCACCATGCGGTTGTCAAGCCGACGTCCGGGGCGGGGCCGGGGCCAAGCAAGAGCACTGCCGCGCGGGTGGATATTCGCGGGAATATCGTGTTACGAGCTGATTACCCACTTATATCCCACAGGCTGTGCACAACGAAAAGTTTAATCAGGCGCTCAGCGGATGTCGTTAAGGTAAATCATAGTTAACTAAGGCGAAAAGCCGCCGACACTCAGGAGCAACGTCGCCGCCGGAATAGTAGCGCCCGGCGCAGCTCGCGGTGCCATAACGCGTCGGACGGCTCTATCCGCCTTCGAGCTTGGGGATGAAGAAGATTTCGCAGCCTTCGCGGATCGGCTGGAAATAGCCGGTCTCGTGGATCGCGCCGTCGATCGCGACGGTGGTTTCCTCTTCGAGGTGCTCGCCCAGAAGGCGTAAGGGTGCGCGGTGAATTCCCCATACTGGGTGAATTCAACGGATGTTGAAATGACAGACGGGCTCACGTCGGTCTCCTTGCGACTCTGCGACTGGTTGCTTCGTTTCACCGCAATCCCGCGCGCTTAGGGGTGGGCCGCGGGGAAAAGCTTCAGCACCGCCAAGATCGTGGCCACTTGGGCGAACCCAACCCCCACGACCCATTTGACGAGTTCGGCTTTCATATCCGCCATCTCGCGTCGCAAATCGGCGATGTCGGTCTTCGTTGCGATGTTCGACAGATCGATATCGACAGCCTGCTTGACCGCTGCCGTGAGGGCTTCGGCCTGGGCGTCAGTGAAACCGGCAGCTGTGAGGCTCTTGACCGTCTCGTGCGTGTCGAGGGCGCTGATCATCGGTACTCAACCGATTTCCGGCCGCAAAGGGCTATCCGCCTTCGAGTTTGGGGATGAAGAAGATCTCGCAGCCTTCGCGGATCGGCTGGAAATAGGCGGTCTCGTGGATCGCGCCGTCGATCGCGACGGTGGTTTCTTCTTCGAGATGCTCGCCGAGGCCGGGGTAGAGGCGGTCCATTTCCTTGATGACGCCGCGCAGGTTCCTGGCCTCGACCGTGAATTCGCGCACGCCGCCGGTGTAGCGGCGGCTGAACCCCGAGGTGAAGACAACCCGCGCGGCCATGCTCATTCCTTCCTGCCGAAGCCCTTACCCACCAAGCCCGTCGCGGCCCCACTCCGCATCCGCTCCAGAGCATTGGCCACAGATTCGCTGCGGGAGAGAGTTGGCGACGAGGGCTTCGCTTAGGCCTAATCGTCCGCCTGGCCCTGGTCGAGGGCGGCGCGGACCTTGGGGGGCGACATCGGCAGTTCGGTCAGGCGGCGGTGGATCGCGCTGTCGATCGCGTTGGCGATCGCCGCCATCGGCGGCACGATGTTGACCTCGCCGACCCCCTTGGCGCCGTAGGGATGGGCCGGGTTCGGCACCTCGACCATGACCGCCTCGATCATCGGCATGTCGGAGGCGACCGGCACGCGGTAGTCGAGGAACCCGGCGTTGTCGAGCCGGCCCTGCCGATCGTAGATGTACTCCTCGTTGAGCGCCCAGCCGATGCCCTGGGCGACGCCGCCCTGGATCTGGCCCTCGACATAGGAGGGGTGGATCGCCTTGCCGACGTCCTGCGCCGCGACAAAGCGCAGGATCGTCACCTTGCCGGTCTCGGGATCGACCTCGACATCGCAGAACTGGGTCGAGAAGCCGGGCGCCATGCCGCCGGCATTGACCGAGGCCGCGGCGGTGATCGGGCCGCCGGTCAACGCCTTCTTGGCCGCCAATTCCTTGAACGACATCGGCGCGAAATCGCCGACATTGCTGCTCGCGGGCTTCGCCTGGCCGTCCTCCCAGATCACGCCCTCGACATCGACGTCCCAGATCATCGCG
Organism: uncultured Alphaproteobacteria bacterium; assembly: GCA_963836845.1. Taxonomy (GTDB): domain Bacteria; phylum Pseudomonadota; class Alphaproteobacteria; order ATCC43930; family CGMCC-115725; genus AP-15. The sequence continues at coordinate 143,923 of CAWILK010000048.1, read as the reverse complement.
GCCCGGGCGCGCAGTTCGTCGACGACCTTCTTGCTGGCGTCGACGACCGCCATGCCGGTCGCGAAGGTGACCCGCGAGCCGCCGGTCACATGGGTGTAGCCGACCGAGGAGGTGTCGGCGACGATCGAGCGGATCTGGTGGTAGTCGATCCCCAAGGTCTCGGCCGCCATCAATGCCATCGAGGCGCGCGAGCCGCCGATGTCGGGGCTGCCGGTCGCGATGATCACCGTGCCGTCCTCGTTGACCTGCACGATGGCGCTCGACTCGCCGCCGCCGTTGAACCAATAGCCCGAGGCGACGCCGCGCCCCTGGTTCGGCCCGAGCGGCGTCTTGTAGGCCGGGTGGTTGGCCAAGGCCTCGACGGTCTCGACATACCCGCCGTGGCCGAGCTTTGGCCCATAGATCATCGGGGTGCCGGCCCGCGCCGCGTTCTTTAAGCGCAATTGCAGCGGGTCCATGCCGATCTTCTTCGCCAGGATGTCGAGCACGCTCTCGACCGCGAAGGCCGAGATCGGCGAGCCCGGCGCCCGGTAGGCGGCCGATTTCGGCCGGTTGCACACGACGTCGTAGCCGACGGCCTGCTGATTGGAGATGTTGTAGGGCGCAAAGCCGCACATGCAGGCGTTCATCACCGGCGAGCCGGGGAAGGCGCCGGCCTGGAATTTGTACTCGCCCTCGGCGGCGGTGATCGTGCCGTCCTGCTTGACGCCGATCTTGACCCGCATCGACGAGCCCGAGGTCGGCCCCGAGGCCTTGAACACCTCGTCGCGGCTCATCACGATCTTGACCGACTGCCCCGATTTCTTGGCGAGCAAGGTAGCGACCGGCTCGAGATAGACGATGGTCTTGCCGCCGAACCCGCCGCCGATCTCCGCCGGCGTCACCCTGATATTGCCGACCGGCATGCCGAGCAATTTCGCGGTCAGCGCACGGATCACGAAATGGCCCTTGGCTCGACGCCCAGATCTCGGCCTGGCCGTCGTGGTCGAAGCGGGCGACGCAGGCATGCGGCTCGATATAGGCCTGGTGCACCGCGGCGGTCTTGAACTCCTTCTCGACGACGACATCGGCCTCGGCAAACCCAGCATCGGTGTCGCCGATCTTGAACTCGACGCGTTTGGCGATGTTCGAGGGCTTGGCCGGGGCCGGCTCGATGCCGCGCGTGATCTGGTCCTCGAAGAGCAGCGGCGCGTCGGGCTTGCATCGCCTCGTCGACATCGATGACGTGCGGCAAGCACCTCGTAATCGATCGCGACCAACGACGGCGGCTTCCTCGGCGACCGATCTGCTGATCGCCGCGACCGCCGCGACCGCGTGGCCTTCATAGAGCGCCTTCTCGCGCGCCATGACGTTGCGCGTCATGTGCCAGAAATTCTGCTGCACCCGTTCGGGGCCCTGGTACTCGAATTGGTGGTCGGGGAAGTCCTTGGCGGTGACGACCGCCTTGACGCCGGGCAAGGCCTCGGCCTTCGAGGTGTCGATCGAGCGGATGCGGGCATGCGCATGGGGCGAGCGGATGATCTTGCCGTAGAGCGTGCCGGCGGTCGCGAAATCGGCGCCGTACATCGCGCGCCCGGTCACCTTCGGCACCCCGTCCGGACGGATCGGCCGAGTCCCCACCCATTTGAACCGCGTCGGTGCAATATCGTTCACCGCATCCCTCCATTCGTCAGGTCGATCTGCTATGCATCAGCGTCGCGCGACGCGCGCGGCAAATGCAAGACCAACGGAGGAAAGCCATGGCTCTGGAAGTAAGGCGGATCGTCACCGGGCACGACGCGAACGGCAAGGCGGTCGTCAAGACCGACGAGCGGCTGCAGGCGGTCCAGCCGGCTCGGGCGCCCGCATATCGCCGGCTGCGAGATCTGGTCGACCGACAGGATGCCGGTCGACAATACTTCAGAGGAGGTTCGAGGCGGCGCAACGGGCCGGTTTCGTCAAGCGTTATAACTATGTCGGCAGCGGGCAGGGCACGGTGATCCGCATCACCGAATTCGCGCCCGGCGCGCCGAAATTCATGCACCGGACCGAGACCGTCGACTACGCGCTATTGCTCTCGGGCGAGTGCGACCTCGAGCTCGACAGCGGCGAAATCGTGCACATGAAGCCGGGCGACATCGCCGTGCAGCGCGGCACGATGCACGCCTGGGTCAACAACGGAACGGCACCGGCGGTCTTTGCCTTCATCCTGATCGACGCCGACCCTGCCAAAGTCGCCGGCCAGGAGCTGCGAACGCACTTCCCGGCGCTGTGAGCGCCGCGCCTGATCTCCAGGTCGTATCGCCGCTTGAAAACGTTTACCAAGGTTGTAAGCTGGCAACCCTGGCAAACCGCAGACCGCGATGTTCGCATGCCAGCCGCCTGCGTCGCCGCGCCGGCCGCCCAAAATATCGGGGTTTTTCCACCCGATCCAGTGATCGGGCGGCCAGCCTCTATCGGCAGATGCACTCGTTTCGGTAGGGCTGTAGTGCCGATATCCGAGAAGGAAGTTGGCAGTCGTGGGGGCGGGCACCGGCGGGACGGTGATCATCGTTCCGCGACCGATCCCGATGAATGAAGTGCCCAAAGGGCCGCCGCTCGTCGCGTTGATGACTTTGAGCCCGGAGAACAGCAGCCCGGCCGGCACATTGAAGCTGAAATAAACGCGTTTGATCACGCCGGGCGTTATCTGCCCCGTGGTGCCGATAATCTCGCTATCGCCTGCTTTGAAGGCGCCCAATTGCGTCTGATTGGCAAACTCCCCGAGCGGGCCGTTTACCGCCTCGTTCCAGACGACGACAGCGCCGGCTGTGCCGACGAACGGCAACATCAGGGCGAATGAGAATCCGGCGATGAGAACGACCACAGCGCGTCGCGCCATCAAGCTTCTCCGTCAGTTCCGCTGAGCGATTATCGAAGGCAAGCAACCTGTTTCGCCCCGCCTGCCGAGGGGAGCGCGCACACCGCCCGGGCATGCCAAGCCAAAACTCACCGCCCTGCCAAGGCGGTGACAGGTCCGCGCTCCAGGCGGGTTGCGGGGGTTAACACTGGTCGGATACTGGCTCTCGAGCATGGCACAGCGTAAGGATTTCCGACACCCTCAACCTCTGTCAACCTGGCGATCGGAGAATTGCGGGTGTCCAGGCCGAACGAAAGCAATCCCTTCAGCAATTTCCGCGATCTCGCGTTATGCTACGCCGCGGCTCGCGCAGGAGCATACGAGAGGGATTGGCGCTATGGAATTTGGCATGTTTCACCAGTTTCCGGCTATCCCAGGCCGCAGCGAAAGGGACGCCTTCGCCGAGGCGTTCGAGCAGATCGACGCGGCCGAGCGCTGGGGCCTCGACACGATGTGGCTGGCCGAGCTGCATTTTGATCCGCAGCGTTCGGTATTGTCGGCGCCGCTCAGCATCGCGAGCGCCGTCGGAGCGCGCACCGAGCGGATCAAGATCGGCATCGCGGTCCAGGTTTTGCCGCTGTGCCATCCGCTGCGCCTCGCAGAGGAGGCCGCGACGGTCGACCATATCAGCGGCGGGCGGCTGATCTTTGGCGTCGGGCGCAGCGGGCTGCCGCGCACTTATGAAGATTACGGGGTGTCATACGCCGAAAGCCGCGACCGCTTCACCGAGGTTCTGGATATCGTCGAGTTGGCGTGGTCGCAGCCGGATTTTTCCTACGAGGGCAAGTACTACAATTTCAAGAACATCACGGTGGCGCCAAAGCCGCTGCAGAAGCCGTACCCGCCGATCCGGATCGCCGCAGCGAGCCCGGATACCTATCCCGCGGTCGGCGAGCGGGGATTGCCGATCTTCATCAACGCGCGCTACGGCTCGTTCGCCGAATTCGCCCCGGAGATCCGCGCCTACCGCGAGGCCTATGCGGCGGCGGGGCACGAGGGAAGGGGGCAGGTCTACCTCCGCGTCCCGGCCTATCTCGCCGAGACCCCCGGGCGGGCGCGCGAGGAGCCCCGCGAGAGCCTGATGCATTTCTACCGCGAGCAGGCCCAGCGGCTGCGGGATTCGCTGAGCCGCGCCGGCACCCGCGCGGTCGAAGGCCGGGCCGAGCGGCTGAAGCGCATCGAGAACCTGACTTACGAGGAGGCGCTGCAAGGGCAAGTGCTGGTCGGCACGCCGGACGAGATGACCGAACGCCTGCGCTCATTGCAGGACGAGCTCGGCATCGACGGCATTCTGGCGGAGCTCAATTGCGGCGGCCTCGTCCCGCACCGGCAGGTAATGACCGCGCTGCAGCTGCTCTGCCAAGAAGTCATGCCGCAGTTCCATTGAGTTTAACCGTCGTTCCCGCGCAAGCGGGAACCCAGGGCAGCAGAGTTCGAGCTATTGCCCTGGGCCCCCGCTTTCGCGGGGGTGACGTCATTGAATGAAGGGCTGACACATGCCAGGTCCACTCAGCGGGTATCGCATCGTCGATCTGACCTCGAACGTCGCCGGGCCGCTCGCGACGATGATCCTCGGCGATCAGGGCGCCGACGTGATCAAGGTCGAGGCTCCCGACGGCGGCGACGCGACACGCTCCGGCGGCAACCGGCGGGCCGGGTTTACAGCGTCGTTTCTGAACAACAACCGCAACAAGCGCTCGATCGTCCTCGATCTGAAGACCACGGCCGGTCGCGAGGCGTTGTTGCGGCTCGCCGCCGGCGCCGATGTGTTCGTACAGAATTTCCGTCCCGGCGTCGCCGACCGGCTCGGGGTCGGCGAAGAGCCGGTTCGCGCTGTCGCGCCGCGCATCGTTTATGTCTCGATCAGCGGCTTCGGCGAGAAGGGGCCCTATGCCGAAAAGCCGGCCTACGACCCGGTCATCCAGGGCTTTTCGGGGCTGGCGACGGTGCAGGCGGGCTCCGACGAGGCGCGGCCGCGATTGCTGCGCACGATCCTGCCGGACAAATTGACCGCGATCACCGCTTCGCAGGCGATCACCGCCGCGCTGCTCGCGCGCGAGCGCACCGGCGAAGGTCAGCATGTCCGTCTGTCGATGCTGGAAGCCGTGCTCGCTTTTCAGTGGGCCTCGGACATGGGCGGTCAGACCTTCGTCGGCGACGAGCCGGCGCGGCAGGAGCCTGCGAGCACATTGGACCTGATCTACGAGACGGCGGACGGGTACATGACCGTAGCAGCCTTGACCGACCGGCAATGGGCCGGCTTGGCGCGCGTCGTCGGCCGGCCGGACTGGCTCGACGACGAGCGATTCAGGACGCCGGCATTGCGCCAGAAGAACATCGACGCGCGGCTGGAGCTGACCCAGGCGGCATTGATGGCCCGCCCGGCAGCCGAATGGCTCGAGCGCCTGACCGCAGCCGGCATCCCCTGCGGCCCGGTGCTGACCCGCAATCAGGTCGTCCGGCATCCGCAGGTGGCGGCGCTCGGCCTTGTCGTCGAGACCGACCATCCTCGGGCCGGGCGGCTGCGCCAGACCCGCGCGGCGGCGCGCTTCTCGCAGACCCCGCCGGACATCCGCCGCGGCGCGCCGGCGCTCGGAGAGCACACGCAGGAAGTCCTGGCCGAACTCGGTTATTCGGCCGCCGAAATCGCGCAGCTCGAGTTCGGGGAACAGCCGGTGATCGACTTTTATTATTGGCCGACGCCGAACGGGTGGAAGGTCGCGATCATGCTCGAGGAGTGCGGTCTCGACTACCGCGTGATCCCGGTCAATATCGGCCGCGGCGACCAGTTCAAGCCGGAATTCCTGGCGATCAGCCCCAACAACCGGATGCCGGCGATCGTCGACTACGACGATGAGCGAGGGGCCGCTGCCGGTCTTCGAATCGGGCGCCATCCTTATTCACCTCGCCGAGCGAAGCGGGCGGTTCATGGCGCAGAGCCGGCGCGGCCGGAAACAAACCCTGGAATGGCTGTTCTGGCAGGTCGGCAATCTCGGCCCGATGGCCGGCCAGCTGAGCCACTTCGTCAACTACGCCAAGGGCGAGCACCCCTACTCGCACAAGCGTTACGCCGACGAGTACAACCGCTGCCTCGGGGTCTTGGAGCGGCGGCTGGAGGGCCGCGAATACATCGTCGACGAGTATTCGATCGCCGACATGGCATCGTGGCCTTGGGTGTTGATCGCCAAGCCGCTCGGCCAGCCGCTCGACGATTTTCCAAATGTCGCGCGTTGGCGCGAGGCGGTAAAGCAGCGCCCGGCGGTGCAACGGGGCGTCGACCTCGGCAAGGAGCTGCGCCGCTCGGCGCCGCCGAGCGAGGACGAACGGCGCATCCTCTTCAATCAAACCGCGCGGCGCGCCTCTGGCAGTGCGTGACCCTAGCCCGGCATTTTCGGGAAGCGCTGCCTGTCGCCGACGAGGCTGACCCAAGGCTGGGCGCTGTCGCAAAAGATCTCCATGCCCGGCTTGACCCAGCTCGCATCGTCGAGTGTGCCGGCGAGAACCATGGTGATGTCAGGTATGATCTCGGCCTCGTCGATGAGCCCTGTTCCACATTCCGGGCAAAAGCGCCGATAGGTTTCCTTGCCGCTGTCGCCGCGACCGGTGAACGTCTTCAGGGCGCCTTGCACCTTGAGCGTTGGCTTCGGAAGCCCCACAACCAGGGAAAATGCGGTCCCGGTACCCTTCTGGCAATTCTTGCAGTGGCATACGCCGACAAAGGCCGGCTCGGCATCGGCCGAATAGCGTACCTTCCCGCACAGGCAACCGCCCTCGATCTTCATCTGCCCCTCCTCTGTTCGACGCGGCAGGATAGACCGGACCGGCAGCGGCAACAATCAACAGATGACGGGCTCGCTTCGCCCGTGATAGCGTCCCGACTGCGATGCGACAGGGAAGTCCGGTGCGAGACCGGCGCTGCCCCCGCAACTGTTAGCGGCGAGTCCGCGGCAACGGCCACTGGTTCGGGCTAGACCCGGCCGGGAAGGCGCCGCGGGCGACGACCCCGAGCCAGGAGACCTCCGCATCGCGCGAGCTGGGACGGTTCCTCGGGTGGAGGAGAAGTTGCCAATGTTGTCGCCCGGCCCCGCCCGGACACGCCTTCCTCGGCTCACGCTGGTGCTGGGAGGCGCGCGCTCGGGCAAGAGCCGCTATGCCGAGCGGCTCGTCGAGAGCGCCGCGGCTTGCGGCACCTATTGCGCGACCGCCGAAGCCGGCGATCCCGAGATGGCCGAGCGCATCGCCGCGCATCGGGCGCGGCGATGCGCCTTCTGGCGGACCGTCGAGTCGCCGCTGGCGCTCGCTCGAGCGGTAACCGCGGAAACTGCCCTCGATCGACCGCTGCTGGTCGATTGCCTGACCCTGTGGTTGTCCAATTTGCTTCTCGCCGGAATAGCGGTCGAGAAGGAGGTGTGGGCGCTGTGCAGCGCCTTGCGGGAGGCTGCGGGACCGGTCGTGCTGGTCAGCAACGAGGTCGGAATGGGCCTCGTCCCCGAGACACCGCTCGGCAGGCAATTCCGCGATGCAGCGGGCCGCCTCAACCAGGAGATCGCAGCGCTCGCCGACCGGGTCGTCTTTGTCGCCGCCGGCCTGCCATTGGTCTTGAAGGAGGGCTGAGCCGATGCGGCGCGTGCCGGCGACGGTGATCACAGGATTTCTCGGCGCCGGGAAGACGAGCCTCGTCCGGCATTTGCTCGCCCGCGCCGACGGGCGTCGTCTCGCCGTCGTCGTCAACGAGTTCGGCGAGCTCGGAATCGACCGCGAGCTGCTGCTCGGCTGCGGCGACGCCGCTTGCGCCGAGGAGGACGTCGTGGAGCTCGCCAATGGCTGCATCTGCTGCACCGTGGCCGAGGATTTTCTGCCGACTTTGACCCGCCTCCTCGACCGCCCGTCGCCGCCCGAGCATATCCTGATCGAGACCTCGGGCCTGGCATTGCCGAAACCGCTGGTCCAGGCCTTCTCCTGGCCCGAGATCCGCACCCGCACGACGGTAGACGGGGTGTTGACGGTGATCGACGGGGCCGCGGTCGCAGCGGGGGCATTCGCCGACGATCCCGAAGCCGTGGCACGGCAGCGCTCGTCGGATCCGGCCCTCAGCCACGACAACCCCCTCGAAGAGGTGTTCAGCGACCAGCTCGCCTGCGCCGACCTGGTGGTTCTCAACAAGGCCGATTTGATCGAGCCGGCCCGCCTGGCGGCGCTGACCCAAGAGATCGAGGCTCGGCTTCGCCCCGGGGTCAAGCTCGTCTCGACGCGCGAGGGCAGAGTTCCGGCAGAGGTTGCGCTCGGGCTCGCAGCGGCGGCCGAGGACGATCTGGCCTCACGCCCCTCGATCCACGAGCTCGAGGCCGAGCACGATCACGACGATTTCGAGAGTTTTGTCGTGCGGCGCGGCCCCGTGGCGGATGCGGATGCGTTCTTCGCCCGCCTCAAGAACCTGATCCGTCTGCACGACGTGCTCAGGGTCAAGGGCTTTGTCGACCGGAAGGGTCTCGACCGCAGACAAGTCGTGCAGGCGGTTGGCGACCGATTGCAGCAGCATTTCGATCGGCCTTGGCATGGCGGCGAGACCCGCGAGACGCGGCTGGTCGTCATCGGCCGCAAGGGCCTCGATCGGGCAGCGATCGCCGCGGCATTGGGACGTTGATGCACCTCCTCGCCGCCACGCCGGGGGTGATCGCCGACGGCTCGACCGCCGTCGATCTCGGGCAGGCTCCCGGAAACATAATTGTGTTGTCGAGCGCCGATACCGAGATCGCGTTGCTCGCTACCGCCCAGAAGCGCCACCGGGCGCAATCTCCGGCGGCCCCGAGCCTGCGTCTCGCCCCGATCCTGCAGCTCGGCCACAACTTCTCGGTCGACCTCTATATGGAGACGGTGGCCCACGCCCGTCTCGTGATCGCGCGGGTTCTCGGCGGCAGCTCCTATTGGCCCTACGGGGTCGAGCGCCTCGTCGAGACCTGCCGGCTGCACGGCATTCCTTTGGCGCTGATGCCCGGGGACGACAAGCCGGACCCGGAGCTGACCCAGCTCTCGACCCTGGCGCCCGAAAAGATCCTGCGGCTATGGCGCTATCTCGCCGAGGGCGGGCCGGCCAATGCCGATAACTTTCTACGCTATGCCGGGTCGCTGATCGGCCATGACGGGGACTGGGCGGAGCCCGCAGCGCTGGTGCGTGCGGGGCTGCACTGGCCTGGCCGCGCATTGCCGAGCTTCGACGACATCGCCGCGGAATGGCGCGGCAACGGCGGGATCGCGCCGATCCTCTTTTATCGGGCGCTTGTTCAATCGGGCAACACCGCGCCGGTTGACGCGCTCACCGATGCGCTGTCGGCGCGGGGCCTGCGACCGGTGCCGATCTTCATGCAGAGCCTGAAAGACGGCGAAGCAGCGGCTCTGCTGAGCGAGGTCTTCGCCGCTGCCCCGCCCGCGGTAATCCTCAACGCAACTGGTTTTTCGGTGCGCGCCGGTGCGGTTGGCGATCCGCTGGCGGGCGCTGATTGCCCGGTCCTGCAGGTCGTCTTCGCCGGCAGCGACGTGGAGAGCTGGCGCAGCGGCACCCGAGGCCTCGGGCCGCGCGACCTGGCGATGAATGTGGCGCTTCCCGAGATCGACGGGCGGATCTTGTCGCGCGCGGTGTCTTTCAAGACGCCGCTCGGCCGCGATCCGGAGACCGAAGCCGATCTCGTCGGCTATCGGCCGGTCGCCGACCGCATCGCGTTTGTCGCCGATCTCGCTCGCAATTGGGCGCAGCTGCGCGCGCGGGCGCCTGCCGACCGCCGCATCGGACTGGTCCTCGCCAATTATCCCAACCGCGATGGCCGCATCGGCAATGGCGTCGGACTGGATACGCCGGCCTCGGCGGTGATCATCCTGCAAGCGCTCGCCGAGGCGGGCTACCGAATTGCCGACGCTCCGCAAGACGCGGCTGAGCTGGTCGAGCGCCTGCTTGCCGGCCCGACCAACGCCAATCCCGGGGCGCAGCCCGCGGAAGATCTGTCCTTTGCTGAATACTCGGCCTTCTTTGCGACGCTGCCGCAGAGTGTGCAGCAGGCCGTTGCCGAGCGGTGGGGCCCCGCCGAGCGCGATCCGTTCTTCCGCCCGGGGCGGCTCGATTGCGGCCGGTTCGCGATCCCCGGCTTCCGCGCCGGCAATGTCGCGGTGCTGATCCAGCCGGCGCGCGGCTACAACATCGACCCGAAATCGAGCTATCACGATCCGGCGCTGGTGCCGCCGCATTCCTATTTCGCCGCCTATGCCTGGCTCGCCGAGGGTTTTCGCGCCGACGCCGTCATCCATCTCGGCAAGCACGGCACCCTCGAATGGCTGCCCGGGAAGGCGCTGGCGCTTTCCGCCGATTGCCTTCCCGAAGCCGTCCTCGCGCCGTTGCCGCATCTTTATCCGTTCATCGTCAATGATCCGGGCGAGGGGACCCAGGCCAAGCGGCGCTCGCAGGCGGTCATCATCGACCATCTGACCCCTCCGCTGACCCGTGCCGGCAGCTATGGGCTGATGGCCGAGCTGGAGCGGCTGATCGACGAATATTACGAGGCTTGCCTGGGCGATCAGCGCCGCGTCGCGGTGATCGGCGCGGCAATCCTCGAACAGGTCCGCGGCGCCGGGCTCGACCGGGACTGCGGGATCGAGGCGGTCGACGAGCCCGCCGCCGCCCTGCGCAAGCTCGACGGTTTTCTTTGTGAACTAAAGGAGCTGCAGATCCGGGACGGACTGCACGTCTTTGGGCGCAGCCCCGAAGGCGAAGCGCTGAATGCGCTGCTGGTGGCCTTTGCCCGGCCGGGCCGCGGCGCGGTGCCCGGGGACGCCTCTCTGCTGCGAGCATTGGCGGCTGATCTGGGTCTGGGCGTAGACCCGCTCGCCCTCGATCTGGGAGAGCCCTGGACCGGCCCTCGCCCGGCAGCGCTCGCCGACGCCGGGCCGTGGCGCAGCGCGGGCGACACCCTCGAGCGCTTGGAGGCGCTGGCCTTACGCTTGGTGGCGGGCGTTGTCGGGGCCGATGAGGATTGGCGGCAGACGCGCGCGGTCCTCGACTGGATCGCGCGAGATTTACGCCCGGCGGTCGCGGGATGCGGCGCCGCCGAGATATCAGGAATTTTGGCAGGGCTCGACGGGCGCTTCGTCCCACCGGGACCATCCGGCGCGCCGAGCCGAGGCCGGCCCGAGGTATTGCCGACGGGGCGAAATTTTTATTCGGTCGACACCCGCGCGGTGCCGACCCAGGCAGCATGGCAGCTTGGCTGGAGATCGGCCGCATTGCTCCTCGAGCGGCATGCCCAGGAATACGGCGCTTACCCGGCGCGCGTTGCCCTCTCGGCCTGGGGCACCGCCAATATGCGCACCGGCGGCGACGATATCGCTCAGGCGCTGGCGCTAATGGGGGTGCGCCCGACATGGGAGCCGGCGAGCGGCCGAGTGACCGGGTTCGAGATTCTTCCCGCCTCGGTGCTCGATCGGCCGCGGGTCGATGTCACCTTGCGCATCTCGGGTTTCTTTCGGGACGCCTTTCCCGGCCTCATTGACCTCGTAGAATTCGGCCGCCCGAGCGGTCGCGGCGCTCGATGAGCTGCCCTCGCTCAATCCTCTCGCCGCCGCGGTTGCGGCCGACCGGCGCAAGCTGGAAGGGCAAGGGTTGCCCTCCGAAGAGGCAGCGCGCCGGGCTGGCTATCGCGTCTTCGGCTCAAAACCCGGCGCATACGGGGCGGGGCTGCAGACCTTGATCGACGAGCGGATCTGGGACGACGAGGCTGATCTGGCCGAAGCCTATCTCGGTTGGGCCGGCTACGCTTATGGCGCCGGCGCCGAGGGGCGCACCGATCGCGCGATGCTGGAAACGCGGCTGGCTTTGGCCGACGCCGTGCTGCACAACCAGGACAACCGCGAGCACGACCTCCTCGACAGCGACGACTACTACCAGTTCGAGGGTGGGCTCGCCCTCGCCGTCCGGCGGCTCTCGGGCCGCATCCCCGCGGTTTGGCACAATGACCATTCCCGGCCCGAGCGGCCGCGCATTCGCAGCCTGCGGGAGGAATTGGGGCGCGTGGTCCGGGGCCGCGCGGCGAACCCGCGCTGGATCAAGGGCGTGATGCGCCATGGCTACAAAGGCGCCTCGGAAATCGCGGCGACGGTCGATTACCTGTTCGCCTTTGCAGCGACCTCGCGAGCTGTCGACGACGCCCATTTCGAGGCGCTCTACGACGCCTATCTCGCTGATGACGACGTGCGCGGTTTTATGGCGAAGCACAATCCCGCGGCGCTGGTCGAGACCAGCCGCCGTTTTATGGAAGCGATCGACCGTGGGCTATGGCGCCCACGCCGCAACAGCGTCCGCAAATCCCTGACGCAATGGAGCGCGCCCCGACCCAGATCCGAACCGTGAGAAAAAACGCTTATTGCGGGTTCACCGGACCGCCGGGCAAATTCGGTGCGCCGATGCCACCGCGGCCTGGCGGCCTGCCGAGCACGCTAGGCGCGTTCGACGGAGAGGTGGGAAACGGCACCGGCTCGGCTCCGAGCAACGGCACATTGATCGGACTACGGGTCTGGCCGGAAGCCCCTTCCGCCGGCCGGACCAGCGCCTCGAGCTGGCGGTCGTTCAGCTTGATATTGTAGAATCTCTGGTAGAAATCGCGGACGTTGGTGCGCAGATCCTCCTGATACTGGTCGGGATAGAACAGCGCGGTCAGCCAGTACAGACCGATGATCCGGTTCACTCCCGGAGGCCGGTCGATCCACCCGAACGGATCGGCCGGCGCAAGATAAACTCGTTTGTTCGAAATCGCGGACAAGCCCCGCCATGTCGCGCTGTGCAGCAGTGAATTATAAAAGCTGCGGTCCTCGGCGATGATGATCTCCGGCTTCCAGGCGAAGATCTGATCGCGCGTCACCCTCGTCAATTCACCGCGGCCGAGCCGGGCTGCGACGTTGATCACTCCCGCTTGATCGATGTCGCCCATTGTCTGCGAGCGGGCGAGGCCGGTTTCGAGCCCGTCCGGTCCGCGGCCATAATAGACGAGGGGCCGTTCGTCGGCCGGAGCGATCAGCAGCCTCCCCCGCAATGCGTCGATTGCGTTGTCAGCGTAATACGCAAGATCTTCGCCGCGCTGGCCGACGCCCAGCATGCCGGCGATGGCGCGCAGCGCTGCCGGGGCGGCTTGAATGCTGTTGTCGACGAATATATACGGCACGCCGGTCTGCTGCTGCACCCAATCGGCACGAGCCGCCGCTTCGGGTGAGACCGGTCCCGACTCGATGATCAGGTCGGGATGCATCCGGGCGACCAGCTGGACGGTCTCCATCGGCGCCGGCCGCATCAGCGGGCCGACGATCGGCAGTCGGGCAAATTTCGACGGGAGATAGGCTCGCTGCCCGCGCGAAAGCGGTTCGCTCCACCCGACGAGCTTTTCCGGGGCCAGTACGAAAACCAGCACGTCCGCCGGCGGGTTGGCAGGCATGCACGCGCGAGATCCGATCGGGCAGAACGACGTAACGCTCTGCCGAGTTGACGAAGCCGGCGGCGCGGCCGGAGGCAGCGGAGAGCAAAAAAAACAGGAGCGCCAACCATATAGCGGGCCGTTCCAGCGCCATCCGTCCCCCGACCGGCTGTGGGTTTCGAGGCGGACTATAGCGGCCGGGCACCGAGTGGCAAGCATGCCCTCGATTGCGCGCGCTTCGACGGCGGCTGCCGCCCCGCCCTCTTTCAGCGAAGCGGCGCGGCGGAGCCGGGCGGGGTGCCCGACCCGGAAGACTGCTCGGGCGCGGCGGCGGCCGGCAGCGACCGCAAATAGGCGATCAGGGCCGTCATGTCCTCCGGCTTCAGCTTCGAATAGGCGGTAAAGGGCATCGGCGGCGAGAGCTTGGTTCCCTCGCGGCCGATCCCGGTGCGGATCGCGCGCTCAATCTCCTCGTCGGTCCAATCGCCGATGCCTTCCGTTTTGTCGGACGTGATGTTGGCGGCGACCGAGACGCCCCACGGTCCGTGAAATGCCTTGCCGCCGGCGCCGAGGACCGGTTCGACGCCGTCATGCCGGTCGGTGTGGCAATCCATGCAGCGCGCTACGGGACCCGCGAGATAAGCCCCATAAGCGATCGTGTCCGATTTTGACGGCGCGGCAACCCCCCCGGCCGGCGGTCCCCAGGAACTCGGCAACGGCGAATTGTAGTGCGACTTTGCGGTGATCGGATTGTTCACCGGAGCGGCGGCGCGCAAGCAGGCGGCGATCGCGCGGACATCATCGTCGCCGAGCCCGCGATAGAAGCGCGACGGCATCGCCGGGCCGAGCAAGCTGCCGTCCGGGCGGCGCCCTTCGCGGATCGCCAGGGTCAGCTCTTCGTCTGTCCATCCGCCGATCCCGGTTTCTTTATCGGGAGTGATGTTGGGCACCACCGCGGAAAAATCCCGGTGCCTGATGACATCGCCTCCCGCCAGCCTTTTGCCGGGAAGAGGACCGCTTGGACCCTTGGGCGTATGGCAATTTACGCAAGCAGCAACGGTGTCGACTAAATAGCAACCATGCTCAACAGTCTCCTGGGATCGCGCAGGAACGGATGCCAATAACGCGCCAAAAAGTAAAAAAAAAGTACCGGACTTCATAATAGCTGACAAGCATGTCGGTCAAAACGATATAATTGCTATTATGATAAAGCAATGATCCGTCGTTGTCAATCGGAATATATGTGATAATAGCAATCATGGTCTCGGCAACCGTCACCCGGGACCCCGCCTTGTAAACCGCGTGGAGACCGGTAAGCTCTAACCCGTGGTCCGGTTTTCTAGGAGTTCGCCATGACCCGACCGTTCGAGGGTGTCCGCATCATCGATGTCACCCATGTGCTGGCTGGCCCCTTTGCGGCCTACCAGCTCGGCGTGCTCGGCGCCGAGGTGATCAAGGTGGAGCACCCGGACGATCCCGATCAGACGCGCGACAGCGGCACCGATCGCGCGCTCAACCGGTGCGGCATGGGGACCAGCTATCTGACGCAGGCCTCGAACAAGCGGTCTATCACCTTGGATCTGAAAACCGAGGCCGGCCGCGACATCCTCAAGCGGCTGATCCGGCGTGCGGACGTGATGGTCGAGAATTACCGCCCCGGAGCGTTCGCGGCGCTCGGGCTCGGGTATGAAGTGATGAGCGAAATCAACCCGCGGCTGATCTATTGCTCGATTTCGGCCTTCGGTCAGGATGGCCCGCGCGGCGACCAGACGGCATACGATCACGTCATTCAGGCGACCTCCGGCCTGATGGCAACGACCGGCACCGAGGCGGTCAATCCGATCAAATTCGGCTCGCCGGCGGTCGATTATGCGACCGGCACGATGGGAGCCTTCGCGCTCGCGACCGCGCTGTTTCAACGCGAACGCACCGGCCGCGGGCAGCGGATCGATCTGGCGATGCTCGACGTCGCCATGATCCTGATGAGCTCGCACCTCACCGGATATTTACGGAACGGCGCCGAGCCCGGGCCGTCTGGCAACCGGCATCTTCATGCCACCAACAGCTGCTATGCCGCAAAGGAGGGCTTGGTGATGCTTGGCGCCAGCAATCTGCGCCAGCAGCGCCGGCTGTGGCAGGCTCTCGAACGGCCCGACATGGCCAAGCAGACCAACGAGGAGCGCGAACAGGACCGGGACCGCGAGGCGGCCCTGCTCGGCGACATGCTAAAAACCCGAAGCGCCGATGAATGGGAGGCGTTCTTTCAGGCGCGGCACGTGCCGGCGGCGCGGGTCAGGACGCTGGCGGAATCCATTCGGGATGCGCAATTCGCCACTCGCGGCGTAACCCACCACCATCGGTCGGCGCCCGGGGTCGATGGCAGCTTCGATGTGCCCCTCGCCGCCTTCAAGTTCGCGCATGGCGGGCCGAGCATCGAGACGCCGCCGCCCGAGCTCGGCGCCGATACCGATAGGGTGCTGGCCGAGCACGGCTACGATGCCGCCGAGATCGCCGGCTTTCGGAAGGCCGGCGTGATTTGACGGGAACTCAAGGCTTTTTATCCGTTCTTTGACGGCGGACCTTTTTTGCCATGCAAATAATCGTAGACATCGAGCGCTAAACAGGCCGAGATTAACCAGCTCGGGGTTCAACCGCCTCAGCGCTCGCCCGGAGCGCGACGCAGTTCGGTTTGGGGAATCTGGTGTCCACGGGTCGCAATTCGGCAGTACCGGTGAGGGGTGCGTGTGGGCGATGGTAAGAAGCGTACCCACAGGCCGTGGTTTTCTTTTTTTACAGGGGATGGCGACGCGCTTTTTCGAGCGCCTCGGGCAGGCGCTCGCCGAGCGCGGCCACGCCGTCTACCGGGTCAATTTTAACGGCGGCGACCGCGCGTTCTGGCGGCTTCCGGGGGCGATCGATTTCTGCGGCCGGCCCGAGCAATGGCCCGTGTTCCTTGACCGGCTGGTTGTCGAGAAGGCGATCAGCGACATCGTTCTGTTTGGCGATTGCAGGCCGCTTCATCGTGCGGCGATCCGCGTCGCCGACGCACGCCCGATGCGCATTCACGTGGTCGAGGAGGGCTATCTGCGGCCCGATTGGATCACCTTCGAAGCCGGCGGGGTCAACGGGCATTCCGCGCTGCCGCGTGATCCCGGCTGGTATCGCGAGCAGGCCCGCTCCCTGCCGCCTTGGCGCGATCCGCCCTCGGTCCCCGGCAGCTTTCGCCGGCGGGCGATCGAAGACGTTCTCTACACGACCGCTTCGATGACGGGGATGTGGCGCTTTCCGTATTACGCGACGCACCGCCCTTACCATCAGCTGATCGAATATGCCGGCTGGCTGCGGCGGCTGGCTCTGAAGCGCCGCGCCGAACAGCGTGCGGCCGCAGCGATCGAGGGTCTTTCCGGCGCCTCGGGCCCCGCTCTTCCTGTTTCCGTTGCAGCTCGATTGCGACTATCAGGTACGGGTCCACTCACCCTTTCGGGCGATGCATCTGGCGATCGAGCACGTCCTCGCGTCCTTTTCCCGTCATGCGCCGCAGGCGGCGCGGCTGGTCGTGAAGCTTCATCCGCTCGATAGCGGCTTGGTCGATTGGGCGGCGATGACCGGATATTTAGCGTGTCGAGCTCGGCATCGCCGACCGGCTCGTCATTCTTGACGGCGGCGATCTCGGCAAGTTGCTGATGCACAAGCCGGCGGTCGTCACAGTCAACAGCACGGTAGGCACTCTGGCGCTGGCCTGCGGTCTGCCGGTGATCGCGCTCGGCAAGGCAGTGTACGACATCGCCGGTCTGACGTTCCAAGGCGAGCTCGACGAGTTCTGGAACACGCCGACTGCGCCCGATGCAGATCTGTTCGATGCCTTTCGGCGGGTGCTGGCCAGCGCGCTGCCTCATCCCCGGCTCGTTCTTCAATGAAGCGGGCCTGAAGGTTGCGGTCGATGCCGCGGTCGGCCGGCTGGAAGCCGCTTACGCCCGGCCGGCGCGCGGCGATGCCGCCCAGCCGGCCTCTTTGCCGGCCGATGCCGGAGCGCCGATCGCAGCGACCTCGTTGCGATAACCGCTCGCGCGGCCGAGCCGCGAGCGCGACGATGCACGACTTCATTCCGCCCTATCCGTACCGGCCGAGCCAGCCGCTCTCGGCGCTCGCCACTCTGCGCTTGGCGCGGCGAAACTTTCTCGCGATCTGGGAAGAGCGGTGCTTCGAATGGGAGATGTTTTCCACCCGGATGCTCTCGCGGTCGCTGTTCGTCTGCAACAGTCCCGGACACGGTCGCTTCCGCCTTTGTCGAGCATCACGACAGCTTCGAGCGCAAAAGCCCGCAGATGCGGCACGGGCTGGCGCCGCTTCTCGGCGACGGGCTGTTCATCAGCGACGGCGAAACCTGGCGGCGCGGCGGCGGATCGTTGCGCCGATCGTGCACGTCTCGCATTTGCCGCTGTTCGCGCCGCTGATGGTCCAGGCCGCGACCGAAACCGCCGATCGCTGGGCGAGTGCCGAGCCCGAGCCCAGCCGATCAATGCACTGACCGAGATGGCGACATTGACGGCCGAGATCATCTGCCGGACGGTGTTCGGCCGGCAGCTCGGCGCCAGGCACGCGGCAGAAATAATCGACGCCTTCAGCGAATATCAGCGGCTGATCGGCCAATTGGATCTCGCCTATTTCATCGGGTTGCCGGACTGGCTTCCGCGATTTCATTCGCCGGCGATCCATCGCGCCGCCAAACGCATCCACAAGGTTCTCGATCAGGTCATCCGCGATTGCCGGGAGCGGCTGTCCAGCGGCGAGCCCTCGATGATCCGCCTGCTGCTCGAAGCGCGTGACCCCGAGACCGGCGAGCCCCTCGACGAAACGGCGCTGCGCAACGAGGCGGCGGTGATTTTCATGGCGGGCCACGAGACCACGGCAAACTCGCTCGCCTGGAGCTGGTACCTGCTGTCGCAGTCACCGGAGGTCGAGGAGCGATTGCACGCCGAACTCGCCCAAGTGCTGGCGGGCCGGCCGCCGAACTCTCGACGATGTTCGCCAGCTGACCTATACGCGGGCAGTATTCGAAGAAACGATACGGCTCTACCCTCCTGTTCCGCTGCTCGCCCGGCAAGCGCTGCGCGACGAGACGATCCGCGGCCGCCCCGTACCGGCGGGATCGCTGGTCATGGTCGTGCCATGGCTGCTCCACCGTCACCGCAAATTCTGGGGAAAGCCCGACCACTACATTCCCGATCGGTTTTTGCCCGAGAACGCCCAATTCCGGGTGCGGCACGCCTACCTGCCGTTCAGCGTTGGGCCCCGCATCTGCGCCGGGGCCGCCTTCGGCCTCACCGAGGCGGTCCTGTGCATTGCGACGCTCGCCCAGCGCGCCCGGCTCCGCCTCGCGCCCGACTGCCGTCGTCACCCCGGTCTGCCGCCTGACCTTGCGGCCGGGCGACGATCTGCGGATGTTCGTCGAGAGCCGCGATTAAATCGACTGGTCGGATGCGGGCGGCGGGACGACTGCCGACCACCCGACCGGTCCTGTCGACGATATAGCGGATGTGCCGCCAGATCACCGGTGACGTGACAAAGCCGCCCCAGATCACCGAGGCATGAAGACACCGGGCCGGCAGGATCGTCCAGGCCAGAAGATGCTGCAGACAGACGAAAGCCGATCCCGTCAGGCGCACCGAGCTTTCTGCCGATCGCCAGACGGATTTCGACCGTGATCGACCCGAGACCGGCGACGACCAGGATCGCGGCCCAGCCGGGCGGCCAAGCGGGCAGGGTCGACAACAGGGCGAGGCGCGCGATCAGGTCGGTCGTGACGACAAAAGCGGCGAAACACCACAACCGCGGCCGGTAGAGGCGTATCAGCTGGTATTGGCGTCGTCCAAACCGCCATAGATCGGCGAATATTGCCGCTCGAGCGGTGTCGGCGGCCGGATCGCCCGGCGCGTCAACACCCGCAGCCCGGTTCCGGCCGCCCGGTCGCCGATCGGCAGATCCTCGGTCAGTGTTCGCCCGATCGTATTGGGCAGATCGAGGATGTCGAGCGCATGGCGGGTGTCGGCGAGGGAACCGCCCCAGATCGGTCTGGTCTGCTGCAGCCGCGGCAACACCGCAATGGCACGATCGACCCCGGCGGTGAGCGCCGTGCCCGACAGCGAGAGCCGCAGGCATCGGCCAGCGATAGCCGTTGACGATATCGGCGCGCCCGGCAGCCAGCGGTCGCGACCAGCCCCGCAAGCCACCAAGGCTGCGGCCGGATATCGGCATCGAGCAATACGACATGAGCATCGTCCCGGGCGAGACGGGCCAGAGCGGCGAGGAGATTGGTGCATTTCTGGCTGCGCAGCGACGAGAGGCCGGCGACGACCAGCTCGATATTCAACCGCGGATAACGCTCGGCCAGCGGCCGCGACGCGGAGATGGGCGGGATCTCGCGTCGACTCGACCGCAACGATCAGCCGGCTGGGCTGGAGCGATTGCGCCAGCCAACGCGTCGAGCAAATCCTCAAGGCCCGGCAGCGCGCCCGTCGCTGGCAACACCAAGGTGACGCGCGCCGACGGCCGATCGTCGGGAATTCGCAGCCGCGCGAGGAAGAGCAGCGCCAAGGCGAGCGACCAGAGCGCATAGAACACCGCGACAGCGGCAGCGACCGATGCAATCACGACGGCTTGCGCGCGACGAGCAGCAACCCCGAAGACTCCGCCGATGCCGGGACGCGGAACAGCGCATCGCAGATGCCGGCCGGCAAGCCAGCTCCAGGCGAGCGCGCAATACCATGTCCAATGGGCACGAAAATAGCGCTCCCCGGTCAGCTTGGGAGCGAAACGTCCCATCCAGTAGATGATGCTGTCATACGAGCAGAACGGCACGGTCTCGACGCGCCTCGACGATCAGACCCAGGCGGTCGGCCAGTGCACGCAATGCGTCTCTCGTTCCACCAGCTCAAGTGATGGGGCGGCGCGTTGAGAACGAAATTTGGAATCTCGGTTATCGGCGAATACCGGCCCGGCACGGCGATGCAGAGCCGTCCGCCGGGCCTGACGCAACGCACGAGATCGCGGGCAAAGCCCAGCGGATCGGCGACATGCTCGATGACGTGGAACGCGCAGACCACGTCATATTCTCCGGGATGCGATGCGGCGTGCTGCGCAATCGTCTCGTTGCGGATGTCGAGGCCCGGTGCCGCCGGCGGAAGAAATTCGGGTCGAGGCCGACATAGGTCGCCTGCGGCAGATGACGCGCCAGCCCGCCCTCGCCGCAGCCGACATCGAGAACCTTCTCTCCTGGCCGGACCAGTTCGGCAACACGCTTGAATTCGGCTCTGGCGAGGCCGGGAGCCGTCCAACAGCTCGCTGAAAATCCCCTGCGTCGATAGAGCTCGCGGTAAAACAGCTTCGTCGCCCGCGAGCATCGGGTCGAAAAAAGCGAGCCCGCAGGGCGATTCCCACAATGCCGAAATGCTCGATGCCGGCAAGTTGCCGCTCGGTCGCCACCCTAAAGGCGCCGCGCCACAATCCGATCATCAACCGCGTGCTGATCGGCTGAATGCGGCGCGTCGCCGGCAGGCCGGTGATCGGGCAAAGCGGGATGGTCTGCATCGGCACTAGCGGAAATTCGCGGCTGGCGATGACGATGTCGCGGGCATCGTAGCCGGGCGGCTTTGCAGGTGGCACGAAGGGCGGTTTCGGTGCCGGTCGGGGCTCGGCATCGCCGGTGCGGTCGCGCAATGTATTGAGGCGCGGAGTCATGTCTTGCGAGCCGGTCGGCGACGACATGGATGACGCTTTCCTCGCGTTGCAATTTGCCGGTGCAGCAGAGCAGCGTAGCGCCGAGCGCGGCGCGCCGGAAGCGTTCGAGAATGGCCGGCCAGACGATCAGATTGGCGACGCCGGTTTCATCCTCGATGGTGATGAAGACGACGCCGTTGGCGCTGCCCGGGCGCTGCCGGATCAGCACGATGCCGGCGATCGAGAGCCGCCGGTTTACCGGCAGGCGAGCCAGCTCCGCGGCGGTGACCAAGCCCTCGCTGGCGAGCTCGGCGCGCAGAAACGCGAGCGGATGGCGCTTCAAGGTCAGGCTGAGGCTCGCATAATCCTCGACGACATGCTCGCCCAGCGGCATCTCCGGCAACAGCTCCGCGGCAATCATCTCCCTCTCCGCCCTTGGGGGCGGAAAGGGTTCTTCTGCAAAGAGCGGCAGGGGCGGCTCGCCCAGCGCCTTCAAGGCCCACAATGCGCGGCGGCGGTCGAGCCCCACCGAGCGGAAGGCGTCGGCTTCGGCGAGGCGCTCGATCGCCGCACGCCCCAGACCACTGTACCGCCACAGCGCCTGTGGATCCGGGTATCCGCCGTTTCGAGCTGCGACGAGCCGTTCTGCATCGGCCGCGGCAAACCCTTTTATCTGCCGCAGCCCAAGGCGCACCGCGTATCGCCGACACTCGTCATTCCCGCGAAAGCGGGAATCCAGAGCGGCAAGGTCAGAACAGGCGTCCTGGACCCCCGCTTTCGCGGGGGTGACGAATATCGGTTCGAGGGTGCAATCCCAGAGAGAGTGGTTGATGTCGACAGGGCGGATTTCGACGCCGTGCTCGCGGGCGTCGCGGACGATCTGCGCCGGGGCGTAAAAGCCCATCGGCTGGCTGTTGAGCAAGGCGCAGGCAAAGACATCGGGGTAGAAGCACTTGATCCAGGCGGACACATAGACGAGCAATGCGAAGCTCGCCGCATGGCTCTCGGGAAAGCCGTAGGTCCCGAACCCTTCGATCTGGCTGAAGCAGCGCGTCGCGAAATCGCGGTCGTAGCCGTTCTCGACCATGCCGGCGACGAACTTGTCGCGGAACCGGTGGATATCGCCATTGTGCTTGAAGGTCGCCATCGCGCGGCGCAGCCGGTCGGCGTCTTCCGGCGCAAAGCCGGCGCCGACGATCGCGATCTTCATCGCCTGCTCCTGGAAGAGCGGCACCCCCATGCGTCTTGCCGAGAACCTGGCGCAGAGCTTCGGAAGGATAGTCGACCGGCTCGCGCCCGGAGCGGCGCCGTAGATAAGGATGCACCATATCGCCCTGGATCGGGCCCGGCCGCACGATCGCGACCTCGATCACGAGATCATAAAATTTGCTTGGTTTGAGCCGCGGCAGCATCGTCATCTGGGCGCGGCTTTCGACCTGAAAGACGCCGAGCGAGTCGGCGCGGCTCAGCATCTCGTAGACCTGCGGGTTCCTCGGCCGGGACCGTCGCGAGGTCGAGGCGGCGGCCGTAATGGTTTTCGATCAGCGCGAAGGCCTTGCGGATGCAGGTCAGCATGCCGAGCGCCAGGACATCGATCTTGAGAATGCCGAGCCGGTCGAGGTCGTCTTTGTCCCATTCGATGACGGTGCGGTCCTCCATCGCCGCATTTTCGATCGGCACCAGCTCGGACAACGGCCCGCGGGTGATCACAAAGCCGCCGACATGCTGCGAGAGATGGCGCGGAAACCCGACCAGTTGCGCGGCGAGGTCGAGCGCCAGGCGCAAGGTGCGGTCGGTGGGGTCGAGCCCGGCCTCGCGCACCCGCATATCGGCGATCGGGTCGTTGCTCCACCCCCAGACGATGCCGGCGAGCGCCGCGACGACATCGACGCTGAGGCCCAACACCTTCCCGACTTCGCGGATCGCCGAGCGCGAGCGGTAGCAAATGACGGTGGCGGCGAGCCCGGCCCGGTCGCGGCCGTATTTCTCGTAGACGTATTGAATGACCTCCTCGCGCCGCTCGTGCTCGAAATCGACATCGATGTCGGGCGGCTCGTTGCGCGCGGCGCTGATAAAGCGCTCGAACAATACGTCGATCTTCGCCGGGTCGACCGCGGTGATGCCGAGGCAATAGCAGACGACCGAATTGGCGGCCGAGCCGCGTCCCTGGCACAGGATGCCGCGGCGCCGCGCAAACCGCACGATGTCATGCACGGTCAGGAAGTATCGGGCATAGTCGAGCCGCTCGATCAGCTCGAGCTCGTGCTCGATCAGGCCACGGACTTTGTCGGGAATACCGCTTTTTTCGTCATTCCCGCGCAAGCGGGAATCCAGAGGACCAAGATCCGAACGGCAACCCTGGACCCCCGCTTTCGCGGGGGTGACGGAAGTGGAAAAGCGCTCCCTCGCCCCTTCCCACGTCAGCTCGGCGAGGCGCTGCTGCGGCGTGCGCCCGCGGGGGATCATCTCCTCGGGGTATTCGTAGCGCAGCTCGTCGAGGCTGAACCGGCAGCGTTCGACAATCTCGAGGCTGCGTTCGACCGCGTCCTTCCGGCCGCGAAACAGCCGCGCCATCTCCTCCGGCGGCTTTAGATGGCGCTCGGCATTGGCGGCGAGGCGATAGCCGGCTTCCCGGATCGTGCAGCCTTCGCGAATGCAGGTCAGCACGTCCTGCAGCGGGCGCCGCTCGGGCAGCGTGGTAGAGCACGTCGTTGGTGGCGACGAGCGGCAACCCGACCGCTGTAGCCGAGAGCGGCGAGGCGGGCGAGCCGCCGGATGTCGTCGCCGCGGTAGAGGTGGTGGGCGGCGAGATAGGCGCGGCCTCTGAAATCCGCCGCGATGCGGGCGGCGTGGCGGTCGCCGGAGGGCAGGGCGACGACGATCTGACCATCGCCATGCGCGACCACATCGGCGTAGTCGAGATGGCACTCGCCCTTGGGCGCGCGGCGCTTGCCGAGCGTCAACAGCCGCGTCAGCCGGCCATAGGCGGCGCGATCCGTGGGATAGGCGAGCAGGCTCGTGCCGTCGCGCAGATCGAGGCGGCAGCCGATGACGAGGCGGACCCCGACCTCTTTCGCCGCATGATGCGCGCGCACGATACCGGCCAGGCTATTGCGATCGGTGATCGCGATCGCCTGGTGGCCGAGCGCGGCCGCGGTCAGCACCAATTCGTCGGGATGCGAGGCGCCGCGCAGAAACGAGAAGTTGGTGGTGACCTGCAATTCCGCGTAACGCGGCGCCGGCTCAGGAAAAGACGCCATGGACAAACCAGCGCGGGGTTGCGCCGTCGCCGTGCAGACCCGCCCGGAACAGCCAGAAGCGCCGCCCCTCCTCGTCCTCGACCCGGTAATAGTCGCGGATCGCCGCGACCTCGCCGGAGGCTTCCGGACGCCACCACTCGTCGGCGATCCGCTCCGGGCCGTCGGCGCACATGACCCGATGCCGGCGCCGCCGCCAGGTGAAGCGGAACGGCGGGTCGTCGGGCAACAGCCAGAACGCCTCGACCGGCTCCGGCGGCTCAAACAGCCGGATCGGCCGCGGCGGTTTGTTGAAGGTCCCCCACCTCACCCCGACCCTCTCCGCCCCCAAGGGCGGAGAGGGAGAATAAGGCCCTCTCCGCCCTTCAGGGGGGAGAGGGAGGGGACCCGTCGCGTCAGCGACGGGGAGGGTGAGGTGGGGCGGCGCCCGCACCGAGGCGCGTTCCGGGATGTGGCTCTCGCGCGACTCCAAACGCGCCAGCGCGGTGGGTCCCAGCTTGTTGCCGAGCCGGTCGAGAAGCGGGGCGATGCCGCTCGTCTCGTTCTTGATCGCTTGGCCGGGGAGACCGATCTGCTCGGGGGGCAGAGGCTCGACCGCGAAGGCGGCGAGGATCATGTCTTCGACGCCGAGGCCGGGATCGATTTGGTCGAGCCGCTCGCGGAAGAGCGCCGCGAGGTGGCGCGGGTCGCGGCTCGGCCGGGCGGTGCCGAGGCGGATCCGCTCGACCCGGCCGTCGACGCGGTGGAAGGCGAGGTCGAGGCGCCGCGCTCCCATCCCTTCCCGCGCCAGGCGGGGGACGAGGTCGGCGGTGAGCCGCTCCGCCGCCAATATCAGATCGGCAGGGTCGGCAATCGGCTCGGCAAAACTCAAACGCACCCGCCGGACCGGCGCCTCGCCCAATGGCGACAGCGGCTCGGGCATGTCGCCCAGCGCCTGGTCGAGAAGCCGCGCCACCGTCTCGCCGAAACGGCGGGCCAGCGCATCGCGCGGCATCGCATAGAGTTCTCCGATCCGCTTCAGCCCGACCCGCCGCAATCCCTGGGCAGTGGCCGGATCGAGGCGGAGAGCCTCTACCGGCAGCGGCGCCAGGGCGTCGTGAGCCTCTCCCGGCGGCAGGATGGCGCTGCCGCCGGTTTCCGCAAACCGGGCGATCGCCCAGGCGGCGCCGAGCGTATCGGCAACGGCAATATGGCTGGCGACGCGCCGGCGGGCGAGCCGGGCCACGAGGTCGGCGGCAAGCGCCCTCTCTCCGCCCCAGAGATGGGCCGCGCCGGTGATCTCGACCCGCACCCCATCCATTCCGTCGGGAGTGGTCCACGGGCTGTAGCGCCCGCACCATTCGGCCAGCCGCCGCAGCGCGACGGCATCCTCGGCGGGCTGGGCCAGGGCGGTGACGAGGCCCGGCAGAAAGGAGAGCGCGTCGGCCAGCGGCATTCCCGGAGTCAAGCCGGCGGCTGTTGCAGCCGGGTTCACCGCGGCAAGGAGCCGCCGCCCGGCAGCCTCGGCCACTGTCGCAAAAGGAGTCGCCTCAACCGGTACGGCGGAATTCTTCGGCTGCGAAAGCCTCAGCCGGTCGATCGGCCAGCGCGGTAGCCAGAGATATAGGATTCGTCGCATCCGGCACCTCCATTTCCCAGCACGCCGGCTCGCCGCCGCGGCAGCGCAACAGCTCGACCCGCCATCGCGGCCGCCCGACACCCGGTTCGTCGCGAGCAGGGCGCGAGGGCAGTGCGGAGATCCGCCATCGGGTTGTCGCGGCATTCGGTTGGGTTCGTTCGCGCGCCGCCTGCCCCCCGTTGCGCCAGCGGCGCAATAGAAGAGCCGTGATACCGAAGCGTTCCGCGGCAAGCTGCAGCCGGCGGCTCGCCACTGCGGGGAGCGCCCCGACTTCGCCGACCACCGCGGCGAGGCCGGGGGTGCGCAATCCCTCCTCCATGGCCCACAGGATTTCGGCGTCGCGCACCGTCCGGACCAGCAAGATCCGCCCGGGATCGAGCCCATGCGCGGCAAGGCCGGGGCCATAGAGATCCGGTCGTGGAAGACACCACAGCACCATGCCCCCCTCACCCCGACCCTCTCCCCCCGATGGGGGGAGAGGGAGAGAAATAAGCCCCTCTCCGCCCTTTAGGGGGGAGAGGGAGGGGCCCAGTCGCGTCAGCGGCTGGGAGGGTGAGGTGGGTGAAACAAGCCGTCCGAGGAGATAGGCGGCAAAGACGGCTGCGAGTGCCCCGTCCTCCTCGTCGCCGCCAGCTCCTAAGATTTCGTGCAGGGCGCCTCGCGCGAGGCCACCGCCCGGCAATTCCCTATCGACCGCTTCTATGCCAAAGGGCAAGACCCCGTATGCCGTCGCCGCCGGCTGCTCGATCCGCCTAACGCGCCGGCGCAGCTCCAATAGGCAGCACCCCTCCACTTTGTTCATGTTCCATTTTTGTTCTTATCTTCATTCTCTGTCAATCGTGAAATCGGGGCAGCCAATCTCCGAGCCGGCGGGCCGCTTCGGCCACGTCTTCGGTCGAGCCGGCAAACGAAAAGCGGACCCATCCGCCGCCGCCGATCGGGTCGAAATCGAGCCCCGGCGTGACCGCCACCCCGGTCTCGGCGAGGAGCCGCCGGCAGAAATCCCCACTGTCCCGCGTCAGGCTGGAGATATCGGCATAGAGATAGAAAGCCCCCTCGGCCGGTGCAAACCGGGTCAGCCCGGCGCTCCCGAGGCCGCGGATCAAGAGATCGCGATTGGCGCGGTAGCGCACGACATGCCTGTCGAGCTCGGTCCGGCAGCCGAAGGCCGGGATCGCCGCCCATTGCGACAGGGCCGGGGGCGAGATGTAGAAATTCTGCGCCAGGCATTCGACCGAGCGCGCGAGGTCCGGCGGCACCAGCATCCAGCCGAGCCGCCAGCCTGTCATGCTGTAATATTTCGAGAACGAGTTCACGACGACCGCCTCGCGCCCATAGGCGCGCGCCGTTGCTGCGGCGGTCTCATAGGTGATGCCGTGGTAGATCTCGTCGGAGACAAGGCGAATGCCGTGCTCGCGGCAATAGGCGGCGAGCCGGGCGAGATCGGCGGCGCCGATCATCGTTCCGGTCGGGTTGGCGGGGCTCGCAACAATCAGCCCGGCGAGCGGGCCCGCCTCGGCGAGGAGATCGGGCGTCGGCTGGTAATGCGAATTCTCGCCGACCGCGATCAGCACCGGCTCGATGCCGAGAGCCGTCAATATGTTGCGATAGGCCGGATAGCCCGGCACGGCGAGCCCGACCCGGTCGCCGGGCTCGAAGGCGGCGAGAAACGCCAGCTGAAATGCGGCCGAGGACCCGGTGGTGACGACCGCCTCGGCGGGAT
This sequence comes from uncultured Alphaproteobacteria bacterium, assembly GCA_963836845.1. Classification (GTDB taxonomy): domain Bacteria; phylum Pseudomonadota; class Alphaproteobacteria; order ATCC43930; family CGMCC-115725; genus AP-15. The sequence goes on along the minus strand of CAWILK010000048.1, from coordinate 116,286 downwards.
CGACGGCGACCCCGTATTGCGCCTGGTAATGAGCCGCGATCGCCCGGCGCAAAGGCGGGATGCCGAGCGCGTCGGTGTAGCCGATCCGTTCGCGGGCGAGCGCCTGGCGGGCGGCCTCGAGCACCGGCTCCGGGGCCGGGGTGCCCGGCTGGCCGACTTCGAGATGGATCACATCGGCGCCGGCGGCCTCGCGCTCGTTGGCGGCGCGCAGCACATCCATGGCGATAAACGGCGGGACGAGCCCCCGGCGGGACGCACGCAAGCTCATTTTCGGGCGCACCCTTCCGGCTTGAATACGCGCCGGGTCGAGGCCGGATGGCGCAGCAGCCGGTCGGGCGGACGGATCGGGCGCCGCACAAGCTCGCCGCCGCAGTTGGGGCAATGGCCGCCGAGCACGCCCTCGGCGCAGTCGCGGCAGAAGGTGCATTCGAAGGAGCAGATGCGGGCGTCCAGCGAGGCGGGCGGCAAATCCCGGTCGCAGCATTCGCAATTGGGCCGCAGTTCGAGCATTGCGCGTTCCCGAGAAGGTTGCCACAGGCGAGCAGCTTTCGTTATGAGGGGCGAGTCGCCTCCACACAAGAGACCGAGCCTTGATCCACCTGATTGGAATGTCCGGCAGCCTGCGCAAGGGATCCTATTCGAACGCGGTGCTCGAGACGTTGCGGGAAAAGTTTGCCGGCCGCGCCGACCTCGAAATCTACGATCTCCGGCCGATCCCGCTCTACGATCAGGATTTCGAAGGCGACAACCGGCCCGAACCGGTGAAGGCCCTGCTCGCGGCGATCGCCGACAGCGACGGGCTCGTCCTCTGCGCGCCCGAGTTCAACCACAGCATCCCCGGGGTGTTGAAGAACGCGCTCGACTGGGCGTCGCGCCCCGCCTTCACCTCGGTCATGGCGTACAAGCCGGTGGCGATCATGGCGACCTCGCGGGGGCCGCTCGGAGGAGCCCGCTGCCTCGAGCACCTGCGGGTGGCGCTCGACTCGATGCTGTCGCGCGTCGCCTTGGCGCGCGAGGTCATCATCACCTCCTCGGCCGACAGGATCCGCGACAACCGCCTCGTCGACGAGACCTCCCTCGGCTTCGCCTGCGGCGCCGTCGACGCGCTGCTGCGCGAAATCGAGCTGTGGCGGACGGCGAAGTAACAAAGAAATAGGCCAGCATGAACCGGCCCTTGCTCGCCGTCGACGGCGATTCTTTCGCGCACCGCGCCTATCACGCCCTGCCGAAATCGATCCGGCGGCGCGGCAACAAGGGCGGCGGGGCGATTGTCGGATTTGCCAATTTCCTGCTGCGGTTTTACGCCGAAGAGCAGCCGCGAGCCGTGCTCGTCGGCTGGGACACGCTCGATGCGCCGACCTACCGCCATCGCGCGCTCGAGAGCTATCAGAGCGGTCGGGCGTTCGATCGAGAGCTGGTGGACCAGCTCGAGATTCTGCCGGAGTTCGTCGCGGCCTGCGGGTTCGCCTACGCGAAGGCGCCAGGCTACGAGGCGGATGATTTCCTCGCCGCCGCGGTCGCGCACGAAGAGCGGCGCGGCGGCACTGCGATCGTGGCGAGCGGCGACCGCGACGCGTTTCAGCTCGCGTCGGAAAGAACGACGATCATCCAGCCGGTGCGCGCCGGCGAGGCGGCCCGGATCGGGCCGGCGGAAGTGCGCGAGCGCTATGGTGTCGAGCCGCGGCAGGTGCCGGATTTCATCGCATTGCGCGGCGATCCGTCCGACCGGATCCCCGGGGTGAAGGGGGTGGGCGCAAAAAGCGCGGCGAGCCTGCTGCGCCGATACGGCTCACTCGATGCCGCGCTCGCTGCCGGCAAGTTTGCGGTCCAGGCAGAGGAGCTGCGGCTCTACCGCTCGATCGCGACGATGGACGCAGCAGCTCCCCTTCCTGGTCTCGGTGACCAGCGGCCCACCTGGGGCACGGCAGCGGAATTGGCCCGGGAATGGGAATTGAACCGGCTGGCCGACCGTCTCGCCGAACTGGCGCAATCCGAATCGGCAGATCAAGGCAATCGGGCGTCCGTCAAAGCTTCGCCCCGACAGACACCAAGCTAGCCGGCCTCAGCACAACTTTCGCTTTGGTTTGACGGCATGCTATAAGCCCGCGTCGCGGTGGGCTCACTTTCCGCTCCGCCCGCAAAAAAAGACAAGGGGACTGTCGATGGATTTCGGGCGCTCCGCTGGAGTGGTCGTCCTGCCGTTCGCTGCGCTGCTGGCGACGGCATGCGTTTCCCAGTCGGCGTATTACGAGCAGGCCGAGCAATTGCAGCAGGCCCAGGCGCAGGCGGCGGCTCAGCAATCCCAGATCGCCAAGATGCAGGCGGAGAACAAATGGGTCGTGGCCGGCGATCTGCTGTTTCCCGGAGGGCGGCTATCAGCTCGGCCCGAACGGCGAGGCGGCGCTCAGCCAGCACGTCCCGCAGTTGAGATCGGCGCAGAACACCAAGATCGTCGTTTACGGCTTCACCGACAATCGGCCGGTCGGGCCGGCGCTGCAGCGGGCGGGCATCGCCAACAATATCGATTTGTCGACCCGGCGGGCCGCCAATGTCGTGGCCTATTTCCGTTCGCAGGGTGTCAACCCCAATATCCTCTCGGCCAAAGGGTTTGGCGAAACCCACCCGGTTGCGCCGAACGATTCGCCCGAGGGCCGGGCCCAGAACCGCCGTATCGAGATCGTCCTGGAGGGGCCCGGCGCGTGAGGTCGGGCTAAGCCCGCCGGGATGCTGCCAGACCGTTCCGCCTGCCGGAGAGCTTATGTGCCGTCGGTAGTGCGCTTTTCGCTAGCATTGGCACTGATGCTGCCATGCGGCGGTTGCCTGGTCGGTCCGGATTACTCGACACCGTCGGTGGCGGTCGCCGCCAAATGGCTCGAGGCGAACAACCCATCGGTCGATACCCGCACCCAGGAATACCGTGACTGGTGGACGGTGTTCCGTGACCCGGTGCTCAACCGGCTAATCGAAATCGCCTACAATCAGAACCTGACATTGGTCGCGGCGGGCACCCGGGTGCTCGAAGCGCGGGCCCAGCTTGGTGTCTCGATCGGCGAGTTCTACCCGCAATTGCAGCAAGGCAGGGGTGCGGTCACTTATAACCGACCCAGCCATTCCGACCCGACGGCGATCCCGTCGGGTGGTGTACAGAACTTTTGGCGCGATTCGCTGGGCCTGACGGTCAACTGGGAACTGGATTTCTGGGGCAAGTTCCGCCGCGCCATCGAATCGGCGGATGCCGCCTATCTCGCCTCCATTGCGGGCTACGACTATGTGCTGGCGAGCCTGCTCGGCGACGTGGCCACGACCTATATCGGCATCCGCACACTGCAGACGCAAATCGAGATCGCCCGCGAAAACATCGTCAAGCAGAAGAAGGCGCTCGCCATTGCTGAGGCCAAGTATCACGGCGGCACCGCCACCAAACTAGATGTTTATCAAGCGCAGAACGTCCTCGCTCAGACCGAATCGACAATTCCGCAGCTGACCAACCAGCTGAACCAGGGTCTGAATGCGCTGGCGGTCTTGCTCGGCATGCCGCCTCAGCCGATGGACGGCCTGCTGAGAGGGTCGAGCGGGATCCCGGTCCCGCCAAAATATGTCGCGGTCGGAATCCCCGCCGATCTCGTGCGGCGGCGCCCGGATATCCGCGCCGCCGAGCTGGAGGCGATGGCGCAAAGCGCGCAGATCGGCATCGCGGAGGCCAATCTCTACCCGGCATTCAGCCTGACCGGGATCTTTGGCACCGCCGCCAGCAACATCAGCCAGAACAAGCTGAAACGCGTCTTCGAGGGGCGGGGCATCACCTTCGGCTTCGGCCCGGCCTTCTCATGGAACATCCTCAATTACGGCCAGATCACCAATACCGTCCGGGTCGAGGATGCACGGCTGCAGACCCTCCTGGTAAATTACCAGAACACCGTGCTGAAGGCGCAGCAGGAGGTCGAAAATGGCCTCTCCAGCTTTTTGCAGGGCCGCGAGCAGGTCGAGTTCCTGCGCCAGAGCGTCGCCGCGGCCGATGCCGCGCTGGGGATCGCCTTGCTGCAGTACAATCTCGGCACGCGGGATTTCACGACGGTGCTGACGGCGGAACAAAACCTCTACACGGCGCAGAACAACCTCGCCATGGCGGAAGGCGGGGTGTCGACCGGGCTCGCCTCGCTCTACCGCGCTTTGGGCGGCGGCTGGCAGATCCGATCGGAGAGCGATTTTGTGCCTGCCGCGACGGCCGAGGAGATGCGCAAGCGCACCGATTGGGGCGAGCTGCTGCCGCCTCCGGGCACGCCGCAGCCGCCGGCGCCGGCCCTGCCGACTCCAGAAGATGTCAGTCCGAACCCCCGGCCGCCACAATGGTGAGGTCGCCGTGAGACTATTGCGCGCAATCGCCCGGTGGCGCTGGGCAAAGATGGGCTTCGCGTTCGCGACAATGTTGGCCGCCGGTGCCGGGTACGGGGTCGCGAAGTTCGTCGCGGGGCCGTTCGAAACCGCCACCGCGGCGGAGCCGAAGCTGCTCGCAAGACCGCCGGCAATCGGGCCGACCGAGGCCCAATTTGCCCAGCAGCCTTCGCCGCCGGTCGCGGTCGCAAAACCGCGGATGCAGAGCGTCAGCAACTTTGTCGAGATCACCGGCAACGCCGCCGCGGTCAATGCCGTGAAGCTGATCGCGCGGGTCGAAGGCTATCTGGACAAGCAGCATTACGAGGACGGCTCCTTCGTCAAAAAGGGCGACCTGCTTTTTACGATCCAGCAGGACCAGTACAAGGATCAGCTGACGCAGGCGCAGGCCCAGGTGCTCGCCGCGCAGGCGTCGCTGTCTTACGCCAAAACCGAGCTCGTCCGGTATTCGAAGCTGGTCAAGCAAGACGCAGCCACCCAGACGGAAGTGGATAAGTGGCACTACCAGCGGCTGACCGCCGATGCGCAGCTGCTCGGGGCGCGGGCGCAGGTCGGGCTGGCCCAGCTCAACCTCGGCTATACCGAGGTGCGGGCGCCGTTCGACGGCATCGTCGGCAAGCATCTGATCGATCCCGGCAATGTCGTCGGGGGCGGCGGTCAACAGAGCGCGCTCGCCGAGATCACCCAGCTCGACCCGATCTATGTCGTCGCCAATCTGAGCGAGCAGGAAGTGCTGAAGATCCGGGCGAATCTCGGCCAGCATCGGCTGACTCTAGCCGATCTGCACAAGGTGCCGGTCGATGTCGGCCTCTCCGACGAGAACGGGTTTCCGCATCAAGGGACGATCCAGTACGTCGCGCCGGCGCTCGATCCGCAAACCGGGACATTGCTGGTGCGCGGCATCATGGCCAACCCCGATCGCACCCTGCTGCCCGGGTTTTTCGTGCGGATGCGGCTGCCGATGGCGAAGGTCGACCAGAACGCGCTGCTTGTCCCCGACCGCGCCTTGCAGGAGGATCAGGGCGGGCGGTATCTGCTGGTCGTCAACAAGGACGATGTGGTCGAGCAGCGCTATGTCAAATTGGGCGAGCTGGTCGGCGCCTTGCGGGTCATCACCTCGGGACTGAAACCCGATGACCGGGTCGTCGTCGCCGATTTGTGGCGCGCCTCGCCGGGCACCAAGGTGACCCCTCAGCTGACGGCGATCGATGCGACGCCCGCTGGTCAGGGGTCGGCGAAGCCATGATCTCGAAATACTTTATCGAGCATCCGGTTCTCGCCAATGTGCTGGCGATCGTGCTGGTGCTGATCGGGGCGCTCTGCCTGTTCCGCCTGCCGGTCTCCGAATACCCGAATGTCGTGCCCCCAACCGTGCAGGTCACGACCCGATACCCCGGAGCCAGCGCCCAGACGGTGGTCGACACGATCGCATTGCCGATCGAGCTGCAGGTCAACGGCGTCCCGGGCATGATTTACATGCAATCGACCAGCGCCTATGACGGGACCTACACGCTGACCGTGAGCTTCGAGATCGGCACCGACCCGAATATGGATCAGGTGCTGGTGCAGAACCGGGTCAACAATGCGCTGGCCCAATTGCCTGACGCGGCCCAGGCGCAGGGCGTCGCGATCCGCGCCAAAGCCTCCTCGATCCTTGAATTCGTAACCTTGGAATCGCCGGACGGGCGATATGACGCCCTCTACATGTGGAATTACGCGACAATCAACCTGGTCAACGAACTGGCTCGTCTGCCCGGTGTCGGCAATGTCACGGTGATGGGGGCGGGCGAGTATTCGATGCGGATCTGGATGGATCCGCAAAAGCTCTACTCGTTCAGCCTGGTGCCGGAGGATGTGATCCGGGCGGTCAAGCAGCAGAGCCAGGAGGTCGCGGCCGGCCAGATCGGCATGCCGCCGGCGCCCAAGGACCAGCAGTTCCAATACACGATCGACATCGTCTCGCGGCTGAACGATCCCGGTCAATTCGCCGACATCGTCGTCAAGGACCAGACCGCCCAGGGCGGCCGGCTGATCAGGCTGAAAGACGTCGGGCGGATCGAAATGGGGGCCCAGACCTATTCGCAGGACTTCAAGCTGAACGGCAAGCCGGCCGCCGGGATCGCCATCTATCAGACCCCCGACGCCAACTCGCTGAAGGTCGCCGGCGAGGTCGCGGCCAAGATGGAGCAGCTGTCCCGCCGCTTTCCGCCGGGGCTCCAGTACAGCGTGCCGTACAACACGACGATCTTCGTCAAGAACTCGATCGCCGAGGTCTACAAGACCTTGTGGCAGGCCGGGGTTCTGGTGCTGATCGTGATCCTCGTCTTCCTGCAGAATTTCCGGGCGACATTGGTGCCGGCGACGACGGTTCCGGTGACGATCATCGGGGCGTTCGCCGGCATGGCGGCGCTCGGCTATACCGTGAACCTCTCGACCCTGTTCGCGCTGATCCTGGCGATCGGCATCGTCGTCGACGATGCGATCGTCATTGTCGAGGGCGTCTCGAAATACATCGAGCAGGGGATGAGCGGCCATGACGCCTCCATCAAGGCGATGGACGAGTTGTTCGGGCCGATCATCGGCATCACCTTGGTGTTGATGGCGGTCTTCCTGCCTTCGGCCTTTGTGCCCGGGTTGAGCGGGCAGATGTTCGCGCAATTCGCGCTGGTGATTGCAGTGACCGCATTGATCAGCGCCGTCAATGCGGCAACCCTCAAGCCGACGCAATGCGCGCTGTGGCTGCGCACCCCGGTCCCGCCCGAAAAGCGCAATTTCCTCTATCGCGCTTCAACCACGTCTACGACCGCATGGAGCACGCCTATACCGGCTTGATCGGCCGAATGGTGCGCGTCAGCGGGATCATGGTGCTGGTCGGCCTGGTGCTGGCGTGCCTGGGCATCTGGGGGATCGCGCGGTTGCCGACCGCGTTCATCCCCAATGAAGACCAGGGTTATCTGATGGTCGCCGCGCAATTGCCCGACGGCGCCGCGCTCGGGCGCACGACGGCGGCGCTGGACCAGGCGACCAAGCTCGCCCTCGACACGCCGGGCGTCGATCAGGTGATCGCGATTTCGGGCCTTTCGGTGCTCGACAATTTCGCCGACTTGGCCAATGCCGGCGTCAATTTTGTCATGCTCAAGCCGTGGGACGAGCGCAGCAAGGCCAAGGGCACCGATATCTTGACGATCGCGGAGCGGCTGCAAGGCAAGCTGACCGGCTTGCCCGACGGCAAGCTCTTCGTGGTGCCGCCGCCGGCCATTCAAGGGATCGGCAATGCCGGCGGGCTGCAGATGCAGGTGGAGCTGTTGGGCGGCAATTTCGATTACAACAAGCTGAGCGAGGTCACCGACCAGATCGTCAAGACAGCGGAGGCCGATCCGCAGTTGCAGCATGTTTTGACGAGCTTTCGGCCCGGGCGCGCCCCACGTCGCCGTGACCGTCGATCGGTCGAGGGCGCAAACCTTGCGCGTCTCGGTCGGCGACGTGTTCTCGACCCTGACCTCCTATTTGGGATCGACCTACGTCAATCAGTTCAACAAATTCGGCCAGTCGCTGCAAGTCTATGTGCAGGCGGAATCGCAATTCCGCCTGCAGCCCGACGACCTCTTGAACCTCTATGTGCGCAGCCAGGACGGCAATATGGTGCCGATCGGCGCGGTCGCGCATTTGAGCGAGGAAGTCGGCCCGCCATTGATCACGCTCTACAATCTTTTTCCTTCGGCGACGATCATCGGCGCCCCGGCGCGCGGCGCCAGCTCGGGCCAGGCGCTCACCGCAATGGAACAGATTGCCGGCAAGAATTTGCCGAGCGGCGTCTCCTACGAATGGACGGCGATGTCCTACCAGGAGAAATTGACCGGCAACCAGCTCTATTACCTGTTCGGCTTGTCCGTCCTCTTGGTCTATCTCTGCCTCGCCGGCCAATACGAGAGCTGGATCCTGCCCCTGGCGGTGCTGTCGGCGGTGCCGCTGGCGCTGCTCGGGCCGGTCGTCGCGTTGACCAGCCTCGGCGTCGCCAACAACCTCTACACTCAGATCGGCCTCATCCTGATGATCGCCTTGTCGGCGAAGAACGGCATCCTGATCGTCGAGATGGCGCGGGAGGGGCGGATGGTGCACGGCAAGCCCATCCCCGAGGCGGCGGTCGATGCCGCGCGGCTGCGCTTCCGGCCGATCCTGATGACCTCGTTCGCGTTCGGGCTCGGGGTCGTGCCCGTTGGTGCTCGCCACCGGAGCCGGGGCGAATGGCCGGATTTCGCTGGGCCTCAGCGTGTTGAGCGGCATCATCGCCTCGACCTGTCTCGCCGTGCTGTTCGTCCCCTCCTTCTTCGCCGTGTTGCAAGGATTCGAGGAGCGCCGCAAGGCGCGGAAGAAAGCCCCGCTCCCCGCCGCCCGTGCCGCGGAATGAAATCAGCTGCAGGCTTCTCTGCCGAGCTGACCAGGCGACGGCTGAAGCGCGGCGCGTTCGGCTCGCTTGTTATGCTCTCAACTCGTCATTCCCGCGAAAGCGGGAATCCAGGGATCGCAGGGTCCTGCGGCTGGCCCCTGGACCCCCGCTTACGCGGGGGTGACGGTAACATCTTGAGAGATCTTGGTTCATTTCGGGTCAGGTTTTAAGCAGCGATCACAAGCGCGTCCTCGCTGAGACCGGACCCTCGTTCGACGCCAGGTCACCCCTCCCGGCGAAATCGGCTACCGAGGCCTCATCCGCCGATTCGACCCTTAAGAGCCATTCGGGCCATGCCGGCGTATGATAAAGTATGATTGTACGGAGGAGGACAGCCGTGGCCGAGATCGAGCGGATGACGATTACCCTGCCGGCCGACATGGCCGCAGTCGTGAAAAGCGCGGTCAAGGGCGGCGATTACGCATCGGCTAGCGAGGTGGTGCGCGAGGCGCTGCGCGACTGGAAGACAAAGCGCGCGCTGCAGCTCCAGGAGCTTGCTGCGCTCAAGGCCGAGATCGACAAGGGGCTCGCCGATCTCGCCGAAGGCCGCGTGAAGGAGTTCGACGCTGACCGGATCATCGAGAGAGGAAGAGAGTTATTAGCGAGCCGCTCCCGGTCCGCCTGACTGACGCCGCTGAGGCTGACCTCGCCGAAATCTGGACCTACCTGGCAACCCGATCATCCGAGGAGGTTGCGACCCGGTTCGTCAGGGAGATCGAAGCCGCGTTCGACCCGGTGCGGCGATTCCCGCTCGCGGCACCCAGGCGCGATCGGCTGGCTCCCGGATTGCGCGTAACGTTTCATGGCGCCCACGCAATCTACTATCGACCTCTCGCGGATGCGGTAGTCATCGTCCGCGTGCTGCACGGGGCGCGCGACGTCGCCGCGCTCGCCGAGCGCGGAGGATTCCCCGAATGATCGTCTTGTCGGCCAAGAACGGCATCCTGATCGTCGAGATGGCGCGGGAGGGGCGGATGGTGCACGGCAAGCCCATCCCCGAGGCGGCGGTCGACGCCGCGCGGCTGCGCTTCCGGCCGATCCTGATGACCTCTTTCGCTTTTGGATTGGGGGTCGTGCCCCTGGTGCTGGCGACCGGAGCCGGGGCCAATGGGCGGATTTCGCTGGGTCTCAGCGTGTTCAGTGGCATTATCGCGTCGACCTGTCTCGCCGTGCTGTTCGTCCCCTCCTTCTTCGCCGTGTTGCAAGGATTCGAGGAGCGCCGCAAGGCGCGGAAGAAAGCCCCGCTTCCCGCCGCCCGTGCCGCGGAATGAAATCAGCTGCAGGCTTCTCTGCCGAGCTGACCAGGCGACGGCCGAAGCGCGGCGCGTTCGGCTCGCTTGTCGATCTCTAAGCAGCGATCAAGCGCTTCCTCGCTGAGACCGGCCCCCGTTCGACGGCCAGGTCACCCCTCCCAGCGGGTCGGCTACCGAGGCCTCATCCGCCGCCCGTTATCCGCTGAACCGGACGACGGCTCCGCGGCCGAAAGCCGACCTTACGGTGCAGCCACGCAGATTCCGGATTCGACCCTTGTCCAGACCTCCACCCCGGTGCTTTCAGCACAAAACCGCGGTTCATTCCCCTCCCGGCTCCCCGCCTTGCGCAGGCCGGCCAGAAAAATCGTTTCAAATTGGGCACGCACTGCCGGCATCTTTGATCGCCATTGGCCCTGACGCGAGCAATGGTGGAATACCGGTCGGTGGGGGATCTCAGCCTCCGGGCCTCGGCGAGTTCGGCAGCAGCGCGATCCAGCTCGCCTTTGACCCCGTAGGCTGAAGCGAGGAAGTAGCGGGCGCTCCAGCCCAGCGGATCGGCGCTACGCGCCTTTTCGAGCCAGACGATCGCCTCGTCGGTGCGCGATTGCATTAAGTGTATAAAACCCAGCCAACTATACCTCCAGTTGAGGTCGCGATCGCGCGGGCCAAGGTGGATCGCTTGTTCAGTGAGCGGGATTGCCGCGTCCCCCGAACCGGTCAGGAACTTGCACATGCTGAGAGCTGCAGTGCATCGACCAAATTGCGATTAAGCGCGAGCGCCGTCTCGAACTCGGGAATTGCCGCCCGCATCGCCGTTCTGCCAAGAATAGCCGGCCTTTGGTAAAATGTGCGTAGGCGTCTCTCGGGGATGCCGCCAAGGCTTGGCTGATCAGCGCCTCAGCGCGTCGGAAATCAGTCGTGTCGGTCACCGTTGATCCGCAACTCACAAGCGCTCCGCCAACCGGCTCTGCGCCTCGACCGAGCGAGGGTCGAGCGCCAGCGCACGTTCGAACAGACCGATCGCTTTTTCACGGTTCTCCTGCGCCGCCCCTTTCGCCGAGCGTCGCGGCCGCGCAGGATGTAGTCCACCGCATCAGGATTGCCGGTCGGACGGCCGACCTCCGCGGCGATCAGCTCGATGCTGAGCGTGTTCGCGATCCGGCCCGTAATCACGTTCTGCAAAGCAAACAGATCGCTTACCTCATGGTCGACACGCTCGGCCCACAAATGCGCTTCGGTTTCGGCGTCGATCAGCTGTGCCGTGATCCGAACCTGGTTGCCCGATCGCCCGGACGCTGCCTTCGAGCACGTAACGCACCCCAAGATCTTTGCCGATCTGCTTTGCCTTGACCGGCTTGCCCCTGTAGGTGAAGGCAGTATTGCGCGAGATCACGAGCATGTTTGGAGATGCGCGACAGATCGGTCGTCAAATCCTCGGTGATCCCGTCCGCGAAATATTGTTGCTCGGGGTCGTTGCTGAGATTGGCGAAGGGCAATACGACGATGGACAGACGCGGCGCTGACGATGACAGAACCGCCTTTTTTTTGGGTACCGGCGCAGTTAGGGTTGCCGATGATGGCGCCTTTGGCGATGGCCACAGCCACCACAACCCCCGGTGACGATCAGCACGCTGGCCACAGCGGCGGCGGCAATATTTCGGCTTGCGTAACGCGGTGCGGTCGGCCGGGGCACCGCTATCACCTCCGCCTTTGGCCGAGGCGGCGACGGCATCGGCGGAGAGCGCGTAAATCCGGATCGGGCGGGCGATGTTCTTGACGCTCTGCTCGCCGCCATCCTCGAACGGCAGCGCCAGCCGGTCGCGGATCTGCTCGCGCACCGTCCGCGAGATGCAGATGCCTCCCGGCTCGGCCAAGGCTTTCGAGGCGCGCCGCGATGTTCACGGCATCGCCATAGAGGTCTTCCCGTCGACGATCACGTCGCCGAGGTTGATCCCGACGCGGAAGCAGGATGCGCCTGTCGTCCGGGACATCGGTGTTGCGGTCGACCATACCCTGCTGCATTTCGACGGCCCAGCGCACCGCTTCGACCGGGCTGGAAAACTCAGATCAGCAGGCCGTCGCCGGTGGTCTTGACGATGCGGCCGCGGTGCTGGGGCAATGACCGGGGTCGATCAGATCGCGCCGGCAGGCCTTGAGCCGGGCGAGATCCCTTCCTCATCCACCCCCATCAGCCGCGAATAGCCGACAATGTCGGCGGCAACGACTGCGGTGAGCTGCCGTTCGGCTTGCTGCACGGGGGCGAAGTGTGATCGCAAGGTCCTTACTCGGAATCGACGCTAACGCTACCACACCCTGTAGCCGATCTTTTCGGAGATTTTAACTTCGGCTAGGCAGTCTTGGCGCCGACTGATCGCGCCTGTCTTGGTGCTGGCAGGGATGACCGCATCCCATCCAACTCAGCCGAACGCGATACGCGGCTGGGAATGTCGGCTTCGGGGGGCATTACCGGGCGCGCCGTTTGCTCCCAAGGTCCAAAAATTGCCGAATTCGCATGGCATACTCCGACCCTTTAGGAGTTCTAAACGAGTGGACGCGGATGCGCGTGGGCTTTGGTTCTAATGGCGTGCGGCTGGGCCGGACAGTTGGCGTTGAGCTACAATCAGAAAGAGAGTTTAGCTGCAGATTTGCTGCAGACTGAGCAAACGATAATACTGGACACAAACGTTAGTTGTAGGCCCGACCCCGGCAATGGGCGTAATGACACGGGCGATGGTGCCTGGTCGCTGTGATGATCGTGATCGGAGTCAGCTTGTGCAATGTTGCGCAGCGGTGGTCCAGCTGGCCGAATATTGCATTCCTGTGGCCGGCGCCGACCATACCCTGCTGATCGGCTGGTGGGATGGCGAGCTCTTGCCGGCCCGCAAGAGACGACGCCGTTTATTGCAGCAATAGCCCTTTTCCTAATGGGATATATCGGCTTGGTGATCAGCCTGTGGCCAATGATCGTCCCCTACCACTATTCACTGTGGAACGCGGGATCCTCACCCGGTACTCAAGCCTTTCTGCTGGTCGGCACCCTGGTGCTGCTGCCGGTCATTCTGCTGTACACCGCTTGGTCCTATTGGGTTTTTCGCGGCAAAGTCCGCGCCGATGTCGGATACCATTGAACGGCGGCTGATGCTGGTTCAGATCTACGAAGTGCAGACCGCGGCGGAAGCTGCCGCGCTGGCGCAGCTCGGCGTCGATCACATAGGGATACTGGTCGGCAACGGCGCTTTTCCGCGGGAGCTGCCCGCCACCGCACGCGGCGGCGGTCTTCGACGCTCTCCCGTCCTATACCAGGCGGGTTGCATTGTCGCTCTCGCCGGACGAGGCCGAAATCGCGACAGTCATCGAAGGGACGCGCCCTGACATCATCCATATCGGAGCAGCAGTGGAGCTCTTCTCAGCGGCCCAGACGCAGGCGCTCAAGACCTCATTCCCCGATCTGCTGATCATGCGCTCGATCCCAGTCCTCGACGAAGCCAGCCTCGAATGGGCCAAGGCTTACCGCGGAATTGCCGACTTCTTATTGCTCGACAGCCATGAGCCGGGCGACCGGCAGATCGGTGGGCTCGGGCGCACCCATGACTGGCGGATCAGCCGGCGTATTGTCGAGGAGATCGATATCCCGGCCATTCTTGCCGGCGGGCTCGATGCCGATAACGTGGCCGCCGCCATCTCCGTAGTGGGGCCCGCCGGGGTCGATTCCAAAACCAGGACAGATCGGGCAGACGGAACCGGCAAGGATCTGGAAAAGGTGCGGCGGTTTATAAGCGCCGCGAAGCTCACCAAGCGGAACGCCGTCCCCCGCAATTCGACGGCGCCGTTCTTCTGGATGACTCCCAATAACTGAAGCCGGCATGCCGCAAGCGGACTGCATCCCGACGATCTGTCGCTCTCGCCCTTTGCGGCGAATTGCGGATCGAAAATCACCGCCTTGCCGCTCTCCGTCGGGTAGGGCGGGAAGAGCCAGGGCACTTGCTGGCCCGAAACTGGAAGCGGCGAAACGAAGAGGCCGACGCAGCAGCATTGCTGTGCACCGGCCTCGCATTGCCTGCCTCAAAGCGCCTTCAACATTGCTTCGGCGCTCGACACGTCGAACTGACCCGGCTGTTCGACATGCAGCGCCTTGACCACGCCGTTATCGACCAGCATCGAATAGCGTTGGGAGCGGATCCCCATCCCCTCCTTGATCCGGTCGAGCTCGAGCCCGATGGCGCGGGTAAATTCGCCGCTGCCGTCGCCCAGCATGACGATGTCGCCGGCCTTGTGCTCCTTGCCCCAGGCGCCCATGACGAACGGGTCGTTGACCGCGAGGCAAGCGATCGTGTCGACCCCCTTTGCCTTGAGCTCGGCGGCGTTCGTGACATAACTCGGCAGATGCCGCTGCGAGCAGGTGCGGGTAAAGGCGCCGGGCACCGCGAACAGGGCAACCTTCTTGCCGGCGAAGAATTCATCCGTGGTCACTGACTTCACTCCGTCGGGACCCTGATAGCGCAGCGTCGCCGACGGGATCTTGTCGCCTACTTTGATCGTCATGAGTTGCCTCCATTCAGGTGATTGATGGTGAAGACCGCCTTGCCTGTAAAGCGCCGCTCGCGCAACTGTGCGCCCGCCGCTGCAAGATCGCGCCAGCTGTGCACCGCCAGCTGCGGTTTCAGCGAGCCGTCGGCGACGAGCGAGACCAGCAAGGCGAGATCGGGCGCGAACCGCTCCTCGGCTTCCGAAGTGAAGTACGAGAACGTCTGGATGCGGGCGTTCGGGTGCTCGGCAAAGTCGCGAAAGGTGAGCGGGGTCCGCTCGCCAGACGAATTGCCGAAGACGACGATCGTTCCCTTTGCCTCGATCCGGGCGATCGCCGCCGCAAGCGAGGCTCCGCCCGCAGCTTCGAGGATCAAGGAAAATCGCCCTTGCGCCTGGTCGATGCTCTGCACGATCTCCATCCGCACCGCGCAGCTGCCGGGCGCGCTCGGGGCTGGCGACGATAGCGGTGACGCGGGCCCCCGATCGCGAGGCGATCTGTGTCGCGAAGTGTCCCGACCCCGCCGGCGGCGCCCGTGATCAGAACCCGTTTGCCGAGCAGAGGCGCTCCGTGGCGCAAGGTCCGCAGCGCGGTCAGGCCGGCGACCGGCAGGGAGGCGGCATCCTCGAACGCACATCATCCGGCAACGCCGCCATACGGTGGGCCGGAACCGCTGCTCGCTGCGCCCAGCCGGCATTGTCGGTCAACGCGACGACACGCGTGCCGACGCTCGGCCCGCTGCCGTCTGCTGCCGCTTGCACCACGATGCCGCTGATGTCCTGCCCCGGGCGCCAGCCTTCGGGTCGGATCTGCATGAGGCGCAATTCGCCGCGGTTCAGCGAAAAGGCGTGCACCTCGACCAGCGCCTCGTTCGGCCGCCGGTTGCGGCTCCGGCGCCTGGCGCAGTTCAACCGGCGCCGCGCCGTTCGGCGTATTGACTAGGGCCAGCATCGTAACCCCTGAGAGCTTGTGAAGGAATTAGCTGCACCGCGGTCGCGCGCGCTTCGAGACGCGCTCTACGAGCGCCCTCAGCATGAGATAAACCTTTGCCGGCATTAAGAAAAACCCTCATCCTGGGGAAGCCGTGGAGCGGCTGTCTCGAAGGACGCATCGGCGCTGATCCAATTCATTCACACGCTCTGAGCCCCCACCCTCCCTTCCCCGCAATGCGGGGAAGGGAGGGACGGACCCGCATCAGCGGGAGCGTGGGGGCAGCTTCCGTGACAACCTCAATTCAGTCGCAGATCGATGATGTGCTTCGGGTCGGGCTTCAATTCGCCGCGTTCGACCCGGGTGACGATGTCGGTCAGCACCGCGTTTGTCGGCGCCGAGATGCCGACCTTCTCGCCCTCGCGCACGACAAAGCCGTTGAGGAACTGAATCTCGGTGCGCCGCCCCTTGACCATGTCCTGGCCCATCGATGGGCGGTGCTCGCCGCCGCCCGGCCGGTTGGCCTCGGCGAGACGGTGATCGTCGATCTCCTTCTGCGCCGCCGGATCGCCTTCGCCGGCGCGCGCCAAGGTCTCCGGGTCCATGTGGCTGACTTCGTCGAAGATGTAGCCGAGCGCCTGCCCGACACGGATCGCCTCGCTGCCGAGCCGGTTCGAGAAATGACGGATCGCGTCGTTCTTGACCATGTCGCGGCTGATCATGCCGGTGCAGGCCGACAGCCCGTTGCCCATCACGTTGGTCACGAGCTTCGACCAGCGCTCGCCCCAGAGATTCTCGGTCACCATCGAGCTGTCGGCATAGCTGACCAATTTGCAGACCTCCTCGGCGCGGTCGGTCTTGCGGCCATGCACCTCGCCGACGCGGAACACGGTGTGGCGCGAGCCCTGACTTGCCGGCGGCCCGGCGAACCTGCCCGGGGCGTGCAGTTCGACGGTGATCGAGCTGGCGATCGAGCCCAATGTCTTGCCCCACCCGACGATGCCGGCGATGGTTTCCTCGTTCATGCAGTTCTGCAATGAGACGACATAGCCATTGGGAGCGAGGTATTGCTTGATCAGCGTCGTCGCCCAGGCGGTGTCGTAGGACTTCATGCAGACAAAGGCGATGTCGATCGGCGCCTCCTTGCTAGATGCTGCGCCTCGGTAAGGTGCAGCGCGCGCGGCTTGACCGTGAACGGCTCGACATCGCGGATATGGGTGACCCTCAGCCCGTCGCCGCGTATCGCCTCGACATGCTCCGGCCACCCGTCGATGAAGGTCACATCCTCGCCCGCCTGCACCATGTGGGCCCCGGCATAGCAACCGACCGCTCCCGCGCCGACGATCGCAATCTTTTTCTTCGCCATCACGTCTTCTCCCGTTTGAGCTTGCCGGCACCGCTCGCCGCGTGTCCGCCGCGATCCTAGTACGCCGACCCGCCGGCGTCATCCTATCGCTTCAGCAGCAGCCCTCCGGGGCAATCACGCGGAAAAGCACGGCTTGACCTTCGTGCATAGCAGCTGCAGCGCGGTCAGAACCTGTCGATGCGGGATGAGGCCGCCGCAATTGAGCTCGGCCAAGATCCCGCTCAAGCCGATTTCTTGCTGCAATCTTTCGAGGCGCTCGGCCACCTGCGCGGGGGTGCCTGCCAGCGCATGATTATGCAAGCCGTCTTCGTAACGGAGGCCGCGCAGCTGATCGACGCGGCGCATCCGGCGCGCGGCGGTTTCGGGATCGACCAGCCGGGCCGCGCCTTCCAGAAGATTGGCCTGCTCATGGTAGAAATGCATGATGCTTTCCTTGGGCTCCGAGCGGGCCCGTTCCTCGGTCTCGGCGATATAAGTCGGCGCCGAGACGAACACCTGGCCTCGACCGGGATGGCCGGCGGCTCGCCAGGCCTCATGATAGCTTTCGACCTGCCGCGCGAGGTCTGGCCAGGTGGTGTGGCGCACCGAGGCGAAGATCGCTGCGCCGCGCCGGCCGATCGCCGGAAACGTGTCGGGGGTGCTAGCCGCTATGCGGATCGGCGGGGTCGGCTTCTGATAGGGCTTCGGCACCACCGCGACATCCTTGAAGCGGTGGTACTTGCCCTCGTAAGAGAAAGTGGGTTTGGTCCAAGCCTGCTCGATGATGTCGAGGATCTCGCGGAACCGGTCTCGGCTCTCGGCATAGGACACGCCATAGGCTTCGTAGGTCTGCGCCACGCCGCTGCGGCCGACGCCGAAGATCAGCCGGCCATGGCTCAGCTGGTCGACCGTAGCCGCCTCCTCGGCCAGCCGGAGCGGATGGCAGAGCGGCAGAACCTGGACGGCGATCCCGATCTTCATCCGGCGGGTGCGTGCGGCGATCGCGCTGGCGATGCTGAGCGGTGCCGACAACACCGACCGGCGCGGCTCGAAATGGAGCTCGGCCAACCACATCACGTCGAGCCCCGATTCCTCGGCCGCATCGACTTGCTCCATGGCCTCGTCGAAGGCCTCGCTCTCGGTTCGGCCCGGGAGTGACGGAAACTCGTGAAACATGCCGAATTCCATAATCTTCTCGCCCTATCTTTGTGGTCCTCGGTGAGGCAACCTAGCCAACCCGGGCGAGCGAAGCAAAGCGCGAAGTCCCTTGGCCTCGGGCAGGCGAAGGTGCCAAGCTTGGAGCCGGCGGGCCAGACGGGGCGGAGAACGGCGATGAAGCTCGGCTATATCGGATTGGGCAATATGGGCGGTGCCTTGGCCCGGCGGCTGCTGCGCAAGCACCCGCTGCGCGCCTTCGATTTGCGGCCGGAGGTGCTGGGGCGCTTTGCCGAGCTCGGCGCGGTGCCGACGCAGAGCGCGCAGGCGCTCGCCCGCGAGAGCGAACTGATCATGACCTGCCTGCCGACGTCAGCCGAAGTGCGCGATGTCCTGTTTGGCGAGGGCCGCGTTGCCGAGGTGCTGCAGCCTGGCCAGATCGTCGCCGACATGACGACCGGCGACCCGGGCGAGACGCGCGAAATGGCGGCACGGCTCGCCGAAAAAGGCGTGCAG
The DNA here is from genome assembly GCA_963836845.1 of uncultured Alphaproteobacteria bacterium. GTDB lineage: Bacteria > Pseudomonadota > Alphaproteobacteria > ATCC43930 > CGMCC-115725 > AP-15. Next base: position 97,723 of record CAWILK010000048.1, on the reverse strand, counting down.
ATGATCGATGCGCCGGTCAGCGGCGGCCCGCACGGCGCAAATGCTGGAACCATCGCGATCATGGTCGGCGCGCCGGCTGAGCTGTTCACTCGGGTGAAGCCGATTTTCGAGACGATCAGCCCGAACATCTTCCATACCGGCGATGTCGGCACCGGGCACGTCATGAAGCTGGTCAACAACGTGATCAGCGCCGGGGTTCGCGCGGTGACTTTCGAAGCGCTGGCGATGGGGATCAAGAACGGCTTGAGCCTGGAGACCTGCACCGCCGTGCTGCAAAAGGGCAGCGCCCGCAGCGCCACGACCGAGCTGACTTTGCCGAAATTGCTGAAGGGTGACTTCAGCGTCAGCTTCACCCTCGCGTTGATGCACAAGGACGTGCGGCTGGCGACCAAGCTCGGCAATGACAGCGCCACTCCGATGCTGCTCGCCAATATCGTGCGTGAATTGTTCCAGACGGTGATCAACGAGCACGGCGCCGACAAGGACACGCAAACACTGGTCAAATTGTTCGAGCGCAATGCCGGCGTCGCCATCTCTCCTCGGCCGGCTCCTCACGAGTGAGCCTTCCGCTCCACGATGCTGTCGCGACCTCTCGCAATCATGCTGACAAAGGATTTTGCGTGCCTCGCGCGCGACCGCGATCCAAACTGAGTTGATCGCCTCCAACTTTCCTGGATGAACCCATGCCACAAGAACAACTCCTCTCCGAGCTCGCTCCGACCGGAGTCCTCCGTGCGGCGATCAACATGGGCAATTTCCTGCTGGTCACCGGCCGCACCCCCTCGGGGGACCCGGAAGGTGTGGCGCCCGACATGGCGCGCGAGATAGCCTCGCGCCTCGGAGTGCCGGTGGCTTACCTGCCCCTATGCAAGACCGGGCGAGCTGGCGGATGCGGCGGGCACCGGGGTCTGGGACATCGGATTGATCGGCGCCGAGCCGCAGCGCGCCGAGAAGATCGCGTTCAGCCCGGCCTATGTCGAGATCGAGGCGACCTACATGGTGCCGGCCGGCTCGCCGGTGAACAGCATCGCCGAAGTCGACCGGGCCGGCATTCGCATCGCGGTCACCGCCCGCAGCGCCTACGACCTCTGGCTCGAGCGCAACATCAAGAATGCCCAATTGGTGCGGTCGGAGGGCGGCGACGCCACCTTTGAGCAATTCGTTGCCGACAAGCTCGATGCCTTGGCCGGGCTGCGCCCACGGCTGCTGGAGGACGCGGCAAAATTGCCCGGGTCGAGAATCCTCGACGGGCAGTTCGCTGCCGTGCAGCAGGCGGTCGGAACGGCGCGCCAGAACACCGCGGGCGCGGCCTTCTTGCGCGACTTTGTCGAGGAGGCGAAAAGATCCGGGCTGGTCGTCGCGGCTGATCGAGCGCCACAAGGTGGTCGGCCGCCTTTCGGTGGCGGCTGCGGCCTAGGGCGAGAAAAGGAGGAGGGCGCGGCATGGCCGAGGAACTCGCCTTTTTGACTATCGCCGAGACGGCGCGGCTGATCGAGCGCAAGCGGCTGTCCCCGGTCGAGGTGACGACCGCCTCGATCCGCCGGGCCGAGGCGCTCGACCCGCAGCTCAACGCCTATCTGATGCTGACTGCCGAGCGGGCGCTCGATCAGGCCCGCGACGCCGAACAGGAAATTGCGGCCGGGCGCTATCGCGGCCCGCTGCACGGCATCCCGTTCGGGTTGAAGGACATCTATTCGACCGCCGGCATCCGGACGACCGGGCACTCCCGGATCTGCATCGACACGGTCCCGGCCACCGACGCGGCCACGGTGCGGCGGCTCTATGACGCCGGTGCAGTCCTCACCGGCAAGCTTGCGACCCACGAATTCGCGCATGGCGGGCCTTCCTTCGACCTCCCTTGGCCGCCCGCCCGCAACCCGTGGAACCGCGACCACTTCACCGGCGGCTCGTCGAGCGGCTCGGGCGCGGCGGTGGCGGCAGGTTTCGTCCCCGCGGCGCTCGGCTCCGACACCGGCGGCTCGATCCGCGGCCCGGCCGCCTTGTGCGGCATCGTCGGGCTCAAGCCGACCTATGGGCTCGTCAGCCGCTGCGGCGTCTACACCAACTCGTTCAGCTTCGACCACGCCGGCCCGATGACCTGGACGGTCGAGGACTGCGCGATCATGCTCCAGGCAATCGCCGGACACGACCCCGCGGACCCGGCGAGCGCGACCCGTCCGGTGCCCGATTATCGCGCCGCCTTGACCGGCGACATCAAAGGGCTGCGCATCGGGATCGTGCGCCATCTGCACGAGCAGGATTGCGCGGTCGCGCCTGAAGTGGGCGCGGCGCTGAACGAGGCGTTCGGCGTTCTGCGGTCGCTCGGCGCGACCCTCGGCGAGGCGCGGCTGCGCCCGGCGCTCGATTATTACGACGTCAAGGTCACCATCGCCGAAAGCGAGCTTCTGGCGGTGCACGAGCAGGCATTGCGCACCCGTCCCGGCGATTTTGGCGAAGACTTTCTCGGCCGCGTGCTCCCGGCGGTGCTGATCAGCGGCCGCGACTACATCCAGGCGCAGCGGGAGCGGCGGCGCATGCTTGCGGAGATGGCGCCGGTCTATGCCGATTTCGACGTATTGGTCACGGCGACCGCCGGGGGTCCCGCTCCGCCCCTCGGCGCCTGGCGGACGATCGAGTTCTGGCGGCGCGCTTCATTGACGACGCCGTTCAATGTCACCGGCGGCCCGGCATTGGCGCAGTGCATCGGCTTCAGCAGTAATGGGCTGCCGCTCTCGATGCAAATCGTCGGCCGGCCGTTCGACGACGCGACGGTATTGCGCGTCGCGTATGCCTACGAGAAGGCGACGCCCTGGCGCGGCAAGCGGCCCGCGCTCAACCCGGATGCAACATTCTCGACCGGGTTGCCGCCGATCCCCGATCCCGAGGCTGCCCAGGTCGACGGCGCAACCCGGGACCGGGTCGCCATGGCCTGCAAGGCCGCCGGCCTGACCTTGTCGGACCGCCAGTTCGAGATGGCCTGCGCCGCCGCCCCTTACGTCATCGCGATGGTCGGGCGCCTTTACCGGGACCGCGCCTATGGCGAGGAGCCGGCCAACATCTTCCAGTTTGGGGAGTAGCCTAATCGGCGAATGCGCGAAACACCTGCTGGATTGCGGTCCGTTCCCTTTGCGGCCGGCCCGAACAATGTGATGTCGGCAAGCCACCGCACATCCTCCTCGCACTCTTCTGCTAAGGCGTTTTCGATCGCGGTTCTCTCCTCGACAGAGCCGGCTTCCGTCCAATAGTTCCGGTAGTTCGGCATTAGCATTAGCGCGCAATTCGACGCGGTTCGCCGCAGCACTGCCTTCGCCCCGGCTCCGTCCTCGGAAATACGGCTCGGCATAATGCGCCCGGCGGTAGGGCGCGCCATAGCTCGGCATGCCTCGCCCACTGCGCCGCGATTAACCCCTTTTGAGTAAAGCTAGGTTAGACCAATACAGCTAACACGAGTTCTGTATAGTTGTATGCTCGTTATCTGCGCCCATGGCTTCGCCTATAATTAGAGATATCCGGCTTCAAATTCTCCTGCCGATCTGTTTCTTGCTCCTATTCGGCGCTTCGCTCTCGTCCGCACCCGCTGCTCCGTCGGCCACGATCGAGATTTGCTTCGCACCGGAAAACGATTGTGCGGTCTTTGCGACGCGAGCCATCGATCGGGCCGAGCGCCAGATCCTGGTCGGCGCCTATGGCCTCACCACCGGGGCGGGGATTGTCGAAGCGTTGCTGCGTGCGCACCGGCGCGGCGTCGAGGTCAAGCTGATCGCGGACAAGACGACCCCTTGCGGCCGCAACAGCGGCATCGATCCGCTGGCGAGCGCCGGGGTGCCGATCTGGATCGATCACAGCGCGCGCATTGCGCACGTGAAGATCATGGTGATCGACGGCATTCTCACCTTGAACGGATCGTATAATTGGACACGCGGGGCGGCAGCCAATTCCGAGGATTTGAACCTGGTCGCCTCGCCCGCGGTGGCCGAGGCCTATGCCGCGCATTGGCGCGACCGCCAGACCCGCTCGCTGCGCTTTGATCGGCGGGAGGATTGGTGCCGGGCCCGCGCGCAGTGGTGAACGCCGTCCCGACGCTCAGAGCATTCCGAGCTCGAGCCGCGCCTCCTCGGTCATCCGCTCGGGACCCCAGGGCGGGGTCCAGACCAGCTTCACCCGAACATCATTGACGCCGGGCACTCCGCGGATCGCGGTCTCGACCTCGCCGGGCATGCTCGCGGCCACCGGGCAGGCTGGCGTCGTCAAGGTCATCTCGACGTAAACGATGCCGCCCTTTTTGACGATCAGCTCGTAAATCAGGCCGAGCTCGACGAGGTCCATCGGGATTTCCGGATCGCGCACAGTCTTCAAGCGCCTCCAGCACAGGCCCCATCAGCGCCGGATCGTCCTCGCCGCCCTCGGGGCGCTCGACCTCGTCCTCGGCGGCAGCCGGGTCCGGCGCAAAGTCGAAGGGATCGCGCTCCATGCCTTACTCCGTCTTTACAGTCGTGCCGGCGCCGCCTTTCAGCGCCGCTTCGAGCGCATGCCACGACAAGGTCGCGCATTTGACCCGGGCGGGATACGCCCTGACGCCGGTCAACGGCTCGAGCCGCTCCATCTCCTCGGCGAGCGGCTCCGGACAATTCCCCTGATGCGCCGCCCGTCACCCGAGCATGGAATTGCGCGAAGAGCGCGCGGGCATCGGCGACAGTCTTGCCTTTCAGCACTTCCGTCATCAGCGAGGCCGCCGCAGTCGAGATCGCGCAGCCCCGGCCTTGGAAGCTGACATCCGAGATCCGGTCGCCGTCGAGCGTTAAGTAGACCGTCACCCGATCCCCGCAAAGCGGGTTATGGCCCTGGGCGAAATGCGTCGGCTGCTCCATCGCCCGGAAATTGCGCGGATGGCGGCCGTGATCGAGGATGATGTCCTGATAAAGCTCGCGCAGATCCATCATCGCAGGAACATCTCCCGGGCGGCCTCGAGCGCGTCGGCCAACCGGTCGATATCGCTCTCGTCATTGTAGACGCCGAGCGATGCGCGGGTGGTCGCCGCCAGCCCCAATTTTTCGACGAGCGGCTGTGCGCAATGATGGCCGGCGCGCACCGCCACGTGGTGCTGGTCGAGCACTTGGGCGAGGTCGTGCGGGTGGACGCCTTCGAGGTCGAACGACAGAATGCCGAGCCGCCGCTGCCCCGCCTCGACCAGCCGGAGATCCGGAATTCGGGACAGCCGGTCGACGCCGTAGCCGGTCAATGCCTCTTCGTGCTCGAGGATGTTGTCGCGTCCCAGATCCTCGATGAAATCGATCGCGGCGCCCAGCCCGATCGCGCCGGAGATGTCCGGCGTGCCGGCTTCGAATCGGTACGGCGGCTCCTGGAATTCGCTCTTCTCGAAGGTGACGTTGAGGATCATCTCGCCGCCGCCCTGCCAGGGCGGCATCGCCGACAACAGCTCGTAGCGGCCATAAAGCACGCCGATGCCGGTCGGACCGTAGGTCTTGTGCCCGGAAAAGACGTAGAAATCGCAACCGAGCGCCTGCACATCGACCGCGAGCCGCGGCGTCGCCTGGCAGCCGTCGACCAGCACCTTCGCGCCATGCCGGTGAGCAAGGCGAATGACCGTCTCGATCGGGACCAGTGCGCCGGTGGCATTGGCGAGATGGGTCATCGCGACGAGCCGAGTGCGCGGCGACAGCAGCGCCTCGAACGCCGCCACATCCAATCCGCCGGTCGCATCGATCGGCGCCACGACCAGCCGAATGCCGGTGCGATCGCGCAATAATTGCCAGGGCACGATATTCGAATGGTGCTCGAGCTCGCTGATCAATACCTCGTCGCCGGGTTTGAGATAGGTCGCGCCCCAGCTCTGGGCGACGAGATTGATCCCTTCGGTCGCGCCGCGCACAAAGACGATCTCGCGCGCATCTGCGGCATTGAAAAAGGCGCGCATCTTTTCGCGCGCTTCCTCGAACAATTCGGTTGAGCGCGCGCTCAAACGATAGACCCCGCGATGCACGTTGGCGTAATCGGTAGAGTAGTAGTTCGAGACCCGGTCGATGACCGAGCGCGGCTTTTGCGAGCTGGCGCCGGAATCGAGGAAAACGAGGTCGGGGTTGCTCGCGAAGATCGGGAACTCGCGCTTTAGGAGGTGCGGATCGAACCCCCTTCCTAACCCTCCCCCGCGCGCGGGGGAGGGAAGGGTGGGGATCCCCGGATAGACGCTCCCCAAACTCATCGGCTTCATTTCATACCTCCAGGATCGCCAAGCGACGCGCGAGCCGCGACAGCAAGTGCTCACGCAGCGCCGCATCCTCCACGAGCTCGACCGCTTCCCGAACAAAAGCCTCGATCAGCATTCGGCGCGCGGCATCCACTGGAATGCCGCGGGCGCGCAGGTAGAAGAGCGCCGCTTCATCGAGATCGCCGACCGTCGCCCCATGGCTGCATTTCACATCGTCGGCAAAGATTTCGAGCTCGGGCTTGGAGTCGATCGCCGCGCGCGGGCCCAGCACGAGATTGCGGCTCGTCTGCTGCGCATCGACCTTCTGTGCGCCCGGGCGCACAGTGATGCGGCCCTGAAACGCGCCATGGCCGCGCTCCGCCGCGACCCCCATAAAGGTTTCGCGGGTTTCGCCGCGAGGCGCCGCATGATCGACAGTGGTCAGAATATTCGCTTCCTGACGCCCTGAGAGCAGAAAGGCGCCGTTGAGCTCGCTCCGGGTCCCCTCGGCCTCGCTGCGCACCGTAGTTTCGCGCCTCACAGTCTGGCCCCCGAGCAGCAGGACGAAGTCGAATAGCCGGGATCCGCTGCCGAGGGCAGCCATAGCCTCTCCGAAATGCAGCGCGTCCGGCCCCTCTTCAACGAGTGTGACGCGCGAGAGCTCGGCGTCGGCAGCAAGGCGCAATTCGACCACGTCATTGCGCCAATAATCACCGTCGCCGGCGAAACTCTCCAAAACCGAGACCCGGCTGCCGCCGCCGACCGAGACGAGGCTGCGGGTATGGAATGAGGCGCCACCCTCGCCAGACGACAAATGAACAATCTCGATCGGCCGGCCGAGGCTGATGCCGGGCGCCACGTCGAGCACGAAGCCATCGGCGAAAAATGCGGCGTTGAGTGCTGCGAAGGGCCGACCCGGGTCGACCGAGGGCGATTCGAACTGTGAGCGCACGAGGTCCGGCCGCCGGGCAAGGGCCTCCGCCATCGAGCCCAGCCAAACGCCGGCGGGAAGCCCCTCGACAAGGGAGAGCCCGGGGGCGAACCGCCCCTCCACCAGCACGAGGCGATGCGCGGCGTCAGCAAAACTGCTCTCGGCCAATCGAGCGAGCAGCGCCGCGCCGTCGATCGTCGCGGCCGCGCGCGACGGCAGCATCGGCTTCTGCTCGAGCGCGCGCAAATCGAGATACCGCCAAGCCTCGCTGCGCCGAGACGGAAAACCGAGCTCGGCAAAGCGGGCGAGGCTCCGCTTGCGATAGCCGAGCAGCCACTCGGGATCGCTCTTGCGCCGATCGCGCCCGAAGGCTTCGAGATAGGCACGGGCCTCGGGCTTGACCGGAAAATCGACTATGGCGCTCATCGATGGACGATGCCCGCGGCGCAGGAGCAAGGACCAGATCTTGTCCCTCTCCGCTCGCTTGCGGGGGGAGAGGGAGGGGCCCAGCCCGAAGGGCTGGGAGGGTGAGGTGGGTGGCGCCACTCTTCGGAGCGTGGGGCTCCCCCCACCTCACCCCGACCCTCTCCGCCCCCAAGGGCGGAGAGGGGGAATACTCTTGAAGTGAACCCGATTCTCATGATTGCATTGGTCTTAAGCCGCGTTTTCGGCAACGCCGTAACCGAGCCGTTCGAGCTCGAGCGCGAGGCTCTTGTCGCCGGACTGGACGATGCGGCCGCCTTGCAATACATGCACCCGGTCGGGCTCGACATAATCGAGCAGCCGCTGGTAATGCGTGATCATGACGATCGCGCGGTCGGGTGCGCGTTGCTCGTTGACGCCGCGCGCCACCATCTTCAGCGCGTCGATGTCGAGCCCGCTGTCGGTTTCGTCCAGGATCGCGAGCCGGGGCTCCAGCATCGCCATCTGAAACATCTCGTTGCGCTTTTTTTCGCCGCCGGAAAACCCGACATTGACGGCGCGCTGCAACAGATCCTCACCGATGTCCAATAGTTTCAGCTTGGCTGCGCACGATCCTCAGAAATTGCCCGGCGTCGAGCGCGGGCTCGCCGCGCTGGCGGCGCTGCGCGTTGATCGCGGTGCGCAGAAAATACATGTTGTTCACGCCCGGGATCTCGACCGGGTATTGAAAAGCGAGGAACAACCCCTCGCGCGCCCGCTCGTCGGCCTCCATCGCGAGCAGATCGCGGCCGAGATAGGTCACCGTGCCTTCGCTGACCTCATAGCCTTCGCGGCCGGCGAGCACTGCGGCAAGCGTGCTCTTGCCGGAGCCGTTCGGGCCCATAATCGCGTGCACCTCGCCCGCCTTCACCGACAGATCGATGCCGCGCAGGATCTCGCGGCCATCGCTCAGCCGCGCATGCAGATTGTTGATTTCGAGCATTCCAGTACTATTCCGCTGTGTTCTCGTCATCCCCGCGAAAGCGGGGACCCAGGGCGAGCGGCACAACCGCACCGCCCTGGTTCCCGCTTTCGCGGGAATGACGAAGAGCGCGTCATCCGACGCTGCCTTCGAGGCTGACGGCGAGCAGCTTTTGCGCTTCGACCGCGAACTCCATCGGCAGCTCTTTCAGGACTTCCTTGCAGAAGCCGTTGACGATCAGCGAGACCGCGTCCTCGGCGTTCAGCCCGCGCTGGCGGCAGTAGAACAGCTGATCCTCGCTGATCTTCGAGGTCGTCGCCTCGTGCTCGACCCGGGCCGAGGGATTGCGCACCTCGATGTAGGGCACGGTGTGCGCGCCGCAGCGGTCGCCGATCAGCAGCGAATCGCATTGCGTATGGTTGCGCGCTCCTTGCGCCCGGGGCTGCACCCGCACGAGGCCGCGATAGGTGTTCTGGCCGCGTCCGGCGGAAATGCCCTTGGAGACGATCGTCGACCGCGTGTCCTTGCCGATATGGATCATCTTGGTCCCGGTATCGGCCTGCTGGCGGTTGTTGGTGATCGCGACCGAATAGAACTCGCCGACCGAGTGGTCGCCTTCGAGCACGCAGCTCGGGTATTTCCAGGTGATCGCCGACCCGGTCTCGACCTGAGTCCACGAGATCTTGGAGCGCGCGCCGCGGCAGGCGCCGCGCTTGGTCACGAAATTGTAGATCCCGCCGCGGCCCTCGGCGTCGCCGGGGTACCAGTTCTGCACGGTCGAATATTTGATCTGCGCATCCTCATGCGCGATCAATTCGACCACCGCGGCATGCAGCTGGTTCTCGTCGCGCTGCGGCGCGGTGCAGCCTTCGAGATAGCTGACATAGCTGCCCTTGTCGGCAATCAGCAGAGTGCGCTCGAACTGCCCGGTTTTCGCGGCATTGATCCGGAAATAGGTGCTGAGCTCCATCGGGCAGCGCACGCCGGGCGGGATGTAGGCGAAGGAGCCGTCGCTGAACACGGCCGAATTGAGCGCCGCAAAGAAATTGTCGTTCTGCGGCACCACGGTTCCCAGGTACTTCCGGACCAGCTCGGGATGCTCGCGCACCGCCTCACCCATCGAGCAGAAGATGATGCCGAGCTTCCCGAGCTCCTCCTTGAAGGTCGTCGCGACCGAGATGCTGTCGAACACCGCATCGACCGCTACCCCTGCGAGCGCCTCGCGCTCACGCAATGGAATGCCGAGCTTCTCATAGGTGCGCAACAGCTCGGGATCGACCTCATCGAGAGATTTCGGGCCTGCGTTCTGCTTCGGCGCCGAATAGTAGGTCGCGGCCTGGTAGTCGATCGGCGCGAGCCGCAGCTTGGCCCAATTCGGGCTCGGTGAGACCCCGCCAGGCACGAAACGCCGCGAGGCGCCATTCGAGCAGCCACTCGGGCTCCTCCTTCTTCGCCGAGATGAACCGAACGGTGCTTTCATCGAGGCCAGGGGGCGCCGTTTCGGCTTCGATATCCGTGAAGAAACCGTATTTGTAGCCCTCCTGCGACAGCGAACGGACGGTCTGCAGAGTTTCTGTGGAAGCAGTCATGCGGAATATCTTGGCTCGTCGGGTTGTGACGGGTTGGGCGACGCAAAAGCCCGCGGAATGAAGGCCGCCGGGGTCAGCATCGCATCGAGCGAAACCGCGGCCAGGGCCTGCCCTACCGCGCGGTTGATCGCCGCCCAGTGCGGCTTGGTCGGGCAATAGGTCGTGCGCGCACAGTCATCGACATGGACCGAGCACTGCGTCAGGCCAATGTCGCCATCGATTGCAGCCACCACCTCGGCAATCGAAATCGCGGTCGCCAAACGGGCCAGCCGGTAGCCGCCTGTCGGGCCCCGCGCCGCCGTCACCAAGCCGGCATGCGCCAGGGCCTTCAGCACTTTGGCGACGGTCGCCTGAGGCAGCCGGGTCTCGGACGCGACCGCTGCCGCCGTGACCTGACGATTGGGATAAGCCGCGAGATGGGTAGCGACAATGACGCCGTAATCTGCGAGCCTGCTGAGGATGATCATCGGTTTCGTGCCGTCCTTCCGGACCGAATTCGGACCGAATTAGTACGATATAGATCGTCGCTCCGCGCCGCATGGTCAAGGCCAAAAGCAGGGTCGCTGACTTTCTTCTCGAATGCGCGGGATCTGCCGCCGGGTTCGCCGCTTGCCCGGTCCGACTGCGCATCCCACCTGATCCTCGCTGTTCTTCAGCCTCCGCCTTGCGTCAGCGATATCCATGAAGATCCTTGTCGTCGAAGACGACCGCGAAACTGCCGCTTATCTGGCAAAGGGTCTGCACGAAAGCGGCTACACCGTCGATTGCGCCGATGACGGCCGCGACGGGCTGTTTCATGCGAGCTCGGGCGAATACACGGCCATAATCCTCGACCGCATGCTGCCGAGCATGGACGGGCTCGCGGTTTTGGGCGCGCTGCGCGCCGCCGAGATTCGCACCCCGGCACTGATCCTCAGCGCCCTCGGCAGCGTGGACGACCGCGTCAAGGGTCTGCGCGCCGGCGGAGATGATTATCTGGTCAAGCCCTTCGCGTTCAGCGAGCTCCTCGCCCGTTTGGAAGCGCTGCTGCGGCGCGGCGCGGGACCGAGCTGCGGCAACCAGGTTACGGGTCGCCGATCTCGAGCTCGATCTGCTGACCCGAACGGTCAAGCGCCAAGGCAAGCCGATCGACGTGCTGCCGCGCGAGTTCCGGCTGCTGGAATATCTGATGCGCAACGCCGGCCATGTAGTGACCCGCACGATGCTGCTCGAGCATGTATGGGATTACCATTTTGACCCGCAGACCAATGTCATCGATGTCCATGTGAGCCGGTTGCGCCAGAAGATCGACAAAAATTTCGACCATCCTTTGCTGCACACGGTGCGCGGCGCCGGCTATTGCCTGCGTGCGCCGGAATAGCTGCGCAAGAATTTCTATGGCCGTCGAAAAGCTGCGCGCTCAGGCCTCGCGAACCTGGTCGATACCGTTGGTTCTTCGATATGCCGCCCGGGTGGCGCGCACTCACGCATTCCGCCTCGCCGTTCTTTATTTTTTGGTGTTTGCCGCCTCGGTGCTGGGGGTCCTGCTGTTCGTCTACTGGACGAGCGCCGATTTTGTCGAACGCCAGACCGAAGCGACATTGGAGGCCGAGATCAGCGGGTTGGCCGAGCAATACGCGCAGCGCGGGCTCAGCGGCCTCGTCCAGATCGTCGCGGCGCGCAGCGCCGGCGACCGCGGCGACGCGATGATCTACCTCGTGACCGACCCCGACGGTCGGCCGCTCGCCGGAAACATTGCCGCATGGCCGACTGGCGTTCCGACCAATTCCGCCGTCCTGTCGTTCTCGCTCGAAAGAAAAAACGATGGACAGGTCGAGACCCGCCCTGCCGAAGGCCGGCTGTTCGTCATCCCGGGCGGCTACCGGCTGCTGGTCGGCCGGGACATCAGCGACGCCTCGGCGTTCCGCGGCCGGGTCAGATCGACATTGCTTTGGGCCGGGCTGATCGCGCTCGGGATCGGCTTGGCGGGCGGCAGCCTGATGAGCCGCAACCTGCTGCGCCGGGTCGAGCAGGTCAACCGGACCAGCGAACGCGTCATGGCGGGAAATTTGTCGGACCGCGTCCCCCTCCACGGCTCGGGTGACGAGTTCGATCAGCTGGCGGCAAATCTCAACCGGATGCTCGAGCAAATCGAGCGTCTGATGACGGCCATGCGCGAGGTTACGGACGATGTCGCGCACGATATGAAGACGCCGCTGTCGCGACTTCGCACGCGGCTAGAGCGCGCGTTGAGCGAGCGCTCCGCCGACACCCCCCAAGACGAGGCCATCCGAGCGGCGATCGACGAGGCCGATCGCCTGCTTTCGACTTTCAACTCGTTGCTGAGCATTGCCGAATTGGAATTGGGCGCTCGCGATGACGGAGCGGAGCCGCTCGACCTCTCGGAGATAGCCCGCGAAGCAGCCGAGCTCTACGAGCCGGTAGCCGAGGAGAACGGGTTTGGTCTGAAAGTATCGCTGCTGTCGGGGTTGACGACGCGTGGGGACCGGCACCTGCTGTCGCAGGCCCTGGCCAATCTCCTCGACAACGCGCTCAAATATGCCGGCGGCGGCCAAATCGAGATCCGCGCGTTCAGCCGCGGTGAGCATGTCGTTCTCGAAGTGACCGACGAGGGCCCGGGCATTCCGGAGCCGCAGCGCGAGACCGTGCTCAACCGTTTCGTGCGACTCGAACCTAGCCGCACGACTCCGGGGAACGGCCTCGGGCTCAGCCTGGTGCGCGCGATCGCGCACCGCCACGGCGGCTCGGTCGAGCTCGGCGACAACCAACCGGGGCTGCGGGTCCGCCTCGAACTCCCGAAGCTCGACGCCTAAGTGCCTTCCCGGCCCTGTCGCTAACCGCGCCGCCGCTCCCGGTTTTCGATGCGCCGCGCCGTCTCCACCATCATCTCACGAAACTCCTCCGCCTCGAGACCGGCACTGCGCAGCACAGGCGTCATCACCTCGTCCGCGAGCAGATCTTCGAGGCTCGGCTCATAGCGGCAGCACTCAAAGCGCTCGTCCATGAAACCCCTCCTTACCCGTCAGATTATATGCATAGTCTCCCCAAAGCGTGTCGGCTTTGTGTCCGCCGATCGAAAATTTCGCGGCAATTTGCATAAACCCCTCACGGTATTATCCCGGTAGTAGCGTCAGCCCAGCGTCAACGCTGACCGGTTAAGTTTTGGTTGGCAGGGGCGCGAAATCGCTGTAGCCGGCGAGCCGGATCCCGCGCTCGGCGATGCGGCGCTTGAGAGAGGGGCTGAGTAATGCCGCGAGCTCCTCCGGCTGACGATAGCGGGGCATGGCGGCAAGGAGGGGCGGCGTTCGCTCTGTGGCCGGGTGAAGATAGAGCTCACTGACGCCCTCGGGCAGGTGCGGGACGAGCCGCAGCAGGCGCTCCTCGACCATGCCGCCGCTCCAGGCGAGGCCGAAGAGATGGTCGTTGACGAAGAGGCCGGCGCGGCGCAATCGGCGGCGCAAGCCTTCGATCCAGGGGCTGTAGAACGGTTTTGCATAGCGCTCTTCTGGGGAAGGCGCGCCGCAGCGCTTCCACCGGCTCGGATGGGACCCGAACCGCCCTCATGCCGAATTCGCGCCCGATCTCGATGACGAGGCCGGCGACGGTCGGATGAAGATGCATGTGCTTATGCGCGTTTACATGGTCGAGCCGCAGCCCTGTCCTGCGAAACGCCTCGAACTGCGCGCGGATTTCACGCCCGAGCTGGCGGCGCACATGCGGCAGAAAGAAGAACCTGATCCCCGCGCGGGTCATGTTGCAGTCGAGCTCGCCATCGCCGCCGACGAGAGCGGGGATTTCGGAAGGCGGCAGCGCCGGGCGGCCATCGACCAAGGTAAGATGCAGCCCGACGCGTAGGTCCGGCAACCGGCGGGCGCGCGCCACGGCGTCTGCCGCGGCGGGCGTCGCGACCATCAAGCTGGCGGTGGACAGAATGCCGTGCCGGTGCGCCTCCTCGACCGCCTGGTTGACCGCCGGATCGAGCCCGAAATCGTCGGCGCAGACGATCAGGCGCCTCGGAACGTGTGAATGACTTGGATCCGCGTCGATGCGTCCTTCGAGACAGCCGCTTGGCGGCTTCCTCAGGATGAGGTTTTTCTCAATGCCATCAGGGGAGTACCTCATCCCGAGGAGGCGCGTAGCGCCGTCTCGAAGGACGCACAATCCTCGTGCAGCTCCCTCCGCCTACTCATTTCCAAGCTTCTCAGCCGGCCATCTCCCGGTTACGGAGAAACTGGAAGAACTCGACACCCTCGCGCAGGCGGCGGCGCATCATCTCGGGGCTCTTGATCATCTCGGCGACGAGCGAGGCAACCTTGCCGCGGCGGAAGTAGAAGCGCTTGTAGAAGGTCTCGAGCGAGTCGAAGATTTCGGTGTGCGACAGGTGCGGGTAGTGCAGCGGCGCGATCTGCACGCCGCGATCGTCGATCAGCTCGGCATGGCTGACGTCGAGCCAGCCGTTCTCGACGGCCTGGCGGTGCAGGTAGGTGCCGGGATAGGGCGCGGCGAGCGACACCTGGATTGTGTGGGGATTGATTTCCGCGGCGAAGCGGATCGTCTCCTCGATCGTCTCCTTGGTCTCGCCCGGCAGGCCGAGAATAAAGGTGCCGTGGATCGTGATGCCGAGCTCGTGGCAGTCCTTGGTGAACCGCCGGGCGATGTCGATGCGCATGCCCTTCTTGATGTTGTTCAGGATCTGCTGGTTGCCGGTCTCGTAGCCGACGAGCAACAGCCGCAGCCCGTTGTCGCGCAGCACCTCCAATGTCGCGCCGCGGCACATTGGCCTTGGCATTGCAGGACCAGGTGACGCCCAGCTTGCCGAGCTCGCGGGCGATCGCCTCGGCGCGCGGCCGGTCGTCGGTGAAGGTGTCGTCGTCGAAAAAGAACTCCTTGACCTGCGGAAAATAGCTCTTGGCCAGGCGGATCTCGTCGATCACGTGGCCGACGCTGCGCACCCGGTAGCGGTGCCCGCCCACCGTCTGCGGCCACAGGCAGAAGGTGCATTTCGACCGGCAGCCGCGCCCGGTGTAGAGCGACACGTAGGGGTGCTTCAGATAGCCGATGAAGTAGTCCTCGACCCGCAAATCTCGCTTGTAGACCTCGGTGACAAAGGGCAGCCGGTCCATCTCTTCGAGGACCGCCCGGTCGCGGTTGTGGACGATGACGCCGCCCGCACTTGCGGAAGCTCAGGCCGTCGACCGCTTCATAGGGTCGCCCTTCCGCGACCTCCTTTACGGTGAAGTCGAACTCCTCGCGTGCAACGAAGTCGATCGCCGTGGAGGCGTTGAGGCTCTGTTCCGGCTCGACCGCGACTTTGGCGCCGATCAAGCCGATCTGCAGCCGCGGGTTTTCGTCCTTCAGCGCTTCGGCGACTTTGACATCGGAGGCGAAGGAGGGCGTCGAGGTGTGGATCACCGCCAGCTCGTAGCCGCCGGCCAGCGGCAATACCTGATCGAGCTTGAGCCCGGCCGGCGGAGCGTCGACCAGTCTGCTGCCCGGAACCAGGGCAGCCGGCTGGGCCAGCCAGGTCGGGTACCAGAACGAGCGGATCTCGCGCTTGGCCTGGTAGCGCGATCCGGCGCCGCCGTCGAAGCCGTCGAATGACGGCGGGTGCAGGAACAGGGTCTTCATCATCGGGCCGATCTCCCTTGGGCCTTGTCTCCGTCGACTGTCATGCGGCCGCTCGCCTCGACGCGGA
This sequence comes from uncultured Alphaproteobacteria bacterium, assembly GCA_963836845.1. Taxonomy (GTDB): domain Bacteria; phylum Pseudomonadota; class Alphaproteobacteria; order ATCC43930; family CGMCC-115725; genus AP-15. Next base: position 81,919 of record CAWILK010000048.1, on the reverse strand, counting down.
AATTCTGGTCCCGCCAGAAGACCGTTCGCCCGAAAAAGCTGGCGACGAACACGGCGAAGGACAAGGCGTCACGCACCGGGAGCAGCCATGGCTTGGCCGGGGGAACGCCCAGCGCCCCCGCGATGGCTCGCGCCGACGCCCATCTGAGGGCGCAGGAAATCACAATAAAGAGGCACGGGGTCAAGCCAAATCCGGTGATTGCGGCGCCGAGCGCGGCGATCGCCACCGGATGCGCTAGAACCGACCCAGCGAAGCCGGCCGGCGCCACCGCACGCACGGTGCGCGCCCAGCGCAGCTCGTGGCGCCACAGAGCGCTAAGGGAGGGCTCCGACACCCGCGCCTCGACGATATAGGGCGACAGCACCACGGCGAGCCCGAGCGCGCGGACCTCGTCCCCGATCCGGTGATCATCGGCGAGCTCGTCGCGCAACGGGGCGAATCCCCCGATGCGCTCGAACGTCTCCCGCCTGAGCGCGATGGTCGCGCCAAAGCAGCCGCCGCCCCAACCCAGCGCTTCGGCGACGAGCGCGCTCGGAAGAAAGCCGAAATTGATGTGCATCGCGCCGAGCTCGGACCACTTTCCGCCGGTCGAGACGCCCTTGTAGAGACAGGTGACGATGCCGTTTCGCGGATCCCGAAGCGGTGCGGTGGCCGCGGCGAGATAGCCCCGATCGACGCGCATGTCGCTGTCGGCGAGGACGAGAAGCTCGTGCTTTGCGCCGCTCCATCATGTTTTCGAGATTGGCGACCTTCAGGTTGGACCCGCGGGCGCGCGGATCGACGACAAGCGCGATATCGCAATCGGGCAGGTCGCGCATCAGCGCCCGGGCGGACGGCAGAGCGCCGTCCTGCGGATCTCTCACGCCGAGCACCAATTGAACCGAGGGGTAATCCTGCTCGGCAAAGGAGCGGAGGTTCTCGTACAGCCCCGGCTCGTCGCCATGCAGCGGCTTCAACACCGAAACCGGGGGCTGATCGGCTGCCAAAGGGAGCGGCTGCCGCGCGAACCGAAAAACCGCGGCGACGGTCCCGACCAAGTACACCCAGGCCGGCACCAATAGGATGCCGAGAAAGACATCTACGAGCAACGCAGGTGGCCCTGGTGGGCTGATGCGGCGCGCCGTTTGCCAGGCGGTGCAGAGCCGATTTCGGGGCCTGTTGCCACCTGTTCTTTCAGAGAATCTGCAAGCACGCTGTTCCTCTACCCGGCAGATGCCTTCTGGCCCTCAACCGCTGCGGCAGATTGAGAATACGATGCGAATCCGGCGATTCTGGGTCGGCAGCCCCCGCGGGTGGCGCTGGTACCGCCGCAACGATGTCGTCGGCGGCATTGTTGCCCCCTGCCAGTCCGCCGTCGATGACATTGGGTCCCGCACTCAGCGGGTCGGACCGGCGGTACTTTGCCGCCGGCATCAAATCAGTCTGGCGGCGTGCTTTATTCAGAGCAAGGAGCCCTCAACGACCCGCACACGTGAATTTAAATCGCAAGAACCCGATAGCTGCGGCCTTCTCAAAGGTTCAACTAAGCCCAGCGGACATGCCGCCATTCGTACGCTCTCTCTCCCCGCAACGGCGGCAAGCGAAGGGATTTATCATGTCGAAAGAGCAGGAAAACAAGGCAATCGTAGGCCGTTGGTTCAAAGAGTTCTGGGGAAATCCGTGGAATCCCGAGGTGCTCGAAGAGTTAGGCGCACCAAATATTCTCTTGCAATATTCGCTGCATGCGCCGCGGCGCGGCCGCGAGGACGTGAAGAAGTTCATGACCGGGTTCCGCGAAGCGTTCCCGGATCTCAACTTTTGGGGCGCGGCGGACCTCATCGCCGAGGGCGACTACGTGGTTGGTCGTTGGGAAGGCGGCGGCACGCACACGGGTCCCGCGTTCAGTGATTTTCTCATCGGTTCCCTTCCGGCTGCTTCCGGCCGGACGATGCGGTTTACCGGAACGACGGTGCTTCGCGTCGAAAACGGCAAGATCGCAGAGGAGATCGGCCTGGATGACGGCGTGACCGCGCTTCAGCAACTCGGTCTCCTGCGATCCGCTTGAGCGAACACCAGGCTCATGCCGACGCCGGTTCGCATCGCCTGATTCGCGCGCTGGTCCGCGTCGTAATTGCGCGTGCATTGCGCGGTGGATTGTGTCAGGCATGCCGCGTGTTCATATAGCTCAAGCAGGTTTGGGCTGGCGAAGGCCCGGTCTGCGCTACACGGGGCGACGAGGCGAGATCATGCGTGTGGTTCTAGCCGAGCCGCGAGGCTTCTGCGCCGGGGTCGAGCGGGCGATCGAAATCGTCGAGCGTGCGCTCGAAAAATATGGCCCGCCGATCTATGTGCGCCACGAGATCGTGCACAACCGGCATGTCGTCGAGCGGTTGCGCGCCAAGGGGGCGCATTTCGTGGACGAGATCGACGAAGTGCCCAAGGGCAGCGTGACGATCTTCAGCGCCCACGGGGTCGCCAGCACGATCGAAGAGCGCGCGGCCGATCGCGGGCTCCCGGTCATCGATGCGACCTGCCCTTTGGTCTCGAAGGTCCATATCGAAGGCCAGCGCTATGCCAATCAGGGCCGTGAGATCATCCTGATCGGGCATGCCGGCCATCCGGAGATCGTCGGCACGATGGGACGGATCAACGGCCGCGTTCATCTGATCTCCAGCCCCGGCGAGGTGGCGCATCTCGAGGTCGCCAATCCGGAAAAGCTTGCCTTCATCACTCAGACCACCCTCAGCGTCGACGACACGCGCGCCGTGATCGAAGCGCTGAAGGCGCGTTTCCCGACGATTGTTGGCCCGGATACCAAGGACATCTGCTACGCCACCCAAAACCGGCAGCGGGCGGCGCGGGAGCTCGCCGGCATTGTCGATGTCGTGCTGGTGGTCGGCGCGCCCAACAGCTCGAACTCGAACCGGCTGCGCGAGATCGCGGCCGAGAGCGGGGTGCCGAGCTATCTGATCGAGGATGCCCGCGCGCTCGACCCGAATTGGCTCGATGGCGCCTCTGCCGTCGGCATCACGGCCGGCGCCTCCGCGCCGGCGGTGCTCGTCGAGGAGCTCATCGCCCGACTGCGCGAGCTGACGGAAGTGGAGCTCACGGTATTGCCCGGCGTCACCGAGAATGTTCGCTTTCGGATGCCGCCGCAGCTCGCCGACAGCACCCCCGCGGGCCTGGCTGCTAGTTGAGATCATAAAACGAGGCTGTGCCGTGCCAATACCGCTGCGCCAAACGATCCGCGTAGGCGCCTATGTCGTCGCTCAACACCTCAAGGGCGTCCGGCGCTACCCGCTCGTCCTGATGCTCGAGCCGCTGTTCCGCTGCAACCTCGCCTGCGCGGGGTGCGGCAAGATCGATTATCCCGATGCGATCCTCAATCAGCGCCTCAGCGTCGACGAGTGCGTCGCGGCTGCCGAGGAATGCGGCGCTCCGATCGTCGTCATCGCGGGGGGCGAGCCCTTGCTGCACCGCGAGATCGACGAGATCACGAGGCGCATGATCGAGAACAAGCGGTTCGTCTACCTCTGCACGAACGCGTTGCTGCTCGAAAAGAAGATGGATCTCTTCGCGCCGAGCCCCTATTTCGCGTGGACCGTGCATCTCGACGGGGACCGCGACGACCACGACCGCTCGGTGTGCCAGAGCGGCGTCTACGACCGCGCGGCGGCGGCGATCCAGGCCGCGAAGGCCCGCGGGTTTCGGGTCAACATCAACGCCACGCTGTTCGACACCGCCGATCCGGAGCGGATTGCCGCCTTCCTGGACGACGTCACCGAGATGGGCATCGACGGGATCACCGTATCCCCGGGCTATGCCTATGAGCGGGCGCCCGACCAGGAGCATTTCCTCAACCGCCGCCGCACGAAGGAGCTGTTCCGCGAGATCTTTAAGCGCGATCCGCGGCGCCGCTGGTCATTCAACCAATCGAGCCTGTTTCTCGATTTTCTCGCCGGCAACCAGACCTATCACTGCACCCCGTGGGGCAACCCGACGCGCAACTATTTCGGCTGGCAGCGCCCCTGCTATCTGCTCGGCGAAGGCTATGCCAAGAGCTTCAAAGAGCTGATGGAGGAAACCGATTGGGAGGCGTACGGCACCGGCAATTACGAGAAATGCGCCGATTGCATGGTCCATAGCGGCTATGAGGCGACCGCCGTCGTGGATTTGGTCAAGAACCCGCTAAAAGCCGCGAGGGTCGCGCTCCGCGGCATCCGAACCGAGGGCGAGATGGCGCCGGAAATCCCGCTCGACCGGCAGCGGCCGGCGAAATACGTTTTTTCGCGGCACGTCGAGGAGGCGGTGACGCGGCTAAACCGCCGCGATCAGCCCGCGGAGAGCGCGAGCGGGGCCGGCTAGCGCCAACAGAGCCATTCGGGTTTCGCGCGCCAGCCCGATCAGCGTCCCGATCTGGCGGGGCCGCCTCAGCACCGAGCCGAGCACCCGGGCGAGATTGGGGGTCCCCGCTTCGGAGAGCGGGATCAAAGCCGCGGGCGGGAGCTCGCGGCAGGCAGTGTCGGCAATAGTGCGCGCGACCAGGAACGGGATGCCGGCCTCCGAGGCGATGCGCGCGACCACTGCGCTCTCGAGATCGACGGCAAGCGCGCCGGTTTCTTTCCAGGCGCGGCTCTTATCCGCCTCTGTCGCCAGAATGGCGCTCGCCCCCAGCACGGCTCCGCGAACGGCGCCGATCTCACGAGCGAGATCAGCCACGCGGTCTTGAAACCACTCGTCTGCCCGCCAGTGCCCGTGATCTGAGACGACCTCCGCCGAAATGACGATGTCGCCGGCTCTCAGTTCGGGCGACAGAGCGCCGGCGATGCCAAAGCTCATCAGGCAGTTGGCGCCTTTGACGGCGCTCTCGACCAAGGCGGCGGTGCGCTCCCGGTCTCCGGCCCCGATCACGACGGGAAAACCCGCCGCGCGCGCGATCCGCGCCTCGGCGGCCAGACCGGAGGTGCACAGCACCGTGGACAATCGGTGCATCCGTAGTCTCCCATATTTATGCAGCTTGCAGGCCGATGGCTCAGATGCAGCCGGATGCCCTATGTCGCTCGATACTCGCCAAAAGGTTGACAAAGTCAAATCCTGATTTGCGCAATCCAATCTACGCAACAATCGGGCCGCCCCGCTTGCGAGAAGCTCTACCAGCCGGAGCGCGGCTCGGCCACGGACAAATAGACGCGGCTACGCCCGCATTCTGCCGAACTCGAATGCCTTCAGATGCCGAAGGGGACTTGCCGCGAGTTGCCTCTGGATAGACGGCGATAGCGCGCCAGCGCCCAGAGCGGGAAAAACGCCCGGTAACCGTGGTAACGCAGATAAAAAACGCGCGGGAACCCGACCGCCGTATACCACGGCTCGTCCCAGTTGCCCTCGCTGTCCTGCGTATCGATCAAATAAGCGATGCCGCGAGCGACCGCGGGATGGCTTGCCTCGCCGGCCGCCATCAAGCCCAGCAGCGCCCAGGCGGTCTGGGAGGGGGTGCTGTAATGCGCATCGCCGTGCGGCACCGCCGGCCAATAGGATTCGCCGCCTTCGCCCCAGCCTCCGTCTTGATGCTGCCGTGCGAGCAGCCAGCCGACAGCGCGCCGCACTTCGGGCGAATCCGGCGGAATGCCGGCGCTGTTGAGGGCGGCCAGCACCGACCAGGTTCCGTAAATGTAATTGGTGCCCCACCGCCCGAACCAGCTGCCGTCGGGCTCCTGCTCGGCGTGCAAATAAGCGATGGCCGCGGCAACGGCAGGATGATCGGCGCCATAGCCGATTTGCGTCAGAAATCCGAGGCAGCGGGCGCTCACATCCGCTGTCGGCGGATCGAGCAGGGCGCCGTGATCGGCGAACGGAATATGGTTCAGATAGTGATGGGTGTTGTCGGCGTCGAAGGACGCCCACCCGCCATTGCGGCTCTGCATGCCAATGACCCATTCGGCCGCGCGATCGATGGATCCGCGATATCGCGCCGAACCAAACCGATCGAGGGCGAGCGCCACGGCTGCCGTATCGTCGAGATCGGGATAATGGGGGTTCTCGAATTGAAACGCCCACCCGCCGGGCCGTAACCCGGGCCGAGCGGCCGCCCAATCGCCCACCACCTCCAGCACTTGCTTGCTCTGGAGCCAGTCGAGCGCACGCCGCAGCGTCGAATCGAGCCTTCTGTCGCCGACCTCCATCAGCGCATGGGAGGCCAGAGCGGTGTCCCAGACCGGGGACAGGCAGGGCTGGCAATAGCTCCGCTCGCCATCGAGCGCGAGCAGCTTGCGCAACGACGCCAAAGCCGTTGCGTATTCGGGGCGATCGGGCTGATACCCGAGGCAATCGAACATCATCGCGGCATTGGCCATCGCCGGAAAAATGCCGCCGAGCCCGTCCTCGCCGTTGAGCCGTTCGGTGACGAAGGCAACCGCCTTGTCGATCGCCCGCCGCCGCGGGTCCGCCGGGAAGAACGGCTCGGCGACGCGCAATAGCCGGTCCAGCATGCCGAACGCCATCGACAGCGGCGAGGATGTCGGGCCGCCGATCCAGTCGCGCACCGAGCCCGGCTGTTCGAGAAACAATTCCGCGATCGTGACGGCGTGCGGATTGCGGGCGCGCGGGCGCAGCGCCATCAACACGAGCAGCGGCACGAGAACCGTCCGCGACCAGTACGACACCTTGCCAATGTGAAACGGCGACCAGGCCGGAAGCAGCATGATCTCGACCGGCATGACCGGGACCGCCCGCCACGGCACCTCGCCGAACAAGGCCAGCAGAATGCGGGTGAAGACATTGCAGCGCCGGGCTCCGCCGCGCGCCAGTATCGCCGACCGCGCCCGCGCCATGTGGGGCATGTCGATCCGATCTCCGGCTGCCTTCAGCGCGAAATAGGCCTTGACCGAAGCGCTGAGGTCGCAGGCGCCTCCGTAAAAGAGCGGCCATCCGCCGTCCGCCCCTTGGGTTTCCCGGATGTAGCGCGCGATGCGGGCCTGCAGCTCGGGCTCGATGCGACCGAGGTAATGCTGAAGCAGGATGAACTCCGCGGGGATCGTTACATCCGCCTCCAGCTCGAAAACCCAATGCCCGTCGGCGTGCTGCAAAGCCACCAGCGATTTGCTGGCGCTCATGATGGCCGCGTCGAGCTGCAAGCCGCGAGCGCCCGTGCCGGGCAGCGCGACTGTCGTCGTCGGTATTCCGTCCTTCATGGAAGAGCGTGGTCTTGTTCTTGTTCAGCTTCCGATAGTGACGCGGTCGCCCGCGGGACCCCGCGCGGACCGGCTAGTTGGAACGAGTGCCGCAGGCGCTCGATCGCAAGCAGCGCCGCAGCAAAGCCCGAGCGAATAGCGCCTTCAATCGTGGCAGGCAAGCCTGTATCTACATAATCGCCCGCGAGTAGAAGATTCCTCCATTGTGTGGCTGTCGCCGGGCGCCGCTCCAGTTGCTCGGGGCTCGCCAGAAATGTCGCCCGCCGCTCCTTGACGATCCGCGCCGGCGGGACGGGCTTTGCCGGCAAGCCGTAGGCGAGGCACACATCGCGCCAAAACAGTTCCTGCAATTCGCTCGCCGCGCAATCGACAAAACGGTCAGCAGCGCTGACCGTTACCGATAACGCGCCGCGCTTGCAAAAGATCCATTCCGCCGCGCCGCCGACAACTCCCGACAAAGGGCGGTGCTCCCGCCGGCGCATCGCAGCGGAAATGCGCGTTCACGATAGGCGAGTAGCGGTCAGGCACGATGAGCGCCGGCACCAGCCGCGCGGCGATCGCCGCGGGAACCGCCAGGATCACCCTGTCCCCGCCGCCGAGCCGGACGGAACTGGAATTGAATTGCAGTTCCGACACTCGGCCCGGTTCGAACGTCAGTGCCTTCAGGCGTGCTCCAAAGCGGATCTCGGCGCCGAGCAGTCGAAGGCGGGCCAGCGCCGGCTGGACAAAAGTCTCCGACAGGCCGAGCCGGGGCAGAAGCGGGCGGCAGGCGGCGGCGCCCCGGCCAAGCGTCTCGGCGAGAATGCGCCAGAACATTCTCGCCGAGGCTTGTTCGGCGCTCGTGTTCAGCGCAGCGACGGCGAGCGGCTCCCAAAACCGGCGGAACAGGATTTGCCGGCGGCCAAGCATCGCGGCGACGGTTGCGGAAGGGCCTGCCCGCCGCAATTCGAGAGCCGCGAGATAATCCAATGCGCGTGTCCCGGGAACTCGCGCCGTGCGGCGAAGGATCCACCAAGGCAGGATCCCGCGGTTGGGCCGGATCGCCCAGCGCTCTTTGGTCGCAGTGTCGACGAACGGAAACACCGCGCCCGCTCCGTCCTTCGATGGTGCCGAGCGCTCCGCTTCGTTCGAGATATTCGACCGCTGCCTCGGTTGCCGGCGAGCAGCAGGTGGTTGCCGTTATCGATGCGGCAGCCGAGCTCGGCGTCGAAATAGGACCGGCACCGCCCCCCGCCATGCGGGGCGGCTTCGTACAATTGCACCGAACGGCCCTCGGCGGCCAGCCGGACCGCCGCGGCGAGGCCGGCAAGGCCCGCCCCGACGACGTGCACCCGGCTCGGTTCCGCCGCTTTCATTGGAGCATTGATGGCAGTTGCACGACGGACTTGACCGAAAGTATCGGAGTTGCCCGGCCGGACGGGAAAACAACCCTTCTCCGCCTTTTAGGGGGGAGAGGGAGGGGCCCAGGCGCGACGTGGGCCTTCAGCCCACGGACTTGATCCGTGGGGCCTGGGAAGGTGAGGTGGGCGGCGCCGCGTACCGGTCCGTCGGCCCCCCTCACCCTGCCCTCTCCCCCCGGCCGGCGGGGGGAGAGGAGAGAAAAGCGGGTCCTCGAGAGCCCATTTCGCGGTGAAAGTGTAGCGCCAACTTTCCCCGGATGGCCCTGCGGCCAGCGGGGGGAGAGGGAAGAGGAGCGAGCCTCCAACTGTTGATCCCGCAGCAAGCGGCCCATCATCGAGCTCCCGGCGGCGTCATACGAGCCCGTGACGCAGCACCAGCCAGAGCTTGAGCGGTTGCGGGATGCCGACGCGCGCCGTCGGATCGCGCCAATCGGCGCGCAATAGCGCCGCCAGCGTCGCACGGTAGGTCGCGGCCATCACCGCAGCCGGCCGCATTGCGCGGCGCGAGCAGTCGGCCATCGCCCGTTCGGCATCCCGGAAGTGGCGCTCGGCAATGGCGGCGAGCTCGCGGCACGCCGCCGGCAGCGCCGGATGACGCAGCACCGAGGCCGGGTCGGAGCCGGCGATCCCGTGGCGGTCGAGGATTTCGCGCGGCAGATAGAGGCGGCCGCGGCCCGCGTCCTCGCCGAGATCGCGCAGGATGTTGGTTAGCTGCAACGCCCGGCCGAGCGAATTCCGCGACCGAATGCGCGGCCGCGCCGGGGTCGCCAAAGACATGCACGGAGAGGTGGCCCACCGCGCTCGCGACCCGCGCGCAATAAAGGTCGAGGGTCGCGAGCTTCGGGGCGCGGATGTTCTCGCGGGCATCCATCTCCATGCCGTCGATCACGGTAAGAAAATCATCTCGGCGCAGCCGATACCGCTGGGCCGGCTCGCACAGCGCGCGCGCGACCAGATTGTGCGGGCTTCCCCGATAGATCGCGTCGATCTCGTCGCGCCAATCCGCGAGAGCGGCGAGCTTGGCCTCGACCGCGCGCTCCCCGTCGGCGATGTCGTCGACCTCGCGGCAAAATGCGTATACCGCGTACATCCCGTTGCGGCGGTGCTGCGGCAATAACCGCATCGCCCAGTAAAACGACGTTGCCGCCGCCTCTACCCGGTGCCGGATAGTCTCTCGCAATGCGTGCTCGTCGAGCTGATCGGCGACGGTGTGCAGCGCAGTATCGCTCATCGCCGCAAGTTTCCTGCAACCCCGATCAGCAGAGCGGCGAGAAAATCCCATTTATGCAGCTTGACCCTGGTCGCCAAGGGATCGCCGCGGCGCAGCCGGAGCAGCAACCGCGCGGCGAGCTCGACGATCACGCCGCATTCCCAGCGCAATCCGGGTGCGGCGACCCGCGATGGCAGCTCGCGAGCCATTTCCACCAGCGCGGCGGTGCGGTCGAGCACGCGGTCGAGCACGCGGCGCAATGCCGGGCTCGATGCACCGGCCGTCAACGCCTCGACCCCGATCCCCTCCGCCGCGAGATCCTCGAGCGGCAGGTAGACGCGGTCGAGCAGGCGGTGGTCGTCGGCGCAATCCTGCAGATGATTGAGCACCTGCAGCGCCGAGCACAGCGCGTCGGAGGCCGGCCAAGTCTCCCGCGTTTCGCCGTGCAGATCGAGAAGCTGCCGCCCCACCGGCGAGGCCGAATAGCGGCAATACGCCATCAGGTCGTCCCAGTCTTCGTAGCGTCGCTTGACCGCATCCAGGCGAAACGCGTGCAATACGTCATGGCAGTGCTGAGCCGTAACCCCGGTTTCCAGCAAGCTCGCCCGCATCATCGCAGCGGAGAGGGATTCCCCTCCCGGCGCGCCGTCGAGAATCTCCGCCATCCTGTCGAGCCGGCGAACCTTGTCTTCTGCGGATAGCCCCGGATTGTCCGCAATATCATCGGCGTTGCGGGCGAAGCGGTAGAAGGCGTGCACATGCATCCGCAGATCCCGCCGGATCAGAAAGGAGCCGACCGGAAAATTTTCCCCGCTGCGCCATTTTCCCGGACGGAGTTTCGAGCAGTGCCAGCCACCGCCTGGTGCTGCATGTCGGTCGGCATCGCGCTCACCGCAGATACCCGTTGGCCCGGAACCAATTGACCGCGTCGGCAATCGCTTCGCGCGCCGGGCGTGGCTGATAGCCAAGCTCGTGCGAGGCCTTTTCGGAGGTGAAGTACATCTTCTTGCGCGACATGCGGACGCCGTCGAGCGTGACAAAGGGCTCGCGGCCGGTGATGCGCGCGGCGAGCTCGGCGCCGAACGCGAGCGGGAAGAGAGCGGCATGCGGAATGCGCAGCCGGGGAGCGCGCCTGCCGGCCGCCTGCGATACCGCGGCGAGGATCTCGGCAAGCGACATATTCTCCCCGCCGAGAATGTAACGCTCGCCGACCCGCCCCTTCTCGGCCGCAGCGAGATGGCCGCCGGCGACATCGTCGACATGGACGATGTTGAGCCCGGTATCGACAAAGGCCGGCATTTGGCCCCGCGCAGCTTCCACAATCAGGCGCCCGGTCGGCGTCGGCTTGACATCGCCGGGCCCGACCGGGGTCGATGGATTGACGATGACGACCGGCGCGCGGCCTTCCCGCGCGAATTGGCGCGCCACCGTCTCCGCTTCGAATTTCGACCGTTTGTAGGGGCCGATCATATCCCCGGCGCTGCTCGGGGTCGTCTCATCGGCCGAGCCGCCCGGGACGAGGCCCAGGGTGGCGACGCTGCTGGTGTACACCGTGCGCTCGACGCCAGCCTTTGATGCCGCCATCAGCAGATTGCGCGTCCCCTCGACATTGGCGCGAAACATCGGCCCGGGATCCGGCACCCAGATCCGGTAATCGGCGGCGACATGATAGACAACCCGGCATCCGGCGACGGCGCGTGCCAGGGATGGCGGCGTCCTCCAATGAGCCCTCGGCGATCTCCACATCGAGGCCCGCGAGGTTGCGCCTGTCCCCGTTCGGCCGGGCGAGCACCCGAACCGGCCGGCCGGCCTGCAGCAAGGCGCGGGTCACGGCCGATCCGACCAACCCGGTCGCTCCGGTTACGAGGTTCAATCCCGGCACGAGAGGCTTGTCCTTCCTAATATGGTTTAGGGCTGGCCGCGCCGCGGTTCAACCGTGCCGATCTCGTCTCGGCCTGCGGCTACTTTTCCGGGGGTTGCGGCGCCGGAGCTTCGCTGCCCGGGGGCGGCGCGCCGAGCCCTTCGGCGCGGCGCCTCGCCGCCTGCGCCTTGTCCTTGTCGCCGAGCACGTCATAGGCATGGGCGAGGCGGGCCCAGCCTTCCCTGTCGTTCGGGCTCTGCTCGAGCCGGGCGGCGAGCCGGTCGACCATGCCGCGAATCATCGCCTGCCGCTCCTCCGGCGACATCGATTGGGCGGCGGCGACGTCCTGCGGCGTCGGGCCCGCAGCCGCCGGCTTTGCGCCTGGCTGCGGTTCCCCCGGGGCGATTTCGGCAAGGCGTTCCGCCACGGCTTTGCGCCATGGCGCATCGGCAGGCGCATCGGCGAGGAGCGACCTCAGCCCGGCTTTCGCGGTCGCCGCATCGCCGCGCCGGAGCGCGGCTTCGGCGCCGTAGAAACGGGCGCGCGGGTCGTTGCCGGACCGGGCGAACTCGGCCTCGGCCTCGGCCGTTATGGCGCCTCCGGCGGCGAGCACCAGCACTTCCCCGAGCTCTGCGTGCAAACCAGGCTCCTGCGGCGCCAAGGCGGTCGCCCGGGCATAAGCCTCCTTGGCCTCCGCGAAGCGTCCCAACGAGGCAAGAGCGCGCCCCAACAGAACCCAACCCTCTTTATGGCCGGGCTCGCGTTGCAAACGCGATTTGAGCTGATCGGCCGCCGCTGAGAGCTCCGCCCGGTCGCGCGGCGCCGCCCGGCCGGCAGAGGCGGCGACCGTGCGCGCCGGGTCGACCGCCGCGGGCATGCCGACTGCCGCGTAAATCGCAACAGCTGCCATCGGCAGCAGGGCGGCGATGCCGAGGGCGGCGCCGACCCGCCGCGACATTTCGGCGGGATTGCCCTCCGCCATCGCCGAATCCTGGCTCTGCAGGTCGGCTGCCGCCAGCATGCGCCGGGTGATTTCGGCGCGCGCCTCTGCGGCCTGTTCGGCGGCAAGTCGGCCCTGCGCCAAATCGTTGTCGATGCTGGCGAGCTCTCGGCGATAGATCGCCGTCACGGGCTCGGTCGGTTCCGATAAGGCTGCCGCACCTCGGACGAGAGGCCTCAGCAGCGCGGCCAGCGCCGCTAGGGTCAGCAACCCCGCCACGATCCAGAACCAGATCATCCGCGCCCGTTCAGCAGCAGCGCGGCGCGGGCGCGCTCTTCTTCGGTAAGCTCGGGGGCAGGCCGGCCCGGAGCGGCGGCGGCGCGACCGCAGCACCAGCACGCCCCCGGCCGCCACCACCAGCAGCGGCGGCGTGAGCCACAGCAGGTAGGTCGCCGGCTGGAACGGCGGGTCGAGCAGCACGAAGACCCCGTACCGGGCGGCGAGATAATCGAGCACCTGCTGATCCGTGTCCCCGGCGACGAGGCGTTGCCGCAGGACAGACGCGCAAATCGTGGGCCAGATCGGCGTTCGATTCGTCGATCGACTGGTTTTGGCAAACCAGGCAGCGTAGCTCCCGGCTGAGCGTCCGGGCCCGCGCCTCGAGCGCCGGGTCGGCGAGCCGCTCGGAGGGCTCGACGGCATGAGCCGTTCCGCCTCCGACGACCGCCAACAGCACCGTCGCAAGAAGGAGACGCCGGATCATCAGTCGATCGGCCGGTCCGGCCGCAACAGCGGCAGGCGACTCCCGTCCCGCAGGCAAACGCACGTGCAGCCGACGGCCGGCCAGCGAGACGACGCCGCCGAGCGCGGCGAGGATCGCCCCGAACCAGATCCACGGCACGAGCGGATTGTAATAGGCCCGCAATACCCAGCCGCCGGACCCGTCCGGGTCGCCCAGCGCCAGATAAAGATCGCCGAACCCGTTGGTCGCGATCGCGGTGTTGGTGATCTGGCTGCGCGCGACCGGGTACCAGCGCCGCTCGGGGTAGAGGGTGATCGGCGCATTGCCGGGCCGCTCGACGATGATCTCGGCGCGCTGCGCGTGATAATTGGCGACGTCTCCCTCGGTCACTCCGACAAAACGCAGGGTGCGCCCGGCAATCTCGATCGTGTCGCCGGCACGCACGGTCTCGATCCGCTCGCTGCGCCAGGCGGTTGAAACCACGGCCCCCGCGATCAGCACGCCGACCCCGAAATGCGCGATCGCATAGCCCCAGGTGCCGCGCGGCAGATGGCGAAACCGGCGCCAGACAGTCCCCGGCGGCGATTTGTACAGGCCGGCGCGGTCGGCGATGTCGGTCAGCACGCCGAGCATCGCCCAGCTGGCGAGCGCGATCCCCGCCAGCGCCGCCGGTGGGGCGTCGGGATTGAAAGCGAGGACCAGCAACGGGACGAGCAAGGCGCCGAGGATCGCCGGCGCCAGCCGGCGCAGCGCCGATTTAAGGTTGCCGCGGCGCCATGCGAGGATCGGGCCGATCACCATCGCGACGATCGCCGGGGCGAGGATCGGCACGAAGGTCGCGTCAAAGAATTGCGGGCCGACCGACAATTTGACCCCGCTCCACACCTCGGCGAAGAGCGGATAGAAGGTGCCGAGAAACACCGTCGCCATGCCGGCGCAGAGCAGCAAATTGTTCAAAACCAGCGCCCCTTCGCGGCTGACCGGGGCGAACGGGTTGCCGATTTCGAGCCCTGGCGCGCGCAGCGCGTAAAGCACCAGGCCGCCGCCGATCACCAGCGCGATCAGCGCCAGGATGAAGACGCCGCGCGTCGGGTCGACCGCGAAGGAATGAACCGAGGTCAGCACCCCGGAGCGAACGAGGAAGGTGCCGATCAGGCTCATGCCGAAGGTCAGGATCGCGAGCAGCACGGTCCAGCGTTGCAAGGTCTCGCGCTTTTCGACGACCGCCGCCGAATGCAGCAGCGCGGTGCCGAGCAGCCATGGCATGAACGACGCGTTCTCGACCGGATCCCAATACCACCAGCCGCCCCAGCCGAGCACGTAATAGGCCCACCAGCTGCCCATCGCGATGCCGATCGTCAAACCGCACCAGGCGGTCAACGCCCAGGGCCGCACCCACCGCGCCCATTGCGCGCCGATCCGGCCCTCGATCAGCGCCGCAATCGCGAAAGAATAGGTGATCGAGAACCCGACATAGCCGAAATAAAGAAACGGCGGGTGGAAGGCCAGGCCCGGGTCCTGCAGCAAGGGGTTGAGGTCGCGCCCGTCGAGCGGGGCGGGGACGAGGCGGTCGAACGGGTCGGAGGTTCCGATGATGAAGGCGAGCGTGCCGAAGCCGAGCAGCCCCTGGATCGCCAGGGTGCGGGCCCGCAAGGTCGCCGGCAGAGACCGGCCGAGCGCGGCGACCAGCCCGCCGAACAAGCTCAGCATCAGGACCCAGAGCATCATCGAGCCTTCGTGGCTGCCCCAGACCCCGGTGACCTTGTAGAGCATCGGCTTTGCCGTGTTCGAGTTCTCGAACACGTTCCGCACCGAGAAATCCGACACGATATGGGCGTGCATGAAGGCGGCAAAGGCGAGCGCCACCAGCGCGAATTGCAATAACGCCGCGGACCGCGCCAAATCCATCAGCGGCCGGCTGCGCGCCGACGCGCCCACCAGCGGCGCCGTGCCCTGCACCAGCGCTACGAGCAGCGCCAGCACCAGCGCGAAATGGCCGATCTCTACGAGCATGCTGCCACCCCACGGTTTTGGATGTTATCACGCATAGAGCGGCACGATCGTGGTTCGACGCTGGGTATTGCTCGCTCAGAATTTGGTATTACAAAGGCAAATATGACAAAGATGACCACCAAAGGTCAAATCACGATCCCGGCCGGGGTCGATTGTCGATTTCGAACTGTCGCAAGACGGCCGGGTCTTCCTGAAGACAGATCAAAAGGCGCCGGAGAACAGGTTCGCACGCCTGCGCGGCAGCGCCAAGCTCGGCATGACCACCTCACCCCGACCCTCTCCGCCCCAAAGGCTCATCTATGCACATTTCCGATCACGGCACGGGCCTGTGCATAGAGCTTCAAATCTGGTGAGGCCGTGGCGCATTGTCATCGGTCCGAGCGGGCTTTCCGAGGCGTATCCTTTCCAGCCGCCGAGGCGGGCGATGATCCAGCTGGCCCAGGCCAGGGAGGCGGCCGGATGAGGGTTTTTCTGCTTTGCGGTTTTGCCTTCGAGGCTCGGCAGATGAAGGCTGAGGGCCTCGATCTCGGCGGCCGAGAAGACCTCCGCGGCCGGGGCCGGCTGGGTGCCGTCGCGGGCGCGCACCAGCTGCATGATGCGGGTCGCCGCAACGGTGGCGAGAAAGGCCAGCTTGACAAGGGCGGCAGCGCTCTCGACCTGGCTGGCCTCGATGTCGAGCCCTTGGCGCTTGAGGGTCCAGAACAGCTGCTCGATGTTCCAGCGCCGGCGATACCATTGGACGATTTCCAGGGCGGCTTGCGGGGTGTCGACGGCATGGGTGGTCAGCAGCCGCCAATGCAGCGGCTCGGTGCCGGCGGGCGCGCCGATTTCGCGCACATCGACGAGATGCAGGGCGACGCTGTCCGCGGCGGCTTCCTGCAGACGCGGCGTGCGGCGCAGCCAGCGCGGGCGCATCAGCTCGACCGGGCCAAAGCGCGGCTCGAGCTTGGCCTGCCGCGCCGGACGGCCGGGCTGCCGCGGCACCGCTAAGCTCGTAGCACAGGGTGGCCGGCAGCCGGTCGCATACCGCGAACAGACAATCGCCGCTGGCGAGCTTGCGGTTTTGCGCGGCGCGCGCCAGCAGGTGCAGATGGGCCGGGCGCTGCTGCGCCCAGCTCTCGTAGATGTCGGCTTCGCGGTCGCTGACCACGGTCACCAGCGCGGCGCCGCCCAGCGCCTGCTCGGCTGCGGCGACCCCCTCCTGCCAGCGCTGCAATTCCTTCTGCGCCGTCGGCCGCTGGCGCCGCCCGCTGGCGATCTTGCCGGGCCGCACCCACAGCTTGGCCCAGGCCAGCCCGAGACAGCGCCCGCCAGCCGCCTCGATCGCCAGCAACGGGTGCAGAAACAGCCCCTGGTCGGTGCCGTTGCCGACCGGGCCCAGCCCCCAGGTGCGCCGGGCATGGCGCTGGAAGTTGAGCTCGGTGGTGTCCTGGATCGCCAGCACATGACCGCACCCCGCCGCCAGCCGGCCGACCCGCTCGCCGGCCCCCCGGTTGAGCGCCTCCAGGCTCACCCGGTCATTGCGCAAAAACCGCCCGAGCCTGACCTCCTCGGCGCGATTGCACGCCAATTGCCGCAGCCGCATGGTCGAGCGCTCGACCATGCGCTGCACAAGCACAGCCCCCTTTTTCCAGCCGGGCATCCCCGAACTGGCCAACCGCAAACCCGTCCATTGCCGACCCCCTCCTCAACATGTAGCGGTCGGCATCCAGAACCTCACACAATACGCCGGGATCGCAAGACCCAATCAAAGGGTGAGTCAAAATGTCACACCCTATCCTAAAAGATGTGTGCACAGGTGAGGCCCCCAAGGACGGAGAGGGGGTATTTCGCAGGAACGACGAAAAGGATTTTTCTGTCCTGCTAAGTCGGCGCCTTATACCAAATGCGCCGAGGCGCCCGGCATCAGGTTGGCGCTGTAGGTCGGCCGCAGAATTTCGAGCCGCATCGGCACCGGCGTGCCGAGCCACAGCGCATTCTTGCTGTGGTCGTCATAGGAGCTCTCGGTCAGCGGATGGACGAGAACGTCGAGCCCCTCGCGGTTCAGCATCAGCCAAGGCACGATGTTTTGGAACTCTTCGGTCCGGAAGATCACGTTGAACTGCGAGATCGGGTGCGGCCCCCGCGGCTCGTCGCTGAACGCCCCGGGCTCGACCGCGAACTTGCCGACGATGGTGTCCCGCAGCCGCTCGGCGACCGGGCGGGTCGCGGGATTGTAATAGACATGGGCGTGGTAGCCTTTGACTTCGGTCATCTGGGATACTCCTTGTTGAGATCGGCGGTAATGTGAGGGGACGGGTGCTGATCGGCTTCAGGCTTCAAGCTTCGCCGCGATCTTCTTGCTGATCTCGGCCCGCCACTCCTCCATCGGCTTGAACCCGTCGCGGTCGCGGCAATAGGCCTCGGTCTCGCGGAAGAGCTCGTCCTCGGCCTTGTCGAGGTCGATCTTGAAGCCCAAGGGCTGCGGCACGTACCACGGCGTGTCGCAGAACATCTCGATGCGGTTGCCTTCGGGGTCCTGGAAATAGACCGACCAGGCATTGCCGTGGCAGATCGGGCTGATGCCCTCGCAGCCGGCCTCGCGCACCTTGCGGAACGCCTTCTGCACCTGGGCGAGGTTGCCGACATTGAACGACACCTGCTGCACCATCGGCACTTCGGCATCGGTGGCGCGGCCGCGCACCAGCACGACCTGGTGGTGGTCGCTGGGGTTGCGCGACAGGAAGGTGATGCGGCCGTCCTCGGCGCCGTCGGTGACGACAAAGCCCAGCACGTCGGAGTAGAACTCGATCATCTTCGGCACGTCGTGGACGTAGAGCCCGACATGGCTGAGGCGCGGCGCGGTTTCCTGTGGCATGGGCAATGCTCCCGATGGGGTTGGTTGCTGACGCCATAAAATAGGACCGGCGATCATCTATCAAATCGATAGATTATATGTTATTCATTCATTCCATGGATATTCGGGCTGTAGACCTCAACCTGCTGAAGGCCTTTCACGCGCTGATGAGCGAGCGCGCCGTCACCAGGGCGGCTGGCCGGATCGGCTTGTCGCAGCCGGCGATGAGCCATGCGCTGTCTCGCCTGAGGGGTCTCTTCAGCGACGAGCTGTTCGTTCGCACTCCCGACCGCATGGAGCCGACGGCTCGCGCGCGCGAGATCGCGCCCCTCGTCTCGGCCGCGATCGAGCATATCGAGGCGGCCCTCAACCTCGGCGTCGGCTTCGATCCGGCGAGAAGCGCCGGCACCTTTACCGCCGGCATGGCGGAATATGCCGAGGTCGCGCTGGTCGGCCGCCTGGCCGCGGGCTTTGCTCGACAAGCCGCCAGGGCAACGTTGCGCCTGACGCCGTTGACCGGAGCGGAAGCGCTCGAGCAGCTCGACAGCGGGGCGATCGATGTCGCCGTCGCGCATTTGCGCGCATTGCCGTCGCATATCGAAACGATGGTGCTGCTGCGCGACCCGTTTGTGCTGATCGCCCGCCGCGGCCACCCGTGCGCGGCGCAACCGCTGTCGATCGAAGCCTATGCGGCGCTCGGCCACGCCCTCGTATCGCCGCGCGGCGACACCAGCGGCGCGGTCGACCGCGCCCTTGTGGATTTCGGGTTGAAGCGCCGGATCGCGCTATTGGTCGCAACCTACCTGGCGTTGCCGGCCGCGCTCGCGGCCTCCGATCTCGTCGCCACGGTGCCGCAACGCGCCGCCCGGCAAATCGCAGCGATTGCCGAGATCGAGATCATGCCGCTGGCGATCGATCTCTCGGTGACCGTGTCGATGGCCTGGCATCGCCGGGCGGCGAGCGAGCCGGCGCAGGTCTGGTTCCGCTCGCTGCTTGTCGAAGCGGCGAGAGATTGAGGGGCTGCTGCGCCGCCTCACCCCTTGTCGCGGGCGAGCAGCATGCGGCCGTAAGGCGCCATCGCGGCCTGGCGGCTGGCGGCGTGATGCGTCACGATCGTCATCACATCGCGGCGGATGGCCCCCAGCTGGTCGCCATCGTAGACCCAGCGGGCGCCGTCGATCTCGCACAGGCGGTCGAGCGCCCAGCTCACCTGATGCTGGGCGTAGACCATGTCGCGGCGGGCGCGCAATGCCTCCGCCTCGGTAATCCTGCGGCCCGAGCTGACCGCCGCGGTGCTGGCGTCGCGCCCGGTGTGCAGCAGCAGGGTCGCGACGTCGATCGCCGCGGCGGCCTCGCCGATCGCCATCTGCACGACCTCGGATTCGGCGAGCTTGGTCACCCCGCGCGACACCCGGCCCGCCAATGCGGCGCAGGCGATGTCGAGGGCGCGGCGGCCGAGCGCGATGGCCACCGGCGGCAGCGAATACGACACCAGGAACCCGCGCGGTGCGCGCAGCACCGGATAGTCGGGATGCACCAGCGCCCCTGGCGGCGTCCCGGCAAAGAGGTCGCTGACCATCACGCAGCGGTGCTCCGGCACGAACACGTCGTGCAATACCAGCGATTTGCTGCCGGTCCCGAGGAGGCCGAGCACCTGCCAATCGTCGACGATCTCGACCTCGGCGAGCGGCACCAGCAGATAGGCGATGTGCCGGGGATCGCCCATCTCGCCGAGAAAGGCGCCGAGGATCGCCCATTGCGCATAGTCGCAGCCGCTGGAGAACGAATAACGCCCGCTCAGCCGCCAGCCGCCGGCGACGCGCTTGGCGGCGGCGCGGGGCGCCAAGGAGGACGAGGCGACCGCTTCGGGATCGTCGCCCCAGACATCGATCTGCGCTTGTTCCGGGTATTGGGCGATGATCCACTGATGCTCGGCCAGCACCGCGTAGACCCAGGCGGAAGACGCGCAGCCATAGGTCAACTCCTCGACAATGCGCGAGAACAGGCTGAACCGGCCCTGCACCCCGCCGAACCGCCTCGGCTGCAAGATGCGCAGAATACCCGCCGCGCGGTACTCGGCGATGGTTTCGGGCGGCAATTGCCGCATCGCCGCCGCGGCCGGCGCGCGGTCGGCAAGCCGGGGGATCAGCGCCCGCGCGCGCTCCAGCATCGCGCGCTCGCCGTCCGGCAGCATGGTGTCGTCGCCGGAAAGAGAAACCGGGGCGCAGCCCGTCATGAGCGGTCCCGCGTGCCGTCGTGATGCAACAACCTCGAAGGTGCACCGGAGGCGGCGGTGGAGCAAGGTTCATTTACCAAGGGCGGGACCGCGCGGTTCTATTTCGCAGCACAAGCCGATGCCCTTGTAGGCAAGGGCGCTGCGTGGATCAGATAACCCTTCGCTCCCGGAAATCCTCGATCTGCGCCGGGGTGTAGCCGAGCTCCGCGAGAACCTCGTCGTTATGCGCGCCGAGCTCCGGGGCGATGCCGATTTGCGCCGGCGTCTCGGAGAAATGCCACGGCGAGCCATGGACTTTCAGCCGCTTGCCGTATTTCGGGTAGTCGATCTCGGAGATGTAGCCGTTGGCCAGCACGTCGGGGTCATTGGAGGCCTCGAGCAGGGTATTGATCGGCGCGGCGACGATGTCGGCGGCGCGCAGCCTCGCGACCCAATCGTCGCGCGGCCCGGTCGCGAACAGCTCGTCGAGCATGCGCAGCAAGCTCGCGCGCCTTTCGTCCGACGTAATGATCACCCCGAGATCGCCAAAGCCCGCCCGTTCGAGCGCGTCGTAGAAGCCGACTGCCGTCATTGCCTCGCGCCATTTGCGGGCGCCATTCAATTGGAACACCAAGGGCTTGCCGTCGCGGTCGTCGAAGCTGGCGCTGAGGCCGGGCCGCTCCGGCGTCCCGGTGACGCGGGCCTGGCCGGTGACCGGGTTGCGGTCGCGCCACATCGTCGTCGTCAGGGTCCAGCCCATCAGGCGGATCTGGCCGCCGAGCAATGAGCAGTCGACCTTTTGGCCGATGCCGGTGCTGCGGGCATAGGTCAGCGCCGCGAGCGCGCCGCCAAAGGCGAGGATCGCGCAGGTCTCGTCGGCGACGGAGACGATGCCGGTCTTCAGCCGCTGCCCTGGGGTCGAGTATGCTTCGGCGATGCCGCCGAGCGCTTGGGCCATCGAATTGGTGCCCGGCAGACCGGCATGCGGGCCCTTCGGCCCGTAGCCCGAGACCGACATGTAGACGAGCCTCGGGTTGACCTGCCTCAGCTCTTCATAGCCAAAGCCGTTCTTCTCGGCGGCGCCGGGCCGGAAATTCTGTCCGAAGATATCGGCCTTGGCGACCAGCTTGCGCAGGATTTCACGGCCGTCGGCCGTTTTCAGGTTCAGGGTGACGCTCTTCACCCCTCGGTTGTTGGTTTCGAAATAGGTGCTCGGCATGCCGGGGAGCACGGTCGAGCCGCGCGAATTGTCGCCGATTTCGGGCACCTCGATCTTGATCACCTGCGCGCCGAGATCGGCCATCAGCATGTAAGGCACCGTGCCGGCTTGCGCGGTGGAGCAGGCGACGACCTTCACGCCGTGCAGCGGTCCATGGGGCTCGGTCATGTCAGAGACGATCTCTTTCGGTTGTCACAGGCTGTGCGGTTCATGTTGCTGAGCCTCACGCTACCAGAGTTCCATGCCGTCGCGCACAGCTGATGCGCGGATTGATCACAGGTTGGATTCATTTCTCGGTCATCGCCTTGCCATAATCTGAGTGGATTGACCTTCGGGCGATCGGGATGAGGGGCGGGCATGCCCAGGATCCGGCGCTCCGGGGGGAGCTCCATTGGCGCCGATGTTTCGCCTCTTATACTATTTGTATGCCCGCCGATTGGCCCGCGACGTCAAGAGCCGGCCGACCCCGCGCCATATCGGCATCATCCTGGACGGTAATCGGCGCCACGGCCGGTCGCTCGGCATCACCGAGCCGAGAGAACTCTACGACATCGGCGCCAACAAGCTCGACGAGGTCCTCGAATGGAGCGCCGAGCTCGGCATTCCGACCGTGACCCTGTGGGTGTTTTCCACCGATAATTTCCACCGCCCGGCTTCCGAGGTGTCAGGAATCCTGGGCTCGATCGAGGCCAAATTGACCGCGCTGGCCGGCGACCCCGCCATCCACCGCCGGCGAGTGCGGGTGCGCGCCATCGGCTGCCTCGCGATGCTGCCGCAGCCGGTGCTGGCCGCGATCAGCTCAGCCGAACGCGCCACGTCGCATTATGACGGGCTCGAGCTCAACATCGCCGTCGCCTATGGCGGGCGACAGGAGATCACCGACGCGGTGCGCGCCTTGCTCGCCTGCATGGCGGGAAGGCAGCTCACCCTGGCGGAGGCGATCGACAGCATCACTCCAGACGCCATTGCCTGCCATCTATATACAGCCGGCCTGCCGGACCCCGACCTGATCATCCGCACCAGCGGCGAGGTCCGCCTCTCGGGTTTCCTGTTGTGGCAGAGCGCGCACAGCGAATTCTATTTCACCGATGCGCTATGGCCGGCCTTTCGCAAGATTGATTTCCTGCGGGCGATCCGCTCCTTTCAGCAGCGCCGGCGCCGTTTCGGCTGCTGATCTCGTCCTACTATTGACGCTCCACCCTCATTGCGCGTAGGCCTGCCGGCCGAGAATGCTTCCTCGATTGGTTCCTGGGAGAGTGGCATGCCTGTAGCGGCGATGAACCATTTCACGGTGTTGAGCGACGACCTCGAGGCTACGCGCCGGTTCTACTGTGATCTGTTCGGCTTCAAGGTGGGCTGGCGGCCGCCCTTTCAATTCCCCGGCTGGTGGCTCTATGCCGGCGACACGCCAATCCTGCACGTGATCCATCGCGACGATTTGCCAAAGGAGCGGGCCGGCGTGCTCGACCATATGGCATTCAGCGCCAAGGACCTGCCGGTCACCGTCGCGACCTTGAAGCGCGAGGGGATCGACTATGAGCTGCGGCGCCTCGCCGGCGGCGGGATCTGGCAATTGTTCTTCAACGACCCATGCGGCGCCAAGGTCGAGTTCGATTTCGACAAGGACGAGCCCGCGCCCGAGGGCCACGTCGAGGCCTGAACCGACCAGCCCTCGCCGAGACGGGTTAGGGCACCCCGATCACTCCCCCGCCCTAGCGTGAGACGCGGGCGGGAGCGAGCGCGGCCTTGCTGCCGCCGAGGCCGCGAAATCACGCGGTCATTTGACCCGAGAGGAAGGCGACAGAGCCCTCAGCGGACAGGCGAACAGATGCATTAGCGGCTGGTTCACCGACTATCATCGGCCCAGGTTTGACCCATCTGGACAGGACGCCGGACCGGCAATCTAATGATGCGCGCGGCGCGTCGAAAATCGGGCAACGCCAATGGATGTGGCCGAATGGCTGCGCGGCCTCGGGCTCGAACAATACGCGCCCGCGTTCCGCGACAACGACATTGACGGCGAGGTATTGCGCCGTCTGACGGCCGAGGATCTGCGCGAGCTTGGTGTCGCGTCAATCGGGCACCGCCGCCGCTTGGTCGATGCCATCGCTGCATTGGCGATCGCCAACGCGCCGCGGCCGAATCATCGCCAGCCCCTTCCTCCGCGCCCTGCTCCTCGGCCAGGCCGAGCGGCGCCAGTTGACGGTCATGTTCTGCGACTCTGGTCGGCTCGACGCCGCTGTCGATCGCGGTGCGACCCCGAGGATCTGCGCGAGATCGATCGGCGCCTATCAGCGCTGCGTCGCCGAGACGGTCGCCCGCTTCGCCGGCTTTGTCGCCAAGTATTTCGGCGATGGGGTGCTGATCTATTTCGGCTATCCCGAGGCGCATGAGGACGATCGCCGAGCGGGCGGTGCGCGCCGGGCTCGCCGTCATCGACGCCGTCGGCAGGCTCGCCACGCCGGAACCACTGAATGTGCGGCTCGGCGTTGCCAGCGGGCTTGTCGTGGTCGGCGACCTGATCGGCGAGGGTGCGGCGCAGGAGCGCGGTGTGGTCGGGCGAGACTGCCGAACCTCGCCGCCCGGCTGCAGGCGCTGGCCGCACCGGGCACGCTCGTCATTGCCGAGAGCACGCGACGGCAGATCGGGGCGCTTTTCGAGCTCGAGGATCTCGGACCGCAGCCGCTGGCTGGTTTTGCCGAGCCGCAGCGCGCCTGGCGCGTCGTCGGCGAAAGCGGTGTGGTTGAGTCGCTTCGAGGCCTTGCGCTCGGAGGCGACGCCGCTGGTCGGGCGCGATGAAGACCTCGACCTGCTGCTGCGGCGCTGGCATCAGGCAAAAGCCGGCGATGGGCGGGTGGTGCTGATCTCGGGCGAGCCCGGGATCGGCAAATCACGTCTCGGCGCAGCCCTGTCAGCAGCGTATCGCAGAGCGAGCCGCACACGCGGCTGCGCTACTTCTGCTCACCCCACCATCAGGACAGCGCGCTCCACCCCTTTATCGCGCAGCTCGAACGCGCCGCCGAATTTGGGCGCGACGATACGGCCGAAGAAAGGCTCGGCAAGCTGCAGGCATTGCTCGGCCTGGAGCACCGCGGCGAGGACGAGATCGAGTTGTTGGCCGAGCTGCTGTCATTGCCGAATTCGGCCGCCAATCTCAACCTCAGCCCGCAGCGCAAGCGCGAGATGCTGTTCGAAGCGTTTTTGCATCAATTCGAAACCCTGGCGCAGAGCCAGCCCGTTTTGATGTTGTTCGAGGATGCGCATTGGATCGACCCGACCTCGCGCGAGCTGCTCGACCTGACACTCGATCGCGTGTCGCGGCTGCCGGTCCTATTTCTCGATCACCTTCCGCCCCGAGTTTCAACACGCTTGGAGCGGGCAGCCGCATGTGACGGTGCTGGCGCTGAACCGGCTCGGCGGCCACGACGGCGCGGCGTTGGTCGATCGGCTTGCCGGCAACGCCGGGCTCTCCCCCGAGATCGTCGGAGAGATCGTCGAGCGCGCCGACGGTGTGCCGCTCTTTGTCGAAGAGCTGACCAAGGCGGTGCTCGAAAGCGGCGATGGCGAGAACCTGGTCGCCGCGGTCTTGGCGGCGAGTCCGGTGCCGAACCTCGCGATCCCTGCCGCCTTGCACGCCTCGCTGATCGCGCGGCTCGATCGGCTGGGACCCATCGCCAAAGAGATCGGGCAAATCGGCGCGGTCATTGGCCGCGAGTTCGGCTACGACCTGATCGAGGCGGTGGCGCAGCGTCCTGCCGCCGAGCTGGGATTGGGTCTCGACCGGCTGACCGAAGCCGGGCTGTTATTCTGTCGCGGTGTCGCGCCGCAATCCTCGTACCTCTTCAAGCACGCGCTGGTCCAAGACGCCGCCTATAGCACGCTTGCTGCGCGCCAAGCGGCAGGAATTGCACGCGCGTGTCGCGGCGGTGCTGGAACAGTTTTTCGCCGATCTCGTCGAACGTCAACCCGAACTCGCTGGCCCATCATCTGACCGCCGCCGGCGACCCCGAGCGCGCCGTCGATCAATGGCTGAAGGCAGGCCAACGGGCTGCCCAGCGCTTGGCGCATCACGAGGCTATGCGCCATTTCGAGCGCGGCCTTTCGATATTGCCGGCATTGTCCGAAGGCGCGGCTCGCGACAGACGCGAGATCGAACTCCAATTAGCCCGCGGGCTGTCACTGTTCACTACCGAAGGTTTCGGTGCGGTCGGCGCAACCGAAATCTATGACCGCGCTCAGGCGCTTGCCGAACAGCTGGGCGATCGCCGGCAACAGTTCATGGCCGTCTATGGCCTTTGGCAATCGGCCAACGGCGCGTGGAGGGATGGCCGAATGCCGCAAATTTTCGAACCGGCTGCAACGACTGACCGCGGACAACGCAGACGAGGAACTGCGTCTGCAGGCGCACCACAGCGCTTGGACGACCGATTTGTTCTCCGGCGAGCCGCGCGGCCGCGCGCGAGCACTGCGAGGCGGGCTGTCGCCTCTATGATCCCGAACGGCATCGCTCCCACCGCCGAGCTTTATGGTGGCCACGACCCGGGCGCTTGCGCCCGCTACGTGGGGGCACAGGTGCATTGGTTGCTTGGGCAACCCGACACTGGATTGGCGATCGGGAAAGAAGCCTTGGAATTGGCTGAACAGATGGCTCATCCGTTCACGCCTCGGAGCAACCTTGGTCATGACTGCAATCCTGCACTTGGATCGTGACGAGCCGGAGACTGGCTCTGCAACGGATCGAGGCGGCCGAGGCGCTCGTCGCTGAGCAACGAATTGGGCTCGTGCTGGAACCACAGATTTTGCGCGGTGCTGTGATGACCGCGCAGGGGGCATTCGAGGATGCTGTCCCCTTTTTGCGCGACGAGCTTACGCCGGCATCGGTGCAATTCGGCTGCGTCCGTACGGACTGGCCAGGCTAGCCGAAGCACTGGCGGGGCAGGGCGACCACCGGCAGCTCTCGCCGCGGTGAGGGAGGGATTAGAGGCGCAGGAACAAAGGGGGCAGCGCCGGTGGGAGGCGGAACTTCATCGCCTGGAAGGCGTCGCGCTGGTGGTCTCAACCGGCTCGAAGAAAGCCAAGATCGCGCTCGAAGAGGCGCTGCGCGTCGCGCGACGGCAGCAGGCCAAGGCCTATGAATTGCGCGCCGCGACGAGCCTCGCCCGGCTGTGGGGCGAGCAGGGCCGGCGGACCGAGGCGCAAGCACTTCTCGCGCCGGTCTACAGCTGGTTCACCGAGGGCTTCGACACTGCCGACCTGAAGGAGGCAAAGGCGTTGCTCGAAGCACTAGCGTGAGCTAGCGAGTTGGGATGACGCAGAATATCTACGACGACGAGGGGTTCTTCCGCGGCTACAGCCGGCTGCCGCGTTCCGTCGAAGGCTTGGACGCGGCCCCGGAATGGCTGGCGCTGCGCGCCCTGTTGCCGGACCTCAAGGGACGCAGAGTTCTCGACCTCGGCTGCGGCTTTGGCTGGTTTTACCGCTGGGCGCGCGAACGGGGCGCGGCTCACGTTGGCGGCATCGACGTCTCCGAGAAAATGCTGGCGCGTGCGGCCGAGGCGACCCGCGACCCGGCGATCGCCTACATCCGGGCGGACATGGAGCGCCTCGAGCTGCCGAGGGCGGCATTCGACCTCGTCTTCAGCTCGCTCGCCCCTCCATTACGTCGAGCACCTCGATCGGCTGATCTCGGTCGTGCATTCGTCGCTCGTTCCGGGCGGGAGCTTCGTGCTCTCGGTGGAGCACCCGGTCTTTACCGCACCTTCCGAGCCGGGCTGGTCCACCAATTCTGCTGGCCGGAAAGCCTGGCCGGTGGACAGCTATCTTGAGGAGGGTCCCCGCTCAACGGATTGGCTCGCCAAAGGTGTGATCAAGCAGTATCGGACCGAGTGGGGGCCGACGCAGGAGCAGATCGCCGCAACGCCAAGCTGGGCCGACGAGCGCCAACGCCCGCCGTTTTTGCTCATCGCCGCCCGCCGTCAGTGATCCGACCATCCGTGCCTGATTCTGACTCGATCACGGGGCCCTTGCAGGACAACAGTAGACCCCCGTTTGAATTCCGGCCCAATTTGACCATCTATGGTCAACTGCTATAGGAGGACGCTTTGGGCACGACAGTATCGGTGGCACAGGCCAAGTCCCAGTTTGCTGCGCTGGTCGCTCGCGCGGAAGCGGGGGAGAGAATTATTGTGACACGCAGTGGACGCGCGGTCGCCTGCCTTGGTCCGCTTCCTGGGCGGCAACCGATCAAATACGGGGAGCTCAGCGGTGTGTTCCTCTCAGAGGATTTGACGATTCCGGAAGATGTCATTCGCGATTTCGAGCCAAACAAGTGATCGCAGCCATACTGGTCGATACCCATCTCGTTCTCTGGGCGAGGATCGCGCCGGAACGGCTCACCACCGGCGAACGGCGCGCACTCGATGACGCGCGGTCGTGCTACATCAGCGCGGCCAGCCTCTGGGAAATCGCGATCTTGATGGCGCTGGACCGCATCGCGCAGGACCAGCGCCTGTTGACGGTTCCCGACGGGTTCGATCTGCTTCCGATACTGCCCGATCATTGCAAGGCCTTGATCGCGTTGCCGCGACGGCATCGCGATCCGTTCGACCGAATGCTGATTGCGCAGGCGCGTGCCGAGCACCTCGCCTTGTTGACCCGCGACAGAGCAATCATCGCCTACGGGGCGGCGGGCGCCGACGTGGTGACGTTCGATGAATGAGTGGGGCAATAATTGAATGTCGGCGCGACCAGGACCTTGTCATCTTCACGATCATTAAATTGACTGATTGCCGTTGCATGCTTCGGCGCGGTTCAGCCGAAGATTATTGGTCGCGTCGGCTTGAGGAGAAGCATTGGATGGGGGAACTCCCTGCAATTTTTGGATGAGTTTTGCTGCAGATTCGCTGCAGATGTTGCAGTATGTATTATATCGCACACGCAATGGTTGCGCTGCATGCCGTGCCGGGATTCGGCAAGGCTGGGTGAGACGCGCGTTGTTCGCGGGGCCTTGCCTGCGTAGATTTTTTCTGCGGGCACGCTCGGCTGATTGGAAGGTGAGACAATGTTTCAGGTAAGGCGGTGAGCAAAGCCAAACCCGGGCCGCTCGACGGGATTAAGATCCTCGATCTGACCACGGTGGTGCTGGGGCCGCTGGCGACGCAGATCCTTGGCGATCTCGGCGCCGAGGTGATCAAGATCGAAGCGCCGGGCGGCGACATCATGCGCTATGCGGGGCCGTCCCGGCATCGCGAGATGGGCCACGTCTTCCTCAACCTCAATCGCAACAAACGCTCGCTGGTCCTCGATTTGAAGCACCCGGACGCGGCCCCGGTAATGCTGGCGCTGGTCCGCCGGAGCGACGTTTTGATGCACAACATGCGCCCGCAGGCGATGGCCCGCCTCGGCTTCGGCTGGGAGCGTCTGCGCGAGGTCAACCCGCGGCTCGTCTATTGCTCGGCGCAAGGCTACGGGCAGGATGGGCCCTATGCCGACCGACCGGCCTTCGACGACATCATTCAGGGGGCATGTGGACTGGTCGGGCTCGAAGCGGCGACCGGCGGCGAGGCGCGCTTCGTGCCGACCCTGATTGGCGACAAGACGGTTGGATTGACGATGGTCTATGCGGTAATGGCGGCGCTCTTTCAGCGAGAGCGCACCGGCGAGGGCCAGGCGGTCGAGGTGCCGATGCTCGAGACGATGACGGCGTTTGTCATGGCCGAGCATATGGGCGGGCTGACCTTCGATCCGCCGCTCGGCGAGCCCGGGTATTCCAGGATGCTCGCTCCCGACCGGCGGCCGCATCGCACCGCCGACGGGCATATCTGCATCCTGCCCTACACCGACCGTCACTGGCGGGATTTCTTCCGCATCGCCGGCCGCCCCGAGCTCGCCGACGACCCTCGCCTCGCCGATGCGCAGACCCGCAGCCGCCATGTCGCCGAGCTTTATGCGCTGATCGCCGACTGCGTGCGCCACGGGTCGACTGCGTTTTGGCTCGACCAGCTGAAATCCGCCGACATCCCGTCCGGCCCCGTCAACCCGCTCGCCGGTTTGCCGGCGGACGAGCACCTCGCCGCGGTCGATATGTTCCCCGCGACCGAGCACCCGACTGAGGGAAGCATCCGGATCGTCCGGCCGCCGGTGCGGTTCAGCGAGGCGGACTGCGCGATGCGTCGCCACGCGCCGCGCTTGGGCGAGCATTCCCGCGAGATCCTGCGCGAGGCCGGGCTGGCGGATGACAAAATCGCGGATCTGCTCGCCCGCAAGGTCGCGGTCGAAGCGGGCCAAACATGATAAGCTGACCCATCAATCCAAGGAGAGCGTAATGGATCCCATTCGGTCGAACAACGGCCCGCGTTACAAGCATATGGCCGACGAGCCGGCGCCCTATGACACGATCACCGTCGACAAATTGACGCCGATCATCGGCGGCGAGATCGGCGGGGTCGATCTGTCGAAGCCGCCCGGCAACCGCACCCTCGACGAAATCCACCGGGCGCTCGCCGAGAATTTGGTGATCTTCTTCCGCGACCAGCACTTGACCGAGGACCAGCACCTCGCCTTTGGCCGGCTGTTCGGCGACCTGCACCTCCATCCCGCGGCGCCGCACGCGCCGGGCAAGCCCGAGCTGATGATCATCCATGCCGACAAGGACTCGCCGCGCGCCAATGGCGAGGGCTGGCACAGCGATGTCTCCTGCGACCCGGAGCCGCCGATGGGCAGCATTCTCTATATCCGCAAATGCCCGCCGCGCGGCGGCGACACCTTGTTTGCCAGCATGTACGCCGCCTACGACGCGTTGTCGGACCGGATGAAGACCTATCTCGAAGGGCTGACCGCGGTCCATGACGGCGAGCACTATCGCGGGCAATACGCCAATTTCGGTATCGCCGACAAGGAGAGCTACCCCCGCGCCGAGCACCCGGTCGTGCGCACCCATCCGGTGACCGGCAAGAAGGCGCTCTACGTCAACAAGGGGTTTACCCGCCGCATCCTCGGGGTGCCGCGCGACGAGAGCGACGGCATCCTGCGTTATCTCTACGAGCACATGGCGAACCCGCTGTTCCAGTGCCGCTTCCGCTGGCAGGAGAACTCGATCGCCTTCTGGGACAACCGCTGCGTCCAGCACCACGCAATGTGGGATTATTGGCCGCACACGCGTTCCGGCCACCGCGTCACCGTCAAGGGGGACCGGCCGATCTAGAGCCCTCACTCCTTCATCAGCTGCTGCTTGTCGACGCTGCGGCCGGCCCTAGCGGCCGGTCTTGACTCGGCGAGGTAAAACAATGGGGAATTGGATTAATTGATCGGAGAGACCAGTGACGAACCACCCCGTCCGGCGGCGCTTCTGGGTGGAGGTTATCCTCGGCTCTATAAGCTTGGCGCTGTTGGCGCTCACACTCATCACCGGGGAGTGGATCGAGCTGTTGTTCGGAGTGGATCCGGACGGGGGTAGCGGAGCGCTTGAGTGGGCGCTCGTCGGCGTGCTCGCGGTCACGACAGTCGTGTTTGCGCTCATCGCACAGCTTGAATGGTCCCGGCCCTGCGCGCGCCACGCCTGAGAGACTATAGCAGGAGACACTATAACAGGAGACGGCCATGGCTGAAAATCGTCGCCGCGGTCGGGGCTCGCACGGGGGCGAGCCTCCTAAGGACGACGGTCCGCACGACGGTGAGCAACCGCAGGGCCCCGGGAACCCGGATGCCGACCCGGTGCGCATCCATCGGGAATATATCGAGCGCCGGACCGGGGGCGGGCCGCCGCCGACGCCGGAGAGATACCGCAAGGCGCTGGGAGCAGTGGCACTCTTTGCCCGGCTCGGTCCGCAGACCGCCAATCGACCTAACCGAGGAGCAGGAGCCCGACCCCCCAAAGCCGGAGGGAGACGGCGAGCCGGCAGGCCGCTCAACTAAATGAGCATCACGGGAACGGTCTGGGTCTCGACAAACGCTCTGGCCGCGAGCGGCGTCACATTCGCCGACATCACGCGGGCCCTGCCGAGCCGCAGCGTGCTGCGGGCGGCCTTCGATCCAAGTGATCCGACGGTTATCTATGCCGTGTTAGGCGGGTTCGACGGTGGACCCGGCCAGAGCGGACACGTTTTCCGCACCACTATCGGTGGCACGGCTTGGACGGACATCGCGCCCGCCCTCGACGTGCCCTTCGGCGCGCTCGCCCTCGATGGCACGGAGACGCCGTGGGCACGGATCTCGGCGTGCTGCGATCGGTCGACCGCGGGTCCTCCTGGACCGTGCTTGACGACATCCACTTCGCGCTAGCGCCGGTCACTGACCTGGTACTTTCACAGCCATCTGGAACTCTGCGCGCAGCTACTTACGGACGCGGCGTCAGTTCCTCGTCGCCCGAGTTCGTGCTGCCGGGGGTGGACACCTACCCGATCACCGTCGAGCCAGGTGACGCGATCAAACTGCCGGTGCGTTTCGCGAAGGCCTAGCTTCGGCAATCGCGGTCAACGCTTACGATCCCAACGATCTACACCGGTACGGCCCGCGCAGGTGTCTGGCTTCCAGTGGTCGCACCTCGCCGGGTGATCGCGCTGCCGACTGATGCGGAGCAGCGGCAACGTTTGCTGGAGATTTCTCGGTCTCGGACCGAGCCGACGAGCCGTGTCGAACGGGCGCGGATCATTCTGGCCTATTTGCAGGACCCGTCGGCCTATGCCGTGGCGCGCACGATTGGGGTGACGCAGCAGACAGTGACACGTTGCCTGGAGCGAGCGGCGGAACTGGGGGTGATCGAGGCGCTCGATGACCGGCCGCGTGCGGGACGCGATCCCGTCATCACGGCCGAGGCGAAAACCTGGCTGGTGGCATTGGCGTGCCGGAAGGCCAAGGAGTTGGGTTATCCCCACGAGCTGTGGACCACCCGGCTGCTCGCCGCGCATGCCCGGCAACACGGACCCGCCGCCGGGCATCCGAGCCTGGCGCAAGCTGGCCCAGGGGACGGTGTGCAAGATCTTGGCCGAGCACGAAGTCAAGCCGCACACAAGGTGCGCTACTACCTGGAACAGCGTGATCCCGAGTTCGAGCCCAAGATGGCCGAAATCCTCTGTGTCTACCGGCAAGTGGCGATGCTGCGTGCGGCAGGCGGCAGACGGAGCCAAGACAAGGCGGCGGCGAGGAGCCTCGCCATCGTCTCTTACGACGAGAAACCCGGGATCCAGGCGATCGGTACGACCGCGCCGGATCGCCCGCCACTTGCCCGGCACCAGCCCGACCGTGATGCGTGATCACGAGTACAAGCGCCACGGCACCCTGACCCTGATGGCCGGCATCGATCTGCTCACCGGTCACGTCCATGCGCTGGTCAAGGAACGCCACCGCAGTCGTGAATTCATCGAGTTTCTCAAGCTCCTCGACGCCGCCTACCCCGCCGACACCGCGATCGAGGTCATTCTCGACAACCATTCCGCCCATGTCTCGCGCGAGACCACGAGCTGGCTTGCCGCGCAGCCCATTGGGCGCTTTACCTTCACGTTCACGCCGACGCATGGGTCATGGCTCAATCTCATCGAGGGCTTCTTCTCCAAGCTGGCGCGTTCGGTGCTGCGCCACATCCGCGTCACCTCCAAACACGAACTCAAGGAACGCCTGATGGCCTTCATCGGCGACATCAATCGCGAGCCAGTCGTCCACACTTGGCGCTACAAAATCGACAATGCAGCGTGATCCCATAGGTACGTTATTTTGGAAACATCGTACTAGTCATCGAGAGTGACGATCCTGTCATGCCGCGCAAGACGCTTACCGTGACCGGGCACATGCACCGCACGCTCAAATCGGCGTTGAAGTGTTGGGCGGCGTCTGAGCTGCGCGAGTTGCTCGACGCTGGTCGTCGGCGCTGTTGACGGCGAGCGGGCGATGGCTTGCCCGGCGTTCAGCTGCGCGGCGCCCTTCGGTGCGCGCAATTCGTGATCAGCGGGTGCCCGCGCCCCTTCCAGGGGCGGCTTAGAAACCCGGAAAGTATGAGGGCGGCGAGGGCCCCTCCGGCCGCGATGATGCCGATCAGCAGCAAGCCGACCAGAAGGGCGAATGCCGTCGCGAATGCTGCGCCGGCCGCCAGGAGGGCGATGATGATGCCGAACGGTCCAGGCCTACCGAGATGGATTTGCCCGGTCCGCCAATCAATCGAAATCGATATCGGCGTCTCGCTCGGCGATGGCGCATGAGGAGGAAGGATGACTTCCGGTTTGACCACGCTTTGCGCGCTGTCTCGTGTCGACCCGCTGTCCATACGAAAGCCCCGATACCGCTCCCTCGTCACTTCACGAGCGCTCCCTGCTAGAGTTGTGGCGAAATGGCGAACTTACAACCGCAGAATTCAAACCCTGAGATCCAGGGCCAGCACCACGCAATGTGGGATTATTGGCCGCGCATGCGCTCCGGCCACCGCGGGGCGGTCAAGGGCGACCGGCCCATCTGAGCAGCCGGCGCCGATCAACCCGGGGCTGCACCTTGACCGCTGAAGGGTAAAACCGCATATAGAAGGCGCAGCGTTCGTGCTCCTTCGCGGAGCCACGTGACCGGACGCGCGTGAGCGATCCCGCCGGAGGCGGGAATTGGTCCGGTCTTTGTCCCCTGCGTGTTTCCGGACAGCCCTCATCACGCGGGTCGTCTTTCGACCCGCCAAGCGCCCGCCGACAAAGGCGGGCGCTCGTTGGGCCTCATGCGATTTGAGAGATATCAAAACTGTGTCAGATTTTTCCGATTTTGGGCTGGCAGCGCCCATTCTTGAAGCTGTCGCCTCAGAGGGCTATACGACACCCACCCCAATCCAGGCGCAAGCCATTCCGCCGGTGCTGAGCGGCCGCGATTTGTGCGGAATCGCCCAGACCGGAACCGGCAAGACAGCCGCGTTCGGCCTGCCGATCATCCAGCGTCTTTCCGGGGCGCCGAGACGGAGCGTCAGGCGGAGCTGCCGAGCGCTCGTGCTCAGCCCGACACGCGAGCTGGCCAGCCAAATCGCCGAGAGCTTTCGCGTCTATAGCCGCGGTCTCCCGCTCTCCGTGGCGGTGGTCTTTGGCGGCGTCCCGATCGGGGCCCAGCAGCGCCAGCTCGCGCCGGGGGTGGATGTCCTCGTCGCCACACCGGGCCGCTTGCTCGACCTGTGCGACCGCGGAGCGCTGGTCCTGTCGGCCGTCGAAATTCTGGTTCTCGACGAAGCCGACCGGATGCTCGACCTCGGCTTTGTCCACGCCTTGAGGCGCATCGTGACATTGCTGCCGCCGCATCGTCAAACCCTGCTGTTCTCGGCGACCATGCCGAAATCGATCGCCGCTCTGGCCGAACAATACCTCAAGGATCCGGTCAAGGTGGCGGTGACGCCGCCCGCCACGACCGTCGAGCTGGTGGATCAGGGCGTCGTGTTTATCGAGACCGACCGGAAACGGGAGGCGCTCGCGACCTTGCTGAGGGATCCAGCGCTGGCGCGGGTGCTCGTGTTCACTCGCACAAAGCACGGCGCCGACCGGGTGGTGCGGCATCTGGGCCAAGCCGGGATCGAGGCCACGGCCATTCACGGAAACAAGTCCCAGCCCCAGCGCGAGCGCGCCCTCGCGGGCTTCCGTTCGGGCCGCAACAGGGTGCTGGTTGCGACCGATATTGCGGCGCGCGGGATCGATGTCGAAGGCGTGTCCCACGTCATCAACTTCGAGCTGCCGAACGTTCCCGAGGACTATGTTCACCGCATCGGCCGAACGGCGCGCGCCGGCGCGGC
Organism: uncultured Alphaproteobacteria bacterium; assembly: GCA_963836845.1. GTDB lineage: Bacteria > Pseudomonadota > Alphaproteobacteria > ATCC43930 > CGMCC-115725 > AP-15. The sequence continues at coordinate 46,582 of CAWILK010000048.1, read as the reverse complement.
CGGAGTGGCGATCTCGTTGTGCAGCGACGAGGAGCGATCCTACCTGCGCGATATCGAGAAGCTGACCCGGCAGGCGGTGCGGCAGCATCCGCTCCGGCTCAACCGCGTGCCGGAGGATCGCCTTCGTTCGCGGGAGCAGCGGAGCGACAGCGCAGCAGTTCGGGATTTCCGCGCTCCCGATGTGCGAGCCGTGGGCAACGGATATAAGGGCAAGGGATACAACGGTTCAGGCGGCGGACAAACGCAACGCGCCACCCCGCGAACTTCGCGTGCCGGATCCAGCGCGCCCGCGAACCGGCCCTCTCCCCGGGCCAATCGGAGGCCTAATTCTTCATCAGCTGCTGCTTTGCCTGCTCCGCGAAGTGCTGGAGCTCGAAGCGGATCTGCGCCGGAGTAGCCGTCTGGCCTTTGGCGGCAAGATCGCCGGCGACCTTCTCGATGAGGTGCTTGTCGCCGCCGGGCTCGAACTGGGCGGCGACGACCTCTTTGGCGTAGGCTTCGGCATCGGGGCCGGCCAGCCCCATCCGCTGGGCCGCCCAGATTCCGAGGAGCCGGTTGCGCCGGGCGGTGACCTTGAACTGCAGCTCCTGATCGTGCTTGAAACGGGCTTCGAATTCCTTCTCGCGGTCGGCGAAGCTGGGCATGTGGTCTCACCCCGATCAACGCGGCCTAGCGCCGCTGCGCCACTATATTTAGGGCGGTCGAGCGATGATGCGAGCGGGTGAATGTGCACCCTGGTGATCCTGCGCCGGCCGGACCATCGTTGGCCGGTGCTGATCGGCGCCAATCGCGACGAGATGATCGACCGGCCCTGGCAGGCGCCGGATCGCCACTGGCCCGACCGGCCCGAGGTGGTGGGCGGGCTCGACGTGCTTGCCGGCGGGTCCTGGCTCGGCGTCAACGATTGGGGCGTCGCGGCCGCGGTGCTCAACCGGCAGGGCTCGCTCGGCCCCGCGCCCGGCCGGCGCTCGCGCGGCGAGCTCGTGCTCGAAGCCCTCGACCATGCCGACGCGGTCGCCGCCGCCGAGGCGCTCTCGCATCTCGAGCCGGAAGCCTACCGCACCTTCAACCTGATCGTCGCCGATGACCGCGACGGCTATTGGCTGCGCCATGCCGGCGGCCCGCGGGTCGAGGTGCAGCCGCTGAAGGACGGCCTGTCGATGATCGCCGCGGGCGAGATCGACGATCTCGGCACGCGCCGCCTCGAGCTGGCGTTGCCGGCCTTTCGAGAGTGGCCGGCGCCTGACCCCGACCGCGGTGATTGGCAATCCTGGGAGTCGCTGCTCGGGAGCACCCGGGCGCCGCTTGGCGAGCCGGCCACCGCGGCGATGCGCTTCCGCACCGACGGCTACGGCACGGTGTCGAGCGCAGTGATCGCCCTCCCCGCCCGCGGCGAGGACCGCAACCCGATTTTTCGCTTCGCCGCTTGGCTCCCGGAGGCCGCGCCCTGGCGCGAGGTCTTCGACATTCCTGGATGAGACGCAGATGAAGGCGCGGGTCCGCGTGATGCTCAAGCCGGGTGTGCTCGACCCGCAGGGGAAGGCGATCGGCAACGCGCTGTCGGGGTTGGGCTTCAAGGGGATCGGCGAGGTCCGCCAAGGCAAGCTCATCGAGCTCGAGCTCGATGAGCGCGACCCGGCCCGAGCGCATACGCAAATCGAGGCGATGTGCAAGGAGCTGCTCGCCAACCCGGTGATCGAGGACTACACGATCGAGCTCGACCCATCGCCCTAGTCGTACGCTTCTAACCCTTGGCACCGGCGCTCATGCCCGCGAAAGAGGCTGTCAGAAAATCGACGATTGGCTGGATCGGCGCGCTCGTCCTTCGAGACGGCGCTGCGCGCTCAGGATGAGGGACACCGCGACCGGTGTCGTTTGTTTGGTGCGCACCGCTAGAAGATGGCCGATCCGACCAATAGCCCGATAATCAGAAGGACCACGAAAACGGCGATAAAGATGAAGAATAATATCTTGGCGATTCCCGCGGCTGCCGCCGAGATCCCGGTAAACCCGAATAATCCGGCAATAATCGATATCACCAGGAAAAACAGCGCCCACTTCAGCATCGTGTCTCCTCCGCCGATAGAACCGGGATCAACCCACAGTACGGAAATCCCGACCTCGTTCGTGGGTCAACACCCGACCGCCGGTAAAGATTGCATCGGGCATGGGCGATCAACCGTCGACGGGACCGTAGGGGTGCACCCTCGCCTGATAGGCGAAACCAACGAGGACCCGTCACCGCACCCCGAACCCGTTTATCCAGCAATGACTGGATTTGACTGCTAAAAAGAGAAACTTCCACAACCGCGATAGTACAATATTCAATGTAGCGGCGAAGGAGTAGGGTGGACGAAGCGAAACCGCCATTCAACTCCCGCTGCAAGGCATCTTGTAGGAGAACATCGACGGCGAGGCCTAATCTGGGCGCTTGACCGGTTGCGCGCCGCTCCAAGGCGAGAACCGGGTTCATCTCGCCTTTACCCACTTCTCGGCATCGTTTTGTTGGCCGATCACGTCGTGACCACCCGCGATTACCTGATTGAAGAGATCAGGCTTCCGCGGGTGCGCCAGTAAAATTGAACACGGTCCTGCCGGCTCTGTTCGAGATCTGCTCCGATAGGTCCAGCCGAACTCGGGCGAGCGGTGCCAAACATGGATTGGCACCCGATTACTTCCACACTCTTGATCCCGAGCGAGGCGCGATGCGGCAGCGGTGCCGCTTCTTGCACCGGCCCACTTCGGATGGACGGACTTATGGCGCTTTAGAGCGGAGTGTGCCCAAATTGCGGATGGTTGGCGGTGCTGTTCCTACTGCGTATTTCTTCTCTTCATGGTGAGCGGTCCCGTGACTTATGATGGAGATTGATTGTAAGTTGGAGTATAAGTGCTTAAAAACGGTAATATTATCTGTCGACAGGCTCGTAAAACTAGTTTTCTATTGGTTCATACTTTGGACCTAAGGTGACGCCGCGCCGCTGCGGGGCAGGTTTCGATCGGGTTAAACATGGCATCGATATTGGGTGGTCAGTTTGCGTTGATCGCGAACAACCGAGTCACTGTTGCCTGGATTGCCGATGGCTACTCATTGCCGCCACAGGTTACGGGCAGCTTCTGCTGTGGAGCGCTCGGGGGCGCGACGGCAATGGCGCACTGTTCGGCCGGGTCGGACCCCACACTATCGACCCGGCGCTGACAACACTGCCCTTCTCCAGAACTCATTCGACCCTTTCGGTGAGGAACAACTTTGTCCACATCTATCGACAGTATTGCGTCTTCAGGACAGCAAACCAATAACCTGAAACGCCTCGAAGCAGAAGCGATCGGGATTATGCGCGAGGTTGCAGCTGAATTTCGCAATCCGGTGATGCTTTATTCGATCGGGAAGGATTCGAGCGTCATGCTGCATCTGGCGCGCAAGGCGTTCTTTCCCGGCAACCCGCCCTTTCCTTTACTCCACATCGATACTGGCTGGAAATTTCGCGAGATGATCGCGTTTCGCGATGAAACCGCAACTCAGCTCGGTCTTGATCTCCTCGTCCACACCAACGAAGAGGGCAAAGCACGCGGCGTCAACCCGATCACCTCGGGATCGGCCATGCACACCGCGGTGATGAAGACCGAAGCTTTAAAGCAGGCGCTCGATCATTACGGCTTCGACGCGGCGTTTGGCGGGGCCCGGCGCGATGAGGAAAAAAGCCGGGCCAAGGAGCGCATCTTCTCGTTGCGCAGCGCCGAGCACGGCTGGGACCCCAAAAAACAGCGTCCGGAACTCTGGCGTCTCTACAACACTCGACTGCGCGAGCGCGAGTCCATGCGGGTCTTCCCACTGTCGAATTGGACCGAGCTCGACGTCTGGGAATACATCGCGGTCGAAAGAATTCCGGTCGTGCCGCTTTATTTCGCTGCCCAGAGGCCGGTGGTTGAGCGCAACGGCACTTGGATCATGGTCGACGACGACCGTCTACCGCTAAAGCCCCGGGAACGCCCCGAAATGCGGCTGGTCCGGTTCCGCACGTTGGGGTGTTACCCGCTGACGGGGGCGATCAAATCAGCAGCGGCAAATCCTCTTGAGATCATTGCCGAGCTGCGCACTTCACGTCGGTCCGAACGTCAGGGCCGACTGATCGACAATGACGAAGAAGCCGCCATGGAGCGCAAGAAGCGCGAGGGGTATTTCTGATGGATACGCCGTTCCTGGTAGCGCCGCCGCACAACGGGCATCCTGCGCAACGCGGCAAGGATCTGTTGCGCTTCTTGACCTGCGGATCGGTCGACGACGGCAAATCGACTTTGATCGGGCGCCTTCTCTATGACTGTGCGCTGGTTCTAGACGATCAGCTGACGGCGTTGAAACGCGAGTCTCGGCGGTTTGGAACGACAGGAGACGATATCGATTTCTCATTGCTGCTGGATGGGCTCGAGGATGAGCGTCAGCAGCGGATCACTATCGATATTGCCTATCGGTTCTTTGCAACCCCCGAGCGCGCCTTTGTCGTCGCCGATGCGCCTGGTCACGAGCAGTATACGCGTAATATGGCGACTGGAGCCTCGAGCTGCGAGCTCGCCGTAATCCTGGTCGATGCACGCAAGGGCGTATTGCCTCAGACAAAGCGCCACGCGTTCATCTGCTCCCTCCTCGGGATCCGCCACCTGGTGCTTGCGGTCAACAAACTGGATCTGGTCGAGTTTGACGAAGGCTGCTTTGAGGAGATCGCGACGACGTTTTCAAGCTTTGCTGCCGGGCTTGGTGAGCTGTCGATCCGGGCGATCCCGGTCTCGGCACGGTTTGGTGACAATGTCACAAGACGCTCGGCCCGCATGGCCTGGTACCGCGGTCCGACCCTGGTCGAACACCTCAATTCGGTCGAGGTGGGCGGCAATTTAACCGAACGGCCGTTCCGCTTTCCGGTGCAATGGGTCAATCGCCCGAATAGCGAGTTCCGCGGTTTCTCGGGCACGATCGTCTCCGGCTCGATAGCGCCGGGAGCGGAGGTGCTGGTTGCCGGTTCCGGCCGCTCCGCTCGGGTAAAAGATGTTGTCGCCTTCGACGGCGCTCTCGACTGCGGGCGCGCGGGCGATGCAGTTACCCTCACTCTCGACAAGGAGATCGACATCGCGCGCGGTGATCTGATCGTCGATCCGCACGACCCGCCCGATTCCGTCGACCAATTCGCTGCCCATGTGATCTGGATGAGCGATCGGCCGCTCGTCCCCGGCCGCTCTTACCTGCTGAAAATCGGGACCCGCACTGTGCCGGCCACGGTCACGGCGCTCAAGCATCGCATCGACGTCAATACTTTGCACCATCTGGCCGACAAGACCCTCGCACTGAACGAGGTTGGTTTCTGTAATCTGTCAACGACGATGCCGGTAGCGTTCGACCCGTACGAGGTCAACCGCGATACCGGCGCCTTCATCCTGATCGACCGGCAGACGAATGAGACGGCGGGCGCCGGTATGATTGCCTTCGGCCTGCGCCGCGCCAGCAATATTCATTGGCAGGCTCTGACAATTGGCCGGGAAGAGCGGGCGGCGTTGAACGGACAGTCGCCGGCGGTGCTGTGGCTGACGGGGCTGTCCGGCGCCGGCAAATCGACGATCGCCGACGTGATCGAGAAGAAGCTGCTGGCGGCGGGACGGCATACGATGCTGCTCGACGGCGACAACGTCCGGCACGGGCTCAACCGCGATCTCGGTTTTACCGATGCCGACCGGGTCGAAAACATCCGTCGTGTCGGCGAGGTCGCCAAGCTCATGACCGAGGCGGGCCTCATCGTCATCTGCTCGTTCATCTCGCCGTTTCGCTCCGAGCGCCAAATGGTGCGGGAGTTGGCCGCCCCCGCGGCGTTTCTCGAAGTCTTTGTCGATACACCGCTCGATGAGTGTGTCCGGCGCGACCCCAAGGGCCTCTACGCCAAGGCGCTTTCCGGCCGGATCGAAAATTTCACCGGTGTCGACTCCCCCTACGAGCCGCCCGAACTTCCCGAAATCCGTGTGGCGACGGTCGGCGGGACGCCTGCAGCGGCGGCCGAACAGATTTTCGACGAGCTCCGCCGGCGCGAGATCATTTGACCGGGCCGCATCGCCCGGTCGGAGAGGTTGCGATGATCCACTCGGTCGATCTGCTGTATTCGATTTCGGGGTTCTGCGTCAGCCTGCTCGTCGGCATGACGGGGGTCGGCGGCGGCTCGCTGATGACCCCATTGCTGATCCTCCTGTTCGGCATACACCCGGCAAGTGCCGTTGGGACCGACCTTCTTTTTGCCGCAGGGACAAAGACGGCCGGCACCTTGGTGCACGGGCTCAATGGAACAATCGACTGGCGGCTCGTTGCTCGACTGGCCGCCGGTAGCATTCCGATGACCGCCCTCACTCTGGTGGCTCTGTCCTGCTTTGGCATCGACAGCGGTGCGGCGCGGGGGTTGATCACGACCGTGCTCGGAGGGGCCCTCATGGCAACCGCCGCGGTATTGATTTTCCGAAAACGGCTTCTCGCCCTTCGGACCGCCTATATCGGCGAGCTCGATCCGCGGCGGGCGGGCGCCTTGACGGTGCTGCTCGGCGCGGTGCTCGGGGTCTTGGTGTCGATCTCCTCGGTCGGCGCCGGCGCACTGGGCGTTACCGCGATAATCCTGCTCTATCCGAAATTGCCGATGCCGCGCGTCGTCGGCTCCGATATCGCCCATGCGGTGCCGCTGACCCTGGTCGCCGGCATCGGCCACTGGGCACTGGGTTCGATCGACTGGCATCTGCTCGGCGCGCTCCTCACCGGCTCGATACCCGGCATTATCCTCGGCAGCTATGTCTCGGTGCGCGTCCCCGAGGCAGTGTTGCGCTTCACGCTCGCCACGACGCTGATCCTCGTCGCCGGAAAGCTCGTGCTGTAATTGACCATTGCTGCCGGATCGCAACCCGGAAAACTTATATGGTAAACTGCGAATTCCCTGACCGGTCTCGTTTGAACAGGCTGGCCCGGATGCGCCTCCTGTTTTTACAGAGAATCTACAAGCAGGAGAGCCCCTTCGACCGCAGTTTGCGATACGCTTTGACGACAGTGGGGTGCTCTGTTGGCTAGTGGCTCTCTGAACACAGAATTCGATTCTCGGCTTATAGCCGTCCCCTTCATCGGGCTGACGGCTACCCGTATTGGTATTGGCGCCTTTAGTTCGATCCGCGCCATTCTGGCAACTGTGGGCTAAGGTGCTCGTATCCGCGTTCAGCCGATGCTCGGCGCGTCGGCCCGGCAGCCCTTGCGGTGCTCATTCGCCGGGAAGCGGGTTCTGGGTATCCGCGAGATTCGATACGCGTCGGATGACCAGCGAATACCGTACCCGCTAGGTAAGGATGACTTGCGGCTTGTCAGTGTGGAACTCTCGTCGGTCGGGGCTGTGTCGCTTGGTATGACCGCCAGTATTTTGCCTATCCATCAGCAACGACGCTCTACTAAAACCTGTGGCACGTGGGTCAGGCGTAAGACAGCCAGCTATCGTCGGAGCAGTGCGCGAACGACAAGTTCTTCGCCAAGCCAGCGACGAAATTTGAGATGGACCGGCGACTTCACCGCAATGACAAGCAATCCTTCCAATCATCGCCAAACATTGAAGGCTCGATATGCTCTAGGCTCGGGTATCTACCGCTTCGTGCTACTCCCATCCACAGTCGAAATACACGGTCGACTAATCGCCTTCTTAAACAAGATATCCTCGACCCGCGCCATTATGTTAGTCAAGCTGTCGCTTTCGGGGAACATCTATAACTCCGCGCCGAAGCCGCATACGGTGGAAGCTTCTCTCGTTCAGTGGATCGTGGCGCGGCCTACCGGCCTGATGTCGAGATTTGTTCCCTCGGCGCTCTCCCAAAGCTCGAGCATCATATTGAGCAGAAGCATTTCCACCTCTAGCATTCTATTCGAGAAGGGCAGGTCTGTCTGCACTTCTGCAAGGACGTTAAGTGCATCCCATATAACAAGCGCCGGATCTTTGTTCGATGCCACTATATTTATCCCGAATCGACACGATAAGCTGCTCTGTAGTTTTGAGATGCCGCGTCACTGCATCGTCAATTTTTTGATGCGAAGTAAGATTTCCACGCGATTATCTCTCGGCTATTTAATATAGCTATGGAAAATATTGAACCGAAATGTAGTAGAATTAAGTTATCTCATCTCAACACATCTAGACTAACGCGTTTTATTCTGCTGCTCGCGCCGGGTAGAGACCTCCGCTCTGGGACACGGTATTTAGGATTCGCGCAATTATCAATTGACAATTTCGGGAATTAATGATATTAAGCAGTCGTTTCCATGGAGAACATATTATGCCACTGATGATAGATAATCTCAAGATAGCTAAAGCCGCACCGGTGCAAACGACTGTCGGAACGTTCACCCTGCTGAGCGAAACGGGGTCTCCCCTTGGCGCCAATTATATGTTGGACGAGGACTCTGCGGGTTTCTTCGCAATCGCTGGATATCGGCTCGTGAATATCGTCTCGCCCATTCCGGCAGGGAACTATGCCGTCAAAGTCAGGGTCACGGCGCAGCGCCTCCGATATACGGACAAGGCGTGCTTTGTGGTCACTGTAGCCTAGGTATTTAACCAGAAGGCGTAAAAGCGAAGGAACTGCGTCGGAGCGGTTGACACCTCTCCGACGCCGTTTTCCTCTCAAGCTCGGCTTTGCCGATCAAATCACAAAACTTGCCAGTGTACCGTCTCGCTGCCAACTGAGCCGGGGTGCCGGCTCGCGTGTCCCCTTAGGCTTGGTTTCAGCTAGCGGCCGGCGTGCTTCGATCACGTAGCGATAATCAGCTCGCTTACTGCCAGCTATATTGGCCTTGAGCCGGGCGTCGAACCGGGCAAAATTGGTCCACCGCCCCGCCCGCACCAACTGCTCGCGATACAACCAGGTTAAGTTGTCATTGGGCGCCGGCCCGCTATACCGTCGCAACAGCTGATATCAAAGCCTTTAGTCGCCATCAACGTTGGTGGGGGGAGCAGTGCAGTACCGCAGATCGACGGACTAGTACTAGTTTCAGAGGAACCCATACTGCGGCACACGATACCGAAATTCTAGAGCGTTAATTTCAGTCAATTTTCTCGAAGGCCCACTCGGGCTTCCCTAATGCGGCGAGAACATCAAGGATCTCATTTTTATGAGAGGGATGGAACCGGCTCAGAATGTTGCTCGAGTGCAGCTTCTGCTTTGTTGGTTCGGGGGTGACGGATTTGACTCCTCAAGGTCATAAATCTTGTCAAATTGCATCCGGGCAACATCAACGTATTTCAGATGAAGAATTTCGCCTCTGCCATAGCTCTCGTAAGTTCTCGCGAGGCTATCCTGGTATCTGATGAACTTTCTAAATCCTGTTGCAGAAAATCCCACCGTAGCGAAATTACCGAGCGGCTGCGATTTACCATCTTTTGGAACGGCGGAGATTCCAAATTCCGGTTTCTTTGGCTAACAGAACTGATGAAAATTGAGCGAGCCTATTTTCCCGAGCCAAAACTATTTTTCTTACGTTTTCATCTTTTAAGAGAACCAGCCCCGCATCCAGCGCCTGGTCAAGCCACATCTTGAAGCCGACGGCCGCTGTTCCGTTTGAAAAGGATAAAACAGAATAACAGAATTCTACTTGCTTGGATTGCCTATCCGGCAATCCAAATGCCGCTATGTATTCCGGTCTTATGTGCCATTCAGTAATCTCGTGAAATATCTCACCGTGACAGTATATATTGTAATGATTGTTCAATGTCTCCACGAGCAATGATGTTCCTGATCGAGCTTGACTGAATACAACGAATTTAACCGGCATTTGGCTCTCCGTCGGATGAAGTAGAGTTCAGTATTGAACAGTCTCTTACTGTTGGCATACCTCTTTTCATGGCGGACCTAAAGATCATTCCTCGTCGAGAAGATAGCCGAGTAATCTCTCTTTGGTACCGGCGCCGTCGCAATTCGAGTTGTTGGCAGCGAAGTGGGATTTCTCCAATTTCAGAGAAGCACTGGAATAACGGCCGTGTGGCGGGTTGAGGCGAGGCATAGATCCAACCGACAGTTCGCAGTCGTTTATAACCTTGACCCTCGCATACACCCCTGGGGGCCAAGAAATGCTCCAGATCGAGCGGTCCGTGCCGGACGCAATCTTCCAGCTCAACTGATTCCCGGTTTGGGTCGGCCGAGGTCATCAAGTACCCGAGCTTCGCTCTCTAGCTCGTAAGTAACGTAGTTTCCAGGTACAGCCGCTGTTGTGGTCCAATGATCGTGCTGCCGGGAATCATACCAACGTGCCAACAAGAACTCCCACTTGCGGGCGGATCGGCTGCTCCAGCCGCGTGACCTCGATCGGCCGAAATGCGAGATAGCGCTTGTTAAATCCTTCGTAGGGCTGAACATAAGTGTAAGCCATTAACCAATGATTGCTAAGCTGATTAGCGCCAGTATTTGCGTCGAGGAGCGAGGGGTACGCAATGATTTCGCTCGGATCGGGCCTCGGACGCCAAATTTGGTGATCAATAGGGATCAGCGGTTCCGGGAGCGCCCTAAAGCCGACATGATCTCGCGAAAATAACAAACCCATTCCGCCCTGCACAACGCCAAGCAGAACGGTCTCACCTGAGACGGACCATCGTGCTACACCTGTATCGAGCCAGCGGCCTAAGTCGCTTGCATTACCTCCTAGTCCAGGTTGGCTCCAGGAACCTTCAAAGTACTTGAGCCACTTCCCTGGGCCTGGTTGGGATACAGGTGCGCGGGCGACGAAGGTTGCCCGGTCTCGCGGCCGTTTGCAATAAACGTAATAATAGCCGTCTTGACCGTCCACGGCGGTGCAATCGCCTTCGCCGGTTACCTTGCCTGGATTCGGGTCATCCGTACCGCTAATAATCAAGCCTTGGTCTGTCCAGGTCATACCGTAGTCGCTCGATGTGGCCAAGGACATGGACTTATGTGTCTGCCTGATCGGTATGTCGCAGGGACCTTCATTGTGTACCCAGCCGAGCAAGGACGCGCCGGCAGGTTCCACATGTTGCAACCAACGGCCGCAGCTAGCAGGACTGCCCGGCAAACCGCGTCCCATAACCGTTACGCCCTTTCCCCCCATCGCCAAAGGCGTCATACCGTCAATAGCCAGGGTGGTCTGATGGGCGCTGAAGCCTCGAAAAACACCGTTCGGCAATCTTATCTCCGTGAAGTTGCTATCAGCGATATCGGGCGCGGGGCCGCGGACGATCCACGGCAAGCCAACCCTGATCCGGACACAGGTGGGGCAGGACGGGGAGTCCAATGGCGAGCTTCTAGTATAACTGCCCTTTGCGCGTTCGGGTGGCGGCAAAAGAGGCGAAATGCCCAGAACAAGGCTAAGAGACACAATAAGAATGAAAAGGACACGCTGTAGCATACGACACAGATATAATTCGAACCGATTGATGTTAATCGGATGTTTTGACCGATTTTACGGAATACCCAAGTAAAATCTTCGACCGCTCGGTCTGTTTACTATTGAGATCATCTTTTGCTCTCTCACTAGTGCACGCAGATCGGAACCACCGAATCCAGAAGTTTACAACCGAAGAAGTGTGAGGCAGTCAATGAAGCTTCCATCCCATTGCCAATCAATCTTCTTTTGCCGGACGATAGATAAGCCCTCTTTGCTCGCGTAATGAGCGAATAATTCTTGAGACATAAAATTTCTCCAGGCAGGGTTACAATGCAGATCACCTCCTGGGTTGCCTGTGTAATTTGAATGATGGGCGAAAGCGCACCCGCCTGTGATCAAGATTCTCGCAAACTCCGTTAGGTATGAGCGCACCACATCACTATCAAAGTGAACCATCGCGTCAAAGCAGTACACGAACGATACTGAATGATCCGACAGGAAAGGCAGCGAATATCCATTATTAATATGATATTCTACCTTTGGATCGTTTCCGAAGCGCTTGCGCAGGAATGACACATTTTCTGCATGAATGTCGACGAGATGGAGCTTACCTGCTAGGGGGAGTAGTCTTGTGGAGTTTCTGCCATGCCCTGCGGCAAGCTCCACACTTGTAGAGAAATCTATCCTTTCCTGTTGGCCGGTTAGGAACGGCCAGATCATTCCCCGCCACTGCCGTTCCATGCTGGTTTCGGCACGATCATAATAGCGGGAACTCTTCCAATCACGGCCGACTTGTTGGGCCGCGCTTACCAATCGCTTTTCACCCTCATAGATGTCCGACTGCGCGGCTGTTGCCATTTGTCAGTTCCTTTCATGCAAAACACTGCAAGGCTGTTGATATCAGCTTCCTGAAGGCGGGAGCAGGAGGGCTGCAACGATTTTGGAAGGGGTCATAAAACAACCGGTAAGCGCAGCCAATTGCTCCCGATCAGCGTGCCGCACCGGTTTCGCGGTTGCCCGCTGCCGTCACAGGGATCGGGCTTCCTGCCGCCGAGGTTGCCCAGCAGGATGTCGATTGGGGAGCCCCCCGGATCAGTCAATTGCGAGCCTGTAATCATTGCTGTCATTGCGGGAGTGCGAGAGCAGGGCGCGGATCATGTGGGCCCCGGCCGCTTGCAGCTGGCCGAGGACCGCCTCCCGGTCGCCCGGGCTCAACCGCTGCGGATTGACGACATTGACCCCGACCGCCACGCCATCGCTGCGCGGCGTCTCCATGGTGAAGGCTGAGGGCAGAGACGCTTGATCATCGCCGACTTCCTCGCGAGCCGCCCCCTCATGCCGCCGTCAGGCGGTCGAGCCTGTGCAGAAATCCTTGGCGGAGTTCTGCCATGTCCAGTCTTTCGCCGCTTCGGCCGCAGTCAGGGAGACGCGCCGCAGCACCGGGCGGTCCTGGCAGAGGCGTTGCAGAATTTTTGCGGCCTCCCGCGCGATCGCCGGCGGTGCCGCTGCGCGGCAGCAGAAAACCGGTCTCCTTGTGCGAGACCGCCTCGGCGACCGCGCCGACCGCGGTCGTGCAGACCACGGCGCCGAGCCGCATCGCCTCGAGGATGGTCAGCGGCAACCCCTCCCAGCGCGAGACCACCAGGACGACATCCGCCCAGCCGTAGCATTCGTTCAATTCTTCCGGCGTCAGCTTGGGGGGCTCGATCGTCGATCGACAATTGCTCGAGCTCCTGCCGGCCGCCATCGCCGATCACCGAGGCGCCGATCAGCCGCCATTCGATCGGCAGACCTGCAGCCCGGCTCGACCGCACGATCGCCGTCAGCCGGTCCAGCCCCTTCTGCCGGTCGAGGCGGCCGAGAAAGAGGACGCGAAGCGGCCCCGAATTACGCGTTTGCCGGCTGGCGAGCGCCTCCTCGACCGCTGCCGCCGGAATTTCATAGGAGGGCGCGTTCCACAGCAGCGACAGCTTTCGCCTCGGGGACCCCCATTGCGTGGCACCAGTCGAGCAGCTGTTGCGAGCAGCAGGCGAAGAAATCGTAGGCGTGCTCGTATCCGAGGGTCAGGTAGGTGTGGCCGTTCGGCCGGTCCAACATGGTCAGATCGGTGACGTGCAATGAGGCGACCGTCTTGGCGCCTTGCCGGCGCAGCGGGGCCATCAAGGCATGCGCTTCGGCGCAGTGGAAATTGACGACGGCGTCGAGCCCGCAGAGCAGGCCCAGGGCGCGCGAGTGCCGCCCCGTCGCCACCCAGCTCGGGTAATGCGAGCCCATATACCGCAAGTCCGGGTCCCAGTTCGCGACCCCTGTGTCGCAAAGAAAATTGATGCTGTCGAAGACCTTGCTGACAATCGAGACCGGCTGCGCCGTTTGCTTGCAAAACACGAAGAGATGCGCAGACCAGCCGTTTTGTTGCATCACCGCGGCGAGATTGTAGGCGGTCTTCTCCACGCCGCCGAATTCGGCCAGCGGCACGACAAGCCCAATGCGCTTTCGACTGTCCTGGGGCAGGCGCGGATAGACCGGGGCGGCGTTGAGCATCCTCCGGCTGACCCTGAAGAGCTCCGCCTTTCGGGGACAGGTGCGACTGCCGCCAATTCCACGATTGGCCGCGGCAGATCGTCGATTGGTATTGCCGCATCTCCTGGAATAGCGCCAGGAGGGCGGAATTGGCGCGTCCCGGGGCGTACCCGTCGAGGCTCGGCAGCAGCAGCCGAAACGCGCGGATCTTCGGTTGCGGGAATGACGTTCCGAGGCTCATGATCCAGCTGTCCGCCGGGTCGTCCAGGCAATCGTCCAGCAGCTCGGACCGCACCATCGCCAGTCCTGCCGCATGATGAAAATCGCCACTGTCGGGATCGGCGACTTCTACGACCTCCATCCGATCGTTCTCGGGATGGGTGTCGGCAATCAGGTAAGCGAAATTGCAGGATTCGATGTCTATCGCAGATTCGAGGAGCCAAAACGCCCACCGTATGAGCTTGAATTTGGCGAGCAGTTCCCCGAAGGGCGGATCGATCGCCGTGACAAAGGGCGGGCGGGCATACCGCGCGGGCGCCAAACGCGCCCGGTTGTAGCGTTCGCAAAAATCGGAGGGTGACAGCGATTGGCCGCCGACCGCAGGGTCGGAGGTCAACCCCACAGTGCCTGCATCGGTGCCGTAGATCGCGAAGCGAGGCGCCTCTTCGTGCTCGAGCGCCAGCAGCGCATCGAACCGGAAGAGGTCCTGATGCTTGCGGCCGATATAGGAAAGGATCTCCGGCCGGTCGCGTTCGGAGTTGCTGAGCATGCTCTCCGGCCGCTTGCGGTAGCGGAACCCGAAATTTTCGAGATGCTTGCCGCGAAAGCCGAGCTTGATCGCGCCGAGCCAGAAATCCCAGTCTTCGAAACCGAGCCGCATGCTCTCGTCGAACCGCGCGCCTTTCTCGAACACGGCGCGCCGCACCAGGCTGCCCGCCTCGCAGATATTCTCCTCGAGATGCCGGAGCACCGAATATTCGCCGGAGTAGTCGCTGTTCCATTCCTGCCCGAACATGTCGATATTCGGATAGACCCAGCCGGCTTCCGGATGGTCCGCGAGCACGTCATAGGCGCGCTGCAGGGCACCGGGCAGAAGCCGGTTGTCGGCGTCGAGGAAATAGATCGCCTCGACGGTGTCCCAGGCGCCGAGGACATATTCGATCCCGGTGTTGCGCGCGGCGCTCAACCCGCCATTGGGACGCCGGATGTAATGCACGCGGCCCGGTGCCGCCGCGGCGAAATCGAGACAGGCCTGATGGGTCTCGGCCATCGGGCAGCCGTCATTGACGATGACGATGACGAGACCGAAATCGGTCTCCTGGTTGAGGGCCGAGATCACCGCTTCGCCGAGCAACACGCTGTGCTTGTAGACCGGGATGACGACGGCGAGCGCCGGCCCGACGGGGCCGCGCGGCGACCGCCGGCAGAGCGGATCGCCGGGCTCGCTCGGCGAGCCTCACGCTCATGGCGCCGCCGCCTCCTCGAAGGCATCGACGACGAAGTCGAGCCAATCGCGCCGGGGCGGAGCGCGCGGCTCGCCCTCGGCGAGACGCGTCGCCAGATAGAGGTCGAGCGGCTGTCGCCAAGGGCTCGGCCAGCTGTCAAATGAATCTGAGTGGTGAAATCCGGGTGCACCGCGCGCCAGCCGGAAAACCCGCCTCTGTGGCCGTTGAGCTGCCCCTTGTCCAAGATCTGCCGATAGCCGCTGCGCGGGGGAAGGGCGAGCAGGGCGTATTCGACGAGCGGGCCGCCGGGCTCTTCGGTGCGGATCGTCGCGGTCAGCCGGCGCGCCTTGGCCGGCAGCGCGCCGGGGAGCTTGGCCACGGTCGTGCTGCCGTTGACCGGCCGCACTTCTATCGCCGCGGTGTCGTCGATCAATCTGACGCGCGGCTCACCACCGGGCGCCGGGTTCAGCTCGGCAAACCGGTGCAGCACGCTCGGAGCCAAACGACGGCCGAGACGGGCGACATCGGGCTGTTGCCTGATTCCGATATGATAGGGATGGGCGACCCGGCGGGACCCGGGCAAGCCGATGTGCAGCCGCAGCGCCAGGCTGCGTTCGCCGCCCGTCGCGCCTCGGATATGTGCGCGGCTTTCCGGCACCGGCTGCAGGTCGGTCAGGGACAATGTGGGAGGCGCTCCCGATTGCGTGTTCCAGGTCGCGGTCAGCAGCACCGATTGTCGCGGCGTAATGTCAATTTCCGGTAAATCGAGAAACATCCAGCCGTCGGGCACGGCGCTGTAGGGGATGCTCCATTCCCCCAATACCCGCCCGTCTTCGCAGGCCCCCGCATTGACAACGAGCAGCCCCTCGGCGTCCGGGCCGGCCGCTTGGGTGTGCAGCTCGAGCGCGGCAAGGCCCTGCGACGGCAGAGGCAGCAGCTGGGTCAGCTGATACGGCTCATTCGATTTCTGCGGCCCAACCGAATTCGCGGTCGGCTCGCAGGCAAACGCCAGCCAGCTCGGTGTAACGTGCGAGCGGGCGAGATAATTTTCGACTGTGTCGAACGCGTTCTGCAATTGGTCGTGAACGATGCGAAACGCCGCGTACTGCCGCTGCAAGGCCAGCAGGCGCGCCGCCGATGCGCCGTGGAGCCCAGCCATCGCATCAAACAGAAATCCGTAGACCTGCGCGGTGGCAGCATCGGCGCCGGCAGAAATATCGACAAAGGCGACGTTCGGGAGAAAGCCCTCTGCGCCTGCCGACCAAAGCTCGCGGATGGCTTCGAGCTGCTTTTTGCCGGCGCTCGAAAACGCCGGCATCGCCAGGCAGAAGGTCGGCGGCTCCTTGACCGGCACGCCCGCTGTGCCGCGCGGCATGCCGGCACGGTAGAGCTCGAACCCCTGCTGGCTGCCGCGTTCGCAAGTATATAGCGCAATGCCGCCGCTCAATCGGCAGGTTCCGAGAACCAGCGGCAGATCAACGGCAGCGGCGATGAGCTTGAACTCGGCATTGTAGAGCGTCTTCAAGCTGGCTTGATCGGTCTTAATGTTCATTCTCGACCCTTTGGCAGACTGCGAAAAACAGCTGACACCCTGAAAATTGGCCTTTTCGCTCGCAGGGCTTTCTGGTTTCCGCGGGAATTACCGGTGAGCTGGTTGAACGCGGTTGACGAACGGATAGGGGCATTTGTCGGCACCCGTTAGAGGACCGTCATGGCTCAAATTTTCTGCCCACCAGACGTCGCAGCAGCGCCAGGTACGCCGGAAGGCAGACGGTGTTGAGGTCGTAGCGGTCCAGCACTGTTTGGCGAGCCGCCGCTTTGATCTTGACGGCGACGGAATCCTCGAGGGACAGAACCTCGACGACCCGGCTTGCCAGCCCGTCCAAATCGAAGAAATCGACGAGGAACCCATTGCCGCCGTCGCGCATCACTTCCTCGACCGGCGCGGTGCGCGAGCTGACGACGAGGCATCCGGCCGCCATCGCCTCGAGCAGCGACCAGGACAATACGAAGGGGTAGGTGAGATAGACGTGAACCGTCGAGATCTGCAATACGGTCAGGTACTGCCGGTAAGGCAGATGCCCGAGAAAGTGCACCCGCCGCAGATCGAGCCTGCCGTCCAATTCGGCGAGCAGCTGCTCCCGATAGCTGGTGGCCTGTTGCGATTGCCGCCCATAGCTGACGCCGTCGCCGCCGACGATCAGCACCTGCGCCGTCGGCCGCCTTTCCAGCACCTCGGGCAGAGCGCGCATGAAGGCGTGGAACCCGCGATAGGGTTCGAGATCCCGGGCGCTGTAGGTCACGATCTCATCGGCGCGCGACAGGCAACGGCCGTTGCCGAGCCAGAGCCGGGCGGTCGGGTCGGGCCGTACCAGTTCGGTGTCGACCCCCTCGTGCACGCACGGTGATGCGGTCGCGATGGCGCTCCGGATATTGCGCGCGCTGCCATTCGGTCGGGCTCTGGCCCCAATCGACGGCGTCGAGCCCCAAAAGGTTGACCGCGTTGCGGGTGCGCAGCCGGAGGGCGGCGTCCGCTTCGGGCGGGAATTCGCGGTCGAAGTCAACGTCCGACCCGCCGGCCCGGTAGAAGAACTCGAAATAGCCGAGCAGCGGGACCTGCGGCCAGACATCCTTGACGTAGAGGATCTCGCCCCAGCCGTTGTGCCCGATCACAATGTCCGGAACGAATTTGTCGCGATCGAGCCAGTGGCACAGCTTCGCCACCTCCAGCCCGTTGGCGACGGCGTTTTCCAGCTCGCGCAGGTAGGGATGCGCGGCGCTGCCCAAGGCCGGCCGCGGCCGGTATTCGAGCTTGCGGACACCCTCGATCCGGGCTTGGCGAGGCTGGGTGATGAAGCTGACCTCGTGCCCGGCATGGACCAAATGGCGTGCGGCATGCGCGTATTGGCCTGGGAAATTCTGGTGGATGAACAGGAGCTTCATCGCGCCGGCTTATGGGCGCTCGCCCACAGGTCGAAGCAGTTGCCCTGGCGGATCGCGATGTCGGCGAACCCCGCTTCGGCCAGCGCCTTCTGCAGCGTTAGCGCGGTAAACCCGGTGCGGTGCGCCATGAACCGGTTGCCGCGCGCCAGGGAGGCGGTGTGCCCGAAGATCATGTCGAGCGCGGTGATCGGGCCGCTCGGCGAGGTGTAGGCCTGATCTTCGAGGCGGTCCTCGACGACCAGCTGCGCCACTTGGCGCAGATCGGGGAGGGTCATCAGCAACACGCCCCTGGGTCGCAGCACCCGAAAGAATTCGTCGAGTGCTCGCGGCACCTCGTAGCGCTGCAGGTGCTCGAGATTGTGCGACGACCAGACCGCGTCGACGCTGCAATCGGCGACCGGGCTCATATCGGTGATCGAGCACACAATGTCGGGTTGGACTGCGGGGTCGAGGTCGAGCCTGACTTCCTGCCAATCCTCACCGTGAAAATGCGGATGGAGCTTCTGCCGCAGCGGATAGCCGCAGCCGACATTCAATACGGTCTTGGGCAAGGCTGCGCCTATCGGCCTGGTCTGCGGATCACACGCACATTGATCGCCTCGAGCGGGTCGTCGGCGATCGGCGGGATGCAGAGCTCGCCATTTCGGCTCGGCCCGACGGTGCCGCTCTCGAAAAAAGCGCCGTCATAGACAACGTCGAAGCGCTCGCCGGCATCGCCTGCGAGGCGCACGGCAAACCCGGTCAACGGCAAACCCTGGCCACGGGTGCCGCACAGCTTGGCGTCGGTGACCCAAGGGGTTTGCCGACGTTTCGGGCCCAGTGCCTTGAACTCGATGTCGCGCGCGCGCAGCATCTCCAAGGGGCGGATGCTGAATGCTTCGATGCGCAGCCTCTTGCCGCGGTTGCCGACCCAGCCGCGCCCCGGGAAACGGCGGTCGCCGAGCCGTTCGATATGCAGGACGATCTCGGTTTCGATCTCCTGCGGCTCGCCGGCCGCTTCGACCGCGCGCAATACCGCGCCGGGAGCCCGGGGCTGGTCGAGCCGCCGGATTTCGACATGCGGAAGGGCGGCGGGTTGTGCCGGGGGGCTGTAGGCGGTCACCAGCACATGCCCGCCGCCGGATGGCGACTTGACGATCGCCGTGCCGCCTTCCTGGCCAAACCATGCCTCCGGGCCGCCGGAGCCGATGACCTCGACGCAATGGCCTCTTCCAAAAGGCGCCGACGCGACTTGCGTCATCGGCAATTGCAGACCCGAGAGCCGAGCCGGAGCGCAGTCGGTCGCACCGATGTCGAGGGCATAAAGACCTGGATCGAGCGGGACGAGGCAGGCCGTCACGGCAGGGCGGTCGGGGGGTGCGGGGATTTGCTTCGGGTCGACGGAGCGAGGGCGTTTTGCGTTTGCCCCGGCAACTATTCCGCTAGGGGCGGGTTTCGATTTTACCGATTGGGCCACGGGTCTACTCTCTTAAGAGGAAAATAATAAGGTCTGCGCTCTCGGTGCGCGTGTCTTGTCTGCACTACCTGAGAAAACTGACGGCTTTGTTAATCCCAATCACGATTGAAATGATCCGCCGCTCTTTATTTTCAAATTTCATCAAATATTCTCGATCTCCAGGCTAAACTGATTCATTGCAAGATGTTTCCGCTTGTCACCACTTGAACGATATTGCTATATGGGGTTGCGTCAATGGTTCAGGATCAACCGTGAATGAGCTCTGCAGTGACCGTAATATTTGCGCGGGAGGATTTATCGATACCAGGAGATGTAGAAAATCCGCTATCGGCCGAGGCCCGTTTCTTTGACCTGATCGGCAGCAGCAGGCCCGATGTGATCGTTCTCGACCTCGGCCACACACCGGTAGACGGGGTCGCCACGATCCTGACGGTGCGGCAGCAGACCGATGTTCCGATCCTGGTGGTTTGCGAGCCCGGAGATCCTTCGTTGGACGAATACCGCATTGCCGGAGCCGCGGATTGTCTTTCGGCCCCGGTCGATATCATCGGCCTGAACCAGACGATTCAGAAGATCTTGCAGGTCCGGAGCCGGGCCAAATCCTTTTCCGGCGGGCCTTCGATGGATTTCAGCTTCGCCGGGATCGGCTTTCGTCCGCGGCACAACCTTCTCGCCGCCGAAGACGGGGCGAGTGTGCCCCTGACGAGCTCGGAGGGGCGGCTGTTGGCCCATTTCATGTCGAAACCATGGACCCTCTGCACGCGCAATGAACTTGCCGGGCTGCTCTACGGGCGCAAGGAGCGCGTCGGGGACCGGGCGATCGATGTCGTCGTCAATCGGCTTCGCAAGAAGCTTTCCTTGGCCGGCGGCGCCGAAGCCGGGCGGCTGATCAAAACGGAATTCCGCCGCGGCTATCTTCTGGCGGCCGAGGTGAGCCGACTGCCGCATGAAGCCGGGGCGGCGCACTCGCGTCGGCTCGATGCGGCATGAATATCCTGAACTGCCCGCAGCAGCCGGCGGCGCGCGGCGAGGGTTCGACCAGCGGCGCCTCGCTGCTGGGCGCGCTGGTGATTGTCGCCCGGCACAGAGGCATTCACCTGAGCGAAGCGCAGCTGCGCCGCGATCATCTGGTCGGGCCGGACGGCCCCTCTCGGGCTCAGCTGGCCCAAATAGCGCGCGGCAATGGGCTGCGCAGCGTGACCACCCGGTTCAGCTTCAGCGATTTGATGCGAGCCGGGGCTGTGCTGCCGGCGATCTTGCTGCTGAAAAACGGCAGCGCAATGGTCGTCCTGCGGGTCGAGCCCAAAGCCGAAGCCCCGCATGCGGTGGTGCAGGACCCAGCGGCAAGCGAGGACGCGCTCCTCAATCTGGATGAGCAGCGGCTCGCCCTCGGCTGGAGCGGCGAGGTCATCCTGATCAAGCGCGACTATCGCCTGCGCGACGAGGACCAGCCCTTCGGGCTGCGCTTCATTGCGGCGCAGCTGTTTCGCGACCACCGCCTCGTTCGGGATCTTGCGGTCGCAGCCATCGTGCTGAGCTTGTTGGCGCTCGGACCAATCATGTTCTGGCGCCTGCTGATCGACCGTGTGCTCTACTTCCACAGCTTCAACACCTTTGCCGTCCTGTGCGCGGCCATGCTGGTGATGATCTTTTTCGAGACGGTCTTCGGCTACCTGCGCCGGTTTCTCGTCCTCCACATGACCGCTCGCGTCGACGCGCAGCTGTCTACTTACGTGTTCAACAAGGCTCTCAACCTGCCGCTCGACTTTTTCGAGCGCTCCTCGACCGGCGTCGTCAGCCGCGACATGAACGAGATATTCAAGATCCGAGGGTTCTTGACCGGTCAGGTGTTCGGCACGGTGCTCGACAGCTTCGTGCTGCTGGTGTTCCTGCCGATCATGTTTTTCTTCAGCGCCATCCTCACGGGTGTGGTGCTGGGGTTCTGCGGATTGATCTGCCTGTGGATCATCATCATGCTGCCGGTATTGCGGCGCAAGGGAGCCGCCGCGTTTCGCGCCGAGGGCGCAAAGCATGCGTTCCTCGTGGAGACCCTGCAGGGGATCCGCACCGTCAAGTCGCTGGCGCTCGATGCCCGCCAGCGGCACGAATGGGACGTGCGCGTCGCGACCGCATCCCGGCTGCGCCTCGAGGAGGCACGCACGGCAAATGTCATCCAAACCGTCGTCACCCCGCTCGAAAAGCTGATGGTGAGCGGCGTCCTGGCGCTCGCTGTTTACCTCGCGATTACGTCCAATGATCAGGTTTATGTCGGCGCTCTGGTCGCATTCATGATGCTGACGCAGCGCGTGTCCACGCCGCTTGTCCACCTGTCGCATCTATTGCAGCAATACGACGAGGCCCAGATCGCAGTGAAAGCCGTCGCTTTGCTGGTCAACCAGCCGCAAGAGGAAGGGCGGTCGCGCGGGGGCATCCGCACGCCGCTGAAGGGCCGCATCGAGTTTGAGAATGTGCGCTTTCGTTATCGCGGCGCAACCATGCCGGCGCTCGACGGCGTCTCGTTCATCGCGCCGGAAGGCACCATCCTCGGCATCATGGGGCGCAGCGGCTCGGGCAAGACGACGGTCACCCGGCTGCTGCAATTGCTGCACAGCAACTACGAGGGGCTGATCAAGATCGACGGCAACGACCTGCGGGAGATCGATGTCGACCATCTGCGGTCGAGCCTCGGCGTGGTGCTGCAGGACAATTTTCTGTTCAGCGGCACGATCCGAGAGGCGATTGCCGCAGCCAAGCCGGATGCGAGCTTCGAGGAGATCGTCTATGCCGCAAGGCTGGCGGGCGCCGAGGAGTTCATCGAGCATTTGCCGCGCGGCTACGAGACCTACATCCAGGAAGGCTCCGCCAACCTGTCGGGCGGGCAGCGCCAGCGCCTCGCCATCGCCCGCGCATTGATCGGCGACCCGCGCATTCTGATCCTCGACGAGGCGACGAGCGCGCTCGACGCCGAAAGCGAGGCGATCGTCAACGCCAACCTGTTGCGCATCGCGATGGGCCGCACGCTGGTCATCATCTCGCATCGCCTTTCGGTTCTCGTGCAGGCCGACATGGTCCTGGTGCTCGAGCGGGGCCGCGTCTACGACGCCGGCCGCCATGCCGAGCTGCTCGAGCGCTGCGACATCTATCGCGCGCTCTGGCACCAGCAAAACCAGCATCTCCAACCAAGGCCGATCCATGGGCTTGTTCCGCTTCGCGCCGGCGCCGCGGCATAGCGCGCCGCCGGAGGCGCTGATCCGGGTCTTTCAGTCCGAGACGGGAGAGATCCGCGAGGATTCCGAGCCGGCTCAGCTGCGCCTCACCCTTTATGCGCTCGTCGGCTTGGCGGTAGCGCTGCTCTCCGTCAGCCTGTTCATGCAGCTGGACCGGGTGGTAACGTCGAGCGCGGGCCAGATCGTCACGACCGAGCCGACGATCGTCCTGCAGGCGCTCGATCCGTCGATCATCAAGACGCTGGACGCCCAGGAAGGCGATCGGGTGAAAGCCGGTCAATTGTTGGCGACGCTCGACCCGACTTTCGCTGCGGCCGATGTCAGCGCGGCCGCGTCGCAGATAGCCAGCCTCGAGGCGCAGGTCGCGCGCGCCGAGGCCGAGCTCGCCCGCCGCGATTTCGACACGCCCGCGGGAACCGCGCCGGGTGCGACGTATATGGCGCTGCAGAGGGCTTATTACCTGCAGCGCAAGGCGCAATACGAGGCGCAGCTGCGCGCCTATGAGGAGCAGATCGCGCAGAACAAGGCGACAATGCGGAAGCTCAAGGAAGACCTGGCTCACTATGACAACCGGGTCAAGATCTCGCAGGAGATCGAGAACATGCGGGCCAGCCTGGCGGCGAGCCAGTTCGGCAGCCGGCTCAATCTGCTGATCGCGACGGACCAACGGCTCGAGATACTGCGCACCCAGGATTTCGACCGCAACGGCCTCGTCGAGAGCGAGCATCAGCTCGCAGCGACGATCGCCAATCGCGACGCCTTTATCCAGCAATGGACCGGACAAGTGAGCCAGGAGCTGGTGACGGCCCGCAATGCGCTCGACACCGCTCGGCAACAGCTGGCCAAAGCGGCCAAGCACCAGGATCTGGTGCGCTTGGAGGCGCCAGAGGATGCGGTCGTATTGAAAATGGCCAAGCTGTCGGTCGGCTCGGTTCTGAAGGAGGCCGATCCGTTCATCACTCTGGCGCCGCTGCATTCTCCCATTGAGGCCGAGGTGCGCATCGCGGCGCGGGATATCGGCTTTGTCCGGCCGGGCGACAGCGCCACATTGAAATTCGACGCGTTCCACTTCGTCGAGCACGGCACCGCTTCCGGCACGGTGCGGTGGATCAGCGAGGGCGCGTTTTCGCTCGACGACAACGGCAGCCCGGTCGAGCCCTATTACAAGGCGCGGATCACGCTGACCGAGGTCAAGCTCAATGGGGTCCCGGACAGCTTTCGGCTGGTCCCGGGCATGACTTTGGGAGCGGACATCAATGTCGGCTCGCGCTCGGCCTTCATGTACCTGGTGAAAGGCGTGATCCGCGGCATGCGCGAGGCGATGCGCGAGCCGTGAGCAGATTTCCAAGAATTGGGCGCCGCTCGGTATCCTGTTCGCTGCAACGGCTCGAAGATCCGGAAGCCTTTTACCGGCTGGGATCGCAGTACGCGCGTGGAGAAGGGGTGCTCGCCAATTTGGCCGATGCCGCTGCCCATTATCGCAGGGCGGCGGAACAGGGTCACGCCGAAGCGCAGTTTCAGTTGAGCCTGCTCCATCTCGACGGGTACCGGGCCAATCGGAGCACTGGGTTCGGACGGTGGTACGGAGCAGCCGACGAACGCGACAGTGAAGCCGCCGCAAGCAATCGTGAGCTGCTCTTCCCGCACGGCTTGGATCTGCCTCAGGACCCCGCCGAGGCGCTGCGCTGGAGCCGAGCCGCGGCCCAGCAGGGCCATCCCGACGCGCAGGCCAATACCGGGCTGATCTATGCGCGCGGCATCGGCTGCGCGCCCGATTACGAGGAGGCCCGGCGCTGGTACCGGCTCGCCGCCGAGCAGGGCAGCGCCGCGGCGGAGCTCGGTCTCGGGATTCTCTACGCTAATGGCCACGGCGTGGAGAAGGACGCTGCGACGGCCGCGAGCTGGTACAGAAAGGCGGCCGAGAAAGGCAACTCGTCGGCGCAAATGGCGCTCGCGCTGCTCTACCTTGCGGGTCGAGGGGTCGACCGCGATGCAAAGCGAGGCGCCGAATGGCTCGCCAAGGCCGCCGAAGCCGGCCATGCCAATGCCCAGCACCGGCTGGCGCTCCTCGACCTCGGGGAAGAGGGCCGGCCCCGCGACGCATTCGCGGCCGAGACGCTTCTTCGGAAAGCCGCGCGGCAGGGGATCGCCCCGGCAATGCTGCGCCTGGCGCAATTGTACGACCATGGCGAAGTTGCGGTGCCCAATGCGATCGAGGCGGCAAAATGGTATCGCGCCGCTTCAGAGGCCGGCGATGCCGAGGCGCAGTTCTGCCTCGGCCGCCTCTATGCTCGTGGCGAGGGCGTCCCGCAGGATTTGCGCGAAGCCGCCAGGTGGTTCCGGAAGGCCGCCGAGCAGGGCGTCGCAGCGGCTCAGGTGAATATCGCGGCGTTGTACCTGCACGGAACCGGGGTCGCGCGCGACCCGTGCAAGGCGGCGGAGTGGTATCGGCAGGCGGCGGAGCAGGGCCTCGCCGCTGGCCAGATCCGTCTCGGGCAGCTGTTGCTCGCCGGGCAGGGCGTGCCCCGGGACCCGGCGACAGGAGTGGCTTGGCTGCGGCGCGCGGCGGCGAGCGGCGACCCCGAAGCGCAGACCGCGCTCGGGGTTCTCTACGCGCGGGGAGACGCGGTCGAACGGGACCTCGGGCGCGCGGAGCGATTGGTTCGGCAAGCCGCCGATGCCGGTCACCCGCCGGCGCTGGTCCAGCTCGGTCACCTCTATGCCCAGGGCCAAGTCGGCGCGCCAGACGACGCCGCGGCGGCGCGCTGCTACCGCGCGGCTGCGGAAGCCGGGCATATCGAAGCGCAGCGCATTCTCGCCTGGAACCACCTGAACGGCCGCGGAGCGCCGAAGAATCCGGCGGCAGCAGCGCTGTGGTTTCGCGGCGCGGCGGAACAGGGGGATCCCGGCGCGCAATTCCAGCTGGCGGTGATGTACTGCACCGGCGCCGGTGTCGTGCGCAATCTGGAGGAGGCTGTCAAATGGTACCGGTGCTCGGCCGAGGCGGGCGACCGGTGCGCACAATACAATCTCGCGGTGATGCTGCTGACCGGCCAGGGAGCACTGAAGGACGCCGTCGAAGCATTCCAGTGGTGCCGCGCCGCCGCAGAGCAGGGGTTGCCCGAGGCTCAGCTGCAATTGGCGGAGCTCTATCGGACGGGCACCGGTGTCGGCGAGGATCCGGCGGCCGCCCGCGCCTGGTGCGACAAAGCGGCGGAGCAAGGAAACCGGGAGACCGCTGCACAGCTCCGGAGGCCGCGCAGCAACCCGCCGATGCAAGCCGCATCGACCTAGCGCCAGCCTTTAAGTCTAAGCCGCGCGGCGGCTCCTGACGCGGGTGTTGGCGCCGCGGTCCTCGTCGAAGAGTTCGGCGAGTTTTTCGAGCATGACGCCGCCCAATTGCTCGGCGTCGACGATCGTGACGGCGCGGCGGTAGTAGCGGGTCACGTCGTGGCCGATGCCGATCGCGGTGAGCTCCACTTCGCCCAGCCGCTCGATGTCGTGGATCACCTCGCGCAAATGCTTTTCGAGGTAGTTGCCGGGGTTGACCGAGAGGGTCGAATCGTCGACCGGCGCGCCGTCGGAAATGACCATCAGGATGCGGCGCTGCTCGGTCCGCGCGCGCAGCCGATCATGCGCCCAGATCAGCGCCTCGCCGTCGATGTTCTCCTTGAGGATGCCCTCGCGCAGCATCAGGCCGAGGCTGCGCCGGGCCCGCCGCCAGGGAGCGTCGGCGGGTTTGTAGACGATGTGGCGCAGATCGTTGAGCCGGCCCGGGTTCGGCGGCTTGCCGGCGGCGATCCAGCGCTCGCGCGCCTGCCCGCCCTTCCAGGCGCGGGTCGTAAAGCCGAGAATCTCGACCTTGACGCTGCAGCGTTCGAGGGTGCGGGCGAGGATGTCGGCGCTCATCGCTGCGACCGTGATCGGCCGGCCGCGCATCGACCCCGAATTGTCGATCAACAGCGTGACGACGGTGTCGCGGAACTCGGTCTCGCGCTCGCGCTTATAGGCCAATGGCAGGACCGGGTTGGCGACGACACGCGACAGACGGCCGGCATCAAGGAGGCCCTCGTCGAGGTCGAATTCCCAGGCGCGCGTTTGCTTCGCCATCAGCTTGCGCTGCAGCCGGTTGGCGAGCCGCGCAATGACGCTCTGCAGATGCGCCAATTGCTGGTCGAGCAGATGGCGCAGCCGCGACAACTCGTCGGCGTCGCACAGCTGGTCGGCCTCGATGACCTCGTCCGAGGCGACGCTGAAGGCGCGGTAGACGGCGGTCTCGTCGGGGCGCCCACGGGGCATTTGCCCGGGACGCCCCGGCCTTCCGGGGTCGTCGTCGCTCGACCCCGGCATCATCTCGCCGTCGCCGGCCTCGGCGGCGTCCTGCGCATCCTCGGCGGCGCCGTCGGCCGGGGAGCCTTCCATCGATTCCTGGGCGCCGGCGGTGCCGCCTTCGCCCTCGCTCTGGTTCTCGCTTTCGCCCTCCTCGCCGCTCTGCTGCTCCTCGTTCTCGGACGAGTCTTCAGCCTCGCCGAGATCGATCTCAAGATCCTGGAGCAGCCGGCGGGTCGCCCGCGCATAGGCGTCCTGGTCGAGGATCGCCCGGTCGAGCTCGGTGAAATCCTTGCCGATGCGCGATTCGAGCCACGGGCGCCACAGATCGACGACGCGTCGCGCCGAGGGCGGTGGCCGCTCCCGGGTCAGGGCCTCGCGGGTCAACAGCCGCACCGCCTCGGCCATCGTGCTTTCGGTGCGCTCGGTGATCCGCTCGAAGCCCTGCCGGCGGTATTGCTCGTCGAGCATCGCTCCGAGATTGGCGGCCACCCCGGCCATTCGCCGGGCGCCGAGCGCCTCGACCCGGGCCTGCTCGACGGCATCGAAGACTGCCCGGGCGAGAGCGCTCCCCGGCACCCGCTTGCTGTGCACCGCGTCGTCGTGATAGCGCAGCCGCAGGGCGACGCTGTCGGCGGCGCCGCGCAACTGCGCGGCTTCTTCGGCGGGCAGGTCGCGCGGCGGGTTCGGCAGGCGGACCCGC
This sequence comes from uncultured Alphaproteobacteria bacterium, assembly GCA_963836845.1. Taxonomy (GTDB): domain Bacteria; phylum Pseudomonadota; class Alphaproteobacteria; order ATCC43930; family CGMCC-115725; genus AP-15. Next base: position 18,582 of record CAWILK010000048.1, on the reverse strand, counting down.
GCGCCGCTTGCGCCCGCCGCCTCGGGGCCGAACCCGACGGTCACATCGTCGCGCTCGGCAATCGCCCGCAAGGTCGCCGCGGTGGCGCGCTTGAAGATCTCGGTCGGGGAGTAGTCCTGGCGCCATCGGTTCTGCTTCGCAATCGGCTCGAACTGCCTTTACATCAACGTGGCGTATTGACCCCGGTCTCGGGGAGCTCGGTGCCGAAGCAGCGCTGGTAGTATTCGGCGACGGTCGAGCGCTCCATCTCGTCGCATTTGTTGAGGAAGGTCAGCCGGAAGCCGAACGCCAGATCGTTGAAGATGCGCGCGTTCTCGGCCCAGGTCATGACCGTGCGCGGCGACATCACGGTCGAGATATCGCCGTTGATGAAGCCGGCGCGGGTCAGGTCGGCGAGCGCCACCATCGCGCTGATCGTCCGCCGGCCTTCCTCGTCCTCGTAGCTAGGCACTTTCGCCAGCACGATGTCGACCTCGGCGTCGTGCGGCAGGTAATTCAATGTCGCGACGATATTCCAGCGGTCCATCTGGCCCTGGTTGATCTGCTGCGTGCCGTGATAGAGGCCGGTGGTGTCGCCGAGACCGACCGTATTCGCCGTGGAGAACAGGCGGAAATTCTGGTGCGGCCGGATGACCCGGTTCTGGTCGAGCAGGGTCAGCTTGCCTTCGACCTCCAGCACCCGCTGGATCACGAACATCACGTCCGGGCGGCCCGCATCGTATTCGTCGAAGCACAGCGCGACCGGGTGCTGCAATGCCCAGGGCAGCAGACCCTCGCGGAATTCGGTGACCTGCTTGTTGTCGCGCAATACGATCGCGTCCTTGCCGACGAGATCGATGCGGCTGATGTGGCTATCGAGATTGACCCGGATGCAGGGCCAGTTGAGCCGTGCGGCTACCTGCTCGACATGGGTCGATTTGCCGGTTCCGTGATATCCTTGGATCATCACGCGGCGGTTGAAGGCGAACCCGGCGAGGATAGCCAATGTGGTGTCGCGGTCGAAGCGGTAGGCATCGTCGAGATCCGGGACGTGCTCGCTCGCCTGGCTGAACGCCGGCACCTGGAGATCGCTGTTGATCCCGAAGGTCTGGCGGACCGAAATCGTGATATCGGGCTTGTCCAAAGGGAACGGGCCGGTAGGAGCCGCTGGCTGAACGGATGGCATTATTCTCTTGTGTCCTAGTAGTGGAGCAGAAAGGGTTTTACGCCGCAGCGTTGTTCATCCGAAATAGCTGGCCTTCAAAGTGGCGTATGCCTGATTGATGATCTTGAGCTTCTCCTCGGCCGCCCGGTCCCCGCCATGGGCGTCGGGATGATGCAATTTGACCAGCGCCTTGTAGCGGGCTTTGAGTCGCACCAGGGTGAAGGGCGGCTCCATCTCGAAAACGGCCAGCGCCTGCTCCCGTGCCGACAAGGCGCGCTGCACGGATTCGGCGCCGCGATCGCCGCCCTTCCGTCGGCGGTCGCGCGCACTGTTTGGCCCATCGGAGAAGACGCCGAAATAGTCGCGAATGCGGTCGGCGTAGCCGGGGCCATGGCGCGCCCCGAGCCGCCAGCTCGGGCGCTGCCAAACCGTGTCGTGGCGGATTTCGGCTTCGATCTCGCCGTCGCTCATTCCGGCGTAGTAATTCCAGGCGGAATTGTAGGCGCGCACATGCTCGAGGCAGAACCAATAATAGCTGTGCAGGTCGAGCCGGGATCTGGGCGCGCGGAAATCTCCCCCGGCAATGCAGCCGGGGTGATCGCAGAGCCGGGGCGGGGCATTGGCCTCGCCATCGAGCGTGGGATCTAGTGAAAGGCGCCGCATTGTCATCAGTATGGGCGGGCCGCAGCCGGCTGGCAAGGTGGGGACGCGGCGCTGGAAGGCGCTGCCAGCCAAAGCAGGGCAGGGTTGCAGCTGGTGCAAACGCGACGCGCGAGCTAGCGGTCAGGCATCGCGCTCAGCAGCTCGCGGAATTGCCCCCTCGGATCGGCCCAGCGCAGAATGGCGGCGCGCGCTTCGTGCGGCAGTCGATTGAAGGCGGCGCGACGCCGGTTCTCTTTGAGGGGCGCGAACAAATCGAGCAACGGCACGGGCTCCGGCTCGCGGGCGATGGCGATGCTGCCGTCCATCAGGCGCGCCAGCTTGGTGCCGCCGACCGCCGCGACCTCGATGATCGCGTCGCGCCAGTAGCGGTAACGACCGCCCGCGGCAACCACAAAGGCGCCGAGGATCGCGTTTCGCGGTCCACCCGAATTGAGCCAGGCGATCGCGCAACGTGCGAGGCGCTCGTCGTTTGCGCATCGCGTCAGGATGGCGATCTCGGTGCCGCCGTGCTGATCGGCGCAATCGGCCTGCGGATCGAAGCGGCCGACCTCGACCCCGCGCCGGCAGTAATCCGACACTGCGAGAAACCGCCCGGCGCTCGGCAGTTGGAGAATGCGCCAGCCGCGATCGTGAAACACCGTCTCGGGCGGACGATCCCGCGCGAGGTTTTCCCGACCGGTCGCCGCCCTGTAACGGGAATGGAATGATGTCGCCCATCGGACCTCCTGGCTGGCGGCACGCAAAACACGTGCCGGGCCAGGATCGATCCGAAACACCACGTATTGCAACTACGTGCTGTCGTTAAAAAGAGGCCGCCCGCCGCGCATCACGCGGCGGGCGGCCCTTAGAGGAAGTGCCGGACGGGGTTAGAAATCCATTCCGCCCATTCCGCCGCCGGGCGGCATCGCCGGCGGGGTCTTCGGCTCGGGCTTCTCGGCCACCATCGCCTCGGTGGTGATCAGGAGCCCGGCAACCGAGGCCGCATCCTGCAGGGCGTGGCGCACGACCTTGGTCGGGTCGATGATGCCGGCCCGGATCATGTCGGTGAACTCGCCCTTCTGCGCGTCATAGCCGTGGTTCGGGTCGTTGCTGTCGAGCAATTTTCCGACGATGATCGAGCCGTCGGTGCCCGAATTTTCGGCAATCTGCCGCGCCGGGTAGAGCAGCGCCTTTTTCACGATGTCGATGCCGACCTTCTGGTCGCCATTCGCCGGCTTCAGGCTGTCGAGGGCGCGGGCGGCATAGAGGAGTGCAGCGCCGCCGCCGGCGACGACACCTTCCTCGACCGCCGCACGAGTTGCGTGCATCGCATCGTCAACCCGATCCTTCTTCTCCTTCACCTCGATCTCGGTCGAGCCGCCGACCCGGATCACCGCGACGCCGCCGGCGAGCTTGGCCAGCCGCTCCTGCAGTTTCTCGCGGTCGTAGTCGGAGGTCGTCTCCTCGATCTGCTGGCGGATCTGGGTGCACCGGCCCTGGATGTCGTCCTTGGCGCCGCCGCCGTCGATGATCGTCGTGTTCTCCTTCTCGACGCGCACCCGCTTGGCCTGGCCGAGCATCTCGAGCGTGACGTTTTCGAGCTTGATCCCGAGATCCTCGCTGATCACCTGACCGCTGGTCAGGATCGCGATGTCCTCGAGCATTGCCTTGCGCCGGTCGCCGAAACCCGGCGCCTTGACCGCGGCCACTTTGAGCCCGCCGCGCAGTTTGTTGACGACGAGCGTCGCCAAGGCCTCGCCCTCGACATCCTCGGCGACGATCAAGAGCGGCCGGCCGCTCTGCACGACGGCCTCGAGGACCGGCAGCATCGCCTGCAGCCCGGACAGCTTCTTCTCGTGGATCAGGATATACGGGTTCTCCAGCTCGGCGATCATCTTCTCGGCATTGGTGACGAAATAGGGCGAGAGATAGCCGCGGTCGAACTGCATGCCTTCGACCACATCGAGCTCGGTCTCGAGGCTCTTCGCCTCCTCGACCGTGATGACGCCCTCATTGCCGACCTTCTGCATCGCCTGGGCGATCATCTCGCCGACTTCGCGCTCGCCATTGGCCGAGATCGTGCCGACCTGGGCAATCTCCTCGTTGGTCGAGATCTTTTTCGAGCGCTTCTTGATGTCCTCGACGACGGCGGCGACGGCGAGATCGACCCCGCGCTTCAGATCCATCGGGTTCATGCCCGCCGCGACCGCCTTGGCGCCCTCGCGGACGATCGCCTGCGCCAGCAAAGTCGCGGTGGTGGTGCCGTCGCCCGCCTGATCGCTGGTCTTCGAGGCCACCTCGCGCACCATCTGGGCGCCCATGTTCTCGAACTTGTCGGCGAGCTCGATCTCCTTGGCGACGGTGACGCCGTCCTTGGTGATGCGCGGCGCGCCGAACGATTTGTCGAGCACGACGTTGCGGCCCTTGGGACCCAGGGTCACCTTGACCGCATTGGCGAGAATGTCGACGCCGCGCAGCATCCGCTCGCGCGCATCGCCATGAAATTTGACGTCCTTGGCAGCCATTCTTGTCTACTCCTCAGGCAACTTTCTGCGCGGCGGCGCTCTGCTCGAGCACGCCCATGATGTCGGATTCTTTCATGATGATCAGCTCTTCGCCCTCGAGCTTGACCTCGGTGCCCGACCATTTGCCGAACAGCACCCGGTCGCCGGCTTTGACATCCATCGGCTGCAGCTTGCCATCCTCGCCGCGTGCGCCCGGACCGGCAGCGATCACCTCCCCCTCCATCGGCTTTTCCTTCGCCGTGTCGGGGATGATGATGCCGCCCACGGTCTTCTCTTCGGACTCGACGCGCCGGATCAGCACGCGGTCGTGTAACGGACGGAATTTCATGAATACCTCCTCGAACCTCATTTCAAAATCGTGGAATTGGCACTCTCTGCCCGAGAGTGCTGCTCACATAATTAAGTAGTCAGAGCTTGTCAAGCAGCCTCAAGCGGCCCGGCCCTCGGCCGGGGACGAGGCAAAGATGTTTGAAAAGAGGTCACCCCCGAAGCGCTCTTTGTGTTTATGATGTGCATAGCCGACACTGACGAGTCGCCGAAATGTCGCGAACCGTAGATTGGGAAATTCCGGGCGAGATCCAGCCCAAGCAGGCTGATTGCGCGTTTGATCTCGATCGCGCGCTGAGCGCGGTCTTAGGGCTGCGGGCGACAGTCCCCGAGGACGCTTTCACAGCCAGCACGCTGGGCACGGAGCGCGCCGGGAGCGGCGTCCTGATCCGGAAGGACGGCCTCGTCCTGACGATCGGCTATCTCGTCACCGAGGCCGAGACGATCTGGCTGACATCGGCGGGCGGCGGCGCAGTGCCCGGGCATGTCTTGGCTTATGATCAGGAAACCGGCTTTGGCCTCGTTCAGGCGCTTGGGCGCCTCAACATCCCGCCGCTCGAGCTCGGCATCGGGCTGCGCGTCGGCGCCGGCGACCGGGCGGTGATGGCCGCGGAGGGAGGCCGCCGCCACGCGATCGCGGCGCGAGTGGTGGCCCGGCAGGAATTCGCTGGATATTGGGAATATGTGCTCGACCGCGCGATCTTTACCGCGCCGGCCCATCCTTTCTGGGGCGGTGCCGCGCTGATCGGCGCTGACGGGCGGCTGATCGGGATCGGCTCCCTGCATGTGCAGCACGCCAACGGCCGGGAGCTGCGCCGCGACGTCAACATGGTCGTGCCGATCGAGCTGCTCCCGCCGATACTCGATGACATGCTGACCTATGGCCGGCCCAACCGCCCCGCCCGCCCGTGGCTCGGCCTCTATGCCGCGGAAGTCGAGGACGCGATCGTCGTGGCCGGTCTCGCCGAGCGAGGCCCGGCCGGCAAGGCTGGGCTGCGGCCCGGCGACCGGATCGTCGCGGTGCGTGAGGATCCGGTGGGGAGCCTTGCGGGGTTCTGGCGCAAGGTCTGGGCCGGCGGCCCTGCCGGCTCCGAAGTCGTTCTGCAGGTCGTGCGCGACAATGAAAGCCTGACGGTTCGCGTCCTCTCCACAGACCGGACCCGGTTCTTGAAGGCGCCCAAGCTGCATTGAAAAAACCCGCCGGCGAGCCTCGACGCCGTGTCTCGTTCACGGATTAATACGGCACCTTGTCCGGTTTCTCCTTGTATTTTTTCCAGATCTCGACGGCCTCCGCCCGGAGGATCTGTCGGGCCGGCAAGGTCCGCTCCTGGGTTGCCACGCGCAATTGCCCGAAGATCAGCCTGTCGTCGAACCCGCCATATTCGAGCGAGTCGTCCACCGTCGCTCCGTAGAAGATCCGCTCTAAACCGGCCCAATAGGATGCGGCGGCGCACATCGGGCAAGGCTCGGCGCTGGTGTACATCGTGCAGCCGGTCAGCTTGAAGCTGCCGAGCTTTCTGCACGCGTTGCGGATCGCCTCCATTTCGCCGTGCCAGGTCGGGTCCTTTTCGGCGACCACACGGTTGGCGCCTTCCGCGACGATTTCGCCGTCCTTGACGATCACGGCGCCAAACACGCCGCCGGCATTGTCCACCAGCGAAGTCTTCGCGGAAAGCTCTATCGCCCTCCGCAGGAATTTTTCATGTTGCGCGTCGTCCGACATTCGCCGCTGTCCTCCTTTGATGGAACACGCGACGGAGTGGGCCGCGCGATCCGGACAGGCGACCACAGGGCGGCTAAGATAAGGTTAACAACTTGCCGGCGTTGGGATCAGGCCAGCCATGTCAGGCCCAGGATCTCGACGACGTAAAGGCCGAGAAGGAAGGCCGTACCGAGCGGCGTGATCCATCGGGCCTGCGGGAGCGCCGGCCGCAGCCACCAATCGAGGGTGCGGTTGGCGAGTGGCATAACCGGCCAGGCGAGCAGCCCTACGCTGATCGCATTCCCCAGGAAAGTACCGATCACCGGGTCGAGTCCTTTTGTCAGCGGGGCCAGGAAGCGCAGCTCCAGCACCACGATCGGAAACAGCATCAACAGCACGATCATCGCCTGTTTCCAGTCCGGCGGCGTGCCGCCCACCGCTTCGGCCGGGAACCAGCCCGCGAATGGCGGCCCCAGCCGACGACCCGACCAGGCCTCGACGAGCCCTTCCGATTCCCGTACGAGGCGGCGCCGCTGCGACGACGCCAGCCAGGCATCGAGCTGCATTGGGGTCGCGAAGCGGATTAGAGAGGTCCAGAATGCTTGACCCTCGGAGGGCGACTGCAAATACATGCCGCGATATCCGGGGAAGCCGGCCTGCGCCTGCAGAATTCTTTCCGACCAATCGAGAAAGGCGGTCTCCGCTTCTGGCCTCACATGCGTGGTGATCACCTCCGTCACGCTGCGTTGCCCGTGAAGATCGGGGGCGGCTCTCTCTTCCAGATCCTCGCCGTCACCCAGCAGAGGGGTCAGTTCCTCGTGGAGGCGGCTCCGATTTCCGGAAATGCGCCATCCGGCCAAGCTCTCCGCATCGCGAAAGCGCAGCACCATCTGCCACTCCCGGCGCGAGCCAAAAGCCGGTATGAACTCGATGCTGACAAAGCCGGACGCCGCCGCGGCTGCGGCGGTCATGCGAGCTTGCCATGAGGAGAACGCGGGGTCGACGCCGTCGCGGATGCGCAGGACTGTCGCAATGGCGGATGGGGCCGTTTCGTCGTTCATCGAAGCCCTGTGCCGGACGGTCAACCGAATCTCGGGATGATCTCGTCACTAACACGAAGTTGACATTTCACCGGCACGTCTCTACGGCAAACACGCTACCGAAACGATAAAGGCTGATCTTTGTCGCGTATTGTCGACCCGCTGCCGCCTGTCCGCCAGCTGCCCCGCCACCTCGAGCGTCTCGAAGCAGAAGCGATCGGCATCATGCGCGAGACGGTCGCCGAATTCCGCAATCCGGTCCTGCTCTACTCGATCGGCAAGGATTCGAGCGTCATGCTGCATCTGGCGCGCAAGGCGTTCTTCCCGTCGAGATTGCCGTTTCCGCTGCTGCACATCGACACGGGCTGGAAATTTCGCGAAATGATATCGTTTCGCGACGCCGCAGCGCGCCGGCTCGACCTCGACCTCCTCGTCCATATCAACGAGGAGGGCAAGGCGCGGGGGATAAATCCGATCGCTTCGGGATCGGCGTTGCACACCGCAGTGATGAAGACCGAAGCGCTGAAGCAGGCGCTCGACCGCCACGGCTTCGACGCGGCATTCGGCGGCGCGCGCCGCGACGAGGAGAAGAGTCGGGCGAAGGAGCGGATCTTCTCGTTGCGCAGCGCCGAGCACGGCTGGAACCCGAAGCGACAGCGCCCCGAGCTTTGGCGGCTCTACAACACGCGGCTGGGCGAGCGCGAGTCGATGCGCGTCTTTCCGCTGTCCAACTGGACGGAGCTCGATGTCTGGGAATACATCGCTCTCGAGGAAATTCCTGTCGTCCCGCTCTATTTCGCCAAGCCGCGGCCGGTCGTCACCCGCAACGGCGCTTTGATCATGGTCGATGACGATCGGCTGCCGCTGCGTCCGGGTGAGCGGCCCGAGCTGCGCCGCATCCGGTTTCGCACCCTCGGATGCTATCCGCTGACCGGGGCCATCGAATCGGCAGCGCTGACGCCCGCCGAAATCATCGAGGAATTGCGCGGCAGCCGCCTCTCGGAGCGTCAGGGGCGGCTGATCGACGCCGACCAGGAGGCCGCAATGGAGCGCAAGAAGCGAGAGGGATATTTCTGATGGCCGGCCGGCTCTGATGTCCTGCACCTGGTCGGGCAAGGACCTCCTTCGCTTCCTGACGTGCGGATCGGTCGATGACGGCAAATCGACCTTGATCGGCCGCCTGCTCTACAAATCCGCGTTGATCCTCGATGACCAGCTCGCGAGCCTGGAGCGCGAAGTCGCGGCGGTTTGGCACGACCGGGGACTCGCTCGATTTCTCGCTCCTGCTGGACGGGCTCGAGGACGAGCGGCAGCAGCGCATCACGATCGATGTGGCGTACCGCTTCTTCACCACGCCGCAGCGCGCCTTCGTGGTTGCCGACGCGCCGGGGCACGAGCAGTACACGCGCAACATGGCGACCGGCGCGTCGACCTGCGAATTGGCGGTGATGCTGGTCGACGCCCGAAAGGGCGTCTTGGTGCAGACCCGGCGGCACGCTTTCATCTGCTCGCTGCTCGGCATCCGCCATCTCGTGCTCGCCGTCAACAAGATGGACCTTGTCGCCTTCGCCAAGCAGCGCTTTGAAGAAATCACGCACGCGTTCCGCGGCTTTGCGTCGGAGCTCGGCGATCTCTCGGTCCAGGCAATCCCGCTGTCGGCCCGGTTCGGCGACAATGTCATTGCGCGGTCGGCCCGGATGCCCTGGTACGATGGGCCGACCCTGATGGAGCACCTAAATGCCGTCGACACCTCCGACGGCCTCGGCGAGCGGCCATTCCGGTTCCCGGTTCAATGGGTCAACCGGCCGGATGGCGATTTCCGTGGTGTCTCGGGAACGGTAGTGTCAGGAGCCGTCTCACCCGGCGACGCGGTGCTGGTGACGGGATCGGGCCGGTCAGCTCGGGTCGAGGAGATTGTCACTTTCGACGGCTCGCTCGATCATGCAAAAGCGGGCGACGCGGTCACGCTGACCTTCGAAACCGACCTCGACATCGCGCGCGGCGACCTGCTGGCGGACGCGGGCGAGCCGCCCGAATTCGTCGACCAGTTTGCAGCGCATGTGATCTGGATGAGCGACAATCCGCTGGTCCCCGGCCGTTCCTATCTGCTGAAGATCGGAACCCGCACAGTCCCGGCCACGGTGACCGCGCTGAAGCATCGGGTCGACGTGAACACGCTGGCTCATCTCGCGGACCGGACATTGGCCTTGAACGAGGTCGGCTTCTGCAATCTGTCGACCGCGCTGCCGGTGGCGTTCGATCCATACGCGGCCAATCGCGCGACCGGCGCCTTCATATTGATCGACCGCGTCACCAACGAGACCGCCGGCGCCGGGATGATTGCCTTCGGCCTGCGCCGGGCCAGCAATATCCACTGGCAGGCCTTGACCGTCGGCCGAGAGCAGCGTGCGGCATTGAAGGAGCAGACCCCCGCGGTGCTGTGGCTGACCGGGCTGTCCGGCGCCGGGAAGTCGACGATCGCCGATATTTTGGAGAAGAAACTGCTGGCCGGCGGGCATCACACGATGCTGCTCGACGGCGACAATGTGCGGCATGGGCTCAACCGGGACCTTGGTTTCACAGACGCCGACCGGGTCGAAAACATCCGGCGGGTCGGCGAGGTCGCAAAGCTGATGACCGAGGCGGGCCTGATCGTGATTTGCTCGTTTATCTCGCCGTTCCGCGCCGAGCGGCGCATGGTCCGGGAATTGACCGCCCCCACCGCATTCCTCGAGATCTTCGTCGACACGCCGCTCGACGAGTGCATCCGCAGGGACCCGAAGGGGCTTTACGCCAAGGCGCGAGCCGGGAGGCTCGAGAACTTCACCGGGCTCGACTCGCCCTACGAGCCGCCGGAAATGCCGGAGATCAGGGTGACGACGATCGGCGTGACCGCCGATGCGGCCGCCGAGCGAGTGCTCCAGGAGCTCCGGGACCGAAGAATGGTATGAGTTGAAATCACCCGTCTCGGCTCTGGGCGAGCATCTCGTCGAGCACCTCAGGAAGGCTTTCCCGCCATGGCGGCGGGGTGATGCCGAACGCTTCACCAATTTTGCGGCAATCGAGCACCGAATTCATCGGCCGCCGCGCCGGTGTCGGATACTGGTCGGTGGTGATGGCTTCGACGCCTGGCTTGGGTCCGCTCCGCCAAGCGCTGGATCGGGCAGCCTGCTCGACGATCTCCTCGGCGAATTCATGCCAGCTGGTGGCGCCGCCGCCGGCGAAATGGAAGGTGCCCCAGCTCGCCGTCCCTTGCTCGACCTGTCGGGCAATCGCGACCAGCGCCGAGGCAATGTCGCGGGCGGCGGTCGGGCACCCGCGCTGATCCGCGACGACCCGCAAGACCGGCCGCTCGGCCCCGAGCCGCAGCATCGTCTTGACGAAATTCGCGCCGTGCGCGCCGTAGACCCAGGCGGTGCGCAGGATGATGTGACGCTCGGCGGCCGCACGGACGGCCCGCTCCCCGCCCTCCTTGCTGCGCCCGTAAACCCCGAGCGGGTTGACCGGGTCGTCCTCGCGGTAGGGTTCGGGCTTGGTCCCGTCGAACACATAATCGGTCGACAACTGGATCAGCGCGGCCCCGTGGTCGCCGCAAGCAGCGGCGATATGGGCAGCCCCGGCGCAATTGACCGCCCAGGCGAGCTCGGGTTCGCTTTCCGCCCGATCGACGGCGGTATAGGCGGCGAGGTTTATCACCAGATCGGGCCGCTGCCGCCTGATCAAGCCGTCGACCGCAGTCGGGCTTGGAAATATCGCCGCCCGTTCGGCCGAGCGGCGTCAGATCCACCGAGGCCGGCCAGGCGGCGCGGCAAACCTCATGCCCGACTTGGCCTGCAGCCCCAAATACCAGGACCCTCACGAACGCCTGCTACGACGAAAGCGCGGGTTCGTGTTCCCGGCCTTCGGCGAGGAGCCTGTCGAAGTAGTCGATGGTTTGGGCGAGGCCTTTTCGAAGGTCGGTCTTGGGCTGCCAGCCGAGGAGGGTCTGGGCGGAGGTGATATCGGGACAGCGCTGAACCGGGTCGTCGACGGGGAGCGGGCGGCGGGTGAGACGGGAGCGCGAGCCGGTCATTGCGATAATGATGTCGGCGAGCTCGGCGACCGAGGTCTCCACCGGGTTGCCGAGGTTGATCGGGCCGGTCACCTCGTCGGGGGCGGCCATCAGCTTCAGAAAGCCGTCGATCAGGTCGTCGACATAGCAGAAGGCGCGGGTCTGGCTGCCGTCGCCATAGAGAGTGATCGGCTGGCCGCGCAATGCTTGGACGATGAAGTTGGAGACGACGCGGCCGTCATTGGGGTGCATGCGCGGCCCGTAGGTGTTGAAGATCCGGGCGACCTTGATCTTGAGGTTGTGCTGGCGGAAATAGTCGAAGAACAGGGTTTCGGCGCAGCGCTTGCCCTCGTCGTAGCAGGCGCGCGGCCCGATCGGGTTCACGTTGCCGCGATAGCTCTCGGGCTGCGGGTGGAGGGTCGGGTCGCCATAGACCTCCGAGGTCGAGGCCTGGAAGATCCGGGCCTTGAGGCGCTTGGCGAGGCCGAGCATGTTGATCGCGCCGATGACGCTGGTCTTGGTGGTCTGCACCGGATCGAACTGGTAGTGGATCGGCGAGGCCGGGCAGGCGAGGTTGTAGATCTCGTCGACCTCGACAAACAGCGGATGGGTGATGTCGTGGCGCATCGCCTCGAAGAACGGCACCCCCAGCAGGTCGGCGAGGTTGTCCTTGCGCCCGGTGAAGTAATTGTCGACGCACAGCACGTCGTCGCCGCGCGCCACCAGGCGCTCGCACAGATGCGAGCCGAGAAATCCGGCGCCGCCGGTGACGAGGACGCGCTTTCTGACGGAGCTCATCGGGGGTTCCCTCCTGGTTTCACGCAAGCGCGCGTAATGCTGGGCGCGACCGCGCCCGCGGCGGCCGGCCGATGCTGACATAGGCGAGCCCGGCCGCGGTCATCTCCGCCGGGTCGTAGATGTTGCGCAGGTCGACGACCAGCGGCTCCTTCAAGAGCCCCCCGACGCGGCCGAGGTCGAGCGCCCGGAACTCGTTCCACTCGGTCAGCAAGACCAGCGCGTCGGCTCCCTCCATCGTCTCATAGGCGTCGCGGCAATAGACGAGGCCGGGCAGCAGCTTGCGCGCTTCCGCGATCCCTTCCGGATCGAAGGCGCGGATCGACGCTCCGGCCGCGGCGAGCGGCGGCAGGATCGACAGGCTCGGCGCGTCGCGCATGTCGTCGGTGTTGGGCTTGAAGGTGAGGCCCAGGACCGCGATGGTCTTGCCGGCGACCGTGCCGCCGCACGCCGCGACGATCTTGTCGGCCATGCGCGCCTTTCGCGCCTCGTTGACCCTGACCACGGTCTCGACGATCGACAATGCCGCCTCGGCCTCGCGCGCGGTGCGCACCAGCGCGGTGCAGTCCTTGGGGAAGCACGAGCCGCCAAAGCCCGGCCCGGCATGCAGAAACTTGCGGCCGATCCGGCCGTCGAGGCCGATCCCCCTGGCCACGTCCTGGACATCGGCGCCGACCCGCTCGCACAGATCGGCGATCTCGTTGATAAAGGTGATCTTGGTGGCGAGAAACGCGTTGGCCGCGTATTTGATCAATTCCGCGGTCTCGATGTCGGTGAACACGATTGGCGTCTCGATCAGATAGAGCGGCCGGTAGAGCTGGCGCATCACCTCGCGCGCCCGCTCGCTGTCGGCCCCGATCACCACCCGGTCGGGCCGCATGAAATCCTCGATCGCCGAGCCCTCGCGCAGGAATTCCGGGTTCGAGGCGACCTCGAACTGCCCGTGCGGGCAGACCCGGGAGAGGATCGCGGCGACCTCGCGCCCGGTGCCGACCGGCACCGTCGATTTGGTGACCACCACCGCCGGGCCGCTCAGCGCCCGCCCGATCTCCTCGGCCGCGCCAAAGACATGCGTCAGATCGGCATGCCCGTCGCCGCGCCGCGACGGCGTTCCGACCGCGATGAACACCGCGTCGGCGCCTCTGACCGCGGCTCCCAGATCGGTCGTGAACACCAGCCGGCCCGCCGCCGCGTTGGCCGCCACCAGCGCTTCGAGGCCCGGCTCCCAGATCGGCATTTCGCCGCTCCGCAGCCGCGCGATCTTGTCCGCGTCCTTGTCGACGCAGACGACCGACACGCCGAACTCCGAAAAGCACGCCCCCGACACCAGTCCTACATAACCCGTCCCGATCACTGCGATGCGCATCGGACCGATTTCCTTTGACCGTTAAAAACTGACTGGGGGACGCCCTGGGTTAGAATGGCAGCGATTTCAGGGCCCGGGCGCTTGTTTTTGTCGCGAAGAAACGTTTTCTATCAGAATTCATTCCGAAAGCTGATGCGATAAAATGCCACGAGCGGTTGTAGGCCGGCCGGCAGCTGAAATGAGGCGAAGAGGAGGGGGGTATGCACGCTGAGGATGCAGTCACGATCGCGGAATACCTGACCTGCTCCCGTGACGTGATCCAGGCGGCGATCGACGACCCTGCTTTCTCCTCCGCAATCTCGGAGATCGTCGACGCGCTCGCAGCAGCCCTCGCGAGCGGGGGCAAGCTGCTGCTCGCGGGCAACGGCGGCAGCGCGGCGGACGCCCAGCACATTGCCGGCGAATTCCTGTCGCGGCTCGATTACGACCGGGCGCCGGCGGCGGCCCTGGCCCTGACGACCGACAGCTCGGTTCTGACCGCCATCGGCAATGATTACGGCTATGAGCGGGTCTTCGAGCGGCAGATCCTCGGTCTCGGCAGGGTCGGCGACGCGTTCATCGCGATCTCGACTTCCGGGCGCTCGCCCAACATCCTCCGCGCGATCGAGGCGGCGCGGCAAAAGCGGATCACGGTGATCGGCCTCACCGGGCAGACCGGTGGGGCGATGGCGCCGCTCTGCGACATCTGCCTCCACGCCCCTTCCGACGTCGACGACCCTCATTCAACAGATCCACATCACGGCGGCGCACATCATCTGCCGGCTCGTCGAACGGCGCTTGTTCCCGCAGCCGAGTTGACCCGATGGGGCCGGGGCTGGCGTTGTCGACGAGACCGCGGTTCTTTCCAGGCGGACGCAGGGCTGTCCGGGGAATCGAATTCGGTTGCAGCATCGCCGCCAGCTCAACCGAGAGCGCAGAAAGCCCCTCTCCGCCCTTCAGGGGGGAGAGGGGGAGGGGCCCAGGCGCGACAGCGCCTGGGAAGGTGAGGTGGGCGGCGCCGCAAATCCGTCCGTCGGCCCCCCTTGTATCTGGAATTTGGCGCCGGGTTGTGATGAGAGCGGCGCGGCACGGGGTCCGGTGGCCACCGGACCCCGTGCGCGGCGGGCGACGCCCGTGCCCCCTCAGGCAACAACCGCGGGTGAGCCTTAGGACCGCCTGCCGCAGTGTCACGCACGACCGAACAGTCGCTCGATTGTCGATCGCATGGACAAGGCAGGTTACCGTGACGAACCTCATTTGTGGAGTTGATGTCAGCTCGACCACGCTGGAAGCCCGGCTCGGCCGCGACGGGCCGGTCAAGAGCTTCGAACGCAGCGCCGCCGGGATTGCCGGGTTGGCCGCCTTCTGCAAGGAACACCAAGTCGCCTTCGTTGCGATGGAGGCGACCGGCGGGTATGAGAGGCTGCCCTGTGGCCTGCTGTGGGCCGCGGGCGTGCCGGCGGCCATCGTCAACCCGCGGGCGGTGCGCCGCTTTGCCGAGGCGATGGGCATTCTCGAGAAGACCGATCGCATCGATACCGGGGTCATCGCCTGGTTTGCCGAAGTCAAACACATCGCGCCGCAACCCCCGGCTTCGGACGCCCAGCAGCGGCTCACCGCGCTGGTCACCCGGTTGCGCCAACTCACCGAGTTGCGCACCGCCCAACTCAACCAGCGCCGTCTGGTGACCGACCCCGAGGTGCGCCACTCGTTCGATGAGCTCTGCAACTCCTCAGGAAGCAAATCCGCAGCCTTGAAGGGCAGATCGCCCAGCTGATCGACAGCGATCCGCTGTGGCAACAGCTCGATGCCAGCTTCCGCACCATCAAAGGTGTGGCCGATCGAACCGTCGCCTGCCTCTTCGCCGAGCTGCCCGAAATCGGCACCCTGTCGAACAAAGCCGCCGCCAAGCTCGCCGGCCTCGCCCCAATCGCCCGCGACAGCGGCAAGCTCAACGGCAAACGCCCCGTGCGCGGCGGCCGCAGCGCCATCCGCTCGATCCTCTTTGTCGTCGCCGACCTGGTGCGCCGATACAATTCCGACTTCACCGACTGCCATGCCCGCTTGACCCACGCCGGAAAGCCCAAAAAGGTCATCCGCGTCGCGCTCGCCCGCAAACTTCTCGTCCGCCTCAACGCCAAAGCTCGCGATGTCCGATGCAATTTTCCTAATCCCGCTTGACAGATCAGACAGTCGCTCACCCTGCCCTCTCCACATCCGCAACGTCGGTGAGGCCTGGAACAAGCTGATCCCGAAAGAGGTTGCGACGAAAACCTCAACTGTCCGGGAGGTCTTCGTTGGGTGCTCAGTCAAAGGAAGACCGCCCCTGGAAACAGTTGTGTACATCGATTTCGTTGATCATGAATCCCGTCGCCTCCCTGCCGATCTCAGTCACGGGATCAATTTCCTGACCGATGAGAGCCTCCGCCAGAAGCGGGACAAGCTTTGCTTTTGGTCAGCGGTGAGTGCATTTTGGGGGCAGTTCACACGAATAAACGGCATGTTGGGTCATACGGCAATATCGTCGGGAACAGGCGAGCCGTTAGGTGCTTGGGCATACTCGGCTGGATTGGCCGACGAACCGGCCAACGAGACGCCCACGGAACAGATAGAAGTCACAGAGATTGATGCGCGGATCTTCTTGCGCGGTTGGCGTATCGAAATGGCGAGACATCGATAACGTCAAAAAATCGTTCGGCGATTCGCGGCCCCGTTTGACTGCCGGAAGTAAGGCTCGGCGCGGACTTCCGCCCAAGCGCAGCGAGCCATGCCGCGTGATGCGCTCGAGTTAGGCGGCGGGCCGCAAGCGTGTCAAAGCCGATATTGGGACCACGTTGGTTTCGTTTGGCAGCCCCAGTTTGTCCCAAACCTCCCGCAACGCATTGGCCAGATGGTCGATCAGCCGGTCGTTATGGAATGGTGTGGGCGTGATGCGAAGCCGCCGGTGCTTCCGGTACGGTCGGATAGTTGATCGGCTGGATATAAATGGCATACCCCTCCAAGAGGAGCGCTGAGGCCTCTCGGCAGAGATCGGGATCGCCAACCGGGACGGGAATGATATGCGATTGCGACGACATCATCGGAATGCCGGCCTCGCGCAGTGCACTGCACGTCTTGTCGACCCGAAGCCTATGGGCCACCCGTTCCGCGACCGATCTTTTTAGATGGATGACGCTTTGTCTCGCGGCGGCAGCGACCGCCGGCGGCATCGCTGTCGTGAAGATGAAGCTCGGCGCGGCCGAACGGATCGCATCACAGATCACCGCATCGGCCGCGATGTAGCCACCCACGACGCCAAAGCCCTTGGCCAGTGTCCCTTCGATAACGTCGACGTGGTCCATGACCCCATCACGCTCGGCAATGCCAGCGCCACGCAGGCCGTAGAGACCGACGGCATGCACTTCGTCGAGGTAGGTCAGCGCCCCGAATTTTGTCGCCAAATCGCAGATGCGCCCGATCGGGGCGATATCGCCATCCATCGAGTAAAGCGACTCGAACGCAATGACCTTCGGGCGGCTGGGTTCTGTCTCTTTCAGCAGCGCCTCGAGATGGCCCAAATCGTTGTGCCGGAAGATCCGCTTCTCGGCGCCGCTAGCCCGGATCCCGGCGATCATCGAAGCGTGATTTTTCTCATCCGATAAAATGAGACAATTCGGCAACAATCGGCCGATTGTGCCAAGCCCCGCCTCATTGGACACATAGCCAGAAGAGAAGGCGAGTGCGGCCTCCTTGCGGTGCAGATCGGCGAACTCCACCTCCAGCATGACAATCGCGTGGCTATTGCCGGAGATGTTGCGGGTCCTCCAGCGCCGGCCCATTCCGCAGTGCCGTCTCAAGCATCGCGTTGACGACAGCGGATGGCGTCCCATCCCAAGATAGTCATTCGAACACCAGACGACGACCTCGCGCGCAATCCCCTCGCCGCGCCAGGTGGCATAGGGTGGACGGTCGGCGTGTCGCTCGAGATCGGCAAAGATGCGATAGCGGCCTTCTCGACGCACGCCGTCGAGAAATGCTTCGAAATGATTTCGCGGTGTCGTCATTGCGTCTTCCTCGGTTTTCGCCTCAAAGCCTCAAAAATGGTCGTGGCGCCTTGAGTTCCGCCGAGCGCCGACCGCGCATTGTTAGGATCGATTCCGCCGCCTGGCGAAACGTGACACCGAGCGCGCGCATCGCTTGCGGAACGTCTTGGGTGGCGCGGAATAATCGCACTGACGCTGCTCTGCGTTATTCTTGCCGCCCCGTCCCCTCCGGTTATCTCTTCGTGCCGTCCTGGTTGAACTGCTTCAGAGCAGCACTATATCGCCAACGTGCTCGCCCGCATCGCCGATCATCCGGCACGACGCGTCGCCTAACTCCTGCCTTAGAACTGGCATGACTTGCCCAAGATTGTTTTCTGAGGCAGCAATTACTCGTTGGTGAAACCCACGACCGGACAATTCACCAGAATTCCGGTTGTCCTGACCGGCCCTCCGCCGGGGCTTACCAACAAGCCTGTTTCGCTCTTGGCTGTAACGTCCTCACCGTCAGTGATAATTTTTCGTTTATTTTTTTCCATAGCCTCTTTGGTCGACTCGGCCAGCTGAACATCCCACATCGGTGAATATCCGGCACTGATCTCCTTGAACTGCGCAAGGATGTCGAGTGAAGGGCCTTCGCCACCGGCTCGCTGTTGAGCCCTTGGCGCTCAGGGTCGGTCCGGCCTGTCCTGCCATTTACGATCGTGTAGATGATCTCCGTCGCGCCGCTTTGGAGGATGTCGCTTTCGGCAGGCGCAAAGGTCGATGCCTCGAGCGTTGCTGATTCCTCGGAGTTGGCGTCGAAGCTGAGGTACCGCAAGTGCTTGCCGTCCGCAAATCCGAAGCGCAGCTTCAAGTCGACGGTGCCATTGTCAGGGGCAGATGTTTGCCACCGAGTTGGTCACAACCGAATAATCGGGATTGCCGCCGCAGAACGGTATTCTGTCTGACGTTGAACGCGATCATGGGAGCGTTGAAAACAATGTCATTAC
>CAWILK010000047.1:0-79322 GCA_963836845.1 uncultured Alphaproteobacteria bacterium | reverse complement strand
CTGCTGCGGTTGACCGAAGGCTACGCGGACGATGGGTCTGCGTCTACAGGCGCATCACAGCGCGTGGTCGACCTCTATGTTTACCGGCGAACCGGCAGTTGCCCGCGACCACTGCGAGGCAGGGCGCCGGCTCTATGATCCGGAGCGGCACCACTCCCATCGTCTGCTCGACGGCGGGCACGACCCCGGTGTGTGCGCCGGCTGTTTCGGCTCGCAAGTAGACTGGCTGCTCGGATACCCCGAGAGAGGTCT
Organism: uncultured Alphaproteobacteria bacterium; assembly: GCA_963836845.1. Classification (GTDB taxonomy): domain Bacteria; phylum Pseudomonadota; class Alphaproteobacteria; order ATCC43930; family CGMCC-115725; genus AP-15. The sequence goes on along the minus strand of CAWILK010000047.1, from coordinate 79,070 downwards.
GGCGCTGAGCAGCGCAGCGTCTGGCATTGGCCGAACGCATCGCTCACCCGTTCAGTCTCCTAGAAGCCTTGCTTTTCAATGCGATGCTTCACCTCGATCGCGGAGAGCCTGAAATGACGCTGCATCGGCTCGACGCGGCAGAGGCGCTGGCCGCCGAGCAACGGCTCAGCTTCATGCTAGAGCCGCGCCTGCTGCGCGGAGTCGCTCTTATTACGCAGGCGCATTTTCGGATGCCGTTATCAGTTTGCGACAAGGGCACGAAGCCTGGCGGGTTAACCAGAGCCGCCCACTCGGCTTCGCCCTGTTAGCCGCAGTGCTGGTGCAGCAAGGCGAGCACGCGGCGGCTCTCGCGATGGTGAGGGATGGGTTGAGAGTGCAGGAAGAGACCGGGCACGGTTTATGGGACGCGGAACTTCATCGCTTTGAAGGCATCGCGCTCTTTGGCCTCAGCCGGCTCGAAGAGGGCCAACTCGCACTCGAAGAAGCACTGCGCGTCGCACGAAGGCAACATGCGAGGGTCTACGAGCTACGCGCCGCCATGAGCCTCGCTTGCTTATGGGGCGAACAGGGCCGGGGGCCGAAGCGCGTGAACTGCTTGCTCCGGTTTACGGCTGGTTCACTGAGGGCTTTGACACCGCGATCTGAAAGAAGCAAAGGCGCAGCTCGACCAGTCGGCGTGAGCTTGCTGACTAATTCGCGTTATGCGAATGACCGCTCCCCGGGTAGACCGAACGACACCCACGGTGAGAGCGAAGCCGGGCTCCAGGCTTGAAACGTGACCAATCGCTTCCGCGAGCTTAGCGCTTTCCGGCTGTCGCCTCAGCGGCTTGCAGCGAAACGCTTCCGAAAACTCGCCCACTTGGCTTAAAACGTCTGACTGCTCACCCCACCCGGCCGCGACGAGCGCGGCGGCCTCAACCTCGGAGGAGACTGTTATGCCGTTCTATCAAAAGGGCGACATTCGCATTCGCTACGAGGAGGTCGGCTCCGGCTTCCCGCTGCTGGTCACCCCCGGCGGCGGCCTCAATTCGCGCGTCAGCAACTGGCCGACCGCGGTGATCAACGCGATGGAAGAGTTCAAGAACGACTTCCGCTGCATCACGATGGACCAGCGCAACGCCAATGGCGGCGAGTCGACCGGTCCGGTGCCGGTCGACAAGGCGTGGGACGCCTTCGCCGACGACCAGCTCGGGCTGATGGACCATCTCGGGATCCGCGAATTCTTTTACATGGGCTACTGCATCGGCGGCTGCTTCGCCGGGAAGCTGCTGCAGCGAGCGCCCGACCGCGTCGTCGCCGCCGTGTTCTGCCAGACGCGTCGGCCACCGGCCGGAAGACCCGGACGTCATGGTTCGGCACAGCCACGACAATTGGCTCGCCGATTTCCGCGCCCGCCGGCCCGAGGTGTCGATGGACACGATCGAGAAGTATTTCCACAGCTTGTGGCGCGCACAGCCCGATTTCCTCTACAGCGTGCCGCGCGAGTTCATCAAGAACTGCCGGACGCCGATCCTCGTTTTGCCGGACGACACGCCGTCGCATCCGCTGCAGACCTCGATCGACGTGGCGTCGCTGGCGCCGAACTCCGAGATCACCGTCTTCCCGTGGCGCGAGCCGCCGGAACTCAAGGCACGCACGATCGACCGCGTGCGCACCTTTCTCAAATCGCACATCCCGATGCGCGCCGCAGCGCAATAGTCGACGGTTTCCGTCAACCCGTCGTCCCCGCGAAACGGGCCAGGAGGAAGCGCACAGTCGATTTCCCCCAAATCCCCGCTCGCGCGGGATGACGACGTGAATCGTGAAAGAGAGAAAACCATGCCGTTCTATGAAAAAGGCCAAGTTCGCATCCATTACGAAGAGGCCGGCTCCGGCTTCCCGCTGCTGGTCATCCCCGGCGGCGGGCTCAACTCGACGGTCGCGGGGCTCGCGACGCACCCGTTCAACCCGTTCGACGAGTTCAAGGGCGAGTTTCGCGTTATCGCGGCCGATCTGCGCAACGCCAAGGGTGGCCAGTCCTCGGGGCCGCTCGAGATCGACCGGCCGTGGGACGCCTATACCGACGACCATATCGGCCTGATGGATCACCTCGGCATCCGCGAATTCATGGTGCTCGGCTTCTGCATCGGCGGCCCCTTCATCTGGAACCTGCTGAAGCGGGCCGGCGACCGCGTCGTCGCGGCCGTGCCGGCGCAGCCCAGCGGCTACCGCCCGGAGATGCCCGGCCTCTCCTACAACAACAACATGAAGGGCTGGGGCCCGGAGCTGTGCGCCCGCCGGCCCGACATCACGATGGCGATGGTCGATACTTTCCTGACCAACATGTACGGTGGCGCTCGCGCCGATTTCGTGTACACCGTGACGCGCGATTTCGTGCGCAACTGCCAGACGCCGATCTTGGTGTTGCCCGACGACGTTCCGGGGCACCCCTATGCCGTCGCGATGGAGACCGTGCATCTCGCGCCCAACGCGCAGGTGAGCCTTTATCCGTGGAAGGACACCACGGACAAGATCCCGCTGGCGGTGCGCCATATCCGCACCTTTCTGCGCGCCCATCGACCTGCTGCAGCAGCGCAATCCATGGCAGCCGCCGCCCAGTAGCACCCGATACTTCGTTCCCGGCCTCACCAGGGGCCGGGCACGACGGCCCTCGGGCCTCAGGTCCGGCATTACGGAGCCGCAACGCGGGCAGAAGATCGAAGTTACTGCAGGATTACCTGACACCGAGTACCGGACATCCCCGCAAAGGCATCCTCCGTTTATATTGGGCATTCTCATTCCTCACTGCGGCGGGTTTGCGTCAGCTCCGCCATTCCAGGGTGCGGGGTTCGACCGGGTTTTGGAACGGGCGGCCTTCGGCGCGGGCACGGCGATATTCGCGCTTCAGCCGGTAATACCACTTCGCTTGGGTGTCGGCGTCGTCGATCAGGGTCAGCGGCGGGTCGAAACGCAGACCCTGTTGCTGGCGCTCCATGATGTTGCGGTCCTGACGCAGGAAAGCGCCCACATAATGGCGTAAGGCGGGCTTTAGCAGGCCGAGCCAGGGCAAGGTCCAGTAGACGCAATGGTTCACCGCCGTAAGTCGGTCGTCAATCGGCGTGATCGCGGTCAGATTGGCGACGCGATGCCGCCCGGCCTGAATGTGCTCGACGCGTACGCTCGGCAGCCGGAAAATGATTTCGGTTTCCGGCACGCCGCCCAGCAACCGGTAGGCGCGCGAATTCTGCGACGGCCGGTGCCGGCTCATCGTAAAGCCGAACGGCGAGGGGACGAACCCCTTGGCCTTTTGCCGGATCGAGCGGCGCGAACGCCACCACCAGGCGCTGGTGGACGAAGGGCCCGTGCGCCGGGTCCATCAGCCCGATCACGGCATGGTCGATGGCCGCAGCGAAGGTCACGCTCGCGACGAGATCGGGCCGCCGGTCGTCGCCGAACCCGTCGAGCAGCGGAATCTCGGGAGCGCTCGCCGGCCGATCGCCGAAGAAAACCCAGATGTTGCCCTGCACCTCGCGCGCCAGGTAGTCGCGGGTACGGATGCGGTCGGCGGAAAAGGCCTGGCCGGGCACCAAGGAGGGGATGAAGGTACAGTGGCCGTTGGTGCCGAACCGCCAGCCGTGATAGCAGCATTCGATTTGGCGCCCGTCGAAGCGGCCGGCGCTGAGCGGCATGCCGCGATGCGGACAGAGGTCGCGGAGCGCGAACACCTCGCCGGCCGCGTCGCGGCCGAGCAAAATGGGCTCCCCCAACATCACTCTCGCCAGCATTTTGCCGCGCCTCAGCCGCCTGCCCGGCGCGGCGTAATACCAGGCCTCGCGCAACGGCGCAGCGAGGTTCTCGATCGCGTCCGGCCTCAGAGAAGGATCGCCGGGTGCCGACCCTCTCATTCGCCGATCCGCAATCGAGAGCCGGGACCCGCTTTCTCCGCGAGCTGCGGAACCACCGATGTCATATCCCCGCTCCGCTGTCGTAGTCCAAGAAAGACGACGAGCGCGCTTGGCGTCAAGCAAACGCGCTCGTCGTTTGATCTCTGTTAGCCGCTATCCACCTGGGGCGCGTCAGGCTATTTTCGGGAGATCAGGTTGATGATGAACCTCTACCGCGCTCAGCTCCCGTGATCCGAGTCATTCGACACCCCGGCCCCCGGTCGAATCACCCGCCCGGCTCGGTTCTTGCGTGGGCAATTTCGACGGCCTGCACCGCGGGCACGCCGTGTTGATCGGCGAAACCCGCGAGCTCGCCCGCTCGCAAGGCCGGCCGTCCGGGGTGCTGACCTTCGAGCCGCATCCGCGCAACGTGTTCTTCGCGCGCACCGAACCGTTCCGGCTGACCCCGTTCCGCGTCAAGGAACGCGAGCTGGCGCGGCTCGGCGTCGACCTGCTTTTTGTGCAGCATTTCGACCTCGCTTTCGCTGCCAAAAGCGCCGAGGACTTCATCGCCGAAATCATCGTCGGAGCCATCGGTGCCTCTCATGTCGTCGTCGGCTGGGATTGCACCTTTGGCAAAGCGCGGCGCGGCACGCCGGAGATGCTGCACGAGGCAGGCTTGCAGCACGGGTTCGGCGTCACCGTGCTCGAGCCGGTGCGCGGCGAGGGCGAGATGGTGTATTCCTCGACCCACATCCGCGAGCTGCTGAAAGCCGGAAAGCCGCAGGAGGCGGCGGCGCTGCTCGGGCGGTTCTGGGAGATCGACGGCCGCGTCGCGACCGGCGACCGGCGCGGCCGCACGATCGGCTTTCCGACCGCCAACCTCGGCCTCGACGACTATTTGCACCCGGCTTTCGGAGTCTATGCAGTGCGGGTGTCCGGCGACGGCCCCGACGACCCGCTCGCCGGCCGCACCGTCGGCGGCGTCGCCAATATCGGGCTGCGCCCGACGGTCGGCGGCCTCGTGCCGCGGCTCGAAGCGCATCTGTTCGACATCGATGTCGACCTCTACGGGCGTCATCTGCGGGTGGCGCTGGTCGATTTTATCCGGCCCGAGCAGAAATTCGCCGGTCTCGATGCGCTAAAGGCCCAGATCGCCGAGGACGCCGCCCGGGCGCGCGCCATTCTCGCCGCGGGCACTTTAGTTGACGGGTTGTGACCCCATCCCTATTTCCCCGACTCGTCATTTACCGATTCGTTCCCGGAAAGCGCTCGCGCTCATGCCCACGGATTATCGGCCGACTGTCTTCCTGCCCAAAACCGCCTTCCCGATGCGGGGCGATTTGCCAAAGCGCGAGCCGCTGATCCTCGCGCGTTGGGAGGAAATGGATCTCTATCGCCGGCTGCGCGAGGCTTCTCGCGGGCGCGAAAAATTCGTGTTGCACGACGGGCCGCCCTACGCCAACGGCGACATCCATCTCGGCACGGCGCTCAACAAGATCCTCAAGGACGTGGTCAACCGCGCGCATCAGATGCTCGGCAGGGATGCGCCCTATGTTCCGGGCTGGGACTGCCACGGCCTGCCGATCGAATGGATTGTCGAGGAGAAGTACCGGGCGAAAAATCTTTCTAAGGACAGTGTTCCGATCGACCAGTTCCGCCGCGAATGCCGGGAATTCGCGGCGCATTGGATCGAGGTGCAGAAGCGCGACTTCAAGCGTCTCGGCGTGTCGGGGACTGGGACAATCCCTATACGACGATGGCGTTTTCCGCCGAGGCGCAGATCGTGCGTGAAATCGGCAAGTTCCTGGTCAATGGAGGGCTCTACAAGGGGGCGAAGCCGGTCCTGTGGTCGGTCGTCGAGCAGACGGCGCTCGCCGAAGCCGAGGTCGAGTACCACGACCACAGATCGACCACCGTTTGGGTGCGGTTCCCGATCCTGCAGGCCGCGCGTCCGGCGCTGGCCGGCGCAGCAGCGGTGATCTGGACGACCACGCCCTGGACCTTGCCGGGCAATCGGGCGATCGCTTTCAGCGCCGCTCTCGATTACGCCGTGATCAGGGTCGACGGGGTGGCGGAAGGCAGCCGCGCCCGGCCGGGCGAGACTTTGCTGGTGGCCGAGCCGCTCGTCGCGGAGTTCGCGGCGCGGGCAGGGATCGAGGAACATTCGGTAATCGACCGTTTCGCGGGGGAGGCGCCTCGCCGGCACGATCGCCGCGCATCCGCTGCGCGGCAAGGGCTATGAGTTCGACGTGCCGTTGCTGGCAGCCACTTTTGTAGAGGCGGACCAGGGCACCGGGCTCGTCCACATCGCGCCGGGGCACGGCGCCGACGATTTCGAGCTCGGCCACGCCAATGGGTTGCCGGTGCCGGACACGGTCTCTGCAGACGGGGTTTACCTGCCCAATGTGCCGCTCTTTGCCGGGCGTGTGATCTATCGGCCGGACGGCAAGCCGGGCGATGCCAACGAGGCGGTCATCGCCGCGATCGAAGCAGCCGGCGGGCTGATGGCGCGCGGCATCCTGGTGCATTCCTACCCGCATTCCTGGCGGTCGAAGGCGCCGCTGATCTTCCGCAACACGCCGCAATGGTTCATCGACCTGGATTCGTCCGGGCTCAAGCAGAAGGCGCTGTCGGCAATCGCGGAAACCCGCTGGGTCCCCTCGCAGGGCCGCAACCGGATCGAGGCCATGGTCGAGAGCCGGCCGGATTGGTGCGTGTCGCGGCAACGCGCCTGGGGCGTGCCGATCGCTGTCTTTACCCATCGCGAGACCGGCGAGCCGTTGCGCGATCCGCTGGTGGTCGAACGCATCGCCGCGGCGGTCGAGCGGGCCGGGGCGGATGTCTGGTTCAGCGCCGAGGCCTCGGAATTTCTCGGCAATGCCTATGATTCCGCGGACTGGGAAAAGGTCACGGACATTGTCGAGGTGTGGTTCGATTCGGGCTCGACGCACGCCTTTGTGCTGGAGCAGCGGCCGGAGCTCCGCTGGCCCGCCGATCTGTACCTCGAAGGCTCCGACCAGCACCGCGGCTGGTTCCAGTCCTCCCTGATCGAGGCTTGCGGGACCCGCGGCCGGGCGCCCTACGACACGGTGCTGACCCACGGCTTCGTGCTCGACGAGGACGGGCGCAAGATGTCGAAATCGCTCGGCAACGTGATCCCGCCGCAGCAGATCATGGAGCAGAGCGGCGCCGACATCCTGCGTCTCTGGGTGGTCGGCTCGGACTATTCCGAGGATGTCCGCATCGGCCCGGAGATCCTCAAGCGCCACAGCGACGCCTACCGCCGCCTGCGCAACACCCTGCGTTATCTGCTGGGAGCGCTCGACGGCTATTCGCATTCCGAGGGGGTGCGCCCCGAGGCGATGCCGGAGCTCGAACGCTGGGTGCTGCACCGCTTGGCGGAGCTCGACGCGCTGGTCCGGCGTTCGGTCGAGACGCTCGATTTCCACAGCATGTTTGCTGCACTGCACAATTTCTGCGCGGCCGACCTCTCGGCCTTTTATTTCGACATTCGCAAGGACCGGCTCTATTGCGATGCGCCCGACGACGCCCGCCGGCGCGCGGTGCGCACGGTGCTCGACCGCTGCTTCGATTGCCTCGTCCGCTGGCTCGCGCCGATCGTCTGCTTCACCGCCGAAGAGGCTTGGCTGGCGCGCCACGGCGACGCGGCGGGGCGCAGCGTGCATCTCGAGCTGTTTCCCGAGGTTCCGGCCGGGTGGCGCGACGAAGCGCTCGGTGCGCGCTGGGCGGAATTGCGCGACCTGCGCCGCGTGGTGACCGGAGCGCTCGAGCTCGAACGCGGGGCGAAACGGCTGGGATCGAGCCTGCAGGCCGCGATCGAGCTGTTCGTTCCCGCGGCTTTGGCGGACCGGCTGCGCGGGATCGACCTCGCCGAGCTCTGCATCACGTCTGCCGGAACGGTCCGGGTGGGGACTGTGCCCGAGGATGCTTTCACGCTGCCCGACGTGCCGGAAATCGGCGCTCGCGTTTCGCCGGCGCCCGGAGAGCGCTGCGAGCGATGCTGGAGGGTATTGACCGAGGTTGGCGAGGTGCCGGGCTATGCCGATCTCTGCCGGCGCTGCGCCGCCGTCGTCGACGCTGCGGCCCTCGCAGCCGAGGTGAGCGCCGGCTGATGCTGGCGCGCGGGCTCGCCGTCGCGGCCGCGGTCGCAATCCTCGACCAGCTGAGCAAAGCGGCCGTCCTTGCCCATTTCGCCGGCCGCCCGCTCGGCGATCGCGAAACGATCACGTCATTTCTCAATCTCGCCCTGACCTATAATCGCGGGATCAGCTTTGGCCTGTTCAATGACGGCGCCGGGCTGAACGCGCTGGTCTTCTCCGTCGCCGCCGCGGCGATCGTGGCCGTGCTCGTCTACTGGCTGAGGCGCGCCGCGAGCCCTTTTCTCGCTATCGCGATCGGGCTGATCATCGGCGGCGCGGTAGGCAATGTGATCGACCGGCTCCGCCTCGGCGCGGTCGTCGACTTTCTCGACTTTCACGTCGGAGCGTATCATTGGCCGGCATTCAACCTGGCCGACAGCGCAATCTGCATCGGCGTAGCGGCGATGCTGCTCGATGGCCTTCTGCTGCACCGCGAGGCGCACCGATGATCCGCCCTCCTGCCGAGTGCCGTGCAGCCTTGGCGTTCGATGCGGGGTTGCGGTTCGCCACCAGGCTTCCTAGAATATAAACGATATCGGGGTAGAGCAGGCACCCCGTCAGACGGCTCGCCGCCCAAGCTCTGCGCAACTTCGCCTCACGCGAGGAGCGCGCACGCATGGACGGACCGAAGCCCATTTCCATTTCCTCTCTCGATCTCTATGGCGTGATCGGCACGGCCGGCGCCCCGGTCGTGATCGATGTCCGCCGCAATGCCGCTTTCGCGGCGGACAAGCGGCATGATCGTCGGCGCGATCCGGCGCGACCCCGATGACATTCAAGGCTGGCGGCACGAGCTGCCCGCGGGAAACGCGGTCGTCCTTTATTGCGTGCATGGCCATGAGGTGAGCCAGGAAGCGGCAGCCACCTTGCGAAGCGCGGGGATTGACGCGCGTTACCTCGAAGACGGGATTGCGGGGTGGGCCGAGCATCGGCTGCCAACGCGCAGAAAGCAGGAGACCGAGGCGCGCTCCTGGGTCACGCGGGAGCGGCCCAAAATCGATCGCATCGCCTGCCCGTGGCTGATCCGGCGCTTCATCGATCCGGAAGCCGAATTCCTGTTCGTCCCGACCGAACGAGTCTTTGCCGTCGCCTCGCAAAACGGCGCCACGGCGTATGACATCCCCGGCGCCGAGCCGTTCTCGCACGAGGGCGAGCTCTGCAGCTTCGACGCGTTTCTCAAGGTCTACGCCATCGAGGACCGTGCGCTCGACGCGCTGGCGCTGATCGTGCGCGGCGCCGATACGGCGCGGCTCGAGTTGACACCACAATCCCCCGGCCTTCTCGCGCTTTCGCTCGGTCTCTCGGCCAATTTCCCGGACGACCACGCCATGCTCGCGAACGGCATCGTGATGTACGACGCGCTCTACGCCTGGTGCCGGTCCTTGCAGGGCGAAACCCATAATTGGACGCCGCCGGCGGTCGCTTAAGGGGAAGAAGATGGCTGAGGCGATCGTCGGCGGTACCATTGCCCGAACCACGCCCGGGCACGGCGTCTCGTTCGGCGAAGCATTCCGGGTGTGGTCGCGGGTCGCGGCGCTCAGCTTTGGCGGCCCTGCCGGCCAGATCGCGGTCATGCACCGCATCATCGTCGATGAGAAGAAATGGGTCGGCGAGATCGCGGTTTTTGCATGCGCTGAGCTACTGCATGCTGCTGCCCGGCCCGGAAGCGCACCAGCTCGCCATTTATATCGGCTGGCTGATGCATCGCTGGCCGGGGGCGATCATTGCGGGCGGGCTGTTTGTCGTCCCCGGCATCATCTCGATCATGGGCTTGAGCTACATCTACGCCGCCTTCGGCAGCGTGCCGGCCGTCGCCGCGTTCTTCTTCGGCCTGAAGGCCGCGGTGCTGGCGATCGTGCTCCAGGCGGTGCACCGGGTCGGCAGCCGCGCGCTCAAGAGCCGGGCGATGCTGGCGCTCGCGGGCGCCGCCTTTATCGGCATCTTCTTTTTCGGCGTGCCGTTCCCTCTGATCGTGCTGGCGGCGGGACTTATCGGCTTTGTCGGCGCGCGCAGCGGCTCGAGCGTCATTCCGGATCGGCGAGCACAGCCCGGCAGGCACAGACGGACGGCGCGAGCGAGGGTTTGCTCGGCGCGGAATTGCCCGAGCATGCGCGGCCGACGGTGGCGCGCGCCTTGCGCGTTTCGGCGATCTGGCTTTCGCTGTGGCTGGTGCCGGTGATTGCGATCATCGCCGCGCTCGGCGCGGACCACACCTTCGGCGAGATCGGCGTGTTCTTCTCGAAAATGGCCGTCGTCACTTTCGGCGGCGCCTATGCCGTGCTCGCCTACATGGCGCAGCAAGCAGTCGAGACCTACGGGTGGCTGCGCCCGGCGAAATGCTCGATGGGCTCGGCATGGCCGAGACGACCCCGGGACCGCTCATCATGGTCGTCCAGTTCGTCGGCTTTCTGGCGGCGTTCCGGCACCCGGGCCCGCTGCCGCCGATGCTGGCCGGCACCCTCGGCGGGCTGCTCGCGTACCTGGTGCACCTTCGTGCCCTGCTTTTTGTGGATCGGCCTCGGCGCGCCCTTTATCGAGCGGCTGCGGGACAACAAGCCCCTCAATGGCGCGCTCGCAGGCATCACCGCTGCCGTGGTCGGCGTCATCCTCAATCTCGCGATCTGGTTCGCTCTGCACACCTGGTTTCGCGAGGTCCATTACCTGCGCGGCTTCGGGCTGTCCATTCGACCTGCCGGTGCTATCGAGCATCGATCCCTGGGCGCTGCTGCTTTCCGCTGCCGCGATGGTCGCGATCTTCCGGTTCAAGGCCGGCATGATCCAGACGCTGCTGGCCTGCTCGGCTGGCCGGCATTGTTCTTTATTTCGCAGGAGCAATCCGAATGAGCCGCCGCGTCCGCTATGGGATTCACCTGTTTATCGCGCTGCTCGCGTTTGCCGGCGGCTGCACGGGGGCAAGGGAGTGGACCAATGATTGTGGATTCTGTCGAAGCTGCCCACAAATCTCGAGTCCGATTTCACGCTGTGGCGCACGGGCCAGGGCGATGACCGGCCGAGTGGACAATCGTCACCGATCCGTCGGCTGCGGGCGGCCGCGCGATCGCGCAAGTGAGCAAGGACCGCACCGATTACCGCTTCCCGCTCGCGATTTACAAACCCTTCTCGGGCAAGGATCTCGAAGTGTCGGTGCGCTTCAAACCTGTCGCCGGGACGGTCGATCAGGCCGGCGGCATCGCCGTGCGGTTGTCGACGCCGGACGATTACTACGTCGTCCGAGCCAATGCGCTCGAAGACAATGTGCGCTTTTACCGCGTGGTCAAAGGCAAACGCGAGCAGCTGGCCAGCGCCAATGCCAAGGTGGCGGCGAACCAGTGGCACACGCTGGCGCTGAAGGCCGAAGGAGACCATTTCACCGTCTCGTTTGACGGCAAGGCGCTGCTCTCGGCGCAGGATCGAACATTTTCGGAGGTCCGGCAAGGTCGCGCTGTGGACCAAGGCCGACAGTGTCACCTATTTCGACACGATCTCGATCATGCCACTCAACTAGTCGGGCGAGGAGGAGCCATGGCCTACGCGAGTCAAAGAACTTGCCTGTGATCCGGCACGGATCAAGGGAATGTCGGAGAAGCTGATCGTCAGCCACTACGAGAATAACTACGGCGGCGCGGTCAATCGCCTCAATGCGATCACCGCCCAGCTCGCCGCGCTCGACTTTGCAAAAGCCCCCGGCTTCGTGATCAACGGTCTCAAGCGCGAGGAGCTGATCGCGAGCAACTCGATGATCCTGCACGAGCTCTTCTTCGCCTCGCTTGGCGACGAGAGTGCGCCGGAAGGCGAGCTGCGCGACGCGCTCACCCGCGATTTCGGGAGCGTCGATCGCTGGCGCGCCGAATTCTCCGCGATGGGTAAGGCGCAGGGCGGCGGCTCGGGATGGGTGCTGCTCACTTGGTCGCCGCGCGATCTTAAGCTCGTCAACCAGTGGGCCATGGACCACACGACGACGCTTGCCGGCGGTTGCCCGATCCTGGCGCTCGATATGTATGAACACTCCTATCACATCGATTACGGAGCAAAGGCGGCCGCCTATGTCGATGCCTTCATGGCGGCCATCAACTGGCCGAACGTAGCGCGCGCCTTTGGCGGGCTGCGTTCGTGACGCTCATTCCGGATCTCTGGCGAGAGGATTAAGGCCATGACGTCCAAAACGCTTCGGCTGATGGTGTTCCTCGCAGCTATTGCCCTATTCACAGCGCCGCCGGCTTTTGTTCAGGCCGAAGACAAGGCGGCGCTCGCGCACATCAATGTCGCAAAGAGCTGAACGCGGCATGTTTGCGCGAGCGGTCCTGCTGATCGCAACCGCGATGTTGCCGACCGTCGCCGAGGCGCAGACGGCGGCTCCGCCGCTCGTGCTCGAGGCGAAGATCCCGCTCGGAGATGTGAGCGGCCGCATCGATCATCTGGCCATCGATACAAAACGCCAGCGGCTGTTTGTCGCCGAGCTCGGCAACAACAGCCTGGGCATAGTCGACCTCGCAGCCGGCAAGGTGCTGCGGAGGATCTCCGGTTTGAGCGAGCCGCAGGGCGTCGCCTATGTTCCGTTTGCCGACAGCGTCTTCGTGGCGAATGCCGGCGACGGGTCGGTACGGGTGCTGCGCGGCGATGATCTTGCGCCGATCGGGCGGATCGATCTTGGCGACGACGCCGATAACGTTCGGGTGGACGCGCGGCGCAACCGGGTGCTCGTGGGTTACGGCAAGGGCGCGCTGGCGGTAATTGATCCGGCAAGCCGGACCAAGGCCGCCGACATCCGTCTGAAGGCGCATCCCGAGAGTTTTCAGATCGACGACACCGGAAGCCAGGTCTTTGTCAATGTGCCCGACGCTCGGGGTATCGAAATCGTCGACCTTGCGACGGGATCGACCCGGTTGTTGCCGACGCAAGGGGCGGGATCGAACTTTCCGATGGCGATCGACGCCAACGCGCGCCGGGTCCTCGTCGTCTTTCGCAGCCCGCCGACCCTGATGGCGCTGTCGAGCCAGGACGGAAACGTCGTGGCCAAAGCCGAGACGTGCGGCGACGCCGATGATGTATTCGTCGATGCCAGGCGCCGCCGCGTTTACGTCAGCTGCGGCGAAGGGGTGATCGATGTGCTCGAGCCGGCCGAGACCGGCTATCGGCGCCTCGCGCGCGTGCCGACGGTATCGGGAGCGCGCACCTCGCTGTTTGTTCCGGAGCTCGACCGGCTGTTTGTGGCGGTGCGGGCGCGGTCGAACGAGCCCGCGGCGATTTGGGTGTTTCGCCCCGCGCCATGAGGGGGCGGGAATCAGCCGCGGCGCTCGTCACCGCTGCTGTGCATGTCTGCTGGTGCGGCGCCGCCGAGGCTTATCGTCCCTTCGACGGCACGGATGCGGCGGTGGCGGAAACCGGCGAAATGGAAATCGAGCTCGGCCCGGTCGAATATTCCCGAGAGGGAGCCGCGCGCGCGCTCTTTGCGCCGGATGTGAGGTTCAATTACGGCTTTGCCGCGGGCTGGGAAGCAGCCTTGGAGGGCACGGTTGCACACCGCCTAGACGCGGATGCAGCTCGCACGAGCTTGCTCGGGAACGGTGCGTCTCTAAAAGGCGTGCTGCGCGAGGGGAGCCTGCAGGAGAAACCCGGACCCAGCATCGCAACCGAATTCGGCGTCCTCCTGCCGGGGGTTCATGACGAGCGCGGCACCGGCGTTAGCCTTGCCGGCATCGTCTCGCAGCGATGGGACTGGGGGACGGTGCACTTCAATGCCGCCGGCGCCTTCACCCGGGAGAAGCATGCCGACTATTTTCTCGACACGATCATCGAGGGCCCGCGCGACTGGGTCATGCGCCCGGTCTGCGAGTTTTTTTACGAACGCAATGTTGGTCAGTCCCGCACTCGATCGGCTCTGGTCGGTGCGATCTGGCAGGTGCAAGACAATATCGCGGTCGATTTTGCTGTGCGCGGCGCGCGGGTCAATGATCACACCGCCGGCGAGATCCGCGCCGGAGTGACCTTCGCCTTCGGCGTGACGAAAGGACCGGATCTCCTGTCGGGCTTATCCGCGTCGGCGCGGCGCGCGATGCGCCAGTTCTAGTGGTGCGCTTCTTACGCTCGGCACCCTCGCCATCTCCTCCGTCATGCCCGCGAAAGCGGGCATCCAGAGCTTGCCCCTGGCTTGAACAGGGGGCGGCCAGTAGCGTGCCCGCCCCGCTGGGCCCCCGCTTTCGCGGGGGCGACGATAAAGCGAGCGTCGGACTGATTTGTTTGGTTCGTACTACTAGGATTGGGCGTCCAATATCGGATTGACCTCGGAGCGCTGCAGGACATAATGGGCTCAGGTCATCGGCAACCACCCCTCAGCCGCTTGGCGGCCAAGAGTTGCCCTGTCATCGCCGCGAGTGAGCGCGGCGAGCGTGATGGGGTGTGGGATGGCCGATCTTCAAACTCTCGAGCTAGTTCTATTTGCCGTGGGGACGTTTGCCGCTGCGCTCGTGACGGGCGTGGCGGGCTTCGCCTTCGGTATCGTCGCCGCCGCGGTATGGCTGCATTTTTTGCCGCCGGCGCAGACTGCGGCGTTGATCGTGGCATACGGATTGATCGTGCAGGGCCTCTCCGTCTGGAAATTGCGCCGCTCGATTAGGCCGGCGCGCCTGCTGCCGTTTCTTGTTGGCGCGGCAATTGGCGTGCCGATCGGCGTCGAGCTGCTGCATTGGACCGCTCCGGCGACCTTGCGCATTTCGGTCGGCGTCGTGCTGGTCCTGTTCAGTCTCTACAGCCTGATGCGGCCGCAGCTCGCGCCGGTGACCGAAGGCAATGTGACAGATGGTGCGATCGGCGTGCTCAACGGCGTCATCGGGGGCTCGACCGGTCTCGCCGGCATCGTGGTTACGATCTGGTGCACCTTGCGGGGCTGGCCGCGCGACGAGCAGCGCGCCACGTTCCAGCCGGTTGGAGTGGGGGTTTTCCTGATGACCGGGTTGTGGCTGGGCGGAACGGGAATGGTCGGCGCCGACACCTTGCAGCTCTTTGTGATCGGGTTGCCTTTGCTGGTTGCCGGAACATGGGTCGGACTGCAGCTCTATGCGCGGCTGGACGAGGCCGGTTTTCGTAAAGTCGTTCTGGGCCTGCTTCTGATATCGGGGCTGGGCCTCGTCGTCAGAGGGAGCTGATCCGTGCGCGGCGGATGGGCGACCGGCGAGGAATGGTGGCGCCCGATGCCTCCGGGCGCCTCGACCGACGCGTTGCGTGTTCTGGCGGCACGCGGCATTCGCGCGTTTGGCGATGGTTTTGTCGCCTTGCTGCTCCCGATCTACCTTGTCGAGCTCGGCTTCAGCGCGCTTGCGATCGGCGCCATCGTTACCAGCACACTGATCGGCACGGCGCTGCTGACCTTGTGGGTCGGGTGGATCGCAAACCGGCATTCCCGGCGCCGGCTTCTCCTCGCCGCATCAGTGCTGATGACGGCAACCGGCGCCGGGTTTGCGGCGGTCTGCCGATTTCTGGCCGCTGCTGGTCATCGCTTTTGTCGGCACGATGAACCCGACTTCGGGCGACGCGAGCATTTTCGTCCCTCTCGAGCAGACCGTGTTGACCCAGACGATCGATCCGCGGCGGCGGACTGCTCTGTTCGCGCGCTACAGCGTGATCGGCTCCATCGCGACCGCGCTTGGCGTGCTCGCGGCAGCGCTTCCCGACTTGATCACGGCGTGGACGGGTTGCAGCCGGGCCCAGGCCATCCAGTCGATGTTCGGCCTTTATGCGATGCTGGGGTTGCTGGCGATGCTGCTGTACCGCCCGCTATCCCCCGCCGTCGAGGTTGCCGACGACGGCGCCAAAGGCGCCGCTCCAGCGGTCAAAGCGGCTCGTCTACGGCATGGCGGCGCTGTTCGGCATGGATTCGTTCGGCACCGGCTTTCTGGTGCAGTCGCTGCTGGCGCTCTGGCTCTATCAGGCGTTTGCGATTTCGGTGACGACGGCGGCGGCGATCCTTTTCTGGAGCAGCCTTTGCTCGGCCGTCTCCTATCTCGTCGCCGTGCCGATCGCCGCCCGCATCGGGCTGATCAACACGATGGTCTTTACCCACCTGCCGTCCAACGTCTTCCTGATCCTGATCCCTTTCGCCCCCGATCTGTCGACAGCGATCGCATTGCTGCTGGCGCGCAGCGCATTGTCGCAGATGGACGTGCCGACGCGGGCCTCTTACGTCATGGCGGTCGTCGCGCCGGAGGAGCGCCCGGCTGCCGCGAGCATCACCGCGGTGCCGAAGACCTTCGCTTGGGCGGCGGGCTCGATGATCTCGGGCTATCTGCTCACTCTATCGAGCTTTGGCTGGCCGCTCGTCATCGGCGGCGCGATCAAGGGCGTTTACGATGTCCTGCTGCTGATCAAGTTTCAGAAGGTGCGCCCGCCCGAGGAGGCCGAGGCGCTGGCGGCTCGGCCTCGCTGACATCAGGCCGCTCGGCGCTCGGCAAAGCCTCGGTGGAAATATCCGACGGATGCGCCGAGGATGATCCAGAAAAGGAAATTAACCACTGTTGCGGCCACCACAAAGCGGTGGGCCAGAGCCGCCGGCGCCGCCGAGCTGTGCTCGAGCGCCTGAGGCGCGCCGTAGAGATGCGGCAGGATTATCAAAATCGCTCCAAGGACCGCCCAAGCTGCTCGTGAGGTGAAGGCGAACAATGCGAGGGCGCAGCCGGTCGACACGGCGGTCGCGAGCCACCACGCCTGACGCTCGAAGAGCGGAGCGGCTTCGGTTCCGGGCAGCAGCGGCGGCAGGCCGAGGCCCGGGGCAATGGTGAAGACCACGAAACCCGCGAGCCCCCAAAAAAGCCCGTCGCGCCACGTGGCCCCGCCGCCGCGCAGCGTGAGCGCGGCCGCGAGCAGGAGGGCGAACCCGATCCCGGTCAAGACATCGGCGAGCAATGTGTAGGCCGTCCGCTCGGCGCCGTTTTGCGGCTCCCACGCGGCAGGGTGCTCGTGCGCCCCCCCGGTCACCCTTGCCGGTTGCTCGTAGCGCTCGGCCTCGAGAAGCACCGGCACCGTCCCGATCTGATGGCCGGCCGTGGCAACGACGCCGGACAAGAGCCCGGCGCAAAGCGCGACAAGGACAAGACGGCGGAACGCGGCCATGCCGGTTCAGTGGCAGGGAAACCCGGTCGAGTGGCGGGTATCGTGAGCGGCGTTGTGGAGCACGTCGATATGCGAAAATCCCACTCCCCAAATCACGATCGCACCGAGAACGGCAGCCAAAAACGCCGCCGCGATAGTTTCCGATCGCGAGGAGATTTGCGTCCCGGTTTGGGGCCGCGAACCGAGTATTTGCGTCTGCACGAGCATTTCCTTCTACGGCGACGAAGCGTTCTCGTTTACCCGATCGAGCCTGCCCTGCGCCAGACCATCGCGAGAACCGCCTACGCCGCAGGGCGCGGCGGCGATTCGCGCGGGGTGACGGCGAGATCGAGCTTTTGCGCCAGGCGCAGCACGGTGACCGGCACGGGCTTGCCGGCGCGCTCTTCGGTCATCAGCCGGTGCAGCTCGTCGACATCGCCGACCGGGATGCCGTCGACCGCGACGATGATGTCGCCGCTCGACAGCCCGGCGGCGCGCGCCGCCCCGTCGGGCGCGGTCGATTGGACGCGCACGCCGGTGTCGCGCGCGAGCTCGTGGAAGCGGACGACCCGGCGGGGCAGCGGCACGTTCTGCCCGGCGACCCCGATATAGCAGCGCCGCACCCTGCCCTCGCGGATCAGCCGCGCCGCGACGAACTCGACCGTGCTCGCCGAGATCGAGAAGCAGATGCCCTGGGCCATGCCGATGATCGCGGTGTTGATGCCGACGACCTCGCCGGCGCCGGTGACGAGCGGGCCGCCCGAATTACCCGGGTTCAGCGCCGCGTCGGTCTGGATCACGCTGTCGATCAGCCGCCCGGAGCGGGTGCGCAGCGAGCGGCCGAGGGCGCTCACCACCCCCGCGGTCACCGTGCATTGAAAGCCGAACGGGTTGCCGATCGCGACGACCAGCTGGCCGACGCGCAGCCGGCGCGAGTCGCCGAGCCGAGCGAATGTCGGCGTGTCGCCGTCGAGGCGCAACACCGCGAGATCGGTATCGGGATCGTCGCCGACCAGGTTCGCCGCGAGGCTGCGCCCGTCCGGAAAGGTTGCCTGGATCTTGCGCGCGCCGCTGACGACGTGGCTGTTGGTCAATACATAGGCGTCGGGCGTGAACACAACGCCGGAGCCGCTGCCGTTCGGATGTTCGTTGGCGCCGCTGATCTGCAGATGGAGGACCGCCGGGCCGACTCGGTCGACGGCGCCGATCACGGCGCGCGAATACGCGTCGAACAGGGCGAGGTCCTCGTGGGAGACCGCAGGGGAGCTACCCGAGGCGGCGGGCTCGTCTCCCGCCGGCCGGTTCGTAGATGGGAGCGAGATAGGTCATGCCGATGCGTCCATGAAGAATAAAGTAGGAACACGCCCAAAGCTTGGTAAGATGGGGCCCGACCAACACGACAGGGCGGTGCAGCGATGGCTGGTAGCGTCAACAAGGTGATCCTGGTCGGCAATCTCGGCCGCGACCCCGAGATCCGCTCGACCCAGGACGGCATGCGGATCGCCAATCTGGCGATCGCGACCTCCGAGACCTGGCGCGACAAGATGTCGGGCGAGCGCAAGGAGCGCACCGAGTGGCACCGCGTCGTGATCTTTAACGAGCGGCTCTCCGAGGTTGCCGAGAAATATCTGAGCAAGGGCTCGAAGGTCTATGTCGAGGGCGCATTGCAGACGCGCAAATGGACCGACAACAGCGGCCAGGAGCGCTACACGACGGAGGTCGTATTGCAGCGCTTCCGCGGCGAATTGACGATGCTCGACGGCGCCCGGGGCGCCGGTCAGGCCCGCCGATCGAAGGCGGGCTATGACGAAGGCTATGCCGGCGGCGGCTTCGGCGACGAGCCGCGCGCATCCGGCCCCGCCACCCCGGCCCGCGGCCGCATCCCAGTCAACGACCTCGACGACGACATCCCGTTCTGAAAAGAAGATACGCTTTAACGCGAAGGACGCAGAGGGTGCGCAGAGGACGCGAAGGCTGGTGAACAGCCGCTGACCCTTGGCGTTCTTTGCGAATCCTCTGCGGCCTTTGCGTTAATGCTTTATCGCAAGGAGGGTGGGGATGAGCGATTTGTCGGGCCCACCGTTCCGCGCCGACCATGTCGGCAGCTTGTTGCGGTCGCCGGAGTTGCTGAAGGCTCGTACCGAGCATGAGGCAGGCCGCATCTCGGCCGCGGAATTGCGCCGCATTGAGGACGACGCGATCTGCGATGCCGTCCGAATGCAGGAAGAGATCGGCCTCGAGGGGGTGACCGATGGCGAGTTCCGCCGGGGCTCCTGGCATATGGACTTCATCTATCGGATCGGGGGCGTGGAGCAGGCCGGGCAGCGGCTGAACATCCGGTTTCGCAACGAGGGCGGCACGGTCGAGTTCAGCCCGGCAGCGCATCGCGTAACCGGCAAGCTCAGGCTCGAAAACACGATTTTCGGCGAGGATTTCGCGTTTCTGAAATCGGTGGCCAAGGCGACGCCGAAGCTGACGATCCCGTCACCCAGCATGGTGCATTACCGCGGCGGCCGCGCCGCGATCGATGCCGGCGCCTATCCCGATCTGGACGCCTTCTGGCACGACATCGCCCAGGTCTATTCGGAAGAGATCGCGCGGCTGCACGCCCTCGGCTGCACCTACCTGCAGCTCGATGACACGAGCCTCGCGTATTTGAACGACCCGTCGCAGCGCGCCTATGTGACGAGCATCGGCGGCGACGGCGACAAGCAGCACCTGACGAATATCCGGGTCATCAACGCCGCGCTCGCCGGCCGCCCGGCCGGCATGACCGTGTGCACCCATATGTGCCGCGGCAATTTCCGCTCCTCCTGGATGGCGGAGGGCGGCTACGACCATGTCGCCGAGGCGCTGTTCGGCGAGCTCGCGGTCGACGGCTTTTTTCTCGAATATGACGACGCCCGGTCGGGCGGGTTCGCGCCTCTCCGCTTTGTGCCGCGTGGCGATAAAAAGGTCGTGCTCGGCCTAGTCACCAGCAAGCGGCCAGCGCTCGAAAGCAAGGACGATCTGAAGCGCCGGATCGACGAGGCCGCCAAGTACGTGCCGCTCGAACAGCTCTGCCTCAGCCCGCAATGCGGCTTCTCGTCGACCGTCGACGGCAATGCGCTGACGCGGGAGGAGCAGGTCGCCAAGCTGCACCTCGTCGTCGAAACCGCCCGCGAGATGTGGGGCTAGCAGCAATGCTCCGCCGCCTTGTGCTCGCCGCGACGGCGGGTTTGGTTCTGTTGGCGTTGGGTGCCGACGCGCAGGAGCGGATCCATCGCATCGGTGTTCTTAGGAATTTCGAAGATCCCGAGAACACAAAGGCATGGCTCGAGGGACTGCGCGAGCGCGGGTGGACCGTTGGCCGCAATCTCGAAATCGAGTACCGTTATACCCAAGGCCGGAACGAGCAAATACCGGCGCTCGCGGCCGAACTCACCGCGCTGGGTCCAGAACTTATCGTTGCGGTATCTCCGGTACTAGCTCTCGCGGTGCGCAGTGCTGCTCCGTCTGTGCCGCTGGTCTTTGTCAACGTGGCCGATCCTATCGCCCTCCGCCTGGTGGAAAGCCTGGCGCATCCCGGAGGGAACGCGACCGGGGTCGCGACGATCGTTCCCGAGGGTTTTATTGGTAAGCAATTACAGTTGCTGAAGGAGCTGGTTCCGCGGGCATCACGGATCGCTGTGCTGATCAACCCCATGAACCCGAGTCACCAGCGAGGACGAACGGAGCTTCCCGAGATCGGGCAAAAGCTCGGCGTGACGCTGGTAATCGTCGAGGCGAGCGCGTCGGATCAGCTCGAGACGGCCTTCAATGCGGCAATCAAGCAGGGTGCCGAGGCCATCGATGTTTGGGGCGAACCGCTCACGTCTCTTCACTCCGCAGAAATCGTAGCACTCGCCGCACGCTATCGCTTGCCGGCAGTCTACCTCTTCCGACAGAGCGCAGTGGACGGTGGATTGCTGTCCTTTGGTTCGAACGAGGCCGACCGCTGGCGTCGCGTTGGTCCTTATGTCGACAAGATCCTGAAGGGCGAACGCCCAGCCGATCTGCCGGTCGAGCAGCCCACTGGATACCATTTGGCGGTGAACCTCAAGACAGCCGCAGCGCTCGGCATCACGGTCTCGCCCTCGATCCTCGCGCAAGCTGACGAGGTGATCGAATAGCGCGCCCTCGGCAGCTGATGGAGCAACTCGGCTACAATCTGCTGTTCCGCTGGTTTGTTGGACTGTCGCTGGATGCCGCGGTGTGGGACGTGACGGTGTTCACCAAGAACCGCGAGCGGCTGATCGAGGGTGACATCGCCAGCAAGTTCATGGCGGCGGTACTGAACCAGGAGCGGGTCAAGGCGCTGCTGTCGGACGATCACTTCTCGGTAGATGGCACCCTGATCGAGGCGTGGGCCAGCCTGAAGAGCTTTCGCCCGAAGGACGGCAGCGGCGCGCCGCCGGCTCCTGGGCGCAACGGCGAGCGGGACTTCCACGGCGAGAAGCGCCGCAACGAGACCCACGCCTCGGTCACTGATCGCGATGCCCGGCTGTATCGGAAGGGACCGGGCCAGCCGGCCAAGCTGGCTTATCTGGGGCACGTTCTGATGGAGAACCGGCATGCTCTGGTGGTCGACACGCGTCTGACCTTGGCAACCGGTACGGCCGAGCGCGAGGCCTCGCTGGAGATGGCCGCTAAGGCACGGCTGCCACCACCAGCCGTACAACCCCAAGAGGGGGCGAAAGCCACTCCAGCACAGAACAAATAACAGAATGTCTGCCGGCACGATAATAGGCGCGACGCGATCGCCGTAATATGCCGAGCCGCTCAGCAGCGCAAAGACGATGGTAGCCAGAAGATGAGCCGCCACCACATCTGCCATCTCCTTGTACAGGCGGAGCCGGCGTACGCCACTCCCGCCTCTGCCGGGTTCAGGTTAGCGGATCGGTAGCCCGGCGGCGGATTGCCAGCCCGGCCCCGAACTGAAAATGGCGTACATCCCCCTCCTCTGTCATTCCCGCGCTAGCGCAGGGCTGTCCGGGGAATCGAAATTCGGTTGCAGCATCGCCGCCAGCTCAACCGAAAGCGCAGAATTCGGCGGGATGGGTTTCGAGGAAAAGCCCCTCTCCGCCCTTCAGGGGGGGAGAGGGAGGGAGGGGCCCAGGCGCGACAGCGGCCTGGGAAGGTGAGGTGGGCGGCGCCGCAAATCCGTCCGTCGGCCCCCCTCACCCTGCCCTCTCCCCCCGGCCGGCGGGGGGAGAGGAGAGAAAAGCGGGTCCTCGAGAGCCCATT
This sequence comes from uncultured Alphaproteobacteria bacterium, assembly GCA_963836845.1. Classification (GTDB taxonomy): domain Bacteria; phylum Pseudomonadota; class Alphaproteobacteria; order ATCC43930; family CGMCC-115725; genus AP-15. The sequence goes on along the minus strand of CAWILK010000047.1, from coordinate 56,698 downwards.
TCGCGGCGAAAGTGTAGCGCCAACTTTCCCCGGACAGCGCTGCGCGCTAGCGGGAATCCATTTGCATCAGCGGCTTATTAATTCCGGCTCTCCGCTTCGCTGCGGCCGGGATGACGAATTCAGGGGCCGCCGGGCGGTTTTCCGTATCCTGCTAGGTTTGGGTTGTCGTCGAAAGGCCCAGCGATGTTCGGGCGCTCCGTGTTCAGGCTTTCGGAACGGTTCGCCCGTAAACACCGAGTCAACGGCTGCGTCCAGCGCAGCGTGCCCGTTCAAAGTCTTGCCTGCCGGCGAAATGGCGAATTCCAAATTTGGCGCGTAGATCTGCTCGCTGGCGGCGATGGGGTTGCGCCATGCGTCAGCGCGGCAATACGCCCTTGACATTGTGCAACAGGAAGCACTATTATGAGTGAATATTCACTCTCACCGAGAAGGTCGCGCGATGAGTAGCCAGATCGAGTTGCTGCAGGCGCGCCGCTTTCTGCCATTGTTCCTGACCCAGACGCTCGGCGCGTTCAACGACAATCTGTTCAAGAGCGCCTTCGTCATGCTGATCACCTACGGCGTCGCGACCGCGTTCGATCCGGGAGCGGTCTCGGCCATAGCCGGCGGCGCGCTCATTGCGCCATTCTTTCTGTTCTCGGCGACGGCGGGGGAGCTGGCCGACCGGTTCGAGCGCGCGCGCTTGCTGCAAATCCTCAAGGCCGCCGAGCTCGTTGCCGTGCTGGGCGCCGCGGCCGCTTTGTTGACCGGCAACCTGGCGCTCTCGCTGGCTCTGCTATTCGTGCTCGGGACCCAGGCGGCGTTCTCGAGCCCGGTCAAATACGCGCTGTTGCCGCAGCATCTCGCCACGGCCGAGCTCGTGGACGGCAATGCCTTGATGGAAGCCGGCACCTTTCTCTCGATCCTCGCCGGCACGATCGCCGGCGGTCTGGCAATCTCGCTCGCGTGGGGTCCCGCGGCGTGCTGCTTCTTGCTGCTGTTCTGCGGCGCAGCCGGTCTCGTGGCGAGCCTGCGCGTACCGATCGCGCCACCGCCTTCACCCGGTCTGCGGGTCAGCTGGAACCTGATCGCGGCAACCCGCGGAATTTTGCAGCAGGCGTGGCAGCGCCGCGACGTGCGGTTGTCGATCCTCGGGGCATCATGGTTCTGGCTGGTCGGCGCGGTATCGCTGTCGCAATTGCCGGCTTTTGCAAAAGGCACGCTCGGCGCCGACAGCAGTGTCGTGATCTTGTTCCTGGCGGCCTTTTCGATCGGCGTCGGCATCGGCTCGACACTGTGCGGGCGGCTGATGCGCGGCGAGGTCAGTGCGCGATATGTGCCGCTCGCGGCGCTGGGGATGACATTGTTCTCGTTGGACCTCGCCATTGCGAGCCGAAGCCGCCGCGCCCTCCGATGCGGCACTGATCGGCGTCGTGGAATTCCTGTCGCAAATCGGTGGGCTGCGCATCTTTATCGACCTGCTCGGCCTCGCAGTGTCGGGCGGATTTTTTGTCGTGCCGCTCTACGCGATCATTCAGAGCCGCAGCGAGGAAGCCTCGCGGGCGCGGATCATCGCCGCCAATAATGTGGTGAACGCGTTGTTTATGGCCGGCGCGGCCGCCGTCACGGCGGGGCTGATCGCCGCCGGCCTGAACACTCCCGAATTGTTTTTGATCCTCGCCATCGCCAACGCGGTCGTGGCGCTGTGGGTCTGCAAATTGCTGCCGCAGGACGTGCTGCGGATGCTGGCCCGTTTTGTGTTCCGCCTCACCTATCGGGTCGAGGTCGTCGGCCTCGAAAATGTCGCGGCCGCGGGGGATCGAGTCATCATCGTGCCCAACCACGTTTCGTTTCTCGACGCGCCGCTGGTCGCCGCGTTCTTGCCGGGCTGGCCGGTCTTCGCGATCGATCCGGCGCAGATGCAGCGCTGGTGGGTTCGCCCGCTACTCGCCGCCGTCGATGTCTATCCGGTCGATCCGACCCGGCCGATGGCGACCAAGTCGCTGATCAAATCGATCAGAAACGGCAGCCATTGCGTGATCTTCCCGGAAGGGCGCCTCAACGTCACCGGGGGCGCGTTGATGAAGATCTATGACGGCCCGGCATTGATTGCGGACAAGGCCGGCGCCATGGTGCTGCCCGTCCGTCTCGACGGTGTCGAATTCACGCCGTTTTCGCGCCTTGCCGGGCGGCTGCGCCGGCGCTGGTTTCCGAAGGTGACGATCACCATCCTGCCGCCGCGACGGCTCGAAATCGGGTCGGAGCTGCGCGGGCGGACGCGGCGCCAGCATGCGGGAGCCGCGCTCTACGACATCATGTCCGAGATGATGGCGCGCCGGCCCGACCCGGCGAGCCTGTTCGCGGCCCTCCTCGACGCCCGCACCGCCCATGGCGGCAGCCGCCGCATGCTCGAAGACCCGATGACGGCGCCGCTCACCTACGACCGAGCGGTCGCCGCGAGCCTCGTGCTCGGACGGCGGCTCGCCCGCGGCACCCGGCCGGGCGAAACAATGGGGCTGATGCTGCCGAACTCGGTCGGCGCGGCGCTCGCCTTTCTCGGAATGCAGGCGGCCGGGCGTGTCCCGGCCATGCTTAATCATACCTCCGGCGTCGACAATGTGCTGTCGGCGTGCCGTACCGCCGGGCTGCGCCGGGTCGTCACCTCGCGCCGTTTCGTCGAGCTCGCCAAACTGACTGCGCTCACTGAACGCCTGGCCGCCGAGGTGCAGCTGGTATGGCTCGAGGATGTGCGCGAGGGCCTCGGCATTGTCGATAAGATCTATGGCGCGGTTGCACTCCGCTTCGCCGGCTCGCTGCACCGAGGTCTGCACATCAAGGCCAGCGATCCTGCGGCGGTGCTCTTCACATCGGGCTCGGAAGGCGCGCCCAAAGCGGTGGTGCTGAGCCACGCCAATCTGCTCGCCAACCGGCGCCAGATCGCGGCGCGGGTGGATTTCAGCCCGGCCGACCTCGCCTTGAACGCGCTGCCGATGTTTCACAGCTTCGGCTTGACCGGCGGGTTTCTGCTGCCGTTGCTCTCCGGCGTGCGGGTGTTCCTCTATCCGTCGCCGCTGCATTACCGCATCGTCCCCGAGATCGCCTATGCGACCGGCGCGACGATCCTGTTCGGCACCGACACCTTTCTCGCCGGCTATGCGCGCCGGGCCAACCCCTACGACTTTTATGCGGTGCGCTACGTCTTCGCCGGCGCCGAGCCGGTGCGCGAGGAAACCCGCAAGGCCTGGGCCGAACGGTTCGGCAAGCGGATCCTCGAAGGCTACGGCGTCACCGAATGCTCGCCGGTAATTGCGGTCAACACGCCGATGCACTACCGCGCCGGTGCGGTCGGACGATTTCTCCCGCTGGTCGAGCATCGGTTGGATCCGGTCGCCGGGATCGCGCATGGCGGACGGCTGTTCGTGCGCGGGCCCAACGTCATGGCCGGCTATCTGCGCGGCGGTGAGATCGAAGCGCCGCCCGATGGATGGTACGACACCGGCGATATCGTCACGGTCGATCATGAGGGCTTTGTAGCGATCGTCGGGCGCGCCAAGCGCTTTGCCAAGCTCGGGGGCGAAATGATTTCGCTCGCCGCTGCCGAGCGGATCGCCGAAACGGCCATGCCCGATGCGCGGCACGCGGTCGTTGCGCTGCCGGACGCGCGCCGCGGCGAGAGGCTGGTTCTCGTCACCGAGGCGCGCGGCATCGACCGCAACCGGCTGATCGAAGCGGCGCGCCAGCTGGGGTTGCCGGAGATCGCGGTGCCGCGCGAGGTGCTCGAAACCGAGCACTTGCCTCTTCTCGGCACCGGCAAAACCGATTATGCCGCCGTAATGCGACTCGCCGAGCAGCGGATGGCGAGCCCGCCGCTCGAGGCGGCAACGGAGCCGGCGCTATCGCTGGCTCGCGGCTGAACAATTGGAGAGCGGCGATGTATCTGCTCTGGGTCATCATCATCGGGTTTCTGGCGGGCGCCATCGCCAAATTTTTCGTCGGCGGGCCGCGCGGGTTCATCGTCACGACCCTGCTCGGCATCGTCGGCGCAATCTTTGCCACTTGGCTGGGTCAGCACATCGGCTGGTATGCCGCGGGCGAAGGCGCCGGGTTTATTGGCGCCATCGTCGGCGCCGTGCTCATATTGGCGATATATCGCGCCATCGTCGGCGGCCCCCGCGCCTGACTGGTCGACTGTTTGCGGGCTCTCGCCTCGCCGCCTCGAACCGGGCACATGGGAGCCATGGTCACGGGACCCGCCCGGCATTACAATGTCGAGTGGAGTCGAGTTGGGGGGTTCTCCGATGACGGCTGCGCGCTGTGGCGTGTATCTCCTGTTATTTCTATTGATCGAGCTGGTCGTCGCTTTTGCTGATGGGGCGAGCGCGGCAGAGGCCAACCCGCTGCGCCCGCTCGATACCTCCAGCCCGAGAGCAACACTGCAGGACTTCATTGAAACGATTGACGAGACGTATCGCGGTGTAAAGGGCAATTTGCAGGAGTACGAGGCATCCAAACGGCTATACCTGACCTCCGAGCAGCGGCGGAAACAGGTCGAGGCCCTTTCCGGTGCGATAAAGGCAGTGAAAGCTCTGGACCTCAGCGATATCCCGCCGGTGCTGCGGGAGACTGTTGCGCCGGCGCGGATGATCCAGTTGAAAGAGATACTCGATCGAATCGAGCTCCCTGCTTTCGAGGCCATTCCGGACCGGGACGCGATGTCGCGCGCTTCATCGAAGCGCTGGCGCCTGCCGGGAACGGAGATCGACATCGCGCTGATAGAGACCGGACCGCGCGCGGGGGAATACCTCGTCTCTGCCGACACCGTGGATCGGCTTCCCGAATTTTACGAGCGCGTCGAGAAGCTGCCTTACAAGCCGGGCCCGGCAGCCGAGCTGAGCGATGTCTACCGCCGGGTGAGCTCAGGCGCCGCCACCACCATTTACGACGCCTATATGAGTTCGCCGGTCGGATTGGAACGCATTGTCCCGATCCGTTGGATGCTCGAGTCGCCGGCCTGGGTCAAAGGCCCGGATCGCAGGTGTCGCAACATGGCAATGGATCGGCATCATTCCCGGGCTGCTCATCTGCCTGGGGCTTGTTTACGGGGCCTATCGCCTCTCCCGCCGCCTCGCCGTCCGCAGGGCCGATGAGGCCGGCCCTGGCTGGCCCGCTCTCTTGACCCCGCTTGCCGTCATCCTGGTGACGGCGTTGCTGATACCTTTGCTCTGCACGATCCTGCGGATTGGCGGGATCCCGCGCGTCGTCATCACCTTTATTCAGACCGGGGCGCTGTACCTCAGCGCCGCTTGGCTCGCGATGGTCGCCGCGGGACTGCTCGCCGAACTCGTCGTGGCTTCGGAGCATCTGCGGCGGCGCAGCCTCGACAGCCAGCTGATCAGGCTCGGCATGCGCTTTGCCGGGATTGCGATTGCCATCGGATTGTTGATCCAAGGTTCCTACGAGCTGGGCTTCCCGGCCTATTCGGTGCTGGCGGGGCTCGGGGTCGGCGGCTTGGCTGTCGCGCTTGCGGCGCGGGACAGCCTCGCCAACCTGCTCGGATCGATGCTGATCATGATCGAGAAGCCGTTCCGCGTCGGCCATGTCGTGCAGGGTGTCCGGCAGCGAAGGCACGGTCGAGGATGTCGGCTTTCGCAGCACGCGGATCCGCACGCCGGACAACTCGCTGATATCGATCCCGAACAATGCCGTGGTCAACGCGACGGTCGAGAACCTCAGCCTGCGCAATATGCGCCGCCAGCGCTTTGTGATCCAGGTGACTTACGACACCTCTCGTGAAAAGCTCGAGCAGCTGATCGCTGGGATCAAACAATTAATCACTGATCACCCACTCACGAACAAGACTAAATTCGATGTCCGTTTCAACGATTTCGGCGAAAGCAGTCTCAATATCCTGGTGTATTTCCACCTAGAAACGACCGAGTACTCGGCCGAGCTCGAGACGCGCGAGGATATATTGTTGAGGATCATGGATTTGGCGGCAGAATTGGGCGTCGATTTCGCGTTCCCGACGCGCACCCTGGTGATCGAACCGACCCCGCAGCCGGACACCCAACGCTCGCCAGCCCGAATTGGCGCGGCCCTCGGCCAGCGGATCGCGCAATGAATAGCCCGTGATCGTTGACGCGGGCTGCGTTTCAAGACTGCCGGAGCAACTAATAGTTGTTCTATCGGATAGGCCGCCGCTGCACCTGCAGCGAGTCTGCAGCGAAGCTCCCGTTTCAGTTGTGGTATCCTCAACATGGTTTGCCGAGTTTGCAACACCAACACGGCTATTTCGAGACGACATGACTGACGCTGAAAGCGCTCTCGGGAGCAAAGCTGGGTCCAATCGGGACAGCCCCGAGCCCATCGTCATCACGTCGCGGTCCCGTCACTCCTTTTCGACCGTGGCGGCCTCGACCTCGTAATAGTCGTCGAGGCCGATCATGTCCTCGATGTCCTTGCGCAGGGTCGTGAACCGGTTGTCGCCGATGCCGGTATAGCTGCCGGTTTTTAGCATCTCGGCCAACGCCTCCTTCATGAAGTGCAGGCCGACCCCGAGCAATAGCTGGGCGTCGATGCACGCGCGGTACCCCATGCGCTGCAGCTCGGGCAGCGAATAGATCGGCCGGCCGTCGCGGTTGCCGCGGCTCTGCACCCAGACGAGCGGCAATTTGGCGCGTTGTGGCGCCGCCTCGGCTTCGGCGTCGTTGCGCGGGAACACCAGGCCGAGATCGGCGCCCGCCTCGGCCGCCGCATTGATCCGGCCGACCGCCTCGTCGAGCCCGAATTCCCGGCAGGTGTCGGAGCGCGCGATGATCACGAAATCGGGGTCGGTGCGGTCGCGTTCGCGGCACGCCCAGCGGATCTTGTCGACGAATTCGGGCACCGGCACGGCATGCGCGACGTATTTGTGGTAATGGGCGCGTTTCGGGAACAGCTGGTCCTCGATATGGATGCCGGCGACCCCGGCGGCGGCGAACTCGCGCACCGTGCGCATCGTGTGCAGCGGCTCGCCGAACCCCGCCCCGGCATCGGCGACGAGCGGCACGCCGATCGCCCGCGCCACCTCGCCGGCGACCCGCACCTGCTCGTCCATCGTCAGCAGCGGCTCGGTGATTGTGCGCGAGGCGCCGGTCGCATAGCCGCCGGTGTAGACGACCTTGACGCCGATCGTCTCGGCCAGCCGCCCTTCGATCGGCGTCGTTGCCGAGGGCATGTACAGAAACTCGCCCGAGGCGAGGAGCGCGCGCAGTCGAGCCGTCTTCGCAGTCATGTTTCTCTCCCGTCGGGCCTAGCCGAGCGAGGCGACGATCTCGCGATACGCCGCCTCGGGGAAGGCCTTCAAGGTTTTTGTCCGCACGCTGCCGAGCATGCCGAGCATCAGGCTGAACCGCGCGGCGACCGCATCGTCGGGCGCCTCGTAGATCCCGACCAGATCGTATTCGCCCAAGGTCATGAAGACCGCCTTGAACTCGCCCCCCATGTCGAACAGCGCCTTTTTCGCGGTTTCGAGGCGTCTCGGCGACTCCTTGACCTTTTGGGCGCCCTGATCCGTCCAGTTGGCGAGCATGATATAAGTCGGCATGCGCTCCTCCCTCGACTTGCTGTTCTACGACGCCGGCTCGGCAGCGATGCGGTCGAGCTTTGCCGCCATGATGAAGTCGTTCTCGTGCAGCCCTTTGATCTTCTTGGTGCGCAACGAGACCGTCGCATAGCCCCAACCGAAGCTGATGTCGGGATGGTGGCCCTCGGCTTCGGCGAGCTCGGCGGCGCGGGCGACGAATGCGAACGCCGCGCCGAAATTCCTGAACCGGAAGGTCCGCTCGATCCGCTGCGCGTTGTCGACCAGCTCCCATTCCGGCGCCTGCTCGCGATAGCCCGCAGCCTCCTGCGGGGTCAGCGGCGGGATGCCGCCGCGGCAGGGAGTGCAACTCTTCTCGGCTAGTGCTACTGGCATGCTGAAGCTCCTCGGTTTTGCCGAGGATATCACGAGATGCGGCGGTGTGCCGCGGTCGCTTTCGCGCGGAGAACCGGTTCATGGCGGTGCGCTCGTATCGTTGCTTGGCTTGGGCCGTTCTCCTGGGCGGCATCTTCGTCCAACTCGGTGCATGGCCGGCTGGTGCGGCCGCCTCGCCCGGGAATTTGCGGGTGGTGCTGGCCGCGGGCGATGACGTGGAGCCGGTGTTCGACAACGCGACGCGCGAAATGAGCCAGCGGCTGCTGGCGGCCGGTGTCCCGGCCGGCAATATACGCCGCCTCAGCGCCAGCCCCGCCGAGCTCGCCGGCGGCGTGGAGCCGGCTTCTGCCGAGCTGTTGTTGCGCCGCATTGCGGAATTGCCGGCGCGGCCAGGCGACAGGTGCCTCGTCTTCTTGACCTCGCACGGCGAGCGCGGCGCCGGAATATGGCTCGCCCGGTCGAACCGGGCGCTCACCCCCGACGAGCTGGCGAAGGCGTTGTCGCAGGGTTGCGCCGCGGTGCCCACCGTCGTCATCGTCTCGGCTTGCTACAGCGGCGGCTTCGCCGGCGGGAAGATGTCGAAGCCCAACCGGGTGATCCTGACGGCGGCGCGGGCGGACCGCCCGTCTTTCGGCTGCCAGGCGCACCGCACCTACAATTTCTTCGACGAGTGCCTGCTCGGCGCCTTGCCGCAATCGGCGACTTGGCGCGCGGTGTTCGCCGGGGCCAACCGGTGCGTTCGCCGGATGGAGCGCACCCTCGGAGTGCGGGCGTCGGCGCCTCAGGCTTTTTTCGGTGAAGCCGTCACTGGCCTGAACGTCGGCTTTTGACGGTGGGCTCAACGGACGATGACGATCGGCACCGTGCCTTGCCGCCGGCTTATATCGATCGACGCCTCGCCGCCGCCGTAGCGGCGCACCAACAGGTCGACCTCGCCCTGCCTTGCCCGCAGCCCCCGCAGATGCAGCTCGTCGATAAAATCCGGCAGCATCGGGTGCTCGAACCGGATCTCGTCCCCGCTTTGCTCAAACCTGAGCCCGAGGCTCGCCTGCATCAAAGCGAATATCGTCGCGCTGGCCCAGGCCTGCGGCGCGCAGGCCACCGGATAAAGGGTCGGCGCGGTGAGCTGCCGCCAGGCAAAGCCGCAGAACAGCTCTGGGAGGCGCCGCAAATCCATGTAGCCCGCGGCCTGAAAAAGCCCTTTCAGGATGCGCAATACCCCGGTCTTCAGCCCGTACCGGGCGAGACCTAGGGCGATCACCGCATTGTCGTGCGGCCAAACCGAGCCGTTGTGGTACGAGATCGGGTTGTACCGCGCTGCCGACCGGGCCACCGTGCGCACCCCCCATCCGGAAAAGCAGCGGGGGCCGAGCAGCGTGTCGGCGACGCGGCGCGCCCGTTCCGGGTGCGCGATCCGGGTCAGCAGCGCGTGTCCGGCATTGGACGACACGACCCGGCACGGCCGCTTGGCGCCGTCGAGCGCGAGCGCGTAGGTCGACAGCTCCTCGCACCAGAACGCCGCCTCGAACTTCTCGCGCAGCTTCTCGGCTTGCTGCCTGAGGGCAGCCGCGGCCACCGAACGGTCCAATGCCGCGGCGAGCCTCGCCGCATGCCTTTTGGCCCCGTAAACATAGGCCTGCACCTCGCACAGCGCGATCGGCCCTTCCGCCAGCCGGCCGTCCTCATGGAAGATCGCGTCGCTCGAATCCTTCCAGCCTTGATTTACCAGCCCGTCGGCATTCTTTCGGTAGTACTCGACAAACCCGTCGCCGTCGTGGTCGCCGCAGGTGTCGATCCAATGGAGCGCGGCTTCGACATTCGGCCACAATTCCCGCACCGTCGCGAGATCCCCGGTGCGATTGAAATATTCCCCAAGCAGCAGCACGAACAGCGGCGTCGCATCGACGCTGCCGTAATAGCGCGCGAACGGCACCTCCCGCAGCCGCGCCATCTCGCCGTCGCGCATCTCGTGCAGGATCTTGCCCGGCTCTGCGTCGCGCTGGGCATCGAACTCGGTCGATTGGGTCGCTGCCAGGAACCGCAGTACGCCCTTGGCGATCAGCGGATCGATCCATAACGCAAAGAGGGCCGTCAGGATGCCGTCGCGCCCGAACGGCGTGCTGAACCACGGGATGCCGGCGAACGGGTAGGGCCCTAAGGCGGTCTCGGTCAGCAGCATGTAAAGATCGGCGACCGAGCGGCGCGCGAACTCGTTGAACAGCGAGTTGGAGCTGTCGAGGCTGGTGGCCCTGCCGCTCGAAACTTTGAGAGCGCGCCGCGCCGCGCGCAGCGAGCCGTAGAATTGCCGGCTCACCGGGGGCTTGCTCTCGCCGTCGTCCCGGCAGGCGATGCGGATGACCGACCGCACGCCCTCGCCGGGCGCGAGCGCGAACTCGTAAACCGCGGTCGCGGTGTCGAGCCGGGCCGGCGCCGGATCGAATTCGAGGGTCGTCACTCTCGCGACGCCGTCGAGGCCGAGATAGCGCAGCACCGCCGAGGCATCCGACCGGCGTTCGACCGAGATTTGACCGCGCCGCGCCCGCTTCTCCCCTCTCACCTCGAAGAGATCGGCAAAATCGGCGCTAAATCGAACCCCGAGCCTCAGCAGATGATGACGCGTGTCGAAATTGTGGACGAGCAATCGCTCGTAGCAGGCATTGTCCCACACGTATTTGAGCCGGTTTACATGGATCAGCTCGCCGCGCAGCACCACTCCGTCGCGGGACCTCAATTCGGGGTTCGCCAAATCCACCGTCAGCACCGCATTGTCCTCCTGCACATTCGAGCTGAGGAGGAGCAGCGGGGCGCCGTTCAACCGCAATTCGAGCTGCGACAGGAAGCGGGTGTCGTGGAGATAGATCCCGTCGGAGTTGCCCTCCCCGGCGACGATGTCGCCGCGCGGGTCGAACAGCGCGAAAATATAACCGGATTTGAGCGTCCGCGGCCGGCGCTCCTGAAACGAGACATTGGACTCGATGTAGAACGACGAAGCGCCGGCCCCGTCGAGGGCCGGTGTCTCATGGCCGCTGCCGTCGTCGGTGATCAGGCCGCGTCTCGTGCCGGCCGGGGCGTCGTGCGGGCGAGCACGGGCCCGTCGGCAGCACATCGCTGCAGCGCCTCGCCGTAGAGCATTACGTAATCACCGGCCATCCGCTCTACCGAGAACCGCTCCTCGAAGCGCCGCCGAATATTGCGCCGATCGAGCTCCAGCGCGCGCGGCAGCACCGCCAATGCAGCATCGGCGCTGTCGACGACAAACCCGGTCACGCCATCGTCGATGATTTCAGGCACGGCACCGCGCCGGAAACCGATCACCGGCGTGCCGTTCGCCATTGCCTCGATCATGACCAGGCCGAACGGCTCGGGCCAGTTGATCGGAAACAGCAGTGCTGCTGCATCACCCAGAAACGCGCCCTTTTCGCTGTCGCCGATCTCGCCGATGAACTCGATGTCCGGACCCTTGAGCAACCGCATGATCTTGGTCTTATAATATTGCAGATCCACATTGTCGACTTTTGCGGCGATGCGCAGCGGCATGCCCGCCCGGCGGGCGATCTCGATGGCGCGCTCCAGCCCTTTTTCGGGGCTGACCCGGCCGATGAATGCGAGATAGCCGCCCTCGCCTCGCCCCGGCGCGTAAAGGCTGGCCGGCAGCCCGTGATAGACGGTGCCGTGCCAGTTGGCCCAAGGGAGGGGGCCGCGCTGAGCGTTCGATATCGAGACCAGCGGCATCATCGGGAATTCGTGAAACAGCGGCGGCAGGTCCGGCAGGTCGAGACGGCCGTGGGCGGTCGTCAATGTCTTGCCCCAGAGCGGCGCAAACATCGGAAAGTGCAGGTAGTCCGCATGAAAATGGATGATGTCGAACGCATCGGCGCTGCGCGCGATACGGTTCATCATGACCAGGTGGTAGGGAAGCGTGTCCTTGCATTTGCGGTTGAGGCGCAGCGCCTCGTCGCACGGCGCCCGCAATGTCGCGGCGGTGCGCGAATTGCCGCTGGCGAACAGCGTGACCTCGTGCCCCTGATGCACCAGCTCTTCGGTGAGGTATGAGACGGCCCGCTCGGTGCCGCCATAAAGCTGCGGCGGGCAGCTCTCGTATAAGGGTGAAACCTGCGCGATCCTCATTTTCGAACGTCCTCCACCGTCTTCATTTCGATTTCGCATCCGCAGCGAAGAGGATTTGCACTATTCTCGACTGAGTTCACTTCGACGGCGGCCGAAGATCTAAACTGGTGAAAGGGTTCGGAAGTTCCAAGGCCTTGTTCGCCCGTCTGGGGTTTCGCCCGGGGTTTCGCCGCCGCGCCGATTGCTTTCCCGGGCAAATAGTGAGGGCGGCGGGCTCACCGCCGAGATTGCGCCTGTTCCGGCGGCCAGGCAGCAGCTCGTGGCGTCGTCTTGTTTGTTCGCCGGCAGAGCTTGATCGACGCCGCGGGGTGACTAGTAGTACGAACCAAACAAATGAGTCCGACGCTCGCTTTCTCGTCGCCCCCGCGAAAGCGGGGGCCCAGCGGGGCGGGCACGCTACTGGCCGCCCCCTGTTCAAGCCAGGGGCAAGCTTCTGGATGCCCGCTTTCGCGCAGGGCTGTCCGGGGAAAGTTGGCGCTGCACTTTCGCCGCGAAATGGGCTCTCGAGGACCCGCTTTTTTCTCCTCTCCCCCCGCCGGCCGGGGGAGAGGGCAGGGTGAGGGGGGCCGACGGACGGATTTGCGGCCCCGCCCACCTGACCTTCCCAGGCCCCACGGATCAAGTCCGTGGGCTGAAGGCCCACGTCGCGCCTGGGCCCCCCCCGCCCCCCTGAAGGGCGGAGAGGGGCTTTTCCTCGAAACTCATCCCGCCGAATTCTATGCTTTCGGTTGAGCTGGCGGCGATGCTGCAACCGAATTCGATTCCCCGGACGGCCCTGCCGCTTCCGGGGAGCCTCGGTGAATGAGGGATGCGTCCGTCAGGCGGGCCGTTTCCAGCCGAGCCAGTCGCAGACCGCCTGGCCCATCACGAGCTCCTTATCGCGGCCTTGGAGCCACGGCAGTTCCTCGGTGAACATCGTCACGCATTGGCGATAGGAGCACGGCATGCGGGTGATGTCGGTGCCCCAGAAGCAGCGCTGCGGGCCAAACGCGTCGAACATCTGGCGGATGTATTTGTGGATGTTGCGGTAGGGGTAGGGCTCGCTCGAATAGCTCGGCCCGCCGGACAGCTTCAGAGCGACATTCGGGAGCTTGGCGAGAGCCAGCATTTCGCCCAGATCTGAAAAGGCGCCATCGTCCTTTGCGCCGGCGGCGCCCCCGTGCCGGCCCATATGGTCGATATGGAGCTTGAGGCCGGGATGACGCTCGGCGATCTTGCCGAAAGCGGCCATATGCCCGCCGGCGAGCAGCCCGACCGGCAATTTCTCCCTCTCGCAGGCCGCCCAGAACCAGTCGAGCGAGCCGTCGGTCCACCAGCTCTGCTGCTGCGGCTGGTTGAAGGTGAAGCGGAACCCGAGCATCCCCGGCCGCTGCCGCCAATTCTTGACGATGTTTTCGCGATCCGGGCTTTGCAGGTCGAAATGCCCGAGGATGCAGAACTTGTCCGGATGCCGGCGCACCGCATCGACGGCGATCTCGTTGACCTTTTCGCCGAGCGTGCTGGGCGGATGGAGGACCGCCGCGTCGACCCCGGCCTCGGCCATCTCCTTCAATGCGTCGTCCACCGAATAGGTCGGGATCTGCCGGTGTTGCGGCGACATCCGGGCGTTTTCCCAGAGATGGATCTGCAAGTCGACGATCTGCATCGTGCTTCTCCTTTGCGTTAGGCGCTCACTTTGGGCCTGGGTTGCGCGGCTTCGACAAGGCGTTCAAAGCGCGGGCGCAGCTTGCCCTCGGCTTCGATATCGCCGAGCACTTGCGTGACGATCTCGGCCACCGCCTCCCGCGCCGCGGAGGCGGCGCGGTTGGCGGCGACGCCGAGAGCGAGGGTGCGAAAAATGCCGTCATCGGTGATGCGGTGCGGCTCGACGAGACCGCGCGCGCATTCCCGATGGATCGAGGAATGCGGCAGGATAGAGGCGCCGACACCCTGCTGCACCATCAGCCGGATCGTCTCGTGATCGTTGAGCTCGGTGTCGACCTGAAGCTCGACGTCGTAAGCCGCGAGCAATGCTTCAATCGCCGCGCGCAACCCGTCCCCGAGAATGAGTGGGGTGCGGCGCAATTCGTCGATCGAGACGATGTGCCGGGGGCCGGCACCCGGTCTGGTGACCAATACCATTTCCTCCTCGGCGAGCCGCGTCGACAGGATCAGCCGGCTGCGCGGGATCTCGGCCAACAAGCCGATGTCTATCCGTCCGTCGATGACGAACTCTTCCAACCGCACCGTGCCGGCGTGAACCACCTTGAGCTCGATCATCGGGTAGTGCCGCCGCATGCGGCCGAACAATTCCGGCACCACGACCGGGCACAAGGTCGGCGTGACCCCGAGAACGATCTTGCCGCTGGGATGCGCCTTGTGGGCGCGGATCTCGTCGCCGGCCCGCTCGACGTCGCGCAGGATGCGCTGCGCGCTTTCGAGCAATTTCTGGCCGGCTTCGGTCAGCCGCACGCCGCGGTTGGCGCGGGTGAACAACGGCGCATCGAGCTCGTCCTCCAGCCGCTGCACATGCCGGGTAAGCGCCGGCTGGGCGATCTGCAGATGCGCCGAAGCGCGGGTAATGCTGCCAAGCTCGGCGATGCGGACGAAGTAATGGAGGCTGCGCAACTCCATGGCGGGGATTTCGCGCGCCCGCCGGCGCCAGGTCAATCGGAATTCTCGATCCTGCAACCATGCCGGAGCGGCATCGCCATGATCGGAAATCGGTATTTGCACGATGAGACAGATCGAAATTACGGTTTATCCTGCGCGGATCTGGCGCGACGGAGCATTGTCGATGGAAATCGGCGTCTACCATGAATTCCATTGCCGGCCGGATCAGACCGCGGCGGAGGCGTTCGAGGAGGCGCTGGATCAGGTCGAAGCGGCGGACCGGTGGGGGCTCGACGCGATCTGGCTCGCCGAAATCCACCAACAGCCGCGCCGCTCGGTGCTGACCGCGCCGCTCACTGTCGCCAGCGCCATTGCCGCGCGCACCCGCCGTATCAAGATCGGCACCGGCGTCCAGGTGTTGCCGCTCTGCCACCCGCTGCGGCTCGCCGAGGAGACCGCGACGATCGACCAGATCAGCAAGGGCAGGCTGCTCTTCGGGGTCGGGCGCAGCGGCAACCCGCGCTCCTATATGGCCTATGGTGTGCCGTACTCGGAGAGCCGCGAGCGGTTTCTGGAGACGCTCGAGATCGTCAAACAGGCCTGGACGCAGCCGGCCTTCTCCTACGAGGGCAAATACTACAGCTTCAACAACGCCTCTGCCGTGCCGCGGCCTTACCAGCAACCGCACCCGCCGATCCGCGTCGCGGCCGCCAGCGAGGAGACCTTTCCGTCTCTCGGCGAGGCCGGCTATCCGATCTTTGTCGCTGTTCGCAGCGGCTCGCTCGAAGGGCTCGCCCCCGACCTGGCGGCCTACCGCCGGGCCTACCGGGAGGCGGGACATGCTGGCGAGGGGGAAGTGTATCTGCGGCTCACCCTGCATATTGCCGACACCGATCGGCGGGCGCGGGACGAAGCCGAGGCGAGCATCATGTCCGGCTACCGGACCTTGAGCACGCGGCTGGAGGGTTCGCCCAACCGGCGTCGCGCCGCCGAGGCCGAGACGGTCCGCACGATTTCCTATGAAGAAGTCAGGCGCGACAAGGTGATCATCGGCGGTCCCGAATATGTCGCCGACCGGTTGCAGCAATTGCACGAGGAGCTCGGGCTCAACGGCATCCTCGCGGAGCTGAATTTCGGCGCGGTGATACCGGCGGAGCCGATGACGCGGTCATTGCAGCTGCTCTGCGAGAAGGTGATGCCGCGGCTTCAGTAGCCCATCGATCCCAGTGCAGCTCGCGCTACGGCCTTCCTCCGTCATTCCCGCGAAAGCGGGAATCTGGGAATGCAGTGCTCAGGCGGTTGGCCCCCTGATCAAGCCAGGGGCAAGCTCTGGGCCCCCGCTTTCGCGGGGGCGACGGCTATAGTTGTGTTAAATGGGAGCAGGTTCTAGGAGAGAAGGAATGCGATTTGGGCTCTTCGGCAGCGCGCAGGCAAGGCGCGCCGGCCCCGATACCGACAGCAGCCAAGGTTTTCGCGAATTTATCGACAACAATGTCGAGGCCGAGGCGCTCGGCTATTACAGCACGTTTCTTGTCGAGCATCACTTCACCGGTTTTGGCCAGGTCTCGGCGAGCCTCAACCTGTTGACCTGGCTCGGCGCCCGCACCCGTCATTTGCGCCTCGGCACGGCGGTGCTGGTATTGCCCTGGCACAACCCGGTATTGCTGGCGGAGCAGGCCGCGACCCTCGATCTGTTGTCCGGCGGCCGGCTCGATTTCGGGGTCGGCAAGGGCTATCGGCACAATGAATTCGCCGGATTTTGCGTGCCGATGGAGGAAGCCGACGAGCGCTTCGAAGAATCTGCTCGATGTGATGACGAAGGCGTTCTCCTCGGACGCGCCGTTCTCGCACCGCGGCAAGTACTGGCAGTTCGACAACATCGTCGTCGAGCCGCCGACGGCACAGAAGCCGCACCCGCCCTTTTGGATGGGCGCGGGGAGCGCGAGCTCGGTCCGCCAGGTCGCCGAGCGCGGCTACAACATGCTGCTCGGGCAGCACTCGCTGTCCGAAGAGATCCTCGAGCAAGTCGCCCAGTTCGAGCAGGAAGTCAGGGCGCGCGGCCGCGCTTTCGACCCGATGCACGTCGCGGTCGCCCGGGCCGTCCATATCGCCAAGGATGCCGCAGACAAGGAAGCGGCGCTCGAACGGCGCTATCAGGGACACATGCGGATCAATGCGCTGGCGAAGCGGCCGGACGGGGATACGCGGGAACCGCTTCAAGCATGACGAAGCAGAAGCCCGCTACGAGAGCGCGGAGAGCGCGCTCTTCGGCTCGCCGGACGAGATCGTGCAGAAGCTCGAGAGACTGCAGAAGGGCGGCGTCGAATACGTGATCATCAATTTCGGCGGATCGCGAGACAACATCCGCCGGTTTGCGCGGGACATCATGCCGGCCTTTACCGACCAGCCCGCCTTCGCCCTTGCCGGCAAATGACAGTACGAGAGGAGTAGAAGCAGATGGCATTCGAATTCGGCGTGTTTCACGAATTCCAGCGGCGCCCGGGCCAGAGCGAGGCCGAGGCGTTCACCACCGCCTTCGAGCAGGTCGAAGCCGCCGAGCGGTGGGGGCTCGACGCCATCTGGCTGGCGGAAATCCACATGGCGCCGGAGCGGTCGGTATGCGCGGTGCCGCTGACCATCGCGAGCGCGATCGCGGCCCGCACCAAGAACATCAAGATCGGCCTCGGCGTCCAGGTTCTGCCGTTGTGCCAGCCGTTGCGCCTGGCCGAAGAGGCCGCGACGGTCGATCACATCAGCCATGGGCGGCTGATTTTCGGCGTCGGTCGCAGCGGCTTCCCGCGCGCCTACGAGGCCTACGGCATATCCTACGGCGAGAGCCCCGAGCGCTTCGGCGAAGTGCTCGAAGTGGTCAAGCGCGCCTGGACCGAGGAAACGTTTTCGTTTTCCGGCAAATACTACAATTACGAAAACGTCTGCATCGTGCCCGAAACCCTACCGCAAGCCGCATCCGCCGATCCGGATCGCAGCGAACCGCGAAGACACCTTCATCTCCGCCGGCAAGGCAGGGCTATGCGATCTTTGTCGGGCGCGCGGCGCGGCACGTCTGGAGGATGTCCTCCCCAATCTGCGCATCTATCGCGACGCCTGGAAAGCCGCCGGTCACCCACGGCGAGGGCGAGGTGTATCTGCGCGCGCCGGTCTATGTCGGCGACACCGTCGAGCAGGCGTACTCCGACCCCGAGGAGAGCTCTGATGAATTTCTACCGCTATCTCGGCGCGCGGCTCGAAGAATTGGCGAACCGCGCCGGCGTCTTCGACACCGAGCGGCGGATCGAGGGCGCCCAGCGGCTGCAGACGATCACCTGGGATGAGGCGCGGCGAACCCGGGCGGTCGTCGGCACGCCGGAGATGGTCGCCGACCGGCTCGCGGGCCTCAGAGATCAGCTCGGCCTCGCCGGCATCCTCGCCGAGCTCAACACCGGCGGGCTGATCCCGCATGAGCGGGTCATGCGCTCGATGCAGTTGTTGTGCGAGAAAGTGCAGCCGCAGCTGCGTTGACGAGGGTCACGCCCTTCGCAAGACACAGCGATGTGCCCGCGCTAGGGTGGAATTGCTTGCCAACCCCTTGCAAAAACGGGTTATCCTGGAGCGGATCGTCGCCGCTAGGAACTGCTCCGGATAGATCGCATGGGGATGTGTCGTTTGGGTGCCACCGGTCACCCTCGAAGCTCGCGCTTCAGCGTGCCGGCATTGCTGCTGGGCGGGGCGTATCTCTTGTTGCCGGGGATCGCGCTCGCCGACGATACCGCCGAAGAGCTCAAGCAGCTGCGTGCCGCGATTCAGAAGGAGTTGACCGAGCTCAAAAAACGCGAGCAGAAGCTGCACCAGCAATTCTTGCGGCTGGACCAAAAGAGTCAGCTGCTCGACGAGCAGCTGCGCAAATTGCGAGCCGCCGGCACCGGGCCAGGAAACGTGCCTGCCGCACCCGCCGCGGACAATGCTCCCGTAGCGGCTGGGCGCCTGCGGCGAAGGCTCCGGCACGCAAGGAGGTGGCCCAAACCTCCGCCCCCGCTGCCGAACCCGCTCCGGAAAATGCCGCCCCGGCTAACCCGCCGCCACCGGCGGGTGGCGAGTCGGCGCCGATCGCGGGCCCTTCGGCCGAGCAGCAGCAAGCCCGCCAGGTCGTCGAGACCGCGCCGTCGCTCTCGACTGTCGGCGGCGTCCTGACCCCGAAAGGCCAGATCGTGATCGATCCGTCTTTCGAATACGACTACTGGTCGCAGAACCAGCTCGGGGTCAACGGATTTCAGATCATCCCCGGCATCACCTTTGGGAACATCTTTGTCACGCGCTTCGAGCAGAACATCTCGACAGCGGCCGTGACGGTACGCGGCGGCGTGACCGATCGGCTCGAGTTGAACGCCAAGATCCCGTTACGTCTACAACGCCGGCAGCACCAGCAGCCTGATCCCGCTCGGAACCAGCGCCGAGCTGCTCTCGGTCAGCGCCACCGGCGCCAGTCTCGGCGACATGCAATTTGGCGGCAGCTATCAGCTCAATTTAGGCGAGAGCGGCTGGCCGATTTTTGTCGGCAATTTCTTGTTCAAAACCGCGACGGGCGTCAGCCCCTTTGATGTCCCGATCATTACGCTCGACGATCCGAACGGGCAATTCCTCGCAGGCACCCCCAAGAGGCTGGCGACCGGAACGGGGTTCTAACTCGCTTCAGCCGAGCGTTACCGTGCTTCTTCCGACCGCGCCGGGCGTGCTGTTCGCCAACCTCCAATACGTCCACAATCTCGGCCGGACGCAAAAGATCCAGGACCGGCAGGGCGGCCCGGCGACCCCGGTCAAGCTGCAACCGGGCGAATCTCCGTCCCTCACCTTCGGCATCGGCTTTGCCTTGAACGACCGGGCGGCTCTGACCTTGAGCTATCAGCAGACGCACGTCTTCGCCGGCTTACGCCAATGGCAACGAAATCCCGGGATCGGCCTACTCTTACGGCACCTTCAATTTCGGCCTGGGCTACCAGATCTCACAGGCGCTGAGGCTGAATGTCAGCGTCGGGGTCGGCGCCGGCCCGAACACGCCGGCGGCAAAGGTGCTTTTCGAGCTGCCGTACAAGTTTTCCCTTTAACCCGGCGGCTGCCGATGCTGCACGGCCGGGCCCCTATTTGCCCGTCCCGCCGGTCGTCACCATCCCGCTGTTTGACGGCGTCATCAGCGGCCCGATCCTGAATTCGTCCCAAAGCAGCACCCTCGGTGCCCCGCTTTGTTCATTGGTGAGGATGTTTGGCGGACGCAGCCCGCTGCCGGTCTGCCGTGCCATTGCAGCCTCTGACAGCGTGCTGGTGCTGGTGAGCAAGGCGCGCAGATCCGGAACCCGGGTCGGGGTCGAGAGTCCAGCCGCCCCGCAATCGGCAGAGAAGACGCAAACCCCGAGCACCAGTCCCAACGCTCGGTACCTAGCGATGGCGGCTCGTCGTCGTCCAACCCGAAGTCTTCTTTCTCGACGCCTCGTCATAAATCGGTCCCCCCGATCTTCTCGGCCGAGCGACAGCATGGCAACACAGCCGAAGGTCCACCGTAGTAAGTTAACCCACTCCTTGGTGACGACGTTCCCGCGGGCTCGATATTCTGTCCATCGCCGCTCGTTCAGCGAAACTGCGCGTTGGCGGCGGCAACGCGGCTCAACACCGTCGACGCCACGCTCTGCTGGATCGTCTGAGACAAGCCGGTGATATTGATGTTTGCCGTGATGACCTGCTGCACCAGCTGATTGTTCGCGGCATTGGTAATCGTGTTGGTGACGCCCCGACCGCCGAGGCTGCTGACGACGGAGGTCATGCCGCTATTGACGAGCGACTGGACCGCGAGAGCCGAAGAAGCCACTTGCGCCTGCGTCATTCCGCTTCCGGTCGGCGCGATCGAGCTTGGCGTCACCCCAGAGGGTGTGCTTCCCAGCACGACCGTGCTCGACCCGGGAGACACCGTAACGGTCGGCACGACTATATTCTGGGTCAGGTTGTGGTTGACGTAAGTCGCCTCCTGGAAAGAGAAGTTCACGACCAGGCCCGATCCCGTGCTCAACCCACCACGAATCGTACCGAGCGCGCGGTCATCGAGGGCGGCGGTCGCAAAGCTGTCGCCGATCGACGCCTTCGCTGCCGGCGCCGTCCGTTGCGGCATCGATCCGGAAGCGGCCGGGACGGGGGACATCGTGACGCGGCTGTCGGAGCAACCCCCCAACAGGCTCGCCGCGAGGGTGGCGCAAGCCGCGAGCATTGTCGGCGATCGTGCCATCTTCTGTGCGATCGAGGAGCACACGTCAGAACCTGCCGATGCTGAGCATGGCCGGCCGCGCGAGGGTGGCAAGATCGACCGTGTACCGCGTCAATTCCCAGGGAGGCGCGGGTGCTGCAGCCCATTTCGCCTCGCTGTTGAAGCCCTGCTGCGCCTGCTCGGCATTGGTCAGGATCAGAAAGAATATTCCGGTCCATTGACCCTCGAACTCTCCCAAGGGCTCGCTTCGCATACCGTTAGCGGGGTCGGAGAGGAGCACATACCCGTCCTGAATTCCCTCCAGGACGACAAAGTGGCTATACCCGCGCACATTGATCAGCACGATCGCCGGCAGCCGCACTGTTGCGAGCTTGTCGAGCGGCGCGCGGTACCCGTTGGATTCGAGCCCGCGCCGCGCCAAATAATTCTTGATGTCGAGCAGTGAGAAACCAGATTCGGCGATCACCTTCTTGTCGCCGTTCTCGAACATGCTTTGGAATACCTCCTGCTCGCTGACCGGCATATTGTAGTTATAAGTCAGCAACGTAGCGAGTGCTGCCGAGCCGCAAGAAAAATCGTATTGTTGAGCGAGCGTAGCCTTGTATTTTTTTTCCTGGAAACTTTCGAAGTTCATCGTTACGGCGCCGCCGCCAAGGCCGACACCATTAAGAAATAACGATCCAGCTCCGGCCGGGACGGCGGACACTGCCGCCGTCCCGAAACAGAGCGCGAATGCAGCCGAGCGAAGCCTCCGATGATGTGCTGTCACGACGCGCCCTGCTTGCTCCGAAGACGCCTCCTCAGAGCGTGTGAAGGAATTGGATCAGCGCCGATGCGTCCTTCGAGACGGCCGCGGAGCCTGTCCTCGGGCCGCACGGAGCGCGGACCCGGGGGCGGCCTCCTCAGGATGAGGTCTTTTCTTAATGCCAGCAAAGGTTTGCCTCATGCTGAGGGCGCTCGAAGAGCGCGTCTCGAAGCACGCACGACCGCGGTGCAGCCAATTCCTTCACCCGTTCACAGTTCACGGGTGCACTGTGATGTTGATCGAGGTGGTTTGCTGAAACAGCGAGTTGTTTCCGGAATTCTGGAACACGGTGGTAATTCCGGTATTGTTGTTGATCGAGTTGCTCGTGGTGATGGTCCCGGTCGCTGAATTGCCGATGACGGCGTTGCCGCGCAGCGAGCCTTCGCTGAGCGAGCCGTCGAAGTTGATATTGGTCTCGACATTGATGGTCCGGGCGCCCTCGCGCGTGCTCTCGGCCGAGCTGCGCCGCGGGCACGGCGGTTCCGTCGAGCACCCCGAGGATGCCCCCCGCCGCCGGTGTGCCCTTTTCGCCGGCGGCGCACGACCCGTGAATGCCGACCGTCGCGGCGAGCAGGGCCGCGACGGCCCAGATGGCGGATGTCTTCATGTTAGCAATCCCGTGTCGTCCGTTGCAGGAGCAG
Organism: uncultured Alphaproteobacteria bacterium; assembly: GCA_963836845.1. GTDB lineage: Bacteria > Pseudomonadota > Alphaproteobacteria > ATCC43930 > CGMCC-115725 > AP-15. The sequence continues at coordinate 34,352 of CAWILK010000047.1, read as the reverse complement.
GGTCCGCACCGCCAAGAGCGGTGCGGAATGCTTCGTCGACCGAGCGGGTTAGCGGTGGATTTACGGTTGGGCTGAACCCGGACAACCCGCCGCCATTGCCGCCGACCGTCGAGGTCAGAGCCACGGAGTTCTGCTGCACCGCGTTCGCCCCGGTGTTCTGGTTGGCCTGCAGAATGCCCTGGCCGCCCATCGAGTGGTCCATGATGACATTGCCGCTGAAGCCGGCCGCCAGATACTTGATGTTGTTGCCGGCTACATTGGACGTGTTGAAGGAGGATCCCGCCCCGCCCGAAGCGCTCGTGTTGGTGGTGAGGCTGGCGGTCCTGGTGTTGGTCGTCGACTGGCTCAGGCTGCCACTGCCGATCACCGAGTTCTTCAGCTCGGCGTCGATGTCGACCTTGGTATTGCCAGAGATCGTCTTGGTGTTGTTCGAGTCCTTCGTGTGGGTGCTGGTGTGGTCGCTGTTGTCCGTGTTGCCGACATCCTTGTTGGTGGCATTGATCGTGCTGTGATCATTGGCGCTGAGCCACTGCCCCGGGCCGGTCCCGTCGGCGCTGACCGCACTGGCCTTGCCGCGGTTGGTGGCGGTGACACCAGGTGACTGATTACCGGCTCCACCAGCGGAGCTGGTCGTGGTGGTCTTGGTGTTGCCGGAATCCTTGATCGTGTTGCGCCCACCGTTATTTGCGTTCGGGCTGAAATTGCCGGTGGAGCTCAAGGTGTTGGTTTTGGTATCGGTCTTCGTGATGGTCTTGGTGCTGGTCTTCTGATTGTTGAAGTTTACGGCCTTGCCGCCTGTGGTCGCGCTGGCCGTGCCGCCGGAGCTGCCGGTCGAGCTCGACGACAGGTTATGGGTGCTGCTGTCCGAGTTGTTCGAGTTCTTCTGATCTGACCTCGCCGCCGTTGTTTGCGGCATTCTGCCCGGCGCCGACCGTGGTGGTCTTGGTGTTGTTGGAGTTCTTCGTGTTGTCGGAGTTCTAGTATTGCAGAGAGCAGGCTGTTGCCGTTGGCCTGAACCGCGGTGGAACCGTTATTGGCCGCGGCGCCACCGTCGGCGCTCGCCGAGTTGGTCTTGGTGGTGGTCTTGGTGTTGCCGGAGAGCAGGCTGTTGCCATTGGCCTGAACCGCGGTGGAGCCGTTATTGGCTGCGGCACCGCCGGCGGCCGCCGCTTGCTGATGTTGGTCTTGGTCGCGCGTGATCGTCGTCGTCTTGGTGTTGACCGGCTGATGTTGGTCGGCCTTGCTGTTGTTGCTCGACGCCGCGCCGGTACCAGCTGATTGGCGTCGCGGTGCTGGTCTGAGGTGTTGGTGGTCGCGTGCTGGTAGTTGGTGGCGCCGGTGGCGTTCCGCCGGAGCCGCCAGCGCCCTGGCCGCCACCTGTCGCGCCGCCCGACCCGCCGGCACCCTGGGCGCCGGCGGTGGCGTTGCCCGAGCCGTTGCCGTCGGCGCCGCCGGCTGCCGCGGTCGCGCTGGCTCCGGTGCCTAAGGCAGCCCCGCCTGTGAGCGTCCAGGAGCTGTCGTCGTCGAGCGATATTCTGCGCGAGCGTAGTTTGACTACCGCGCCCCGACACTCAAGGCGAGGACCGCGCAACTGGCAAGAAGAAGCTTTCTCATACCGTGGTTTTTCCTTTCTTTCCCCCGCCCCTGCGGCGGAAGCCATGACATGTCTGCGTCTACCGGCCGGCACCAGCCGCGGGACCAAAGTCCAAGCGCGGCTTGACGCCCATTTGCCGGATGTGAACGCCGACCACTTGCAAGGAGCAAATCGCGTGCCACTCCCACGATACTTTTCGCTGTTAAGGGATAGGTAAGTTGTTCCGCCATTTTTATTGTTAACACGCGGCCGGTTCCGGGCGTGCGCTGTCCGATTTTCGCTGAGACAGTTGATGCGAGACACTGAGACAGTTGTTCCATGCGATACATCGCGAACCCTACCGCCCCAGAGCTCAGTCCTCGCCGGCCGCCAGCTCTGCATCCCGGACGCGGCATTCCTGAGTCAGCTCGATGCCGTTGCGTCGCAACATGCGGTAGAGGGTCGCCCGCGATACCCCGAGCGACCGGGCGGCGCGCGTTACGTTGAACCCGTTCGCTTCGAGCGCCTGCAAGATTGCGCCCCGCTCGGCGCCCCCAAAGCGCGCCGGCTTCGTCGAAAAGCCGTTCCGGGCCTTCCCGATCATCTGCTTCGAGCGCGCCGGCCGTACGGCCGTGCTGGTTCGAGCCGCAGATCCGAGAGCTCGATGAGTGGCCCGTTGGCGAGGACGACAGCACGCCTCACCGTCGCGATAAGCTCGCGGACATTGCCGGGCCAGGGATAGGAGAGCAACGTCTCCATCGCTTCAGGGTGAAGCCGGGCAGCTCGCGTTGCAGCTCTCGCGCGATCTCGCGCAGAAAGTAGGTAGCCAGAACCTCGACATCGCCGTCCCGCTCGCGCAGCGGCGGCAGCTCGATGGTCAGCACATTGAGCCGGTAATAAAGATCCTCGCGCAGCTTGCCGGCTTCGATCGCCTCACGCAGGCGCACATTGGTCGCGGCGACGACGCGGACGTCGACCTTGATCGGTTGCCGGCCGCCGACGCGCAGAATCTCTCCCTCCTGCAAAAAGCGCAGCAGCAGGCCTTGCAGGTCGATCGGCATGTCCCCGATCTCGTCGAGGAACAGCGTACCGCGATGGGCGTGCTCGATATGCCCGTGCTTGCGGGCGGTAGCGCCAGTGAACGCACCCTTTTCGTACCCGAAAAGCTCCGAGGCGATCAGCGTCGCCGGCACGGCGGCGCAGTTGAGCGCGATGAACGGCCCTCCGGCCCGGGTCGAGCGGTCGTGGATGGCGCGGGCGACGAGCTCCTTGCCGGTGCCGCTCTCGCCGGTGATCAGCACCGGCACGTCACAAGCGGCGAAGCGGCGAATATGTTCGAACACCTCCATCATTGCCGGGCTGTTGCCGACCATGAAGACAGTCTGCGGGTCCGGCGAGGGTTGGTCGGGAACCGTCCGCTCCCAATGCAGCCCGCTCATCAAGGCTTGCGCCGATCGGTGCATGGAACGTCCCTCCCCTATTGGCCAATGTGCGAGCGCGGCGGCATGCTTTAGAGCCCGCAGGTCATCTCATCCCTCGGTCGACGGTTGCGAACGCAGTTGAACAACTCTGTGCGAGCCCGCCATACCGTATTCACCGGTCGGCCGACCCCAAAAGAGCCGGTGTCTGGAAAATGAACTGGCCCCGGCTCAGGCCGGCGCGTGGCGAGGAGATGCTTGCCGGCATCGTGGCCTATCGGATTCCTGCGCAGCCATCGGCGGACCGGTGTTTGAGGCATCGGGCCTGACATGATCTAGCAATCCTCGGGCCAACTAAGAAATGTTAGGAATATCAGCGGTTTACAACCACATCCCTACGCCGAATCAAAAACATGTCAAGTCTACCGGCACCCCAAATGGGGTGGTGGATTTGCCCATTCGGGGTATTTCGGAGCGGCGCTCCGGAAACAACGCCTCACCTCTCGGTTGGAGAGTTTTGCATCTGGATCGGGATCGAAGCATCCGAAGGCAGGTGTTTCTGTGCGGCTCTCGTCCTGGCAGTTGTAAGAAAACCCGACAATCAGCCGGACGATCGGCTGGCGAGCAAACGGCGGATAGAATGGACCGGCGCTGAACCTGCACTCGGTGTCGGATGGTCGCTCACGCTGTGCTCCTGGGCGCCGAGGGGAGTGCATGCGGGGTCGCCGGGGTTTACCATAGAAGATCGATTGCGAAAGAGAGCCCGGATGCTGGCGATCCCCCTCGAACGGCTTGGTTTCATCATCGCAAAGGCGCGCGAGTTCGACGCCGAGGTGCCGGTCGAGCCGGATGCGGCGACGGGCTCGGACGGGCCCGACGATGACGAGCGGGAGGTGCTGCTCGACACGCCCGACAATCCCAGCGAGCAGGAGCTGCGCGACGCGATCGACGGGCTCGGCATCCCGGAGAAGCAAGAGCTGCTCGCGCTGGTGTGGCTCGGCCGCGGCGACTACGACGCCGCGAGCTGGCCGGAAGCGCTGCAGCAGGCGCGCGACACGGCGCTGGCGAATGTGACCGAATACCTGGTCGGCACCCCGTTGCTCGGCGATTATCTCGAAGAGGGGGCCGAGGCGCTCGGCCTGTCGCTGCAGGATTTCGAGCGGGGGTGACGAAAGCCTGCGGCAATCGGGCTTGTTCCCCTGTCATTGTCAGCGAAGCCGATCTCGAAGCGCAGCTGGCGGTCGTGCGGTCTGCCGCAGCGGGCGGGCCGGCCGGCGTATTCGGGCCGCTATCGGTGGCTTGGCGCATCGACAGGGAGGCAGCGGTTTTCCTCGGAGCCGGCCGCGCTCTGCTGCTGCAATTGGCGCATCCCTGGGTCGCCGCCGCGGTCGCCGAGCATTCCCGCACCCTGAGCGACCCGGTCGGCCGGTTCCAGCGCACCTTCAACATCACCTTGACGATGATGTTCGGCACCACGGACGAGGCGATCGCCGCCGCTCGCCGCCTGCATCGGCGGCATGCCGGGATCTGCGGCACCCTGACCGAAGGCTCGGGCGCGTTTGCCGCCGGCTCCCGCTACTGGGCCAATGATGCCGGCGCGCTGTGCTGGGTCAATGCCACCTTGACCGAGACCGCACCGCTCGCCTATGAGCTGGTCGCCCCGCCGCTCTCGGCCGAGGATTGCGAGCGCTATTACGCCGAAACCCGCCTCTTCGCGGCACTGTTCGGTATCCCGCAGGGCCTCTTGCCGCAGAGCTGGGCCGAGTTTCGCGGCTATGTCGACGGCATGCTCGGATCGGACGTCATAGCGGTGAGCCATGCCGCCCGTCGGATCGCCGACCAGCTGTTCGCCGGCGCCGGGACCGGCTGGCGATTGCCGCCCTGGTACCGGGCGCTGACCGCGCGGCTGCTGCCGCCCCGCCTGCGCGACGAGTTCGGATTGCCCTATGGCCCGGCCGAGCAGCGTTCCGCCGAGCGGGCGCTCGTCGTGCTTCGGTCGGTATATCCGCTGATCCCGAAGCGGCTGCGCTATGTCGCCCCCTACCACGAGGCTCTCGCCCGGCTGGCCGGCCGCGAGAAGCCGCCGCCCTTGACACAGGCCCTGAACCGCTTCTGGATCGGGCAACCCTCGATGGCCGGCAGGGAATGAGAGATGGCGCAGCTCGCGGTCGACAACCCCCTCCTTGTGCCGGCCGGCACCAACCTCGTCGAATGGTATTTCGAGCAGGGATGGACCGACGGGCTCCCGGTCGTGCCGCCGACCCGGGAGCAGGTCGACGCGGTCGTCGAGGCGCTCGGCGGCGAGCCCGACCGGGTCGAGTGCAAGGTGCCGCCGCGCCACGGCAGCCTCAGCCGCGAGGTGCTCGCCATCAACATCGTGATGGCCGGCTGCAAGCCCGAATACGCGCCGGTGGTGCGCGCCGCGATGCTGGCGCTGAGCGCCAAGGCCTTCAACCTCAACGGCGTGCAGGCGACGACCCACATGGCGGGCCCGTTGCTGGTCGTCAACGGCCCGATCGCCAGCGAGATCGGCATGAATGGCGGCTGCAACGCCTTCGGCTCGGGAAACCGCGCCAATGCCACGATCGGGCGGGCGTTGCGGCTCGTCTTGCTCAATGTCGGCGGCGCCTGGCCCGGCGATCTCGACAAGAGCACGCTCGGCCACCCGGGCAAATACACCTATTGCGTCGCCGAGAACGAGGCGGCGAGCCCTGGGCGCCCTATCACGTCGAGAAGGGGTTCGCGCCGGACGACTCGACGGTCTTCGTGATCGCCGCCGAGCCGCCGCACAGCGTCACCAACCATGTCGCGAACGACCCCGAGGGCATTCTCGACAGCATCTGCTCGGCGATGAGCACGATCGCCAACAACAATGCCGTGTCGAGCGGGCATTGCGCGGTCGTCATCGGGCCGGAGCACGCCCGCACCATCGCCGGCAAGGGCTGGACCCGGCATGACGTGCGCAACTATCTGGCGATGCACGCCTACAATTTCTTTTCCGAGATCAGCTTCAAGGAGCGCTACGGCAAGATCTACAACCGCAACCTGCCGAAATGGTACAAGCGCGAGCCGGAGGCGCGGATCCCGATCGTGCCCAGCCCCGACCACATCCACCTCTTCGTGATCGGCGGCGAGGCCGGGCGGTTTTCCGCCTTCATCCCCGGCTGGGGCCACATGTCCTCGCCGGTGTTGCGCAATATCGAAACCGCCGCCCAGCCGAAGGCGCCGATCTGCGTCGACGGCACCTGCTATCTGTAAGAGAAATGGCCCTTTCGTCATTCCCGAAAGGGGAATTAGAGCCCAGTGGTCCAGCGCGTTGTCCTGTTAAGCCAGGGGCAGCCGGACCCCGCTTTCAGGTGTAGAAATTGCAGAACCAACATCTAGGTTGTATAGGGATCCTGCGAGCGTCAGACGGCGCAGACGCCTCCTCAGGATGAGGTACTTCGTTGATGGCATTAAGAAAAACCTCATCCTAGGAAGCCGCGCAGCGGCTGTCTCGAAGGACGCACGGAGCGATCCAGCCAAGGGTTAATTTCCTGACAGCCTCTTTTGCCGGAGCGACGAATTAGGAATAGGGAGACCTGACGATGAACAGACCGGATCGATCGTCTTCGACCCGCGCGGGTGGTCGAGACCGAGGCGTTGGCGCTCTCGCCGCGCGCCGCCCGATTGGACGGGCTGCGCTTGGGGGTGCTCGACAACACCAAATGGAACGCCAACCGCCTGTTGCGCAAGACCACGGCGCGGCTCGCCGAGGAGTTCTCCTTCGCCGCGGTCAATTATTACCGCAAGGAGAGCTTTTCCATGGACGCCGACCCGGCGCTGCTCGACACGATTGCAGCCGAGAACGACATCGTATTGACCGCGATCGGCGATTGAGGGTCGTGCACGTCGTGCTGTACGCATGACGGCATCAGCCTCGAAGCCCTGGGCCGCCCGACCGCAGTCGTCGTCACCACCGAGTTCCTGCACGAGGCCGAGGTGCAGCGCGACGCGCTCGGCATGCCCGGCCTCGCCCCGGTCGTCATCGACCACCCGCTCAGCACCTTGAGCGAGGCGGAGATCGAGCAGCGCGCGCAGCAGGCCGCCGCGCAGTGCGTCACGGTGTGGCTGGGCCGCCGTTCCGGCCGATAAAGTCGAGCGTCGCCTCGGCGCAGCGCTCGGCGTGGGTCGCCGCGACGTGGTAGGAGTTGCCGGGCAATACGACCAGCTGTCGAATTCGGGATCTGCCGCTGCCAGGCCCGGGTCTGGTCGACCGAGGCGAGCCCGCTGCCGTCGGTGGTGATGACCAATGTCGGGCATTTGATCTTGGGCACATCGTCGCGGATGTCGGCGCAGGCGATCGTCTTCATAAAGCCGATCTGGGTCGAGACCGCGGTGCGGCCCATGTACTTGATCCACCATTCGACCCCTTCGGGCGGAAATTCGCTGCCGAGCCGGCCGCCCATCGTGCGCCGCGCCCAGTGCTCGACACCCTGGGTCTCGAATTCCTCGGCCAGTTCGGGGGCGCGCTCGGCCGCCCCCTCGCGCATCGGCGGCGGGGTGCCGACCACGGTCAAGCTCATCACCCGCTCGGGCCGGCGCGCGGCAAAGGCGCGGGCGACCGTCCCGCCGATCTTGGCGCCGACCAGATGGAAGCGGTGGATCTCGAGCGCATCCATCACCCCGGTGAAATCGTCGATCAGCCGGTCGAGCGTCCAGGCATAGTCGCGCGGCATCGGGGTCGAGGCGCCAAACCCGCGCATGTCCGGGCGCACCACCCGATACCGCCGCGCCAGAGCCGGGACCCAGCCGTGCCACGCGGCGCTGCTCTCGGCGTTGCCGTGCAGCATCAGGATCGCCTCGCTGCGGCGCCACGGATCGGTGAAATCGTCGATCTCGTAATGCATCGTCAGATCGGGGGTCGGGCGGAATGTCGGCATCGTTTCCTCCTTGGCTGCGCCGAAACTCTAGCGTCAGCGGCTGTGGACCTCCTAGGAGGATCTGTGCTGGTATGCCTCCGACGGAACCGAGGAGGAGAGCCGAGCATGATCGACGAATTGTTGCCCCAGGCGGAGCGGATCGCGGCCAGGCTCAAGGCGCGCGGCGAGACGATCAGCATCGCCGAATCCTCGACCGCCGGGCTGATCTCGGCGGCGTTGCTCGCGATCGCCGGCGCCTCGGCCTATTTCATGGGGGGTGCGGTCGTCTATACCCGGCAGTCGCGGACCGCGCTCGCTCGAAGTCACCGAGCAGGAATTGACCGGCATCACCCCCTCGACCGAGGCCTACGCGATGCTGTTCGCCCGCAAGATCCGCGGCAAGCTCGCCACCACCTGGTCGCTCGGCGAGACCGGCACCGCCGGCCCGACCGGCAGCCGCTACGGCCATGCCGCCGGGCATTCCTGCATCGCCCTCATCGGGCCCAACGGCGAGCGCTCGATCACCGTCGAGACCGGCAAGAGCGACCGCGTCGACAACATGCGCGCCTTCTCGATCGCCGCCCTAGACCTCCTCGAAAAAGGCCTCGGCTGACCGCAATACTCCCTCTCCGCCCCCGGGGGCGGAGAGGGTTGGGGCGAGGTGGGGGATTCCAGAGAGATCGCCGGCTACCCACCTCACCTTCCCGACGCTTCGCGCCGGGCCCCTTCCTCTCCGCCCTTTGAGGGCGGAGAGGGGCTAATTGTTCCACAACCCAACATTGACTACATTGCGGGATATTGCATATCTGCAGCGAATCTGCAGCAAAACTCTACCTCAGATAGCAGCTGCAGGCGGGCGCGAGAGACGCGCCTCGCACCGCGCCGTCATCTACATTACACTTCAATGATGGCGATTTTCGGCAAGCTCTGAGGCGCAAGGCGTGAGGGGAGAGACCGCCCCGCCGGTGCCCAACCGGGGCGCGATGACCGCGACGATCATCACCGCCTGCGTCATGCAGGGCGTCGACACGACGATCGCCAATGTCTGCCTGCCGCACATCCAGGGCAGCATGTCGGCTTCGCAGGACCAGATCTCCTGGGTACTGACGACCTACATCGTCTCCTCGGCGATCATGATGCCGTTGACCGGCTGGCTCGCCGGCCGCTTTGGCGTCAAATACATCTTTATCGCCTCGGTGGTCGGGTTCACCATCGCCTCGGCCTTGTGCGGCGCCGCGACGAGCCTCTCCGCAGCTGGTGTTCTACCGCATCCTGCAAGGCGTCTCCGGGGCCGGGCTGGTGCCGCTCGGGCAGGCGACGTTGTTTACGATCTATCCGCGCGAAAAGCACGGCCAGGCGATGGCGATCTTCAGCACCGGCGCGATGATGGGGCCGATCATCGGCCCGACCCTCGGCGGCTGGCTGACCGAGAACCTCGACTGGCGCTGGTGCTTTTACGTCAACCTGCCGGTCGGGGCGTTGTGCGCGCTCGGCATCTTCGCCTTCATCCGCCCGTCCCGCCCGATGCGGCGCGAGCAGTTCGACATGTTCGGCTTTGCGATGCTGAGCGTCGCGGTCGGCTCGTTGCAATTGATGCTCGACCGCGGCCAGATCAAGGACTGGTTCCACTCGACCGAGATCTGGATCGAGGCGACGGTCGCGGCGGTGTGCTTCTACCTGCTGATCGTCCACACCGTGACCGCCGGCGAGCGCTCCTTCGTCAATCGCGAATTATTGAAGAGCCCGAATTTCGTCGCCGGCAGCGTATTGATGTTCGGGGTCGGCATGATCCTCAGCGGCACCCTGGCATTGATGCCGTCGATGATGCAGGTATTGCTGAACTACCCGGTGTTCGACGCCGGCTGGATGATGGCGCCGCGCGGCTTCGGCACGATGCTGGCGATGTTCATCGTCGCGCGGCTCATCGACAAGGTCGACAACCGCCTCTTCATCCTGGTCGGGTTTCTGATGGCCGCGGCCTCGTTGTGGCAGATGACCGGGTTATTCGCTGTATATGGGTTCGGGGCCGATCCTGTGGGCCGGGTTCGCCCAGGGCTTCGGGCTCGGCTGCACCTTTGTGCCGTTGAACCTGCTCGCGCTGTCGGGTCTGCCGCACCACATCACTGACCCAGGGAACCGCATTGCGCGCATTGATGCGCATGCTCGGCGGCAGCATCGGCATCGCGATCCTCGAAACCCAGCTGACCCAGAACACCCAGATCGTCCATTCGCGCCTGATGGAGCATCTGCGCCCGGACAACCCGCTGGCCCAGTTCCCGTACCTCACGGCGCCGTTCAGCCTGACCGACCCCACCGGGATCGCCGCCCTCAATCACGAGGTCACCCGCCAGGCCGCGATGATCGCCTACCTCAACGATTTCGCATTGATGATGTTCGTGATCCTCGCCTCCCTGCCCCTGCTGCTGCTGGTCCGCGCCCCGCGCCGCCAGCCGGTGCCGGCGGGGGCGGACGATTAGTCGGAGCCCGTTTTTGTCCCTCGCTCGGGCCCCCACGCGGTGAGGCCGAATGTCCGAGGTGCGGAGTCCTTGGCCCAGCCGGGCCGGCCGGCACGTAGAAGGCCTCGGAGCCCGGATACGAGTTTACCGGCGTCTTGGCTTCGGGCAGACCACCGCAATGGTTGATGCGTAGCAGATACTCTTGCGCAGTGATCGGGAGCATTGGTGGCCAAGGGTCGGGATGCTCCCCTTTGCGGCCGCATCATTTCGCAATCAGCCGCATGCGATTCTTCAGAGTGTACTCAGCGACCCGTCGACCCATTTCGGTGCCATCAACGTCGGCGCTGCGGAAATGAATCCCCGCCCAGACACGCGCGTCTTCCACGCTCTTCGCCATCTCAGAAAAGCTCGCGAATGTTCGTGTGATTTTCGCATCCGGATTGGTGACCGTAACAGTCGTCCGGTCGGTACCGAAAAAATCGCGCAACACCGTCTCGGCCGCGCCCGTAAAGAGCGCATGGCCGGAGGGATATTCCGGATGTGCAGGGAACGGCGAGCGCAGGCCCTCCCAGGTGGTATCTGCGGTCGTTGCATCGTTGCCGTCGCTGTCGGCGTTGCGGATCGCCGTCTCCGGACGCCAAAACAGGATCCGGTATTTGGCACCCCAGCCGACGATGAGCGCGTCCGACCCTGCCATGTTCATCAGCGCAAATACTCGCGCCTGCTCCACAACGCTCTTTTGCTGGGGTTCCAGCATAGCCCGCAGCGCTGCATTGTAGGTGAGCGGGCTCGTGGGCTCCCAAAGCACGGCGACAGCGGTCTGCTCCGCGGTGCGTTGCACGCTGTTCTTCGCTCCCACCGCCTTGACTTCGTTGAAGTCCTGAGCGTAGCGAGCGCTCGTCAAGGGTGGCGGCCCCGAAAAGCGGAAGTCCTCTATGCCCTCGAGCGTGAACGGCGTAACCGATCCCCACTGTGCGCCGATCGGGTTAGCGTTAGCGGGCAGTTGGAATGCGCCAGGGCCGCTTTTTGGTGCGTAGGAGACCTTCTCGCTCATCCCGTCGTTGCGGCGCAGCGCGAGCATTTTCTCTGCCGCCGCCTTGCCGAGCGCCACGCCATCGGCCTTTGCCCGACCGTCCTGGACCTTGGTCAACGATGCCGCCAGCGCGGCGTCGAGCGTCTCCTTTTGCGGTGGATAGAGTTCCACCAGCACCGCGTGTGCGGCGACAGCGGCGGCAGCGTCCGGGGACGCCCCGGGAGCCGCCTCGAGGTCGCCAGCGTAAGAGTAATAGCGGCGTTCGATGGCATTGACGGCATCAAACATCGCACCGTGCACCATCGCATAGACCCGGCTGTGAGCCAGACCCGTTCCCGCCTTGGCTGTCTGCAGCGTCTTTGCGGTGATCAGGTTCCAATCAGGAATCGTGTCGGCGCGCGCGGCATTCGCCGCCGACAACAGGATCAATGCTCCAAGACAGCGTGCTGCCGCTCGATGGAAAGTGGATGGAATCACGTTCTCCTCCTCATAGTAGCGACGGTTGCGGCGGCCGGCAAATCCCGGCTTTCGCGCAATTGTCTCCGCGCCGAGACTCCACCACCTCGGGCGGTCGCCGTAACGAGAGAAGTCGAAGGAAACGCCAAAAGAACTCCGAAATTTCAGGACGGACACCGGGTGTCTGCGCTATGGTCGGGGCCGCCGGCACGAACGATGCTGGCACAGTTGGTCGGGCTTGCCGCCCGTGCGGGACTGTTTTGCACGAGCGCAGGAGGGCAAAATCACAGCGGGGATTCGCCATGCACACTCTCTTCCGGCCCGATGCCATTCGCCTAATTCTGCTGGTCGCACCCGCCCTGTTTGCGATCTCTATGCATGCTGCCGCTGCGGAGAGCGTCCCGCTGGCGATCAAGGGCTATGACCCAGTCGCCTATTTTACCACCGGAGAGCCCGCGCGCGGGCTGCCGGACATCGAATATGAATGGGATGAGCACCGTTACCGCTTTTCGCGCGCAGAGCATCGTGAGCTCTTCAAGGCCGATCCCGTGCACTACGCGCCGCAGTTCGCAAACTTCTGCGCCATGGCCCTCACCCGGGGCGAACTCGACGAGGCCAACCCAGAGTACTGGCTGATCAGCGACGGCAAGCTCTATATCTTCGGCAAGGCGATAGGACCGAGCGTGTTCCCGAAGGATCTCGCTGAAAACGTCGCCAAGGCGAATGAGAACCGGCCGCTCGTTCTCAAGCGTTAGCGGCGAGGGTCTGACTGCGAGACGCCGTAGAGGCCGGCCTTGTGGAAGCCGTCTCGAAGGTGTTCGAGATCGGCGGGGCTCAGGAACTTGCTCCCGAAGGTCTGTGAATCGAACGTCGGGTTCGTGCGGCGAATTGTGGTCACGAGACGAGCGGCGTCCTCGGACCGGTTCAGCTGAGCGTAGGCCGCCGCGAGCACAATGTGGCTGAAGTGGGCGCCTTCCGTCTTGCGGATATTGAGTTCTGCCTGCTCGATCGATGCGTCGTAGCGCCGTTTCAGATAGTAGGCGAGACTGAGGGCAAAGCGATCGAAAGCATTGAGCTCGGAATCGATGCGCTGCGCCAGCTCTAAGACCTCGATCGCCGCATCCGTCTCTCCCGCCCACATTAGGATATTGCCGCGGCCGGCGAGGCCATGCGCATCGCTCGGGTTGGCGGCGATCGCACGTTCCAGCTCTGTCTTTGCCTGTTCGTATCGGTGATAAAAGATATGGATGCGGGCGAGGGTAATGCGCGCGCGCACCTCGGAATCGTCAAAACTTAGCGCCTTGTTGGCCATTTCCTCTGCGCGGCCCAGGAATGTCGTCGGCGATTCCGCCCAGCCCATCGATACGGCGTTGTGATAGGTTTCGGCGAGCGCGGCATAGGCGCCGGCGTAGTTCGGATCGAGCTGGATTGCGCGCCTGAGGAGCGCGCGCGCCTCCACATTGTTTGCGCGGGTCGGGCGCTGCAGTGCCGGCCTGGCGCGTAGCACGTATTCGTAGGCTTCCAAATTCTCGGTCGGCTTGGCAGATACCCGCCGTTGCTCGAACTGCGTGACGCGGATCGCCAAGGCCCCGGCGATCTGCGTGGTGATCTTGTCTTGCAAGACAAAGAGATCGGCGAGCGCCTCGTCAAAACGGGCAGACCAAAGCAGCCGACCATCCGTATTGACGACCTGCGCGGTCACGCGCACGCGGCCGTCTGCCCGGAGGACGCTGCCTTCGACCTGATAACGCACCGCAAGATCGCGGGCGATCTCTCCGGGGCTGGTGGGTCTGCCCTTGTACGGAGAAACCGCGTTCCATGACATCACCGTCAACTCGGGAAACCGGCCGAGCGCGTTGATGATGTCTTGGGTCAATCCATCGGCGAAATACTCGTGAGCCGAATCATTGCTCTGGTTCACAAAGGGAAGGATCGCGAGTGCAGGTTTCGCGTCGATATCGCGGGTCTTTGTTGTGGATCGATCGGCGCTTCCCGGAACGCTCAGAAATCCCCACTCGCTTCCAACGCCGGCCCACAGCACAAGCGCGGCAAGCAGGACGGCGAGACCGAGGCAGGCGAGCAATCTGCTGCGCCAGCCGCCGAGCGTCGTCGCGAGCAAAGTCAACGGCGTGCGCGCGATTGTGACAGGCGCCGACGATTGAGCTACGTCACGGGAAGCACTCGGAACCCGTGCGGCATCGGCTGAAGACTGGTCAATCGCGGCAACAACCGACACGTCAAATTCAAACCGATAGCCGCGGCGGGGAATCGTTCTGATCAGGCGCGGCCCGTCGTCTCCGAGGGCCCGTCGAAGTTCGCCGATGCTCTGCACCAGCGCATCGTCCGTCACGGCAACATTCGGCCAAACCGAGGTAAAGAGTTCATCCTTCGAGACGAGACGGTGGCAATTTTCGACGAGGAAATGTAGGATCGCAAAGGTCTTTGGTCGAAGAGCTATCTCGTTCCCTTCAAGGAGTAGACAGCCGCGATCCAAATCCAGGAAATATCGATCGAAACGCAGTCGCTTTGCCGGCATCTGCGCCAAAGGGTCGACATCGCGAGGGGTCATCGCCCTGCTCTCTGTCAGGACAAACAGCCTATTTCCGAAAACGTGATCGGCTGACTCCCAATATTACCCCTGTCGCCGCGAGGAATCCACCGAGCATGTCGGTTCTGGGTCACTAGCTGCCTGAGGGCAGCAATTGGGAGAGTCCATTTTCCATCGATAACGGGGCAAAGGCCTTAGGAGATTTCGGGCGGGGAATTCGCGGCGGTGAGCGTGCACTCTCGTGGACCGACACGGTTCGCGTTGGCCCCGTTCCGTGCTAAGCAGAAATCATGACTGAGAAAGATACCATGCAGATCCCCGCCGATACGCGGTTGGCGGAAGAGCTGGCCGACGAGGATCTCGTAGAGATGGCGAACCTCACGACGGCCCAAACCGGCGTGCCCGGCACGATTTTCATCTCTACTGCGATGGGCGGGCACGGGCCGCGCGTCAAATATTTCCTGCAGCCGGGGCGGTCGCAGCCGAGCTTTTCTGTCACGGTTGCCGGCGCTCCGGCCGTGGCCGCCAACAGCCTGTCGGTTCGCGTCGTCCGCCAGCGGTCGCCGCAAGTCATCGACTGGGTATCGCGCAACAAGGATGCGCTGCTCGATTTCTGGCATCACGGCGACACGTGGACACAGCCGGAAGTAAACGACTTCATCCAAAAGCTTCAGCGGGTGTGACCGTCTAATTTCCGCTCACGCTTGGCGGCCGCACTCCTCCCGCGCGATGCCCGCGAAGGCGAACCTCCAGGGTGCCGGCACCGAGCATGCGGCCCTGGATCCCCGCTTTCGCGCAGGGCTGTCCGGGGAAAGTTGGCGCTTCACTTTCGCCGCGAAATGCGCTCTCGAGGACCCGCTTTTCTCTCCTCTCCCCCCGCCGGCCGGGGGGAGAGGGCAGGGTGAGGAGGGCCAACGGACGGAGTTGCGGCGCCGCCCACGTCACCCGCCCGTCACTGCGCGACGGGCCCCTCCCTCTCCCCGGCCTTTACACCCCTGAAGGGCGGAGAGGGGCTTTTCCTCCAAACCCATCCCGCCGAATTCTGCGCTTTCGGTTGAGCTGGCGGCGATGCCGCAACCGAATTCGATTCCCCGGACAGCCCTGCCGCGAAAGCGGGGTTGACGGAAGGAATGCGCGGCGGGGTGACGGAAGAAGTACGCAGCATCGGCACCCACGTCCCCGTACCGGCCACAGGTCAGCGATGCGGCACGCCTTCTCATTTGTCGGGCACCCGGAGCATCTGCGCCCGGACAACCCGCTGGCCCAGTTCCCCTACCTCACGGCGCCGTTCAGCCTGACCGACCCCACCGGGATCGCCGCCCTCAATCACGAAGTCACCCGCCAGGCCGCGATGATCGCCTATCTCAACGATTTCGCATTGATGATGTTCGTAATCCTCGCCTCCCTGCCGCTGCTGCTGCTGATCCGCGCCCCGCGGCGGCAGCCGGTGCCGGCGGGAGCGGATGATTAGTCGGATCCCGTGCCTTTGCCCAACCCCGCCGCGGGTTCAACGAGACACCGTGTTTGCATAAGCCGGTACCCGCTCACTCAGGGCCGAAGGGCTGTATTCGACCCCATTGCCGACCATCGTTTCCCTCAACGGCGACGACAGCCCATGTCCCAAAGCTTGAGCTGGACCCCGAAAATGAGACAGTTGGCTAAGGTGGAGCCCTGCGCCTAGAAAGCGCCGATGGCGCAGGAGCAGGACATGAAGCGGACACGAAAGAGGCACAACGCAGGGTTCAAAGCGAAGGTGGCAGTGGCGGCGGTCAGGGGAGACCGGACGATTGCCGAGCTGGCGAGTGAGTTCGGGGTCCATCCAAACCAGATCTACAATTGGAAGAAGCAGCTGCTGGACAGCGCGGCGAGTGTTTTCGAGGGTGGCGGCACGGCGGCGGAGGGTACGGCCAGCGAGGCACAGGTCGATATTCTGTACCGGCAGATCGGTCAGCTGAAGGTCGAAAACGATTTTTTGGCACGAAAGCTCGGCAAATGAGCCGGGCGGAACGGCGCGCGCTGGTCGAACGCGAGGCCCCGGCGCTGCCGGTATCACAGCAATGCCGGCTGTTGGCGGTGTCGCGCGCTTCGGTCTATCGGCGGTCGGCCGCGATCAGCGACGAAGATCTCGCGATCATGGCGCTGGTCGATCGCCAGTATCTGGCGCGGCCCTATTACGGCTCGCGCCGGATGGCGGCATGGCTGGCGACCCAGGATCTCTTGGTCAACCGCAAGCGGGTGCAGCGGCTGATGCGCCTGCTGGGGTTGGTCGCCATCTACCAACGGCCGAACACGAGCAAGGCGGCGGCCGCGCACAAGACCTATCCCTACCTGCTCGGCGGGCTGTCGATCGAACGGATTAACCAAGTCTGGTGCGCCGACGTCACCTATATCCCGATGGCCAAGGGCTTTCTGTACCTGGTGGCGGTGATGGATTGGCACAGCCGCGCGGTACTGGCGTGGCGGCTGTCGAACACGCTCGGCGCTGATTTTTGCGTTGAGGCACTCGAGGAAGCGCTCGCGCGCTTTGGCCGGCCGGAGATCTTCAACACCGACCAAGGCAGTCAGTTCACCAGCGACGAGTTCACCGGTGTGCTGAAACGGCACGAGATCGCGATCAGCATGGATGGCAAGGGGCGCTGCATGGACAACATCTTCATCGAGCGGCTGTGGCGCAGTCTCAAATACGAGGAGGTCTACCTGCACGCCTATGCCAGCGTCGCCGAGGCGAAGACCGGCATTGGTGCCTGGCTCAGCTTCTACAACGAGGAGCGCCAGCACCAGAGCCTCGGTTATCGCACGCCGCGACAAATCTACCAAGCAGGCCTGTGGATATGTGGACGATCGGCGTTGCCGACCGGCTGCGCTTCCCCCGCTTTCCGAGCGAGCTCGGAAAGCGAGGAAATGCTCGCCTTCGCCCACATCCCCACAGGCACAATCACCAACAGGAGGATTGATCAAAAGGCTTTTGAAGGTAGAGCAAACAGCGCCTCAATGGCGATCGGAGCCGACATCGCAATCGGCCGGGCTACACCTTAACTAGCGGCTCTGGCTGTCTCACGTTCGGGGTCCACCTCAGCTGCCGCTTTGAGCCCGCGGGCCAATCGTCTCAGAAGGATAAGGAAACTGTCGTTTGTCCCCTTGCCGTCGATCGGCCGAGGTGTGCCAATAAAAGCTAACGCCCGCGACCCCTCACCAATTGGCCTCGAGACCGAGATGGGCAAACACTTCGTGGCGAAGTTCGGCCAAATACGGATCGCCCCGGTGGCGGGGATAGGGCAGGGAGTTGACGATCTCGGCCTTGATCTGCGCGGGGCGCTCGCTTAACACGATGACCCGGCCGGCAAGGAACAGCGCCTCTTCCACATCGTGGGTCACCAATAGCGCGGTGAAGCCTGCCCGTTGCCACAGCGAAACGAGCTCGCCTTGCATGGTTAGCCGCGTCAGCGAGTTGAGCTGGCCCAAAGGCTCGTCGAGAATCAGCAGTTTCGGATCGTTGACCAGTGCGCGCGCCAAAGCCGTGCGTTGCGACATGCCGCCCGAAAGCTGGTGCGGATAAGCGTTGGCGAACCCGCTGAGCCCGACCAGGCGCAAAGCATCTTCGACGCGTTCGCGATGCGTGCGCAGCAGCCCGCGCGCTTCCAGCCCGAGCGCAACATTGTCCCAAACCGTCCGCCACGGATAAAGCGTGGGATCCTGAAAGACGACGATGCGCGAGGGATCGGGCCCTTCGATCGCCTCGCCCTCTACGAACAGACCGCCAGCGCTTGGAGAGTCGAGCCCCGCGACCAACCGCAGCAAAGTCGACTTGCCGCACCCGCTCGGCCCCAGCAAGGCGACGAACTCGCCGCGGCCGATGCGCAAGCTGATCCGGTCCAGTACCGGCAGCGGTTGCCCCTCCAGGTCGAAACGATGGCTCACCTCACGGATCGTGAGCGTTGTTCCGCGGACCGGATTGTTGTTTACCGTATGCGCCCTTTCCGACGGGTCGACTGCGACTACCACCGCACCAAACCCTTCTGCCAGGACAGCAGCCGGTCGCGCAAGCGGAACAGGAGCGTGATCAGCCCGGAGCACAAAAGGGCCATGATCAAAAGCGCGGCATACATGTTGGCGTAGGCGGCCCAACCCTGCGCCCATTGCAGGTACCAGCCGAGACCCGCCTTGACGCCCAGCATTTCGGCGACAACCAGAACCGCAAACGAAGTGCCGAGGCCCATAAACAGGCCGACAAAGACATGCGGCATTGCCGCTGGAATGGCAACCTTCAGCACGAGAAAGCGCTGGCTGGCGCCCAATGTCCGCGCAATATCGTAATAGGCGCTGTTTACGCCTGCGACACCTGACCAGGTGAGCACCGTGACCGGGAACCCGGTGGCGAGCGCAATCAGGAATATGCTGGCGCTAAAACTGGAAGGGAAAATGAAGAAAGCAAGCGGCAACCAAGCCGTCGCCGGCAGCGGTCCGATAAACCGCAAGACCGGATGGATCCAATAGTTGGCGAGCCGCGACCAGCCGATAGCCACACCGGTCACGAACCCTATTGCGGCACCGAGCAAATAGCCGGTCGCCAGCAGACGAAAAGAGGCGAGGACGCATGCAACAAGGCGCGCCCGGTCGTCGATCACGACTTCCAGAATGGCCTGTGGCGGCGGGAAAAACGGCAGCGGGAGCAGCCCAAGCTTTGCTGTGACGGCCTCCCAAGCGGCTAAAAACAGCGCAAGTGCCACCAGCCACGGCGCAAGCCGTCGCACGCGCTGCAAACCGGCAAACCAAACCCCGGCAAAGGCTGCCAATGCGAGTGCAACAGCCAGTGCGCCGCTTAGTACGGCGAAGTCGTCGGTGTAAGCCCAGTCGCTTTCGGGCTTATCCGGCCAGTACGCTATGAGCGCGGCAACCGCGAGCCACGCCGCGGCCGCAGCCAATCCGCCGATTAACGATCGAGTGGCCGGGCTCGCGAGCGGGCCGACAACCGGTTTCGGCCCGCTCGCTACCTGATCGACGACGGAGCTCACCGCAAGTCCGCTGAGTGCTCTCAGCTCAGAACGTCGAGATAGATCCGCTCGGCGAACTTGGCTGAATCCGTGCTCTTCTTGATGACGTTCACCGCTTTCAGTTCGTCGGTGTAGAGCACAAGTTGCTTCTTGAGGTTAGCTCCAACGGGATGATTGTGGTGAGTATGACTGCGATACATAGCGGCGAGATCCTCCACGGATCCCTTGCCGCCATAGCCCGAATATACCACTGCGGCGTCGCCGGGATCGCTCGCGACCCGGTCTGCCCCCTCCAATATCGATCGAGTCAGAGCGGCCGCAACCGGTAATTCGCTTCGGATGAGACTGCCGCGTATCGCGAGAACGCAGCATGTGCGGTCGGCGAATTCACCGCTCAGGTTGGTAAAGATCTCGTTGAGCTTGCCGTCCTTGAGCCAAAAATACGGGAGCGGATCGATCTCGGCGAGCGCCTGCACTTCGCCCTTATCGACGGCAAGCGCCAGCAGGTTGCCCGGGTACTGGCGCCACTCTATGTCCTGGACCGGATCGATGCCGTTTTTGGCTAGGAAGATCGCGGAGAAATTCTTCGCCGGGCTTGCCTGATCGCTGATCCCGATAGCCTTGCCGCGCAGCGACTCCAGGCTGTCGATATTCGCGGCCTTGGAGCCGAGGAGCCGGATGCAGCCGCCGTGCACACCGGTGGTGATCCGAACATCGAACCCTTGCTCCAGCGGCTTGAGCCAGCGCAGGGCCAACCCCAAGCCGGCATCCGCCTTGCCAGTCGCAATCGCCTCTAACAACTGGTCGGTCGATCCGCCGAAATTGACGAACTCGACATCGAGGTTGTGCTTGGCGAAGATGCCCCGCTCCTTCGCGACCGCCGCAGCGACCGTGCAGGCCCCGTTCGCGTTCCAGGCGAGTTTGACCTGGCGGGGCGGGCCCTGCAGCTCTTCGCCGTTCGCCGCGGTGCGGCAGATGAGAGACTCGCCGGGAATATAAGGCAGCGATCCGACCCCGGAGGCTGTCAGCGCGCGAGCCGCTCCGAAGATCCCAAACGGCGCCGCGGCCCCGAGGGTGCCGGCAACGGTGAGCACCGAGCGGCGGGAGAAGGCGCGCCGCTTCGCGTCCGGCACAACGTTCGACAAGCTCCTGTTGAGTTCCTGCGACTTCATGGCGTCGTCTCCTCTCTGCTGTCTCGCAAGAGTTCTTTTATCGCCTCGTAATAGCAAATCACCGATGCAAGTTGGTCCGACCGAGCCCCAGCCGTTAGGTTAGCACGATTCCACGCGCCGATCTGTGAACTGCTTCACACTCGTCGTTTTTTGCTGTGAGCCGTTGGAAAGTCGCGCGCCCGTGCTCGCGGCTGGGTTAGGGCGAACTTTGCCGTGTTTTGACGGCAAGCCATTGGGATAACTCGCAGGCGAGATGGCATCGGTCTGTCTAGGCGGTGGGCGTGAGGCCGAGCAGATCGAGGGCGCGGCGCTGGGTTTGGGTGGGGGTGGCGAGGATGGCGGTGAGGCGATCGCGCCCGAGGCGGACGAGGTTGCGGGTGAGCGTGGCGAGATCGCCAAGCAGGCTGTGAAAGCTGTGCACCGGGAGCGGTTCGCCATCTGCCGGGTCGGTGCGTTTGCGGGCGGCCTTGCGTTGTGCCGCCGGGGAGGGCTCGGCTTTAGGGCCGACCCAGTCGAACGGAATGTGCTTGGCCGAATTCAGCGTGTACTCGAACTTGAAGCCGTGCGCGTCGACCGACAGAATTGTCGACTTGCCCCAGGTGACAAGCTGCGACCCAGGGCCGGTTTCGCTGCCGGAGCATTGATCAGCTGCGGATACTTCCCGGGCGCGCTGGTCGGCCCGATGATCGCCTTGGCCCACGCCTTGACCCTGCCGACGATCTCGACACCCCAATGGCCGAGATCCGGGGCAATCTCATAGGTGATTTTGGCCTGCTCGTACCGCGGCTCTGCCGGCCGCCCGTGAAGCACTCGTTGACCCAGCCGGGAAAGCCGCCGGCGCGACCGCCAATGATTGCCGGCGACGCCTCCATCTGCCGCTCGTCGGCATGATCATCGATATAGAGGCCGGCGACCCCGGTCGCCTTTCTCGCCAGAGGTCGCCTTCCCAGCGGCAGACTCGCACAAAGCTGAGGTTGTCGAGCTTGACATCGCCGTAATGGCCTTCGCGGACGTGCCAGAATAGCACCAATTCGCAGAAGCCGTTATCAGGCGCCTGGGCAAAGGTGCAGGGGCGGGGAACCGCGCAGCTGCAGTTGTCGAACCAGTCGCCGACGATATGCCAGCTTGGAAGGTCGCTCATCCAGGCTCTCCGATCGGGTGCGATGCTCCAGACCGTAGTCAGTTGACGGGCATCTCGGCCGGGCGCCCCGTCAGAGGTCCTCGCTGTATTGCAGCGCAGCAGCTTCCGGCGCCGACAGGATCGTGTTCCAGGCGCCAGTAGGGATCCGTTTGTTGGTCGGCTGGTCCCGCGTGACGTTGATCGGGTCGAGGCCTTGCTCGATGCGCTTCAGTTGCTCGCGCAAAAGTCGCCGCAGCATGACGATCCGGTATCCGAATGCGCCAAGTTTTCGAGCGCGTGGATCGCGATCGGGCGCTGCCCCTCTTGCGCTTCGAGATCGTCGGGCTTGCGCTGCCGCTCCTCGTAGCTGCGTTCTAAAAACGAGCCGGGCCGGATATCGACGATGGTGTCGGTCCCTGGTTTCCAATCGGGCTTCGGCTCGCCATTCTCGAGCGGCCAGGCGACAATGCTGATGCCGCGCACATGCTCGCTGTCGATCGGCACGGCCCATGACAGTTCGGTGCCGCGCTCCTTGCGCTTTGGCGCCGTCCCGGGCTCGCGGATGCTCGGGATGATGAACATGTTCGGCACGATGCATTCGGCGTGGCGCACCATGCGGTTGCCGTTCGGCAGGTCCTTGATCAGATTGTAGCGCACGCCGAGCGGTGTCTTCTCCCAGCCGATCGTGGGCTTGCCTTGCATCAAGGCGCCGTCGAACTGATCGCCGCTGATCCACTGGTGCAGCATCAGCAGGTTGTACGGGTCGACGATGTTCTCGTAATGCTGCAGCCAGTTGCAGTCCTTGACCATGCCGACCGCGTAGTCGCCCCACAGCCGCATCCCGCGCAGCACGACATCCTCGCCGCGGTCGGGGTCGATGATGTCGAAGCGGGAAACAGCGGCTCGGTGCCGGGCGGGCCCATATAGACGAAAATAAGCCCGCCATATTCCGTTACCGGGTAGGCGGGCTGCCACACATCCATGCGCCTGCGGAACTCCTCGGTCTCGCACGGCATCTCGATGCACTGGCCCTGCGTATCGTAGAGCCAGCCGTGATAGCAGCAGCGCAGCCCCTCCACTTCGACGCGGCCCCATTCGAGAGACGTGCCGCGATGCGCGCAATGCGGGTCGAGGGCGCCGACCCGCCCCTTCTTGTCGCGGAACACGACAATTTCTTCGCACAGCAGCTTTTCCTTCCGCGGAAGGTCACGTAGTTCGTCCGATGTGCACACCGGCTGCCAGTAGCGGCGCATCAGCTCTCCCATCGGGCTGCCGGGTTCGACGCAAGTCAGCTCGTAATCGGGCGCCGGTGTCTGCCGTCCGTAGGCGGATTTCATCGCCTTCCTCCACATTTTGCCCGGCGGCGTGTTTTCTGATCAAAGGCCGGAGAGTTGGACGCTAGTCCTCCGGCTCCTCGTATTCAATTCCGCGTGCTACGTTCTCGGATGCTCGGGGTTGGTTCTAAACCCTGAACTCGCGCGTCTGTGTCAGCGGTGCGATGATCGGCTCCTTCGTAATCACTGCCGTCCAGAATGGATCGCGGCAGATAAGCACGACAAGGTGGCTCGCTTGACGTTTCCCGATCTGCTGACCGCCTTCGCCGCCGCCGTTGAGGCAAATGACGGCGAGGGTCTCGCCTCTTTGTTCACCGAGGATGGGACATACGAGGATGGTTTCTTTGGCGCCCATACGGGCAGGCCGGCGATTGCTGTGATGCTGCAGCGCTTTCACGATACCGGCCGGGCTTATCTGTGGGAATTTCTCGATCCGCTGAGCGATGGGTCGATCGGTTATGCGCGTTTCCGCTTCAGCTATGCCTCGCTGCTGCCGGAAGCCGCCGGGCGCCCCGTCTTCTTCGAAGGCATGAGCTGCTTTCGTTTTCGGCATGGGCTGATCGCGCATTACGGCGAAGCCTTTGATCGTGGCGTCGCTCTCGTTCAGCTCGAGTTTTCGGCCGAGCGCATCAAACATATTCTCGCGAGGGCTGCGACTGCGCAAAACCGCAACCCGGAAACCAAACGTCACCTTGATCGCTTTTCCGCCGGGTGAGCGCCAGCGCGTGATAGAATGAGTTCGTTGCCCGGATCGGGAGCGCTCAAACCAATGCCAGAAGCCCAAATCGCACAAGGGGTGCAGCTGCTCGACCTGATGCTCGAGTATTTTTCCGACGACGGCCACTGGACGCGCGGCCGTTATGATGACGGAAACGGCGGCCACTGCCTTGTCGGCGCTCTTCTGCATCTGAGCCGCAAGCATCGCCTGCCAAGGGCACCGGCGATCGCGCTCCTGCAGGATGCGATGCCCAGGCCCGGCCTTCCGCTTGTCCACTTCAACGACACGTGTTGCGGCAGCGTC
The DNA here is from genome assembly GCA_963836845.1 of uncultured Alphaproteobacteria bacterium. Classification (GTDB taxonomy): domain Bacteria; phylum Pseudomonadota; class Alphaproteobacteria; order ATCC43930; family CGMCC-115725; genus AP-15. The sequence goes on along the minus strand of CAWILK010000047.1, from coordinate 10,329 downwards.
GCCGAGCTACGCTCCATAATCCTAAAGGCCCGCCGTCTCGCCGATGATCATGCGGAGCAAGAGCGGGCGGCCGCCGCGGTTAAAACCTGGCTGCTTGCCCAGATCGAGAAAAAACGGCCCGCGCCGTCGGCGGATATCGTGGACACGGCGCCGGACGAGCCGTTCGCCCCCGAGCGCCTCGCCGCCTAGCGCTCGCGGCCCATCGCCGCGCGTAATTCAACAAGTTGTCACGGCTGGACCTTCGGCACCAGTCGTTGCAGCCGTATGCGCCGCCGAAACCCTCGGGCCTGGGCGGATTCTCGGATCGTTCCGGCGCTGCTGGCGCGTTTCATCGAGGCCGGGTCTCTGACGAACACGCAACCCGGTTGGCTAACGTGGAAGCAGCCCAAGTTGTGAGAGACCGGCGCGCAGCGCGGTAGGCGTCGTGAAATGGATGCGATGAATGCCAAACGCGCGGGCAGCGTTCACATTCGCGGCGACGTCGTCGATATAGACGGCGCGTTTCGGATCGATTGCAAAGCGCTCAAGCGTGGCGGGCTGCTCTGCGCCTTCGGCTACACGGCGGGCGTACAACTGCAGCGTCGCCTGCTCGCGATCTTGATGTGGAGCGCGCGCGTGTATCTATGGCGGCTGCTGATGAGTTGGTTGCCCGGCGGAAAGCGCCTCCGCGTCTACTCGATTAATGCGATGCGGGCGCTGCATCCCGCCTGGTTTCGGGAGGACCTGGAGCGCCTCTTCGGCCTGTTGGCAGCTCGTGCCATCCGGCCGCGCATTGCCGAGCGCATCTCTTTCGACGAGGTTGCCGAGGCACACCGCCGTATCGAGGCAGGCGGTCTGGACGGCAAGCTCGTCCTATGCCCGGACCTTCCATCGCGACGCGACCGCGTGTCGCCTCAGCGCGAGCCGCGCCCCACTTCCGTCCAGTCGTAGAGGTTGACGGTCGGGTCGCAATGGCCGGGGATCAGGAGGATCTTGTCGCAGAGCCCGAGCCGGTCGGTGGCGGCCGAGATGGCGAGCCCTCCGTGCGCGTCGGAGGCCCGCTTGTAGATAGCGGCCGGTTCGTCACAGACAAGCGGCGGCCCCGAAGCAGCGCAATCCCCTTGAGACCGGCGTCGACCATTGTGCGGTCTTCGGCCAGGCGGCTCATCGCCGTCGCCCAGACGGAGAGGCTCGTTTGATAGCCGTCGCCCGTCGCGCAGTCGATGCCGTTGCGGTCCAAAGGTCTCGGTATGCCCTGCCTTCCCGTCCGCGTGGGCGATTGCCTTTGTGCCGCTCATCCTAGCCGCGCAGATGTTGGACGAATGGCAAAAATCCGCCAATGCCCCAATTGTTCACTCATGTCAGACCAGCGGCGCGACCAGCTATCGACTGTTCGGGTTGCTCGGCGGCCGAGCGGTGCGAACGCCGCCAAGTGGCCGGCGCCGTACCGACCGCCTTCTTGAACGCACGAGAAAAGGCAGCCTCGAACTCGTAGCCGACCATATCCGCCACCTGGGCGAGGGAGGCGCTGGTGTCGCGTAGCTTTTGCATCGCGACCTGCATTCGCCAGTTCCCCAGATAGTGCATCGGCGGCACGCCAACCAGGCGGATGAAGCGGTCGGCCAGCGCCGAACGCGACAGGCCCACCTCGCGCCCCAGCTCATCCACGGTCCACGCCCGGGCGAGGTCACGGTGCAGCAGCGCCAGCGCGCGCGCAACGTAGGTGTCGCGTAATCCGGCCAGCCATCCGGTCTGGCTGTCCGGCAGATTTTCCACGTATCGCCGCACCGTCTCGACGAACAGCAACTCGGAAAGCTTGGCCAGTACGGTCTCCGATCCGGGGCGGCCGGCAGCGACCTCCTCGGCGGCATAGTGAAAGGTCGAGCGAATCCATTCCGCCGCTCCGCCCTGTTCGAGACTAAGCTTGAGCGCCGGCGGCAAGGAGGCGAGCACCGGGTTGCTTTCGGCGCCGTCACAGCCGATGAAGCCGCAGACCATCCGGGTGCATACCCCGTTGCCGCCGTGGCGGATCGTGAACAGCCCACCGTCTTTGGGCGGCTGAATGATTTCGCTGCTCATCACCGGCGGCATGCCGAGGTCGCTGCCCATCAGGTGCAGGTCGTTGCGCGGCATCAGCACCACTTCGCCTGGCCCGAGCGCCACGACATTCCCAGCCTCGCCCTCTACGCGCAGCTGAAACCCGCCCTCGACGACGTAATGAAAAAGGATGAGATGAGACGCCGGCCCGAGCACCGGTCGGCAAAGCTCGGGTGTAAGCTGGGTTGCGATGCACCACGGCGCGAAAAACTCGGCGTGAAGGAATATCCCGCCGGTCAGACGCGCAACCCTCAAAACATCCGATAAAGCGTCCAAACCTCTCTCCTCTCCACATCCGGCGTTCCGGTCATTTTTCCCGGCGGGGCGGTCATAGGCCGCCGCCCGCCGCCAGCTTACATGCTGCGGCACCGGCGGGTCGGTTCTTTGACACCGCCGGCACAGCAGGAGAGGTAAGGAGACAGATTATGACTGCAACGGAGACTGTTCCTAATGGCAGTCGGTACGCCCGCTGCATCCAGTCCTCCAAGCGGGTTCGCTGGGACATCGATGAGGACGTGATCCGGGGGCGCCGCTTCGATGCCGCCCACAAATTTCTGCCGGACGGGCTATCGCTTGCCGGCGCGTTCACGACCCTTTCGCCCGATGAAAAGCGGTTCGTGAGCCAGATCCAGGGCCGCACCTACGCCAACATCTTTGGCTTGGTGGAGCGGTTCATCAATGCCAAGGTACTGGAGCTTAGCCACGATCACGCGCTCGGCGACCAGGAGGCGGTCGAAGCGCTGGTGCGATTCAGCGACGAGGAGCTGAAGCACCAGGAGCTGTTTCGACGCGTCGAAACGATGGTCGGCGAGGTGCTGCCCGAGGGCTACCGCTTCGACGTCGACCCCAACGACGTCGCCCGCGCCGTGCTCGCCAAGTGCACCTGGGCGGTGCTGGTGCTGACCTTGGACATTGAGCTCTTCACCCAGCTTCACTACCGCCAGAGCATCGATCCTGATGCCGAGCTGTCGGAGCTCTTCAAGGACGTGTTCCTCTTTCACTGGAAGGAGGAGTGCCAGCACGCGCTTCTCGACGAGCTCGAACTCGTGCGGCACGACGCGACGCTGACCGCGGCGGAACGAGACCGGGCGGTCGACGATTTCATCGGCCTCGTCGCGGCGGTGGACGGCATCCTGAAGGCGCAGGCCGCATCCGATGCCGCCTATTTCGTGGCCAAATGCGGGCGGGCCGTGGCGACGGAAGAAGCGCGGGCGATCGAGGCCGCCTTCCTCGCCGCCTACCGCTCGCAATACATCCATTCGGGCGCCAAGCACCCGTATTTCGGCAAGGTTCTGTCGGGACTGATTACCGACGGCCAGAGTCGGCGCATCGAGGCGGCGCTCGCCACGCTGCACTGAGCCAGTCGCACATTTTCACCAACCCCAGCACGGCAAAAGGAGATCCGTCATGGACGGCAACGCAATGACTACGGCGCCCAAAGTGGTCAACGGCATCAACGTCGACGATCTGTTCGCTCTGATCGAAAGCGTCAGGCGGGATCCCGCAAAGGGCGCTACCCGCTGGCATGTCGCCACGACCTGGCAGGGCCAGACGCGCAGCCGCAGCCAAGTCGAGGGCTTTGGCATCGGCGGCGAGGAGGTGAAGCGGCGCTTTTCGATGGACATCGACGAGCCCCTCGAGCTCGGCGGCTCGAACCGCTTTGCCAACCCGCAGGAATATCTGATCTCGGCCCTCAACGCCTGCATGACGGTCGGCTATGTGGCGCAATGCGCGGTGCGCGGGATCACTCTCGAAAGCCTCGCGATTGAGACCGAAGGCGAGATCGACCTTCGTGGCTTTCTCGGCATCGACCCCGCCGTGGCAAAGGGTTATGAGAGCCTTCGCTACAAGGTGCGCATCAAAGGCAACGGCACCAAGGAGCAATTTGCCGAGATTCACAAGGCAGTGATGGCAACCTCGCCCAATTTCTACAATATCTCCCGCTCGGTGGCTCTGGAGCCGACCCTCGTCGTCGAATAACCGCCCGACTGAATGTGCGACGCAGTCGCTGAACCGGCGGCTGCGTCGCGCTTGCCTCGGCAATCCCCGTTTCCAAAATCAGGCGGTGGCCTACGACCAGGTTCTTTGTCTGATCACCTCAAACCATAGAACAGTGCCCGCTCGCTCCGATCTACATCCATGAGCACCCTTTGCGAGATGCGGTATGCCGCGACAGCTTCACCTCCAACTTCGGAAGGATGTGTGCGCATCCGGCACCACGGCTCCGGACCTTCACTGCCAAACGCGGTTGTAGTTAGTTACGCCTGGAGCGCCTCGAGCAACGCCTTTGCGTCTTTTAGATCGGGCGTGTCAAACCCCTCAGTGAACCAGCAGTAGACCGGCGCGAGCAAGTCGCGGGCCTCCTCGCGCCGGCCCTGGTCGCTCAGCAGGCGAGCGAGGCTCACGGCGGCGCGCAACTCAAACCCGCGCGTGCCTTGTTCGCGGGCAACGGCGAGCGCTGTGCGAAAGGAGGCCTCGGCTGCCGTCCGGTCTGGGGATGGCAAGCGGCACTGCAAATCGCCCCGTAACCGGTAGAGTTCTGCGTCAGTCCCCCTTGCGCCGGAAGCCTCCGTCGTGGCCAACGCTTCGGCAAGAACTATCAGCCCGTCTGCAATCTCGCCGGTCAGCGCGAGCGCCTCTGCCAACAGGCCGAGGAAGTGCATCCCCGTCACGTGCATTGCCGCCAAGCCCTCTCGGACCCGTTCCACGGCCGCTCCGCCCTTCCCACTCTGCGCCATAGCCCAACCTTGAAACATCAGCCCCCATCTCAAAAAGAATGCGAACCGGTGTTCACTTGCAAGGGCGACTAACTCGTTTGCTAGCTCCTCCACCTCGACTGCGCGACGCGCAGAGATCGCCATCCTGCCAATATAGAGGAGGGCATAAGCGAGAGTAAGAAGGTGGGCGGATCGCCGTGCTTGCCGGAGCGCCTCATCGGCAGCCTTCCTCGCCTGTTCGGGGTAGCCCCGGTGCCAGAGGGCCCACGCCCAGACGCAGAGCGCGGTGACACCGATATCTGCGCCAAATTGGAAGGCGAGCGTCCGATGCCCCTCGGGTTTATTCAACGCCACCGCACATTCGAGGTGCGACAACGCCGCGGGGTAATCTCCTATAATGATCAGCATCGTGCCGACGAGCCGATGGCCTGTCAGCAACAGCCCCGTTTCTGTCTGAGATTGGGCAAGTATCAAGAACTCGTTGGCGCGGTCGAGCGCCGCTCTTGGGTTGTCGCCGAGGTAGTCGGCGATCCAGAGCCCGTACAGCACCGAGAAGTGAACGATCGTACCCGGTCGCCCCGTCTGCGAAATCAAGCTGTGCGCCCGACCGAAAGCCTCGACCACCTCCAGGTGCACAGGGCCCTTCGTCCAAATCAGCGCATTTGCAAGGGTGACCTGGAGATCGAGCTCTTGCAGCTTGTGTTCGCGCGTGTCCGGCAGGTCAGCTATCAGTGCCAACCCTCGTCTCAGCTGCACGATCGCCTCGACGAGAGCCGATTTCGCCACGGATTGGCGGCCCGCGCGGAACCAATATTCGACCGCCTTCTCGGAGAGACCCGCTTCGGTGAAATGGTGAGCCAAGGTTTCGGGCCGTGCCTGCATCGCGTCGTGAAACCGCTCTTCGAGCGCGCAGGCGATCCGTGCGTGCAGTGAACGGCGGGGGCCGCGCAGCAGTATGCTGTAGGCGGTGTCTTGCACTAACGCGTGCTTAAACAGAAAGCTCACCTGCGGGGGCTCGCCGCGCTGGAACACCAGCCCCGCATCGACGAGGCGGCTGAGCGCGCTGCGCAATTCCGAATTGGTCCACTGCCCAACCGCAGCCAATAGCTCGTAGGAGAAATCGCGCCCGATTGCCGCGCCGAACTGCAAGACCTCCTTTGCTGTCGAGCCGAGCCGGTCGAGGCGCGCCATCAGCGAGGCATGCAGCGTCGCCGGAACTGCTGACGAGGCTGCCGGAACGGACGAAACAGTCTTTTTGCCGGCATCGGCGCCTGAGATCGCAGCCTCGACGACTGCCTTGGTCAGTTCTTCGATGAACAGCGCCACGCCGTCGGTACGCTCGACGATTTCGTCCACGATCTCGCTCGACAGTGCCGCAGCACCGCCGATGATCCCACGAACCAGCTCGCCGCTTTCTTCCGTCCCAGGCGGCTCAGAGACAATGTCGTCACGTGCGGTTGGCCCGTCCAAGGCGGCTCAAACTCGGGCCGGAAAGTCGCGACCAGCAGCACCGGCATTCTCGCAACATGCTCAACTGTCAGATCGAGCAGCTCGCGAGAGGTCGGGTCGGCCCAATGCAAATCCTCGAAGATCATCAGTATGGGCTGCAGCTTTGCTAAACCAGCGAACTGCAGCAACAGCGCCTCGAATGTCTTTTCCTTCTTTAGCTGTGGAGTGAAGTCGAGTGGGGGGTAACGATTGTCGAAGGGCAGAGACAGAAGCTCCGCCAACAACGGCACGTCGTATTCCGCGGGCGCATTCGGAGCAAGGAGGGTCTCCAGCTTGTCGAGCTTCGTCGAAAGCGCGTCGTCGCGGATGAAACCGGCCGCCCGTTCGAGCTGGCCGATGAAGGGAAACAGGGCGCTGTCCTGGTGGTGCGGCGAGCAGAAATAGCGCAATCGCGTATATCGCTCGCCCTCGATAATTTCTCGGAAGGCCTCGACCAATCGCGATTTCCCAATCCCCGGCTCTGCCGAGATCAGCACCACACGCCCAGAACCCGTTTTCGCCTGCGCCCATCGACGGCCCAGCAGCTCGATTTCCTCCTCTCGCCCAACGAGCGGCGTCAATTCGGCTGGACGCAACGCCTCGAACCGGCTCTCCACGACGCGTGGCCGGAGCACCTCGTACGGGTGCACGGGCTCCGCGAAGCCTTTCAGGGAGACGACGTTGAGGTCGCAGTATTCGAACAGATTGCCGACCAGCCGCCGGGTTCTTGGGTCGACGACCACCGTGTTGGGTTTGGCAAGGGCTTGCAATCGCGCGGCGAGATTGGGGGTCTCCCCGGCAACATCCCGTTCTTGTGTCTCACCGATGCCGGGAAGGCCGCCGACAACAACCAAGCCGGTAGCAATGCCGACACGAATTTGCAGTCGCTCGGGAATTTGGAGGTGACGAATAGCCTCGATCTGAGCCAAGCCAGCGCGCACTGCGCGCTCGGCATCATCTTCATGGGCTTGTGGATAGCCGAAATAAGCCAGCACGCCATCACCCATGTATCTAGCGACAAAGCCATCGTACCGACCGATCGTCTCAGCGGCGCACTTCTGGTACGCACCCAAAACATCGCGCAGATCCTCGGGATCGAGGCGCGTCGAGAGTGCAGTAGAGTCAACAACATCGCAGAACATGACCGTGATCTGCCGCCGCTCTGCAGCGGGCACCCCTTTGTCCGCTGCTGGGTGCCGCGAGCTATCCTCGCTGCGCAAGGCCGCGATCGCCGCGAGTAGCTTGCGGCGATGCCCGACTAGGGTCACGCCGAGGTCCTTCAGATCGTCGGCGGTCAACTCGGGCAATATCGCGGATTCGATGGCGTTGTCGTAGAACGCTTGTTCGTACTGCTGCAGCCCGAGACCGCGGAGCCATGCCGCAATGTCCACGCTCTCCTCCCCGCCGTCGTCACTGCCGCGTTCGCCTTATCATCGTACCCCGAATTGTCGGTGCGGGCGAATACTCAACGCGGCTTGTCGCCGTCTACGGTCAAGAAGCGCAGCCATGTAGCGATAGCCAGGGTGAGCGGCCCTTCTGGGGGGCGAGCGCCTCGCCGAGCCGGAAAGCGGACCCGATCCTCGTGGGTCCTCGTTACGTCGGGTTTGGGTCACGGGCGGCTGTCATCGACAGCCGATGGTACGGCCGGTCTGCCCCTAGCTCCGGAAATGCTGTATGCGCACCGGTAGTTACACTTGGTGCCAATTACGGACATACCACGGTTGAGTTCGGACCGCGCCGACCCTGGTTCGCGATCACAACAGCCATAGGCGACCACGTGTCTAGCCCCGCGATCAGCAAGAGCGGAGACCGGCTGGCGCGGGAGGCGCTGTTCTTGGCGGCGCTCGCCCCGTTGACCCGTGTGGCCCGGTGACCGGCGGTGAAAGCTTGGGCATGGCGATCGCCAGGGGGCGCCGAGGCTTGCGCCGCGCGACGGTGGCGGTTGCGCCAAGCTCGCTGTGATCATGCACTGACGGCGGGAACGCGCACCCGCTTAAGCCGCTCGTCAGGGAAGCACGCAGCCCGTCCCATCGACAAAGTCTTGCCGCACAGAATGTTCAGTCGGTGGTCGAAAGGCGAGCCGAGCAAAGGCGTGGTCTGGGAGACGAAACTCTTCGTCGCCGCGCTGCCCTGCCAAGCTATGTAGTTCGCCTCGGTGTCCCAGACTTCGAGGAACACAGAGCGGTTGGGCCGGTCGAGCTGCTGCAATACGGTATAGCTCAGGAGTTGACCGGGATTCGCTTTGCTGGACGCAGCGCCGTACTGCACCAGCTTGTTCTGACCTGCGTCGGGATCTGCCTCCAGAACCTCCTGCAGAAAATCGACATAAGTTATCACAAAGAGCGCACCGCTGGACCCGACCGTCGCGGGCAGGCCGCTGCTGCCCGTTCCAGGACTTACGGAATGATTTTACCAGGCTACTGGCGATCATCGATCGGGCTGCCAATGCAGCAATCGAAGCTCGCCGGGGGTGGAGGAGGCACCACGTTCTGCACAGCAAACCGGAAATCAGCACTGTGATGTTTAGCCAGATGTCGATCCAGCGCCTCGGGCTATCCCAGAATTGACGATCTGGGCATGTCGCGCCGAGGTCCCAGTTGACAATGCGGAAGTTTTCCAGCCGTGGTCATGCTGGCTGTCGTCGCGATATTTGGCATAGCCGCGTAGGCCGTCTGCTGGAAATCGAGCCCGTTTACCGTTGCTGGAATGACGTTCCACATGGGTGATGTCGAATATCGGCCCGGCGAGTGATGGTCGCTTGTTGCCTCCACCGTCTGCATAAGCTCATCGCCGACAGCATCATCGAACGAGTACTCCCAACGGCACGCCGCAGCGACATCCGCATAATCCGCTTTCCTCCCATCATTCTTGCTATGCCCGCGTGACACGCGGCATGTCGGTTCAGTTTGGCGACCCGTCCCCCGGCGCGCCCGATGGTAGTGCGTCACCCGCAGGCCGAGTTAGTCGTCTAGGTTAAGGGTGGTGCCGTACTAACGCCAACCGCGAGCTAAGCTCGGTCCAATTTACAGAACAGAATTCGGGCCAATTATCTCCGACTCTCCCCTTCGAGCCGCGCAGCTGCACATTCGGCGGGAGGGGTCCAACGCCTCGGCAGCCGCAATACGCCGAGGCAAATAAAGTGAAGATTGTGATTGCTGAAGGTGACTTGGTTGTAGCCCGGTAACGATGATGGCCACCCACACCGGGAAACTCGTACTTTGGGTATTCTGCCTCGACCGGCAAGACATTGATTACAGTGTCCTTTGACCGCAATCGGCGTCGAGGGTGAGACCCAGCCGCGGCGCCAAAGCCTCCTGTGCTAGGTAGCCGGGCGAGGGACGGAGCCTTGGCGAACCGATCAAACGATGAAGCGGCGGGAGCGGCGACCAGATCATCTGGCGTGGTGATCGAGACGGCGCGGCTGCGCATCCGGTCGTACCGCGATGACGACCTTGCCGACCTTGTGGCGCTCGCCGGCAATTGGGAAATCGCCCGCTGAGTCGCTACCATTCGCATTTCTACACCGAAGCGACGGGGCGGGGCGGCCGCGTCAAGAGAACGACGCGACCGGACGGCCGCATCGCTTCGCTATCGCGCTGAAGAAAACCGATCGTCTAATCGGCGGCGTGGGTCTCGACGGAACGACAGGTGACGGCAGTGAAGAGCCCGCGCTCGGTTATTGGTTGGGCCAGCCCTATTTGGGAAACGGATATGCTGGGAAGCCGCGGCTGCTGCAATCGACTACGGGTTTCGGACCCTCGGCCTCGAAACGATCCGCGCCTACACCGATCCGGGCAACGCCGCGTCGCAAAGAGTTCTCCTGCACTGCGGCCTAAAAGGATCGGCGAGATCGAGTTGCTTAAGCCGACACACCATGGAGAACGGCGCGCACCGTTATTTCGCATCTCTCGGCCGGGGCCATCAGCATGAATTGGAGCCTGGTGCCGTTGACCACGCCGCAAGGCCAGATACCGGCGCTCGTCACGGCCGCCGGCGAGCGAGCCTCGATGCGCTTTCTCGAATTGTTCGCGGCTAACATCCGCAACGC
>CAWILK010000046.1:0-90618 GCA_963836845.1 uncultured Alphaproteobacteria bacterium | reverse complement strand
TGCAATAACCGGCGCCTGACACCAGCACGCACCAGACACCGCAAGCCGCCATACCCCCTTACAACGCCGTTGTAAAAACGGCGTTCAACAGCCATGGCCAACTTAACCGCTCTCCGCTCCTCAGAATTGCCAGCATACACACGCCGCGATCAATCGGCCTCACCCCGTTCGATCCTTTAGCAACAGTGAGAAATACGGGCTAGGCCACGGTTAAGAGCGCTTGGCGCCTCTCTTTGGCTCAAATTATCACGCGCTTCCGGGATCTTTTCCGTCGCGCAGTGTTCCAAGTTCTCCGCCGATTCATCCTATACCCTGGCGGAGGATCATGGATTTCGTGCGTCGGCTCGAGCGGTTCGCGCGGACGGCACGAGGGATCCACCGCTGATCGCCTCATCGCGGCGTTTCGAGTGTCGACATTTGTGGTTAATGTTCCGCGGTCGGTCACGCTGAGGTGCTGGGCCAGTGTTTCCCTTGACCGGCTGGCCGAAATCCACAAGGCGCACCTGCCCCCGTCCGCGACTGTCACGAAGTGACCGAAACCGGGTAGTCTTCCCTAGCGGTCGCGAGCTCTGCGCCTTCACCAACCCAGCACGCGGCCCGCTTATCGGTGGCACAACATGGGTTCGGGGACACGCGCCCGAAACGCTAATTTGCGAAGCAGCGACCATACGATGATACCGGCCGCGACGAGTACAAGGGATGCGGGAAGGCCAGCATACTTTAGCACGGCTACTCCGTTCATGAACACGCCAGCCATCAGGAATGGCAATACGGGGCTGAGCAGAACGGCAGCTGCGAAAATCGACCAATGTGCCCAGGTTGGAAGAGCGCTCATGGGCTTTATAGCGAGAGAGCGACAAGCCAGGTCTGCGAGCGTTGGATCTACAGCTGTGTGTGCTTCGCGCTCGACTTCGACGAGCAGAAGCGCAGTGGCTTCCGTTACCAGTATTCCAACTATCAGATCGAATACAGCCGAAACCTGGTCTTCGAGGTGGGCGGGTACATGGACCAGGTGTTTCAGACCCTGATTGACCGCAGCCGCGCTCCGCTGGACCTGAAGACCATCAAGACGATTCTCGGATACAAGCGTCGCCCGCAATACCATGTCCGAAACAAACCGTCGGCCGAATGGGAAGTCGCAGTCGAGAGACCTACGTATGATCTGACGATCTTCAAGCTGCACTGCGGCAAGCTGACTCTGAAGATCTATACCAAAGGCGAACGCGTGCTTCGCTTCGAGGCCGTTGCCCATAACACGCGGGAGCTCAACTGCGGCCGCTCGTTGGAGAAGTTTCCTGAAGTGGTCTCCCGATTGAAAAGCGTGCTGGAACGGTTTGCCGATGCCCTCAGTTGCATCGATCAGTGCTTCATCGCTGATGAAATGCTCGAGCAGCTCCCGACGGCGTCGCACGTCGGCAAAACCATTGTCGGCGGTATCGATCTCAACAAGGCGCGGATGCGCCAGGTCGTCGAAGCGCTGATCGCCTTATCCCCATCACCCAACGGCTTCACTGCTCCGATGTCGCCGTTCGCGTCTGCGCACTCAGTAAACAAAGCCCATCCCAGTACGGCCCCCGTCACGCCGCGTATGATCTGAAGAAACTCCGCGGCAAACAGATCGTCCGCCGGATCGGTCACTCTCGCCACTACGAGCCGCTTCCAACCGGGCTCAGAGCCATGACTGCGCTGCTCGTCCTCCGAAACAAAGCTATCAAACCCTTCCTGGCCGCCGCTCAACCTCTCCACCCAGCCCGCGCGGCGCATAACCCAAAACCGATCGACGCCCATTACAAAGCCATTCGAGTTGCAATGAACGGCGTCTTCCATGAACTAGGCCTCGCCGCTTGACCGATCCACAATCTTTTTGTCGGGCTTCGCCCCGAAGCGCCTAAAAGGCATCCTCGCCAAGATGCGGTTCAAGGATACTCCGCGCAAAACTGTCATGCCTTACGAGCAGGTTGTTGCATTCATTCTGAAGGCCCATGAACTCGGCCGACCGGAGCTCGCGCTCGCGCAGGCAATCCAATTCGAAGGCATGCTGCGGCAAATCGATGTCATAGGCGAGTAGGCTGCCCGATCCCGAGCGTCAGTTCGGCTGGTTGCCGACCTTGCACGATCGCTTCGACTAGTTGCGGGCTCAGGAAGGCGAGATTGACGAGATGTAGCGCCTGGTGATGCCCTTATCGGGCGCTCCGCCTCGGAGCCGCGGGGAAGCCTTCCGGGGGCTGCGCCGGCCGTCCCCGCACGCCGGGATTATTGATCTGGACGGCTGAGCCCGGCGGCTCGGCACCGGCCGCCATTGGCGGAACGGGCGGACGCACCCCCGCGGCTACCGCGGGCGGGATAGGCAGGCGGCCACCGGGACCTGCGGTTGGGGGCTGCCCGGGAGGCGGGGCGAAATTGGGATCCATCTTTGGCTGCATGATCTTGGTGCCACCGGGACCGCTCAACGACACTTCGCGCGGTGTAATGCTCTCGATCCGCCAGCCACTGACAGCGTCGCCCTCCGCTACCCTCAATGGCTTCTCCCCATTCACGGCAAAAATCGCCATTCGCCGGCCAGGTTCGGTGACGATCCCCGTCAGCCTGGCGTCGGCGAGATCTGAATTGGCATCGTTGGCGGCCGTACCCTGGGGTGGACGCCGTGTGCTGCTGAACAACGGCCGGGCAAGTATCGCCGTCAACAGCTCATCAACCTGCGCGTTTTGCTGACGCCTCGCAACCGGAGAGGTATCGGGTCTAGCTGCTGCTTCGGCGACTGCCGGATCTTCCGTTCCAGTTAGCTGGAGTTATGCGGCGCTATCCCGAGCGCAGCCATACCGGTTGCCGCCGAGCGTCGCAGATCATGCAGCGTGAACGGTGGGACCTCGTCACGCAAGATATCAGCCATCGCGGCGGCAATGCGTTGCCGACCCCGACCGAAGCCGCTAACGGGGTTGTCGTCACCTAAGACCAGTATTGAAGACCCAACCCGGCTTACTAGCGATCCGAGGCAGCTGTTTTAGGATTTCTACGTTGAGTTTCGGTAAATGCACGATATGGCTGCGGGCGTTTTTGGTCCGCTGGCCCGTCAGGGTCCATGTCTGTTTGTCGAGATCGAACTCGCTCCATGTCGCCTGCGCCAATTCGTCCCGCCTCTGCGCCGTCAGCAGTAGAAGCTGCGCCAGCGGGCCGAACGGCCAGCCGATCATGTGACAGGCGCACCAAAACGGCCGAAATCTCCTCATCGCTAAGGGCGCGCTCGCGTTCAATTCTCTGGGCCGGCATTTTGATGCCGGCGGCCGATTTTTATCGATGAGGCTTTCGTCCACGGCCCAGCTCGAGCATCGCTTTTAAATAGGCCAGGGTGTGATTAGCCTGCGACGGAGCGGTCTTGGCGATATCCCGCACCAGCCGCTTTGACATCCTCGCTGGTAATGTTCGCGAGCGGCGGCTCGCCCAACTCGGATTGTTTTACGTCTTTGGATTAACGTCCGGGCGGTCTCTGCGAGGTACTCGGCCCGCATCGGTTTCCGGCTCTTGTCGATCGGACCTTCCGCCGAGTCTCGATCGATCACCGCTCCGACGGTGTTCCGCTTGCGGGCCGCCTCAGCCTCCGCCTGGTGCCGCTCCTCTTCCTCCTTCACGCGCCGTTCCTCGACGGGATGCCTTCCGGCGCGCGCTTTAGTCATGCTCTTGCGGGCGAGGTCGCGGGCGTCGGCAACACTGGGTATCTGTTCAAACGTGCCGCAGCTTCTCGCGAACCTGCGCCGGTGGACCCGATGATATGCCTGCCAGATCTTCCGGCTATCCTTGCTGCCCAACCGCCGTGCCGAATGTCGAGTCCAAAATTCGGGGAGCTGGCTATCCCAGTACTCGACGCGGCCCGTTGCCGGGGGTCTCAGTTTTTCGACCGCGGCCTGCATGAGTTGCAAAGTCGGCATGTGGCAATCCGTCAGCAGCTTTGGGTAGCATTGGGTAGCGCCCAGGCCTGTTATGGGTTGCCCGGTGCTACCCATTTCATACCATTGCGCTATACCGAAAGTCTAGCTATTCTGCGCTCTTGATGAGAGCAGGTGCAAAGGCGTGGACCATGATGAAAACAGATTGTGGATCTGGATGTCGCCGGTTCAAATCCGGTCACTCGCCCCAATTTCTCGATATCATCCCTTGATCAAAGCAATCATCATTGCAGGCTTCGCAATCGGCCTTGCCGCTTCAGAAGGCTGGGCGGCCGACACGCCTGGCGTGGCGCCTCCCGTCGAGATCGTTAGAGTTGGACAGCCGATGCCGCTCGTGCCGGCACCCGCGCCCGCGAGTGTTGCGGGACACCCGTTCCGTTGCCTGTTCCGCCGTCACGCGTGGCCCCGGCGCGCTTATCGGCACCGGGACTCAATCGATATCATCCGCATTGGGTCGTTCCGGTCGGTAGCCCCTGACCTTGGCCATGTGAAATACCAGCGCCGCAATTTCTCGATATCATCCCTTGATCAAAGCAATCATCATTGCAGGCTTCGCAATCGGCCTTGCCGCTTCAGAAGGCTGGGCGGCCGACACGCCCGGCGTGGCACCTCCCGTCGAGATCGTTAGAGTTGGACAGCCGATGCCGCTCGTGCCGGCGCCCGCGCCCGCGAGTGTCGGGACACCCGTTCCGGCGCCTGTTCCGCCGTCACGCGTGGCCCCGGCGCGTTTATCGGCATCGGAATTCAATCGATATCATCCGCATTGGGTCGTTCCGGTCGGTAGCCCCTGACCTTCGCCCCGAGAAGGTTCATCTCGTCGGCCATCATTGTCGGCCATCATTGAGGCATCAGCCTCGCTGGTCGCCGGCCGCGGTCACCGGGCGGTTGCAGCGCCGATCCACTCCGCGATGCGCTCCACCGTCGCCGCCTCGATCCCGAAATAGCCGTGCGGCGAGGTTGCCTCGCAAGCCTGCCCTTGGATCGCGGCGCTTTGCAGGTAGACGACCTCCTTGTGCGGCGAGCGGGCGAGAGCGGCAGCTATCTTCGGCGCGTCGCCCGGCGGGCTCGCCGGGCAGGCATCGCCGCTGTTGGCCACAATCAGCGCTGGCACCGCGACCAGCCCGGGCTCGCTGTCGAACAAGGTTTCGCCCGAGCTGCTGCGGCCGGTGATCGACGAGGCCACGACGATGCCCGCAACCTTGCCGCTGAGCCTAGCCCCGCCGCCGACCGCGGCGGTCGCGCCTTGGCTGGTGCCAACGAGCCACACCGGGACATCCGCCCGGCTGCGGGCGAAATCGACCGCCTGGCCGATGTGCCGCGGCATAAGCTGGAGTATGACGATAGCCGAGCAAGGACATGCCGTTCGGAGGGGTGATAACGACGACCGCGAAGCCCTGCGCCTGCCAGAGCGAGAGGGTGCGCAGCAGAAAACTCTCGCCCATCCGGCGGATCGAGCCGTCACTGCCGATCTCGACCATGCCGTTGCCGCCGGGCAGCATGATCAGGGCGGCGCGCGGGTTCTCGGGAGCCGCATAGAGCACCCGCTGACTGCCGCCGTCCTCGACCGGCAGATCGGTCACAGAACTCTCCGCTGCCACCGGCGACGCCAAGGCGATCAGAAGCATTGCCACGAAGGCCGCCGGGATGAGCGCCGGTTTCTTATTCACGGCGGCGCCTGCGGTCCGAAGCGGGTCAGCCCACCGGCGCCCGGCGAAGCCAGATCAGTAGTACCCGGCGCCGCCGTTGACGTGGATCGTCTGGCCGGTGATGAAGCCGCTATCGTCGCTGACGAGGAACACGCAGGTCGCGGCGATTTCGTCGACATGCCCCTGGCGGCCCAGCGGTATGCCGGCAGCGCTGGGCACTCGCCCCTGATACCATTCGGGGTTGTCCCGCCGGGTGTCGATGCTGCCCGGGGACACGACATTGACCCGGATGTTCTGACCGGCGAATTCGGAGGCCAACGCCCGCGCCAGCCCGACCAAGCCCATTTTCGCCGCCGAGACATGAGCGCGACCGCTGCCGCCGGTGAACGACCCGTCGCCGGTGAAAAACAGGATCCGGCCGTATTTGTTTTTGACCATCGACGGGATCACCGCGCGGGTGCAGTGGATCGCTGCGTCGAGGACCACGCCCCGGACCGCCTCCCATTCCTCATCCGTCACCTCGGTGAAGGGCTTGTGCGGCCGGATCGCGGCATTGTTGATCAGGATGTCGACGCGGCCGAACTCGGACATCGCCCGCGCGACCAGCGCCTCGATCTGATCCTTCTTGGCGACATCGCCGATCACCGCCAGCGCCTTGACCCCGCGGTCGCGGACTTCGCGAGCGACACTGTCGGCCTCGGCCTGATTGGTGCGCGCGTTGACGACGACATGAGCGCCCTCCTCGGCCAGCTTCAATACCGTGGCGCGGCCGATATTGCGGCCCGAGCCGGTGATCAAGGCGACTTTCCCGTCGAGCTTACCCATCACAGCACCTCCATCACGCAACACGATCTCGTTCGAAATTCAATGTGGCCGTGCAGCCAGTCTTCGATCAGCCGGCGGGCGATCGAATCGAGCCGCGGCAGCCGGAATTCATCGTCGTCGACATGCGATAGGAGCCAGTCGCGCTCGTACCAGCGCGCATCATCGAGCTCGCCGTAATCGACCGTGATCTCGGCCGTCAGCGCCTCGGCGTAGAAGCCGAGCATGATGTTGGCGGGAAACGGCCAGGGCTGGGACGAGTGGTAGTGCACCGCGCCGACCTCGATCCCGGTCTCCTCGCGCACCTCGCGCGCGACCGCTTCCTCGAGGCTCTCGCCCGGCTCGACAAAGCCGGCGAGCGTCGAATACATGCCGCGGCACAAAATTCTTCGATCGTCCCAGCAGAGCGCGCCCGCCGTCGGTCACCAGCATGATGACGGCGGGATCGGTGCGCGGAAAATGCATCGTGCTGCAGTCGGGATTGGTGCAGCGGCGCATATGCCCCGCCTCCTCGCTGCGGGTCGGGCTGCCGCAGAGCCCGCAATAGCGGTGGCGCTGGTGCCAGAACATCATCGCGCGCGCCAGCGCCAGAAGCGCTCCTTCGCGACGCTCGATGCGCGGCCCGACCTGGCGCAGATCGGCAAACCGCATATTCGCGGCTGCGGCGCCGGCGGCAGCCAGCCCGGGGGAGTGCAGCATGTCGAGCGGCGCCTCGATCGGCGACAGGTCGAGGGCGAAATGTGCGCGCTCTTCGATGACCCCGAGAAACACCACCTCCCCGGCCAAGAGCCGCTGCTCGGCGCCCGTTCCGAGAACCGAAGCAATACTGGCGGTTTCAAGCACGACTGCTCGAGGCTCGCCGGCATCGAGCTCCATGACCAGGCTCTGATTGCGCCAGACCGGAACAAACAGGCTGCCGGGATCGGCAACGCGCTCGACGATCCACGCCGTGTCGCGGCGGCGCAAGCCGGCGCGCTCGAAGCCCGGGTGGGAGTAGAAATTAGGCGCGCGCATTTGCCGAGCGTGGCACACCCGCCGGCGCAATCGCAAGCCGCGATCCGTTAGAGCTCGGCAAGACGCCGCTCCAGATACGCCCGCTCGACCCCATTTGCCATCAGCGCGAGGGCGCGCCGATACGCGTCTGCCGCCGCCTCGAAAGAGCCGAGCCGGCGCAGCATGTCGGCACGCGCGGCGTGAAACAGGTGATATCGATCGAGCTCGCCAGACTTCCCGAGCTCGTCGA
The DNA here is from genome assembly GCA_963836845.1 of uncultured Alphaproteobacteria bacterium. Taxonomy (GTDB): domain Bacteria; phylum Pseudomonadota; class Alphaproteobacteria; order ATCC43930; family CGMCC-115725; genus AP-15. The sequence continues at coordinate 82,966 of CAWILK010000046.1, read as the reverse complement.
TCAGCGCCAATCCACGGCCGGGCCCCTCGGCCATTCCGATCGCGACGGCGCCGTTGAGCCGCACCACCGGGCTCGGCTGGAGCCGCGCCAGCGCGCCGTAGAGCGCGGCAATTTGCGGCCAGTCGGTGTCGGCCGGATCGCCAGCTTCGGCGTGCAGCGCAGCGATCGCCGCCTGCAGCTGATAGGGCCCGATCCGTCCCATCCGCATCGCATCATCGACCAGAGCCAGACCTTCATCGATCTGGGCACGATCCCACAGGGCTCGGTCCTGCTCCTCCAAGGTGACGAGGGCGCCGGCGCCGTCCACCCGGGCGGCTCGGCGCGAAGTCGTGGAGCAGCATCAACGCGAGCAGGCCCAGCCCTTCGGGATCATCGGGATCGAGCACGCGCAACACGCGGGCGAGGCGGATCGCTTCGGCACAGAGCTCGCGCCTGATCAGCGCATCGCCTGCCGTGGCCGTATAGCCTTCGTTGAAGATCAGGTAGATGACCGACTGCACCGCGGCCCGGCGCTCCGGCAGCGCGGCGTCGGGCGGCACCTCGTAGGGGATACCGGCATCCTGGATCTTGCGCTTGGCGCGCACCAGCCGCTGCGCCAAGGTCGGCTCCGGAACGAGAAACGCTCTCGCGATCTCGCCGGTTGCAAGCCCGCCGAGGGTGCGCAAGGTCAAGGCGATCTGAGCCTCACGGTTCAACGCGGGATGACAGCAGGTGAAGATCAAGCGCAGCCGGTCGTCGGGGATTTCGCAAGCCGAAGCCTCGGGCGGTGCGGGATCATCCGAGGCTTCGGTTGCGATTTCCTGCTCGAGCTGCAGCTGCTTTTCACGCCGCGTGCGCTCCCGCCGACTTGCGTCGATCAGCTTGCGGTGGGCCGCCGTCGTGACCCAGCCGGCCGGGTTGTCGGGAACGCCGCGCTCGACCCAATGGCGCAGCGCTGCGGCAAAGGCCTCCTGCATCGCTTCCTCGGCGCGGTCGAACGAGCCGCAGCGCCGGATCAGGCCCGCGATGATCCGGCCATGCTCGCAGCGAAACACCCTCTCGACCGAGGCGCGAACTTCAGCGATCTCTAGCATTCGCCTGCAGCTCACTCGAAAGTGCTTAGCTCACGCGGCTCGGGGTTCGAGAAACGGCCCCTCTCCGCCCTTCAGGGGGGGAGAGGGAGGGGCCCCGGCGCGACAGCGCCGGGGAGGGTGAGGTGGGCAGCGCCGCAAAATCACCTCCGCCGGCCCCCCTCACCCTGCCCTCTCCCCCCGGCCGGCGGGCTCATCTATGCACATTTCCGATGACGGCACGGGCCTGGCAGAGAGCTTGGAGTCTGGTGAGGCCGTGGCGCATTGTGATCGGTCCGGGCGGGCTTTCCGAGGCGTATCCTTTCCAGCCGCCGAGGCGGGCGATGATCCAGCTGGCCCAGGCCAGGGAGGCGGCGGGGTGAGGGTTTTTCTGCTTTGCGGTTTTGCCTTCGAGGCTCGGCAGATGAAGGCTGAGGGCCTCGATCTCGGCGGCGGAGAAGACCTCCGCGGCCGGGGCCGGCCGGGCGCCGTCGCGGGCGCGCACCAGCTGCATGATGCGGGTCGCCGCAACGGTGGCGAGAAAGGCCAGCTTGACAAGGGCGGCAGCGCTCTCGACCTGGCTGGCCTCGATGTCGAGCCCTTGGCGCTTGAGGGTCCAGAACAGCTGCTCGATGTTCCAGCGTCGGCGATACCATTGGACGATTTCCAGGGCGGCTTGCGGGGTGTCGACGGCGTGGGTGGTCAGCAGCCGCCAATGCAGCGGCTCGGTGCCGGCGGGCGCGCCGATTTCGCGCACATCGACGAGATGCAGGGCGACGCTGTCCGCGGCGGCCTCCTGCAGACGCGGCGCGCGGCGCAGCCAGCGCGGGCGCATCAGCTCGACCGGGCCAAAGCGCAGCTCCATCTTGGCCCGCCGCGCCGGGCGGCCGGGCTGCCGCGGCACCTCCAACCGGTAGCACAGGGTGACCGGCAGCCGGTCGCATACCGCGAACAGACAATCGCCGCCGGCGAGCTTGCGGTTTTGCGCGGCGCGCGCCAGCAGGTGCAGATGGGCCGGGCGCGGCCGCGCCCAGCTCTCGTAAATGTCGGCTTCGCGGTCGCTGACCACGGTCACCAGCGCGGCGCCGCCCAGCACCTGCTCGGCTGCGGCGACCCCCTCCTGCCAGCGCTGCGATTCCTCCTGCGCCGTCGGCCGCTGGCGCCGCCCGCTGGCGATCTTGCCGGGCCGCCCCCACAGCTTGGCCCAGGCCAGCCCGAGACAGCGCCCGCCAGCCGCCTCGATCGCCAGCAACGGGTGCAAAAACAGCCCCTGGTCGGTGCCGTTGCCGACCGGGCCCAGCCCCCGGGTGCGCCGGGCATGGCGCTGGAAGTTGAGCTCGGTGGTGTCCTGGATCGCCAGCACATGACCGCACCCCGCCGCCAGCCGGCCGACCCGCTCGCCGGCCCCCCGGTTGAGCGCCTCCAGGCTCACCCGGTCATTGCGCAAAAACCGCCCGAGCCTGACCTCCTCGGCGCGATTGCACGCCAATTGCCGCAGCCGCACGGTCGAGCGCTCGACCGTGCGCTGCACAAGCACAGCCCCCTTTTTCCAGCCGGGCATCCCCGAACTGGCCCACCGCAAACCCGTCCATGCCGACCCCCTCCTCAACATGTAGCGGTCGGCACCCAGAACCTCACACAATACGCCGGGATCGCAAGACCCAATCAAGGGTGAGTCAAAATGTCGCACCATATCCGAAAGATGTGTGCACAGGTGAGCCGGCCGGCGGGGGGAGAGGATAGAAAGGCGGGTTGTCCCCGAACAGCCACGAGAAGCCAATGTTGCGACCTCTTCGGTTCCTAGCGCGGCGGGATATCGGCCATCGGGCGGACTTCGATGCAGCCTTCGGCGCCTTTGCACGCGGTCGGGATCTTGGCGGCCCAGGCGATCGCCTCGTCGAGGTTGGTGCAATCGAGAATGTAGTACCCGGCGAGCTGTTCTTTCGTTTCGGCAAAGGGGCCGTCGAGAACGAGCGCCTTGCCGTTCTCCTTGCGGATGGTGGTCGCCGTGGCGGTCGGCTGCAGCGGCGAGGCCGAAACGAACACGCCTTTCTTCCGGGTTTCGTCGATAACGTCCCAATGACCTGCCTTGACCCGTTCTCTTTCCTCGGCCGAAGCCTCGGCGAAATCCCTTTCGCAGCTGTAGACCAGAAGCATGTAGCGCATGGCCAATCTCCCGTTCAGCTTTCGATGGTCCAGGAGGACCGCCCTGGAAACGGCGGCGGAACCGCCTCCCTGACGCTGGGCCGCGCCAAGTGGCGGTCGAAATACGCGCTCAGCTTGGCATTTTGCCGCAGCATTGCGCCGCTTTCGGGCAATTTTTCGAGATAGAACATCATCGGCAGCAGGTTCATATCGGCGAGCGTGAAGCTGCTGCCGACCAGGTGCCCGGTTTCCGCGACGGCGCGGTCGAGCATGGCGAATTGCGCTGCGAGCTTCGGCAACGCGGTCTCGATCACGGAACGGTTCGGCTTGCCGTCCTCGGTGCCCGGGAAAAAGTAGGCGCCGACATAGGGGCGCGCGACCAGCACGTCGAAATGCGTGTTGACGATCGAAATCCACTGCTCGGTCCGGGCGCCCTCGACCGGATCGCGCGAAACCAGGGGCCGGCCATCAAACGCATGATCGATGTAAAAGCAGATCGCGCGGGATTCAGCGAGCGTCACAGCCGCCGTGGCGAAGCGCCGGGATCTTGCCGAGCGGATGGACCGCATCGACCTCGGGCGTGTGCGGCATCACCGGCACGAGGGTGTAGGGCACGCCCTTCTCGTGGCATGCGATGCGGGCGACCCAGACGTAGTTGCTCTGTGGCGCACCAATGATCTGAAGTTCCGGCACGGCTGTGCTCCTTCCTGTGGTCAGTGTCAGACGACACCACGACGCATGAGGAAGCCGGAATTGACACCGGGCCGGTTTTTTTGCCGCGATGCCGGCCTACAGATCTGCGCCAAGCGAGCTCGGCTTTTTTATCGGGCCGGCTCGGGGCTGCGGCGGATGTTGGCGCTCAGCTCGGGGATGCCGGTTTCCTCGTAGCAGACCCGGGCGAAGGCGGCGACGCCGTCGCGGATCTCGTCCTTCGACGATAGCGCGAAGCAGAGGCGCAGATGCGACTTGCTGGCGCCGGGGTTGCACGACCATTCGGGGCCGGGATTGAAGACGATGCCGGCCTTGGCGGCGGGTGCGACGAGCTTGGTCACGTCGACCCGGTCGGGCAATTTCAGCCAGAGAAAGATGCCGCCCTTGGGCTTCCACATCTTTTCGACGGCGGTGCCGAACTCTCGCTCGACCGCCTCGATCATCGTGTCGAGCTTTTCGTGCAGGGTCTGCGTCAGCCCGCCGACGTGACCCTCGAAATTCTGCGAGAAATATTCGGCGACGACCATCTGGTCGAGCGCGCCGGTGCCGCTGTCCATCTCGCGCTTGCAGGCGACGAGGCGGCTCATGACCTGCCAGTCGGCGACGGCATAGCCGAGACGCAAGGACGGGCGCCAAGGTTTTCGAGAACGAGCCGATATGGATCACCTGCTGGGGGTCCATCGCAAACAGCGCCGGCGGGCCGGCGCCGTCCCAGGTCAGGTCGGCGTAGCACTCGTCCTCGAACACCGGAACGCCGTGCTTGCGGGTCAGCGCGAGGAGCTCCCGGCGGCGCTCCTCCGGCAGGATCGAGCCGGTCGGGTTCTGGACCGTCGGGATCGTATAGACGTATTTCGGCGTCGACCCCCTTGCCGCCGAGGTCTTCGAGGATGCGGGCGAGCGCGTCGATCCTCAGCCCCTCGTCATCCAACGGCGCGCCGATGACATTGACGCCGAGGCGGCTCAATTTGGTCAGCGCGCCGCCATAAGTGAACTCTTCGAGGATCACGGTGTCGCCGCGCTCCAGCAGCAGGTGATTGACCAGGTCGATGCCCTGACCGGACCCCGAGGTGATCAGCACGTCGTCGGCCGAGCACTTGATCGCGGGCCGTTGAGCCAACTTGTCGACGACGAATTCGCGCAGCCGCCGGTATCCCTGCGGGCCGTCGAAATTGTAGAGGGCGAGGTTTGACCCGTCGCGCTGCAATACCGCCGTGGCCGCCTTGGCCATCGCCTCGGCCGGGATTCGCTCGGGGTCGTTGTGGCCGCCGATGAAGTTGTACTTCGGGAAGCCGGTCCAGCGCGGCGCCGGCGGCGGCAGGTCCTTGCTGAAGAGGCTGCTGTAGGCAAAGCCGTCGGCGGTCATCACAGTCATCCTTCGGAAAATTTGGCGTCCGGCAGTACCCTCACCCGCCTCGCTCCGCTCGGCACCCTCCCCCGCACTGCGGGAGAGGGGCTCCACGGTGCACGGTTCAAAGTCCCTCTACCGCACCGCGGGAGAGGGGGGACCAAGCCCGAAAGGGCTTGGTGGGTGAGGGCAACGATCGCTCACCGTGAAGCGGGGGCGTGTTTCCCGGTCAATTGCGGGGTGATGTCCGGATAGTTGCCGGGCGTCTTCTGCGCCGCCTTCTCGTGCATCTGCAGCCGGGTCTCGCGGCCCCAGGTGCGCTTCAGCTCGTCCTTCACATTGAAGGCGAGCCGCCCGATGCCGTCGATCTCGAGCTCGATCTTGTCGCCGTCCATAAAGGAATTGAGCCCGCGGTGGTTGGTGCCGGTGGCGACGATGTCGCCCGGCTCCAGGGTATGGATCGAGGTCAGCCACTCGATGCAGCGCGGGATCTTGTGCGCCATGTCGCTGGTGTTGAAGTTCTGCATCAAGGTGCCGTTGTTCCACAGCCGGATCTGCAATTTGTTCACGTCCGGGACTTCGTCCTTGGTCACGAGATAGGGGCCGATCGGCGCAAAGGTGTCGCGCGACTTCATCTGGAAGAAGACATTGCCGGCGGGCGGCAGGCCGCGTGCCGAGCCGTCGATAAAGTTCGTATAGCCGAAGACGTAATCCATCGCGTCGGCGGCCTTGACGTTGCTCGCCCGCTTGCCGATGACGACCGCCAGCTCGGCCTCGCCCTCGAAGATCGTCGCCGGCACGTCGGGGAGCACCATCGTGTCGCCATGCCCGATGATCGCGCCCGGCGATTTGTGGAACGCGTTGATCGGCGCCGGCTCCTTGCGGGTGCCGTCCTCCATGTAGTTGACCGCCATCGCGTCGATGTTCATCGGCTTGGGCAGCGGCGGGCGGATCCGCACCGCCGAGACCGGCACGCCCTGCCCGCTCGCCGCGGCGTCCTCGATCCTGCCGCGGTATTGGGCGAAGCGCTCGATCAGGCCGTTCATCAGATCGCCCGGGCCGGTATGCGGAATGTCGCGCACCGCCTGCGACACGTCGACGACGTTGTCGCCCTTCAGCACGCCCAGCTTGTAGTCGTCGAAATACACCAGCTTCATGGTGGCGCTCCCGTCACTCGATTGGTACGAAGATGCAGTTGCGGATCTTGCCGTCGACCGCCTTGGAGAGGTGCCCCTTGCCGGTCGTGTCCTCGACGAGGATCACCTCGCCGGCGCCGATCTTGCGGCTCTCGCCGTCGCTCGCGGTGATCTGCACGCCGGCATCGAGGTTGATGATGTATTGCCGGCGCGGCGCCGGGTGCCAGTCGAGGTCGTAATCCGGCTGAACCTCGCGGAAGATGATGCCGGTCGCCGGCAGGCGCTTCGAGAGCTTGCCCGAGCGCGTCTCTTCGGCCCATTCGATCTCGATGTCCCGGAAATGCGACTGGCCGCTCGAATCGGTATAGAGGTTGTGTACCCGCATCGGCGTATCTCCCTCGCTGGCGATTGACTTCGGGCCGCATACTAGCGGGGGAGGAAAGCCCGGCGCCAGCCCTCTCGACCATGCGCGCCGTCAGGCCGAGGCGAAACGCGGCGCGCACCGGGCTTGAGGCGGAGCATCGGCCGCTCGACGAGGTGCCAGGACAGGAAGGCGATCGCAGCGGTTGCGGGCAGCGCGATCAGGAAGATTTGCCACCACGCGGCCTGCCTGCCCAACAACCACACCGCGGCTTGCTCGACCGGCCAGCCATAAATGTAGAGGCCATAGGAAAGATCGCCGAAGCGTGCCGCCGGGATCACCGGGAGCCGGGGATTGAGGGCGAGCCACAACGCCAGATAGCAACCGAAGAGCGGGAACAGCACGATGAATTGCCGCAGCGGGACACTGAGCACGAGGCCAGCCAGCGCGAGCAGCGCGATGCGTCCGTCAAAGATGCGGGTGTGGCGCAATTTATAGAGGAGAATGCCGGCGGCGAAAAAGCCGACGAGCCAGCCCCAGGCGCTGAGCAGCTCGAAGAACCAGCCCCATTTTTCGAGCTCGTCGAGCATGTTGAAATGCAGGCACGCCATGCCGAAAGCCAGCAGCGCGAGCGCCACCTTGACGGTCAGCAGGCGCAGCACCCCGAGCGCCAGCACCATCAGATACATCAGGAATTCGCTGCGCAGCGTCCACAGCGACCCGTTGATCTCGAGCCCAGTCTGATTGTCCGCGAACCACACGCCGGGCAGCTCGTGCACCTCTGATCGAGCAGCGTGTTGCCGATGACATACGCGTAAGGCTCCAGCCGGCTGAGATAGGCGGCGAGCGGCAGATCGGTGACGATCGGCCCCAAGACAAAAGCCGACACCAGGGTGGCGACGAACAGACCGGGAAAGATGCGCAGCACCCGCTTGGCGAGAAAATGCAGCGGATTTGCGGTGTGCTCGAAGCTCTGGGTTACGAGAAAACCGCTGATCGCAAAGAACACAAAAACGCCGGCGAGACCGAAGATGGCCTGGTTGCCGGTCAGGAGGATCAGCGGCTCGTTATTCTGAGTACCGTCGGCGATCAGAAAAGCATGCGAAAAGATCACTGAAACCGCGGCGAACAGGCGCAGAGCGTCGAAATTGTTCGCCCGTTCCACGCTCCCCTCATCCCCTCGCTGGCAATAACAGCGGCGAAATCTGCGTTATCGCGGCGCTTGCCGCAACCCGGCATTCGCCATCCCGGGCGTTCTGCCGTAAGCTGCCGCTCCGATCAGCAAGCGAAGCAGAGGATGGCTGGCATGTCTGAGTTGCACCGCTTTCTTATCGAAGCGCGCGAATTGCTGCCCGATGCAGTGGCGCTGCGCCGGCGCATCCATGCCATGCCCGAATTGGGCCTCGATCTGCCGCTGACGACCCAGGCCGTGCTCGACGGGCTGGAGGGACTCGATGTCGAGATCGCCCGTGGGCCGTCGACCTCGGGGCTGATCGTCTCATTGAACGGCAGCAAGCCTGGAACCCAGACCGGGCGCACGATCCTGCTGCGGGGCGACATGGATGCCCTGCCGATGCCGGAAGAGACCGGCCTCGACTTCGCCAGCGAAATCCCCGGCCGCATGCATGCCTGCGGCCACGACGCGCATACGGCGATGCTGGTGCAGGCGGTGCATCTGCTGCACCGGCACCGCGACGAGCTCGCCGGCACCGTCAAATTCATGTTTCAGCCGGGCGAGGAAGGGCATGGCGGCGCGAGGCTGATGATCGAGGACGGGCTGATCGACGCCGACCCCAAGCCCGACGCCGCCTTCGCCCTGCACATCTGGCCCGGCGTCAAGGCCGGCGCCATCCTCGGCCGGCCGGGGCCGATGATGGCTTCGGCCGACTATTGGTCGATCACCGTCAAGGGCCGCGGCGGGCACGCCTCGATGCCGCACGATGCGGTCGACCCGGTGCCGGTCGCGTTCGAGATCGGGCTGGCATTGCAAACCATGGTGACCCGGCAGATCGACGTCTTCGACCCGGTGGTGCTGACCTGCGCCAAGGTTACCGCCGGGACGACCAACAACGTCATCCCGGAAACGGCCGAGATGGTCGGCACCTTGCGCGCGACCTCGGAGCGGGCGCGCGAGCGGGCGCACGAAGGCATCCGCCGGGTCGCGGCGAATGTCGCCGCGGCGCATCTCTGCCAGGCCGAGATCGCGATCAGGCGCGGCTATCCGGTGACCGTCAACGAGCCCGGCTTTGTCGATTTCGCCCGCAATGTCGCGACCGAGCTGCTCGGCGCCGACAATTACATCAGCCGCCCGGCGCCGATCATGGGCGCCGAGGATTTCTCCTATGTCCTGCAGCGCATGCCCGGCTGCCTGATGTTTCTGGGCGTGCGGCCCGACGGCCATGACGGGCACGGCCATGTCGCGCCGTGCCACTCCAACCGCATGATGCTGAACGAGGATTCGATGGCGGCCGGGATCGCGATGCACGCCGCCGTCGCCCACCGCTTCCTCGCGCAGTCGGCGTAAGTCGCCCTCTTCCAGTCGGCTACAATACCGTAGCCCGCTCAATCGCAACTGCCGTCGTCGCCCGGCTGGCACGCAAGCCTCGTGAATGGCTCTTTCGTGCCCAGTGCCGGGCTACGCTTCCTTCGCGATGCCGGGGCTGGCCGCCGCGAGAACCAGCCCCCGCCAAGGTTCGGCACGCGAATGCCGACCGGTCTCAGTCATTCATCGTCGGCTCGAATTTGTGCCGCAGCATTAGGCCAATCGTCATGACCGCGGCGGAGGCGAGATATCGACTTACGAGTTGGATCACCTTCTTATCCTCCCTTCACCGAGCACTGCGGGGCCCTCCAGAAGTGACACCAGACCCGAGACACACGCCAAAATGGGCTGGAGGGAAATAAAAAGGGGCGGCGATCATGCCGCCCCCAATGAAGGCGCATCAGATCGACAATTCCAATCACCCCTACCAGCACCAACCCCAGCATCCCACAAAAGCGAGGCGCCCTGTCGCGAACCGCCGTAACCACCACAACGCACCCACCACCAATACATCGCTAACCCGTATGTACAAACGCCTACCCCTCTGGCGCGCAAAATCGCACCTCAAGCGAGCGCGTACCCTACTTTAATATCAGCTACCTCGACCATCCCACTCTCGCATCTCCAAACAAATCCCTCGACTGTACATACGCGCCCCTGAACCACCCACAAGCGCCCACAAAATCATCCCGAGCACAATCGCGCCTTCAAGCGCCAAGCATCGCTGCAACCCGCCAAACGTCCCGTACAACGCCTCAATTATTCACTGCGCGAACGTCGATTACTCACACAAATCATCGCTTCCCCCCTACATTACCGCCTCTCGATAAACCAAACCTCCCCACCCGTATATCCCGAGCCGTCAACTTGTTCCTAATGAGGTCCAGATTTCACGTTGTTCGAGAAAGAGCATCCCTCTCCGCCAAGTCTTTAGGGGGGAGAGCGAGGGGCGTACCGTTCCGGTACCGCAGCGAACGCTCGGATATTGTTGGGTTGCTCAGGTGGGCGCCGCGAAACCGAACTGTCGCAACCCCCCTCACGAACCTGCCCGTGAAAATTAAAACGCTTATCGTCCCGCCGGCCTTTATTGACACGAAAGCGATACCGCTCGTAACACCGGCCCGATAACATTCGCTCAACGTATGTCTGCACAATATCAGTTTGCCCTCCGCCATACAACCACCACCCGCTGTGTTCACCCGCACCAAACACCCCCTAAGCCAGCGCTCGTCGGTTCACCTGTCGCAGTTAATAAAATCACCTGCCCCGCATCGTACTGACATAGTGAACTGTTGTCTGTCCGTTGTGTCATGGTCACTGTTAGTTCGACGAGAAAAGGCGCCCTCCGGAGAAGCCAACAAACCCGATGCAACTGCCGACCGAGGCTGAAACCCGCCTCCGTTGAGTGCTTGCCCAGCGACCGCGTATAATCTCCCGTCTTGTTGAATACCAGAATGTCGGCGTAAACGGTATGCGCGAAGGCCCCCGCGAGCCGCTCGTCATGCATACACTGGAAGCATGCCCCGACTCGAGAAATAACTTGAAAGTGTTGCATCCCCGACGAAGCGATGCGGTCGTGAGTTGAGACCGAAACGAAAACCGACGCCTTAAACCCTCCGGAGATCGATCATGGGTGCGATTCGGATCGAAGAACGCGGTGTTGCTGATGCAGTCGGCTTATCGTTGGTTGCCACCAATGCTCGGCCGTGCAGCGAGAAAGAGAAACGACCAGCGGAAAGCAGGCACAATACCGAGTGTTAAAGCCTGCATGCCAGGTCCTCCCCACTTGCTCCTGCAAAGCGAATTTGTAGTTGCGGATTATCCTGAACGAGGCCGTCAGGCCGGAGAGCGGTAACGCACGAAACGAGAGCTAAGAGAGCCGCTCCCGTCTCAAATGAATTGCGAGTAGTTTCTGACTTAAATGTATTTTTGCTCGGAGGAGGATAAGGAAGAAGGTCCGCCTGCTGACCACGGGAGAGGCGCATGCAGGAGACGCCCGTCGCGTTCTTGTGATCGAGGATGATCTGGAAACGGCCGTTTGCTCGCCGCAAGTAAGCGACAAGCGTCGGCCGCGCAGAAATGATCCAGCGTAGCCAAGATCGTGTTGTTGTTGGCGCGCTGCGCTCGCGCCGTTGTAGTAGTGGTGGCGCCGTCGACTGTTGACAGCGTGTACTGCAACCGAGCGCATATTGAGCCAAGCAAAAACCGGCCATCGTGCTGAACGGAAGATAGCGATTTGTATCCAGCCGTCGCTGATGGGCTACGGGTGAATGTGCCGTACAGCGTCGCAACCGCGGTGCCCCCGATCGACATCCGCCCCGCGCTAAAGCTCCATGACTAATATAGGATGCCGAGATGTTGAGGCTGCGCAGCGCATCGTTCGAATTGTCGGCCAATCCGAGGGCCTAGCTGGCACTTGTATTGTGATTCTCGTGGATCCAAGCCGCCCGGACGGTAAATGTGTGCGGGTCGCCGAGATATTGATACTGGGTATCAATACCGACGTCGGTGAACGAATTGGTGCCTGCGCCGGACATCCGCATCGGGACGACTTTCGAGGCGAGCCCAAAGGTGCCGACTTCCCAGGAATGAATGCCGAAATTGGGCTCTACAGCGACCCGCCAATACGGTGCCACCCCACTGATCGGGCTCTGGCCGGTCGTGTCGACCCCGAGCGCGAACTGGGTGTTGGTCGACAGCGGTCGGTAGCCGCCGAGCTCGACGTAAAACATGTCGTCGAGGAAGCTGTACGCGCTGAGCCCAACGACTTGCTGCGCGTAGACCTCATCGATAAACGGGGCGGCAGTCGGCATCGGCGCCAGGGTCGAGCTGATGAAAGGGAAGCGCCAAGCGGGAATTGTGTTCCAGACGTCCTGGACGGTCGGGTTGTTGTTTGCGGTGACGCCCCAGAGCAGGTTGTGACCTGCGACATTTGCTGAATTGGCGTAGCGGATGTCGGTGTTGTCCCATGCAAACCGGCGGGCGATGCCGTCATAGGTTCCCTGAATGAAGGCGCCGAGATTGTCGGTGATCCTGCCGCCGGTGAAGAGGCTCGCCTGTTGCATGGCGAAATTGTTGTTCGATCCGAAATGAGGGGCGGCGCCACCTTCTTGTCCGACTTCGGTGTGAGTGAAAGTCGGCTGAAGCATGACCGCAAACGGGGGGCCCGCCCAATCGCCGCCGCCCAAGGTGTAGCCGCCGAGCTTGAAGCGGCAGCCGAACGGGGTGAGCTCCAGAAAGGCAGTATGGCACGTCGCGCATGGCTGCCCGGTTTGGCGCGCGTAGAGAGAAGTGAGACAGCCGGGCGCGGCGGCAGACCGATCACCCAGACCGCGGCTGCTGTTGCGGCGCCGACGACGATGGTCATCACAAGTTTGCCGTAACCGTCTTCGACGGCTCTTAGCAGCCCAGTAGTGCGCACAGTCATGTGCATATTCCCTGGCAGCGAAAATGGCGGGCGCCGCTGATGCAGGGGCCACTCAGGGTTGCCGTCTGCAGCACGCGCCGGTATCGGTCTATGGCGTCGGTATGTGCCTCATGACTGCCGGATCGGTATGAAGATCCGGCAAGAGCCCTGAGGACTGACCGGACCTTCAACGACCTTGCATGCATCTGGCGGTTGAAATTGCGCGCATTTTTCGCACCGCTTGTCGCCATCCGGGTGGTCTTGATAGGCTACTGCCCGCTTCGAGATCTTTGCCGCTGCGATGGCATCGTTGGGCGATCCGCAGGAGATCGCCAGCCCACCAGCTACACCGATCGCGTACCGCAATAACGCGCGTCTGTAAAGCGGTGCTGACCTTACAGTCATGACACCTCCTTTGACTTGCGATAACGGCCAGTTGTATTGGGCCGTACAACTCGGGGAAACTCCGTTTATTCCACCGTTCCCGGGCTCGCGTCGCTATGAAAGCTTCGAATTATGGGATTGCAGCGGTATCCCGTTGGACGCTTGGGCCAATTCGGCAATAAGCGCGGCTATACGACAACGCGAGTGACGAAAATGTGATTCACAGCGACACACTACGGCAATGGATACACGACTTTCGCCACCATCCATGCAAGTCCGCGAGAGCTCGCCAGCCGCTCGGAGTGCCCGGCGGACGAAGGCGGCCTTTCTAGGAAATTAGACATGAGGACCGTCGGCTTACTTCGGCCGGATGCCGATCGGCAGCTCCGTGTCTATTCTGACCCACTTGAGCCGACCTGGAAGCAACTTTCGTCGCCGCAACCACATCAGGCCGGCCATGCTAGTGGCAAGGAGGGCGAAGGACCCCGGTTCCGGAACTACCGCCAAGTCGCCGAAAAGACCATGCGTTTCCACAAAATCGGTGATTGTTGCGTCAGGCAGACCCGCAGTGAAATAGACCGCATTGGGGTCGACGCCGACGCCATTGTTGCCGACTGTCAGCGCCCAAAGCCCAGGAATGTCGATCGGTTGGCCGTTGCCGTCCTCCAATGTGCCGAGGAGGCCCCCGCCATTCGGGTCGAAAGCATGGATCCTGCCATCGCCAAAATTGCCGACCAACAAGTCGCCGGCCAAGGTGTCAAACCCTGCAGGCGCTATAGCGAGCCCCCACGGTAAATCAAGCAGGCCGTCCGTCGCGATCCGTGCGATGAAATTGCCGGCAGTATCAAACTCGTCGACAAACCCGTGACCCGCCCCGGCGACGTCGTCGTGTTTGTCCTGGGTGGGATCAGGATCAACATTCTGCAGAGCGTAAGTGACGTATAGATGCCCATCTAGCATCTGGACGTTGAATGGAGCCCAGCCATGTCCAGCTGGTGTCCCGACGGGGACCGGTGGCGGGTTCGGGTCAGTGAAGCTGAACCCCGATGATTGTTGCTGAAAGCTGCTGTTGAACACATCGATGCTCGCAGCACGGAAGTTGGCCGCGTACAGGAAAGTGTTACCCCCGCTTGTACCGATGGCTAGCCCCTTATAGACCGCGCCAGTGCCAATCGGGCTGGTGGGGCTGCTGCGAGAATTGTCGACTTTGAGAATTGACTGATTGCCGAGATTGACCGTACCGCTCCATCCCGACATCGTTCCCTCTTCGGTCGCGAAGATGAACGCTGCGGCCCCGCTATTGGTACCGTTCGAGATGGCGAAGCCGCTCGTGGGGTTGTTCACCTGTCCGGTTGGAGCGGGCGCAAAGTTTGCGGGGGCCAGGCTCGGCGGCGCGATCGGGACGGGCGAGGGAGGCGATGCCTGCCCGCCTGTTGCGCGATAAAGCGAAGACAGCCCCGTGCCGTTGTCGGAGATCCAGAACGGGCTGGTCGTCGGCGTAAAGGAAACGCCCCATGGGTTGACCAAATTCTTGTCTTCCGTAAGCGCTGCCGAAAACCCGAGAGCCGACAGATTTGCCTGATCATCGGTAACGATGTCTTTTATTTGAAAATTGCTTGCATGAGCGGGCCTGGCAATACCGACCGAAGCGGCAGCAAGTAGTGAGACGATGACGCCCAATGCTTTTGCAGCATGGACACAAAAACGAGATGCGTTCCTGGTCATCTTGCGCCTCCTCTTTTGTTGCTAGCGAATGTGCCTCCCCGCGACGCCGCTTCATCATGGCAGGGCGTTCAGCGCCCGTGAGGCGGTACACGCGCGACGACGAGAGGCTAAGTAGAGCCCGTTCCCGTTCTCAAATGAATTGCGAGTTAGTTTCTGACTTAAATGTTATTTTTGCTCGGACAGGCCCATGGGTTAAGAAGGGTTTCCGCCTGCCGATCACGGGAGGGGCCGCATGGCAGGAGACGTCCGTCACGTTCTTGTGATCGAGGATGATCGGGAAACGGCCGAACAACTCGTGCATTACCTGAGCGCGAGCGGCTATAGAGTGGATCTCGCGGTCGACGGCGAGGAGGGGCTGCGTCGTGGTCTGTCCCCCGACTACCTTGTGATGACGGTGGACCGCCTGCTGCCCCGCATTGACGGGATCGAAATCATTCGGCGCTTGCGAGAGCAAGGCATCGCCACCCCGGCGCTCATCCTCAGCGCGCTGGGTGAGGTCGACGATCGCGTCCGGGGCCTGCGCGCAGGCGGTGACGATTATTTAGTAAAGCCGTTTGCTTCCCAGGAGATGCTGGCACGCGTCGACGCACTTGCTCGGCGCAGCGCAACCGTGGTCAAGGAGACGATATTTCGGGTCGGCGATTTGGAGATCGACCTTCTCGCCCGAGTTGCCCGCAGAAAGGGTCAGACGATCCACCTGCTACCGCGCGAGTTTAAACTCCTTGAATACCTGGCACGCAACGTCGGTCAAGTTGTATCGAGAGCGATGCTGCTGCAGCAGGTCTGGGATTTGCATTTCGATCCAAACACCAACGTGATCGATGTTTACGTTGGCCGCGTCCGCCGGAAAATACATATGGGCCAAGCGTATCCGCTTATACACACCGTTCGCGGAGCAGGGTTTTGTCTCCGTGCTCCTGAATAAGACATTGCGATCATCGACACTAAGATTGGCTTGTATCTACGTTATTGTCTTCAGCCTCGGAATTTTCGGAGTGATGGCATATGTGTACTGGTCGGCGGTTGATTATGTTTCGGATAAATCAGATAGCAATGTTGAAATAGAATGCAACCTTCTGATTCAGACATTCAATAGGTTCGGACGAGGCGGCGTAGCCGATCTAATTGCTCGGCGGATGGTCGACCCATTTTTCTCCGAATGGGGATATTTGCTGACAGATGCTTCCCTGAACTACGTCGCCGGAAATCTAAAATTTTGGCCGTCGACGTTTCGTTCAGATAAACATTGGAGCAATTTTATCCCGGAGGAATGGGAAAAAGAAGGCACAGACAGAAGACTGTTGCGCGCGAGCTATCACCTGCTGCCGGACGGCTCCCATCTCTTGGTGGCTCACCAGGCCGACGATCGTAAGCTCCTCAACAAAAAGATCAGAATAAGCGTCGTCTGGGCAACCGGGGCATTCCTCATTCTTGCAGCGGCCGCAGGTATATCCACTTCGCGGCGCTCGGTCGCGCAGAATCGAAGAAATCATCTCGACCAGCCGAGACATAATTCGAACTGGGCTGCGCGAGCGCATACCGCGTCGGGGAACTGGAGATGAATGGGACGCGCTCGCCGAGAACCTCAATTCCATGCTCGACCGGA
Organism: uncultured Alphaproteobacteria bacterium; assembly: GCA_963836845.1. Lineage (GTDB taxonomy): Bacteria > Pseudomonadota > Alphaproteobacteria > ATCC43930 > CGMCC-115725 > AP-15. Next base: position 66,556 of record CAWILK010000046.1, on the reverse strand, counting down.
TCGAGGATCTGGTCGTGGCCAACCAACAGGTCTCCGACAATGTGGCTCACGATCTACGGACGCCACTGACCCGAATACGAGGCCGACTGGAGAAGGCATATGGTCAGCAGCTCGATCTCGATCAGTACCGCGCTCTGATCGGCAATGTGATCATGCAATTGGATGAAGTACTGCGGATATTTTCCTCGCTTCTGCGGATTGCTCAGATCGAAAGGCGTGACCGGACAGACTGCGTTCCGCAATATTGACGTCACCGAGATAGCTTGCGAGGTCATAGAGCTGTTCGATCCTACGGCGGAGGAGAACGCCGTCAGCCTCCGGCTCGCCAAAAGCGAGCCGATAACCGTAATTGGCGATCGGGATCTGCTGTTCGACGCGATTTCTAATCTCGTCGATAACGCGATCAAGCACGGCGGCAGCGGAGGAGAGGTTACGGTGATGCTCTCGGACAGCGCAGACGGCCTCCTGCTTTCGGTAGCCGATCACGGGCCTGGAATCCCTGCAGAGGAGCGCAAGCAAGTTCTGCGACGGTTTTATCGGCTTGAGCGCAGCCGAAACAGCCCGGGCAATGGTCTCGGTCTCAGCCTCGTCGCGGCGGTTGCCAGCCTTCACGGCGCTCGCCTCGGAATGGCGGACAACTCGCCGGGCCTGCTGATCGAGCTACGTTTTCCGAAGCTCAAGAGCCGTTCCCAACAGTGCGGGTCAATCGGCTCCGCTGGGGCTTCTCTGCTACCGGAGAAGCGAGCAGGCCTGGCGCAAGATTTCCGTTAGCATTCCTTCGAACCGGACAGGTCAAAGGATACCTTCTAGATATCCGCGTAGGCGCGGGTTTCGGCGCGGGCGCCGGGGTGGGTCACGGCACCCTCCTCGGCCTCGCCGACGGTCTGGGCATATTTCCACAAGGTGCCGGACTGGTAGGCGTTCTTGCGTGGCGTCCAGGCGCGCCGCCGCTCGGCGAGCTCGGCGTCGCTGAGAGCCACTTCGAGGGCGCCGGCAGTGGCGTCGATCGTGATCACGTCGCCGTCGCGGATCAGGGCGATCGGCCCGCCCGCCGCCGCCTCCGGCCCGACGTGGCCGACGCAGAAGCCGTGCGTAGCGCCCGAGAAGCGGCCGTCCGTGATCAGCGCCACCTTCTCGCCGACGCCCTGGCCGTAAAGCGCCGCGGTGGTGGACAGCATCTCGCGCATGCCGGGCCCGCCGCGCGGCCCCTCATAACGGATGACGATCACGTCGCCTTCCTTGTAGCGGCGCTGCTCGACCGCTTCGAACGCATCCTCTTCGCGATCAAAGCAGAGCGCCGGCCCGGTCAAGCGCACGCTCTTCATGCCGGCGACCTTGACGATCGCGCCCTGCGGGGCAAGGTTGCCCTTGAGGACGACGAGCCCGCCGGTCGGAGCGATCGGGTTCGAGGTCGGGCGGACGACATCCTGCCCGGTCGGGAATTTCACATCCCGCAGGTTCTCGGCGATCGTCTTGCCGGTGACGGTCATGCAGTCGCCGTGCAGATAGCCGCCGTCGAGCAACGCCTTCATCAGCACCGGCACGCCGCCGACATCGTGCAGATCCTTCATCACGTAGCGGCCGCCCGGCTTCAAATCGCCAATATAGGGGGTGCGTTTGGCAATCTCGCCGAAATCGTGGAGCGTAAATTCGATGCCCGCCTCATTGGCGATCGCGGGGACATGAAGGCCGCCATTGGTCGAGCCGCCGGCCGCGGCGACGACCATCGTGGCGTTTTCGATCGCCTTCCGGGTCACGATGTCGCGCGGCCGCAGGTTGCTGCGCACCAGGGCCATCACCGCCTTGCCGGACTCCTCGGCATAGGCGTCGCGCGAGTTGTAGGGCGCCGGCGCTCCGGCCGAGCCGGGAAGCGCCAGCCCGATCGCCTCGGAAACGCAGGCCATCGTGTTGGCGGTGAAGAGGCCGCCGCAGGACCCCGAGGAGGGGCATGCGACGCATTCCAGCTCGTGCAATTCCTCGTCCGACAATTTGCCGACGTTGTGCGCGCCGACCCCCTCGAAGACGTCGCCGATCGTCACGTCCTTGCCCTTGAAGCGGCCGGGCAGGATCGAGCCGCCATACATGAACACCGACGGCACGTTGAGCCGCAGCATCGCCATCATCAGTCCGGGCAATGACTTGTCGCAGCCGGCGAGGCCGACCAGCGCGTCATAGCAATGGCCGCGCATCGTCAATTCGACCGAGTTGGCGATGACCTCGCGGCTGACCAGCGAGGACTTCATCCCCTCATGGCCCATCGCGATGCCGTCGGTGACGGTGATCGTGGTGAATTCGCGTGGCGTGCCGCCCGCCGCCGCCACTCCTTTCTTGGCCGCCTGCGCTTGGCGCGACAGCGCGATATTGCACGGCGCCGCCTCGTTCCAGGTGGTCGCGACCCCGATGATCGGCTGGTTGATCTGCTCGGTCGTCAGCCCCATCGAATAGAGAAAGGCGCGGTGCGGCGCCCGCTCCGGCCCGACCGTGACGTGCCGGCTCGGCAGGCGCGACTTGTCGATCGCAGGGCGGCGAACATCGTCTGGCATGATCGGATCTCCCGTGGCGGCTCGGCGCAGACTACCACGGTAGCGATCCGACCAGGCTCGATCAATGGCGCATGGCGCCCCGCACCTGTCCGCGGCGAGTGGCGCGCTGCGATCCGCACCGCAAGCAACATCCTGTTAAAGGGGGTCGGATCCGATCCGGTGAGGCCGGACGTGGCTGGTAATAAACGCACGAGCTGAAAGAAATTACTCTTAACGCCGAGTTTTGTCTGGCCATTGCCCCCTTCTCCCTGCTATTCACGCGGGTCGTGGGCGATGTTAAGGTTAACGAAGATCCACTCCGATACTCGTTAACCAGGGCCTGCAGAATGCCGCGACCGGGAGGAAAAGATGCCCGATGAGCCAAAACCTGCTGCGGAACGCAGCTATCAGATGGGCAATGTCGGGGCCGGCGCGCGCGTTGCGCAGGGCGAAAATATTTCCTGGGTTCGAGGGGGTCGCGAGCCTGCCGAGCGGGGAATCGCTCATTCGGCAATTCGACTCGCTGCTGAAGCGGATAGCCGAGGATGCGTCGCTCGACGAGGACACGCGCGCACTTGCCCTAGACAAGACCAAGGCGGTCGCCGAGGGAATTGCCAAGGTCCAGGAATTGCCGACTACTCTGCGCCGCGCATTGCTGGACGCGAAATCGTGGTTTGGCGCCACCGCGTCCTGGGTGGGCGGTGCGCTCGGCGAGATCGTGAAGAGCGAGGCGGCGCAGAAGACCCTTGGCACCGTGACCGAGGCAGCGACCAAGGCGGCGATCGCCCCATTTGTAGCTAGCGATATGCCCTCCGGTGCGTCGCGCTACCTCATCGGCGATGTCGGAGCGGGTGCGACAGTCCTGCAGGGTGAACACCTCTCGGTCGGCTTTACGGCCGAGCAGGTGCGAATGCTGATCGAAGCCGCGACGAGGGGAGCGGACGAGAAGGTTGCCGAGGTCAGTCGCCGGCTTGGCGTGACGCAGGGGGCGATGCGAACGATGCTCGCTACCCTCGGTCAGGCGGAGGTCCCGGAGGAACGGTTGGCCGAGAAGCTGGCCGAGGTTTTCCAGCATTATCGCAAGGCAGCTGCGGCGATTGCCGCCCTGGATCCGGAGAACCCTGTCGCGCAGGAGCATGCGGCAAAGGCTTCGCAGGCAGCGGCCTCAGGCGATCGAAACGAAGCTCGGCGTCATCTTCAGGCGGCGCGAGCTGCAGCGGAAGCGGCGGCCGCTGAGGCGCGGCGGCTCGCTAGGGAGGCGGAAGCAGCAGCAGAAAAACAGATGCTCCAGGCTGCTCGAGCCGTGGCGGCCGAAGCGGAACTGGCCCTGACGGCGCTGGAATATGCAGAGGCCGCGCAGCTATTTGGGGAGGCCGCGTTGCTGGTGCCCAGCGGAGAGCCGAACGAGAAGGGCATCCTGCTCCGGCGACAAGCCGACGCGATGCAGCGCGAAGGTGAGGAACGCGGGGACAACACGGTATTGCAGGAGGCAATCCCACTCTACAGCCGCGCGCTCGAACTGCTACCGCGCGATCGGGTACCGCTCTACTGGGCGACGACTCAAAACAACCTCGGCTCCGCCCTTGCGACGCTTGGCGAGCGTGAGAGCGGGACGGCGCGTCTGGACGAAGCAGTCGCAGCGTATCGCGCGGCTTTGGAGGAAAGAACGCGCCATCACGTACCGCTCCAATGGGCGATGACGCAAAGCAATCTCGGCACAGCACTGTGGAGACTAGGCGAGCGGGAGAGCGGAACGACGCGTCTCGAAGAGGCGGTAGTCGCATTTCGCGCGGCGCTCGAGGAGACGAAGCGCGAGCAGGCGCCGCGTGATTGGGCAATGACGCAGGTGAACCTCGGCTGTGCGGTCTCGATGTTGGGCGCGCGCGAGAGCGGGACGGCGCGCCTGAAGGAGGCAGTGGCGGCGTTTCGCGCGGCGTTGGAGGAGACGCCGCGCGATCGGGTACCGCGTGATTGGGCGATGACGCAGGTGAACCTCGGCTCCGCGCTCTCGATGCTGAGCGCGCGTGAGAGCGGGACGGTGCATCTGGAGGAGGCGGTGGCGGCGTTTCGCGCGGCGCTAGGAGGAGATGCCGCGCAATCGGGTGCCGCTACAATGGGCGATGACGCAGGTTAACCTTGGCAGCGCGCTTGTGAATCTTGGCGAATGTGAGAGTGGGACGGCGCGTCTCGAGGAATTGGTCGTAGCGTTCCGGGCGGCGCTGGAAGAAAGGACGCGCGACCGGGTTCCGCTCCAATGGGCGATGACGCAGATGAACCTCGGTGCGGCGCTCTCGACACTCGGCGCGCGGGAGAAGGGGACAACGCGTCTGGAGGAGGCGGTGGCGGCGTTTCGCGCGGCGCTGGAGGAAACGACGCGCGATCGGGTGCCGCTTCAATGGGCGATGACGCAGATGAACCTCGGCACTGCCCTTGAGAGTCTGGGTGAGCGGGAGAGCGGGACGGCGCGTCTGGAGGAAGCGGTTGCCGCCTATCGGACGGCGCTAGAGGAAAGGACGCGAGATCGGGCACCACTCGACTGGGCGATGACGCAGATGAACCTTGGCAACGCGCTCTCGGAATTGGGCGGGCGCGCGAGCGGGACGGCGCGTCTGGAGGAGGCGGTATCGGCTTGGAACGCGTGCCTGGCGGTCACCACTTCTGTCTGGCCGCCCGATTGGATTTGCATCGTCGAGACCCGGAGGGACGAGACGCACGCCGAGATTGGACGGCGGTCACGGAAGCGGTCGCCCCGTCCACGGAACGTTGCGTGAGGCGGCAGAGGCCTGAACCTCGGCGCAAAGTCTGTCCGGCAAGATGACCGACATTGCCACGGTTGAGCCGAGTAGGATCTCACCGATGTCGATCAGAACTCAGATGAACTGTTCGACGAATAACAGAATTCGGGCCGGCGTCGGGCTTCGAGAATGATGGAAGGCAACCTGGTTGGCGTGCTGTTGGCGATCTTTGGCCTATTATTTTGGGCCAGCGCAGCGGCCGCCGCGCCGGCGGGTAAGGTCGTCATGATGAGCGGATCATGCACCGATAACGGCCGTGCGCTGAAACAGGGCGATGCGGTGCAGATCGGGGATACGGTCGACGTAGCGGCAGACGGCCACCTGAAGCTGCAGATGTCCGACGGGTCGACAATCTCGGTTGCGCCCGGCAGCAGCATGACTGTGGCAAGCTACAATATCGGCGATGTGAAGCTCTCGTTGACACATGGGCTACTGCATGTCGCTTCGGTCACACGGCCCTTTGCGGTTTCGACCTCGGCCGGTACCGCATCGGTAGCTTCCGATTCGGCCGACTGGGTGATTACAGTGCAGGCCGGCTCGGCGCAGGTCGGGGTGTTGGCCGGCACCATCGATTTGACGAGCGTTGTGGGAGGGACAATCAGTTTCGATCCCGTCTCACTGGGGGACGCGCCTGGAAGCCGGGCGTGCGCCCGTGCTACCGCGGGTATGGACTCAGATGGAGTTCAATGCGGTCCTCCGTGTCGCTGAATAGCCGGGGACAAACGACAGTCGCTGGGGGATTGGTATGAAAAACAGCTGGACCGGTCACCCAAATCGCCGGGATCGTTTGGATCGTCGATGGAGCGTCGGTGGGTTTCTCGCACTCGCGGTCGGCACTCTGATCCCGGCCGCGAGTAACGCCTACACGGCCGCTGGCGACCGAAATTTTCCAGCCACCCTTGTCTTGCCGCAGGTTGGCCCGACAGACGCTCTTTGGGGCACTTTCAGCAGCCAGCCGACGGCGAAGGGATGGCAAACTCAGTTCACCGGAAATTACAGCAAATTGATCACTGAACGGTTTGGCATTCAACTTGAGCAAGGCAGTGTTCAGAATTTTAGCGTGCGGGAGTGTCCGGATCTCTGTGTAAGAGAAGTGTATCTCAACGTTTTGAGCCTTCAGCGCGCTGAAGGCTCAAAACGGTCGCCGAACTGAATGGCAAATTGCCCTATCGCTGCGGTCCATTCAATCGATCGTCGCCAGTGCAAGCCGGCATTGTTGATCGCCAGATAAAGCAGCTTCAACGCCGCCTCGTCGTTCGGGAAGCTGCCGCGTTCTTGATGATCTTGCGCAGGCTGCGGTTCAGGCCTTCCACCGCGTTCGTCGTGTAGATCATCTTGCGGATCCCCGGCGCGAACGCGAACAGCGGCATCACATTCTCCCAGGCTCGCCGCCACGCCTGCCCGATCGCCGGGTATCGCTTGCCCCATTCGGCCTCGAATTCATCGAGTTCGGCGGCGGCCATCTCGGCGTTTCCGCCCGGTAGATCGCCTTCAGATCGGGCATGATCACCTTGCGATCCTTCCACGACACAAAGCCAGCCTGTTACGGATCAATGCACGATGCAGGTCTGCACCGTGGTTTGCGGGAACACCGTCCCGATCGCCTCCGGAAGCCCTTAAGCCCGTCGACGACCGCATCAGAACATCGTTGACGCCGCGTGTCTTGAGTTCGTTCATCACTTTCAACCAGAACTTGGCCCCCTCGCTCTGCTCGATCCACAGCCCGAGCACCTCTTTCTCGCCTTCTCTGTTGAGCGCCAGAGCGACATAGACCGCTTTGTTCTTCACCAGACCCTCGTCACGGATCTTGACCCGCAGCGCGTCGAAGAAGAGACCGGTAGACCGGGTCGAGTGGCCGGCTCTGCCACTCCCGAACTTCCTCAAGCACGGCGTCGGTGACCCGGCTGATCAGGTCGGGCGAAACCTCGATCCCGTATATTTCCTGCAGGTGACCCTGGATCTCGCGCACCGTCATGCCTCGGGCATAAGACTGATGATCCTATCGTCAAACCCATCGAGACGGGTCTGTCCCTTCGCGATTATCTTCGGCTCGAACCTCCCGTCGCGGTCGCGCGGCATCGCGATCTCGATCTCACCGTCATCGCTCATCACCGTCTTGCTCGATACCCGTTGCGGCTGTTGCCACCGCCGCGGCCGGCCGGGTCGCCCTTCTCGTATCCCAGATGCTCTCTCAGTTCGGCCCCGAGCGCTCGCTCGATCAGTCGCTTCTTGAGCTCTTTGAACAGCCCTTCTTCGCCGATCAGATCCTGCGGCGAGTGTGACCTTGAAGCAGCTCCTCAATGAGCTCGTCCCTGATCGCTTGTGCCATAATCCGTGATCCCCTCTACAACTCCAATCTCTCACGACCCTCACTTACACAAAATACTTGCTCCAGGACGAGGTGATCCTCGATCAACCGCAGGAGTTCTTGTTAACAGTCGCGGTCGCACACAGTTTTGGTGCCCAGTTCATGGGCCCCAGAACAACGCCTGCGGTAACCTTTGCCAAAGGGTTGGGTGACCTTCCGATCGGCTATTGGCGCCCGCTCGCAATCACCGGCTTTGCCGGGTATCAGGCCACCGCGGGGGCGCGGACCGACGTGTTCCAGGCCGGCTTCTCCATCCAATATTCGATACCGTATCTCGTGTCCAAGGTGGCGAATGTCGACCTGCCTCCATTCCTTAGCGGAATCACCCCCATCACCGAGGTGTTTTTCACTACCCCGGTAGGGCACGTCTACCGCGAGACCATTAACACGACCCTTGTGGTCGCCCCGGGCATCAGCTACTCCCAGGGCAGGGGCTGGGAATTGGGCATCGAGGCTCTAATACCCACTACCAGGGCTACCGGAACTGGTATCGGCTTCATTGCCCAGCTGGTGATACAGCTCGATTACCTGCTCCCCGCCAGCGTCGTCGGCCGGCCTATATTCCGTCCCACTGAGCTCCCCTGACGGATCTACCGTGAGCGGCTTGTGAGAGCCGCCACGTAGCGATCCGACCACCCCTCCCACCCGCCAGCGGGGCGAAGGAGAAATCATGAGCCAGCCGTTTTGACCACGATCCTTCCGGCCATGTAGGGGTGGATCGAGCAGATGTAGTCGTATTCGCCCGGCGCCGTGAAGGTCTGCGAGAACGTCTCGTCGGTATCGAGCGCCGCGGATTTGAACTTCCGGTCCTTCTCGACCACGGTGTGCGCCTCGTCGTCGGCATTGGTCCAGGTCACCGTCGTCCCGGGCGCGACGACCAGGGTGGGCGGCGTGAAATTGAAATTGTCGATGCGGATCGCGGCGGACGGGAGCACCGGCTCGGCCGCCGAGCGGACCTCCGGGGCGGGGGCGAGGAGCAGCGCGCCGAAGCCCGCAGCCCCGACCGCCGCGGCAATTCTCCGGTTGATCATCGCGTGATGCTCCTCAAGCGCCGAGCGGGGTTTCGATCAAGGCGAGCGGGCTCTTGCCGCGGACATAGTTGACGGTCCGCACCCCGAGCACCGACTGCAGTTGCTCGGCCGGCACCTTCATCGGCCCGGGCGAGGGGGCGGTCCCGGGAGCCGGCTGGGGGAATGCCGTCGACCGCGCGGTATGGAACGAGACATTGCCCTCGACCTTCTGCACGATCTGGTGGATGTGGCCGTTCAGCACGGTCACCGAGCCAAAGCGCTTCAGATAGCCGAGCGCGCGGCCGGCGTCCTCGGTGCCCCATCCCCATTCGGCGTAGATCGTCCACAGCGGCAGATGCGCGAAGACGACGATCGGCGTGCTGGACGAGAGCCCAGCCACATCCTTTTCCAGCCATTCGAGCTGCTCGTCGCCGAGCTGGGCGAGGCCGGCGGATTTGAACCCCGGCGCGAAATTGAAGACGTTGATCAGCGCGATGAAATGCACGCCCCCGTGGTCGAAGCTGTACCAGCCTTTGCCCTGGGTCCCCTTGCCGTAGCGGTCGAGATAGGCCTTGCCGTTGTCGGCATCGGCGACGTCATGCTCGCCCGGGATGACATAGACCTTTTGCTTTAGCGCCTTCATCGCCTGATCGGCGTCGTCGAACTCCTTGTCCTTGGACAGGTGGGTGATGTCGCCGGTATGGATGATAAAGGCGGGCTGCGCCGGCATCGCATTGACCTTGGCGATCGCCTCCTGGAACGTGCCGAGCGCGTTGGGGTTGGCCGGCTTGTCAAACCCGACATGGCTGTCGCTGATCTGCAGGAAGGTGAAGCTGCCGGCCTGCTTCTCGGCAGCCAAGGCCTCGCCGACCAGCCCGATCGAACGCGGCACGCCGCCGCTCAAGGTCCACAGCACGCCGGTTCCGGCCCAGCTCATGCATTTCAACAATCCGCGACGATCCATCCGGGCAGCGCCCGATATCTCATTTTCGTCATGATCGGCCATTTGTCTCTCCCGCTACTATGGTTGCGGCGATCCAGACCGACCCGGCGCGGCGTTTATTCCCGGCCCTTTCCACCCATCAGAATAGGGCGAAGCGCGAACTCGCTCAGTGGTCCTTATTGACCCCGTCCGGGGCGTCCGGACAGTGACCTGCGGGCCGGCATAGAACGTCTTGCAGATTGGCACAGGTCGAGAGCGAGCCCGCCAGCCCGGCGAGTATGACGAAAAAGAAGATCAACCTCCTCATCGCGTTCGTTCTCCGCATGCGACCCGGTCTGACCTGCAAAGCGGTCTGCGCGTCGATCCCGAATGGGCGCAATTCTGCTTGCTTGGAAGGGCGAAGCTTTCTAAACGACGGGGCCATTCTCGGCAGTCCTGGACGTGGCAATGTGCAGTTTTGGAGGGAAGGATTAATGCGGTATTCCGGATGCCTCCCCACATTGCTCCTGCTGCTCTCCGGTTGCGGATCGGTCGGATCGGGGCCGTCGGCGACATTGTTGTTGAACAATCCAACCTGGGAACGCGTCAACGTCGAGGCAGCGGTCACGAAAAGCCCTGACTGCGACAAGCGCGAGGCCTACGTCTCGACTCAAGAATTCGTGATGACCAAAGGGCGCACCCAGCGTATCGAGGCTCCCAACGCGGAGAACATCTGCTGGCGGCATGACCGCAATCCGAACAATCCGGTCGCCGGCGTCTGGTCGGGATGGAGTCGGGCCACCCTGTTCCCCGGCCAGTCAACCGAGACTGATTTATAAGCCCGCCGATCAGCCCCAATAACGCCCGCTGCTGCCGATGGCGACGACGATCAGGCCGAGCATCAGATTGGTCGTGACGATCGTGCGGATCTGCCCTAGCTGACGCGCGCCCTCGGCCCAGTCCTGCCGCGCCACGGCGGAGCGGAAGCGTCGCCACGGCGCGAAGTAGAGGTGAAAGAACAACAGCATCATCAAAATGCCGATCCCTTGCATCAGATGGACATGGATCCCGACCCTGGCGAAACCGCCCAGCACCAGGAAAATCATGGCGTAGCCGCTCGCCAGCAGCAGGATGATGGCGGCGATGACCCAGCCGAAGAAGCGCCCGAGGACGCCCGACCACAGCTGCAGCCGCGGCGCGGGTTCGAGCGCTCCGGCCGCCGGCCGCAGCACCTGATGCGCGAAGAACATGCCGCCGACCCAGACGACGGCCGAGAGGGCGTGAACGATCAGCGCGGCCGTCGCCACAGCCGTCGTCCAGTCCATCGCTCAACCGCCGTAGGCGGGGCTCTTGCGGGCGAGGCCGCCGTAAAGGTCGAGCAATCTGCCGCGCCAGGCGGCGATCGGGTCGTCGGCGGCGAGCAGCTCGAAATCGCTGATTGCCCGCGCCCATTGAAAAGCGCCGAAGACAAGGTAATCGGCATAGGCCGGCGCGTCGCCGGCGACAAACTTCTGGCGCTCGAGGGTGCGGCGCAACGGCGTTAGGCTCTCCCGGAAAGCGGGCAACCTGGTGTCGCGGTCCTTGACGACGTCTTCGAGGCTGCGCCCGAACCGCTCCTCGCGGGATTGCCGGAAATAGGGCTGGTCCTGCGGCGCGGCATGGCGGCAGATGTCGAGCACCACAAACCCGATCATCCCCGGGTGCAATACGGTCTCGGTCCAATTCTGCACGAACCGGGTCAAGGCGCGGCCGGTCTCGCCGCCAAACAAGGAAGGGCGGTCGGGATAGCGCTTTTCGAGATATTCGGCGATTGCCGAAGAATCGTGCACCACCTCGCCGCCATCGACGATGACCGGCACGCGGCCGGCATTGGGCTGCGGCAGCTTGTCCTTCTCGGTGAACCGCCACGGCACGGTCTCGACCTCCACCCCCTTATGGGCAAGCGCCATTTTGGTGCGCCAGCAAAACGGGCTGAACCGCCGCTCCGCCTCGGCGCCGGCGAGATCGTAAAGGGTGATGGCCATGGGACTCCTCCGCCGGCTGGTGTGGAGCAACACTATGGCCGGCTCGACAATTGGCGCAAAGCATCTTGCGCCGGGCGGGGGCCAAGATGACCGGCCGAACCCAGAAGGCGAACCCGATGCTTGCGATGCTGACGTCGAGCGACGAGGGCGATCGGGTTGCGTGACCACTTCCCCTCTTGTATTACCCTATCCTGGGGGATAGGACTATCCCTCCGCGCACCCCGCAATCCCCAACCGCCTGAACCGTCCATGATAACGAAGGTTCTCAATTGGCTCGGCCCCGGGGGCCGGGGTATCGACGGCCACAGCCATGGGGGACACGGTCACGCGCACCACGGCGCCGGCGAGCACGGCCATAAGCATGGCGTGATCGATCCCTCGCTCACCACCACGGAACAGGGGATCCGGGCCATCAAGTGGTCGTTTGTGATCCTCGCGATCACTGCGGCGTTCCAGCTCGCTATCGTGTTCGTCTCGGGCTCCGTCGCTCTGCTCGCCGACACGATCCACAACATCGGAGACGCCACAACCGCGATCCCGCTGTGGGTGGCGTTCGTGCTGGCGCGCCGCAAGCCGTCAAAAACCTTCAGCTACGGCCTCGGCCGGGCCGAGGACCTGGCCGGCATGCTGATCGTGCTCATCATTCTGTTCAGCGCGATCGTGGCCGGGTACCAGGCGATCGAGCGCCTCATAAATCCGCAGCCGGTCCAGCATCTCGGCTGGCTTACCGCCGCTGGCATCATCGGCTTTTTGGGCAACGAGATCGTCGCGATCTTCCGCATCCGGGTGGGGCGCAGGATGAACAGCACGGCCTTGATCGTGGACGGCTACCACGCACGCACCGACGGGCTGACTTCCCTCGCAGTCGTGCTCGGCGCCGCCGGCGTCTGGCTCGGCTACCCCCCGGCCGATCCGATTGTCGGACTGCTCATCACCATCGCCATCTTCGGCATCGTTTGGCAATCGGCGCGCGCAGTGATCACGCGCAGCCTCGACGGCGCCGAACCAAGCGTGACAACCGAGATCCGCCATGCCGCGGAGCATGTCCCGGGTATTGCGCGGGTCGTCGACGCCAAGGCCCGCTGGATCGGGCACCAGCTCCATGCGGATGTCGCGATCGATGTCGACGACACGCTGACGCTCCCGGCCGCGCGCGGGATCGCAAGCAGGCTCAAGCAGGAGCTGTTCGAGCACGTGCCGGCGCTGCGCACCGCAAACATTACGTTCGATCGTTCGGATGGTTGACGACACGGCGCTCGCTGCGGCGCCAGCGCATGGCCGCCACGCGCCTCAGGGCCGGGCGCGTCAGAGGTACTTCGTGATTTCCCTGAACTCGGCGATCGACTGCCGCTGCTCGCGCGGCAACGGGCCGGCGGCGGCCTCGAGGCAATTGTCGATGTGATCCTGGATCAATGTCCGCTTCGCCTGGCAAATCGCCTTTTCAACGGCGTGCAGCTGCTGGGCGATGTCGAGGCAAGAGCGGCCCCGCTCGATCATCTCGGAGATGCTGCGCAGATGTCCCTCCGCGCGCTTCAGACGTTTGAGGATCTCAGGGTGGCTCTGGTGAAGATCCGCGCTAGCCATATGGTCGATACCATCCTCCATGAGAGGGTAATCGCGGGTCGGCGCATCGCGATCGTTAACCCTGGGCTCGGACGAATCCTGCTCCCTGGAGGCGCAGAACCGCTGTTTGTGACCAAGGCAGCGGCTCTGATGGCCGATTGCCGAGCGAATGTGACAAATCGCCGGCATGATGTCGACATCCACTGGATCGCCCGAGTGCTGGACGTCTCGCACCACCTCCACGCCGCGGAGGGTAGAGCAATTAGCGGCTACCGCCGACTTGGTGGATCCTCTGGGAAAACGACAACGATGCAACGCGACGCCGGCAGGTGTAGGATCGTGGGCGCAGAAGGAGCGCCATGCAGACCCGACCGGAGCGCCGGCTCGCCGCAATCCTCGCGGCGGACGTAGCCGGCTATTCGCGCCTGATCGGCCTCGACGAGGATGGTACCCTCGGGCGCCTAAAGGCGATCCGCAGAAACCTGGTTGACAGCAAGATCGGCGAGCATCGCGGCCGGATCGTCAAAACGACGGGCGACGGGGTCTTGGCCGAATTCTCGAGCGTTCTCGATGCATTGCGCTGCGCGACCGAGGTGCAGGCCGGCATGCCCGAGCAAAACGCCGGAGCTGCTGCCGATCTGCAAATCCAGTGGCGCATCGGGATCAATGTCGGAGAGATCGTCGTCGCCGAGGACGGCGACATATTCGGCGACGGCGTGAATATCGCGGCTCGCCTCGAAGGCGTGGCCCCGCCCGGAGGGATCTGCGTCTCGGCACGCGTGCAGGAGGATGCTGCAGGCAAATTGGATGCCGTCTTTGAAGATTTGGGGGAGCAGCACCTCCACAATATAACGCGGCCGGTGCGGGTCTATCAGATCGGCAGCGGCATCGGCACGCGCCCGTCGCTGCCATTGCCGGATAGGCCGTCGATTGCGATTTTGGCGTTCGCTGCAATCGGGGGCGATCTCGAGCAGGAGTTCTTCGCCGACGGGATCGCCGAAGACATCATCACCGCATTGTCGAAATCCCGCTCGCTGTTCGTCATCGCCCGCAACTCGAGCTTCACCTACAAGGGGAAAGCCGTCGCGGTCAGAACAATCGGGCGCGAGCTGGGCGTGCGGTACATCCTCGAAGGCAGCGTGCGCCGGGGCGGCAGCCGGGTGCGGGTGACCGCGCAGCTCGTCGACGCCGCGACCGGCGGGCATCTCTGGGCAGAAAGGTATGACCGGGATCTGGCCGATATCTTTGCCGTGCAGGACGAGATCACGGCGCGCGTTTCCGAGGCGATCCAGCCGGCTCTCGAGCGCAGCGAGCGCGAGCGCGCCGCACGCAAGCCCCCAGACAGTCTCGATGCGTGGGAAAGCTACCACCGGGGAATGTGGCACGTTGCGCTTGTCGACGCGGCGGAAAACCAGAAAGCTCGGGACTTCTTTCGCCGCGCGATCGAGCTCGATGCGCGGTTCGCCGCGGCTGAGGCCGCGCTCGCACTGACCTATCTCAACGAGATCACGCTGTTTCAGCTGGTCGATCGAGCGCCGAACATAGCGCGCGCGCTTGACCACGCGGGTCGCGCGATCCAGATCGATGCAACCGACGCGACGGCGCACGCCGCGATGGCGCGTGCCTTGTGGATGTCGGGGCGGCGCGCCGAAAGCCTCGCACAAGCGGATCTCGCGGTCGGCTCCGATCCCAATTCCGCCGCGGCCCATGCCGCGCAAGGCGGCGCCCGCCTGTGGGGCGGCCGGCCGCGTGAGGCGATCGAGCCGTTGCAGACGGCGATGCGCCTGAGCCCATTCGACCCGCTGTTCCCGTTGTGGCTCCATTTTATTGCCAGGGCGCATTACTGGGCCGGGGATTACGCCGCATCGATCGCAGCGGTGCGCAAATTGCGCCATTCGGTGCCGAATTTCCGGCAGCCTTACAACACGCTGATCGCGGCTCTGGGCCAATTGGGCGAAGTCGACGAGGCGCGCGCGGTCATGGAGGAGGCTCTGGCGCGGTTCGGCGACGGGTTCCGGCGCTATATGGCGCTGCCCTTGGACGAGCTTCGAGAGATTCGTCCCGAAGACCGCGAGCATTTGATCGCCGGCTTTCGTAAGGCGGGGCTGGCGGATTGAAAGGCCGGCGGAAGCGCGGGCCCCGTGATATGATGAGCTCGTCTGAGGGGGTGCTCGCTTGGCTACGGTCTTCATCCTGAACGGTCCCAATCTGAACCTGCTCGGCGTTCGGGAGCCGGCGGTCTACGGCCACGACACTCTGGCCGACATCGAGGAGCGGTGCCTGGCCCGCGCCGCGGCGCTCGATGTGCAGATCGAGTTTCGCCAGACCAATCATGAGGGCCAGCTGGTCGACTGGATCCAGGAGGCCCGAGAATCGGCCGACGGGATCATCCTCAATGCCGGAGCGCTGACCCACACTTCGGTCGCGATATTCGATGCGCTGTCGGCGGCGGCGCTGCCGCTCGTCGAAGTGCATCTGTCGAACATCTTCCGGCGCGAGAGCTTTCGCCACCACTCCTATGTCAGCCTCGCGGCGAACGGGGTGATCTGCGGGTTGGGGCCGCAGGGCTACGAGCTCGCGCTCGACGCGGTCGCGAGCCTGATCGAGGGCGAAGCGGGCGAGGCGGATCAGTGAAAATAGGCGGCCGCAGCCCGCCTTTTCCCGACGCCGAACTGATCCGCACCCTGGCGGCTCTCCTAACCGAAACCGGCCTGACCGAGATCGAATACGCGATCGGCGGACCGGCGGATCCGTATCGCGCGCGTACCCGCCGGATCGGCGCCGGCGGCCGTTCCCGCCGCAGCGCCCTTCTCTCCCCTCCCCGCCTCCGCGGTGCCCGTCGAGCATCCCGGCACGGTCAAGGCGCCGATGGTCGGAACCGCCTATCTCGCCCCGCAGCCGGGCGACCCGCCCTTCGTCCGCCTCGGCGATTCGGTCGCGGAAGGCCAGCCGCTGCTGATCATCGAGGCGATGAAGGTGATGAATCAGATCCGCGCGCACCGTTCCGGCCGCATCACGCAGATCTTCGTTGCCGACGCCCAGCCCGTCGAGTATGGCGCTCCCCTGATGCTGATCGAGTGATCAGGGAGCGCGCGAGGAAGAGCTCGCCGGCGTCTGCGTCGGGACATGACGGAGGCCGAGAAACGGCTCTGGCGCGAGCTGCGAGAGGTGGTCACCTCTGTCCGCTTTCGACGCCAGCACCCTATCGGCAGGCACATCGTCGACTTCGCCTGTCCGACCGCGAAGCTGGCGATCGAGTTGGATGGCGGACAGCACGCGATTCGGCACGATGCGGATCGAGGCACGCAGCCTGGAAATCGTCCGCCGCGGTTACCGGGTCATCCGGTTCTGGAACGGGGATGTGATGGAGAAACTTGCGGGCGTATTGGAGACGATACGCAGAGAACTCGACTTCTCCCTCTCCACCCCTGGGGGTGGAGAGGGTCGGGGTGAGGCGGGGGGAGCCGCCGTCGCGAACGGCCCAACCCACCTCACCCTCCCCGCCGCTCGACGCGACGGGTCCCCTCCCTCTCCCCCCTAAAGGGCGGAGAGGGCGTATTGCGCAGTGATGTTCGAAAAGGTTTTGATCGCCAATCGCGGCGAGATCGCGCTGCGGATCCATCGCGCCTGCCGCGAGATGGGGATCAAGACCGTCGCCGTGCATTCGACCGCGGATGCCGATGCGATGAATGTGCGGCTGGCCGACGAGACCGTCTGCATCGGGCCGCCGCCCGCCCGCGACAGCTATCTCAACGTGGCGGCGATCCTCTCCGCCGCGGCGATCACCGGCGCGGACGCGATCCATCCGGGTCTCGGCTTTCTCGCCGAAGACGCCGATTTCGCCGCCACGGTCGAAGAGCATGGGTTCGCCTTTATCGGCCCGCGCCCCGAGCACATCCGGCTGATGGGCAACAAGGTGACCGCCAAAGCGGCCGCGCGCCAGCTCGGCATCCCGACCGTGCCGGGCTCGGCCGGCGCGGTGCGCGATGCGGCAGCGGCCGAGGCGGCGGCCTCGCGACATCGGCTACCCGGTGCTGATCAAAGCCGCCGCGGGCGGCGGCGGGCGCGGCATGAAGGTGGCGCGCAACCCCGCCGAGCTCGCCCGGCTGCTGCCGATTGCGCAGAACGAGGCGATGTCGTTCTTCGGCAGCGGCGAGGTCTATCTCGAACGCCATCTGGAGCGGCCGCGGCACATCGAGATCCAGATCCTCGGCGACGGCCAGGGCGGGATCATCCAGCTCGGCGAGCGCGACTGCTCGCTGCAGCGATCGCACCAGAAATTGCTCGAGGAAACCCCCTCCCCGGCGTTGAATTGCGAGGAGCGCGATCAGCTCGGCGCGCTCGCCGTCGCGGCGCTGCGCGAGCTCGGCTACAAGAGCGCCGGCACGCTCGAATTCCTATATCAGGACGGCGAATTCTTTTTCATCGAGATGAACACCCGCCTGCAGGTCGAGCACCCGATCACCGAGATGGTCAGCGGCATCGATATCGTCTGTGAGCAGCTCCGCATCGCCGCCGGCGCGCCGCTCGGCTATTGCCAATCGGATATCAGGCTGTGCGGCCACGCCATCGAATGCCGGATCAATGCCGAGGACCCGCAGACCTTCCTGCCCTCCCCCGGCCGGGTGACCGATTACCATGCCCCGGGCGGCCTCGGGGTGCGCGTCGACAGCGCGCTCTACCAAGGTTACCAGGTGCCGCCCCATTACGACAGCCTGATCTCCAAGCTGATCGTCCACGGCAAGAGCCGCAACGAATGCCTGATGCGCCTGCGCCGCGCGCTCGACGAGTATGTGATCGGCGGCATCGAGACGACGATCCCGCTGCATCAGCGCCTCGCCGCCGCCGCCGAGTTCATCGACGGCGATTACGATGTCCATTGGCTGGAGCGGTTTGTCGGAGACCGGGGGTGACGGCATTCGAGCCGTGCTGCGGCTGACCCCCGACCTGTTGCTCGCGGCCTACGCCGCGGGGGTCTTCCCGATGGCCGAATTGGCCGACGACCCCGAGCTGTTCTGGGTCGATCCGCGGCGCCGCGGCATCCTGCCGCTCGACGGATTTCACGTGCCGCACCGGCTCCGCCGCGTGGTGCGGCACAGCGCCTTCGAAATCCGCTGCGACACCGCCTTCGGCGAGGTCATGCAGCGGCTGCGCCGAGGCGACCGAAAAGCGCCCCAATACCTGGATCAACGATGAGATCGTGCAGCTCTATTCGGCGCTGTTCGCCCGCGGGGCGGCGCACAGCGTCGAAGCGTGGTTCGGCGGTGAGCTGGTCGGCGGGCTCTACGGCGTCTCGTTGGGAGCTGCCTTCTTCGGTGAAAGCATGTTCAGCCGCGCCACCGACGCGAGCAAGGCCGCCCTCGTCCATCTGGCGGCCCGGCTGCGGCTCGGCGGCTACCGCCTGCTCGACACCCAGTTCCTGACCCCGCATCTGGCGCAATTCGGCGGCGTCGAAATCAGCCGCGCCCGCTACCGCCGCCTGCTCGCCGAGGCGCTCGCCTACCGGGCAGTCTTCCCCGCCGAGCTGCCGGAAGCGCTCTCCCGCGACCCGCTCGCCGCCCTGCAGTCGAGCAGGTTGACGTCGTAGACCGGGTGCTCCAGCGCCGACAACGCCGGGCTCGAGGCGAACATCCAGCCGCTGAACACGCGTCTTGCCGTGGCTTCGCCCGGGCGCGTCTCGTCGATCTCGACAAAGGCCGCGCTCTCCGGCGTCTCCTCGGGCGGGCTTCTTTCGCAGTCGCGGACCCGGACCGACAAGGTGCCGAACCGCACCGGCGCATCGACCGGCGCCTCGAATTTCGAGACGCGCGCGGTGATCTTGTCGAGGCCCTGCAACTCCGCTACCGGCTCCGGGGTCGTTTCCGCGGCAGCCGGGACCGTCAGCGCGATCGCCAGAAGCGCCGCACCGAGCAGCCCCCTCACCCCGACCCTCTCCCCGCAAGCGGGGCGAGGGAGAGCGCTTGTATCCCCTCGCCCCGCTTGCGGGGAGAGGGAGGGGCCCGCGCCAGCGGGAGGGTGAGGGGCGCTCACTTGCGGTAGGGATTGACGATGCTGCCGACGAGCCCGGTCAGCACCTCGCGCACCTGTACCTCGTCGCAGCCCATCAATACCGCGTCTTCGAGCGCTTCCTGGGCGAGCTCGCGCAATTCCGCGAGGTTCTCGTTCAGCACCTTGATCTTTTCGACGCACGAGACGGGCTCGCCTTCAGGCGTGCGCCAGACCGGGAAATCGACCGCTTCGCTGTCGGACATAGCGTCCTCTATTTTGGAGGGGCCGGCGGCGCTTCGCCACCCTCGCCCGGCTTTTTCTGACCGCCCGGCTGCGAAAAGATCATCTGGCCGATCAGGTTTTCGAGGCTGACCGGGGACTGGGTGTATTTGATCTGCCCGCCGGCCGGGATCATCTGCTCCGAGCCGCCGGGCACCAGCGCGACGTATCTGTCGCCCAGCAGCCCCGCCGAAACGATCTCCGCGACCGTATCGTCCGGCAGCTTGTAGCTCGGATCGATGCTCATGCTGAGCGTGGCGAGAAACGTCTTCGGATTGAGCTTTTCCGACAGGATCGAGCCGACCTTGACCCCGGCGATGCGGACGTCGCTGCCGTCGCGGATCCCGTCGACCCGGTCGAATTGCGCGGTCACCTGGTAGCCCTGCACCGCCCGGACCTGGCTCGTCGTGTAGGCGAAGAACAGGAACAGCGCCGCGACGACCAGCACCACTCCGCCCATCACGGTCTCGATCACATTTCCGGTCATGATCGGGGCTGCCGCGCTATTCGGGTGTCCACGGCTCGTAATCCCCGGTCGCCCGGGAGCGACGCCCGCCGCGCAGGATCGAGCCCGGCGGGTGATAGGCGTAGGGCGTGCCGGTCATGTTCGGCTGATGCGGTTTTTCCCAGGGATAGCGCGGGCGGTCGGGCCTCGGCAGCTCGTCGATCGTGTGATGCAGCCAGGCATGCCATTCCGACGGCACCTTCGACGCCTCCGGCTCGCCATTGTAGATCACCCAGCGCTTCTCGCGGCTGGCCGGCCGCCGCCGCGTCGCAGCGGCCGGCTGCCCTCTCGCGGTAATAGCGGTTGCCGAAGCTGTCTGTCCCGACCAGCTCGCCGCGGAGCCAAGTCAACAGACGCGTGCCGAGCGTCATCGCCTCCATCCCTGCCTTCGCCATCGCCGAGCGGGTTTATTGCACCGCTTCCCGCCGGGCGTAAAGCCCCGCCGGCGCGTTGCAAACCCGCAACATGTGGTGTCGCCATGGTCCGACAGCCACAAATTACGTTGTCGACACCCTTTGGATAGGCTATATGTGGGTGAAATCGTTGTGATGAGCAACTAGATCTGGTCGGGTATACGGCAGGTCGCCGGCAACGGAGACAAGAATGCAGATCACGCGTCGCTTTACGATTGCCGGCAAGGATCCTTACGCGGCGGTTCCGTTCCGGACCGCCAGCAGCGAGATCCGCAACCCCGACGGCTCGGTCGTCTTCCAGGCCGAGGGAATTGAGGTCCCGGCCGAGTGGAGCCAGGTGGCCTGCGACATCCTTGCGCAGAAATACTTCCGCAAAGCCGGTGTGCCCGCGCGCTTGGCGCCGGTTGCGGAACAGGGCCTTCCGCCCTGGCTGTGGCGGCGCACCGCCGACGCCTGCGAAGGCGGGGGGCGGGTCTCGCGGCGCTGGCCGAGAGCGCCCGTCACGGCGGTGAAACAAGCGCCCGGCAGGTCTTCGACCGGATGGCCGGGACCTGGACCTATTGGGGCTGGAAGGGCGGCTATTTCGACGCCGAGGAGGACGCCTGCGCCTTTTACGACGAGATCCGGCTGATGCTGGCGCGCCAGATCGGCGCGCCCAACTCGCCGCAATGGTTCAACACCGGGCTCTACTGGGCCTACGGCATCGACGGCCCGTCGCAAGGCCATTTCTACGTCGATCACCAGACCGGCGAGCTGCACGCCTCGGGCAGCGCCTACGAGCATCCGCAGCCGCATGCCTGCTTCATCCAGTCGGTCGCCGACGACCTCGTCAACGAGGGCGGCATCATGGACCTCTGGGTGCGCGAGGCGCGGCTCTTCAAATACGGCTCCGGCTCGGGCTCGAACTTCTCGAAGATTCGCGGCGACGGCGAGCCGCTGTCGGGCGGCGGCCGCTCCTCGGGGCTGATGAGCTTTCTGCGGATCGGCGACCGCGCCGCCGGCGCGATCAAATCCGGCGGCACGACGCGGCGCGCCGCCAAGATGGTGATTGTCGACATCGACCACCCCGACATCGAGGCCTTTATCGACTGGAAGGTCGTCGAGGAGCAGAAGGTCGCCTCGCTCGTCGCCGGGCTCGCGGCTCGCCGCCCGCCACCTGAACCTGATCATGGCGGCCTGCCGCGACGGGGCCGATCCGGCGGCAAATCCGGCGCTGAAGCGGGAGATCCGCGCCGCCCGCCGGGCGATGATCCCGGAAAGCTACATCCAGCGGGTGATCCAGTTCGCACGCCAGGGCTACACCGCGATCGCGTTCCGCACCTACGACACCGATTGGGAATCCGAGGCCTATGTCACCGTAGCCGGACAGAACTCGAACAATTCGGTGCGGGTCTCGAACGATTTTCTCGAACGTGTCCTTCATGACGGCGCCTGGGAATTGACCCGCCGCACCGACGGCAAGGTCGCCAAGACCCTGCGGGCGCGCGATCTGTGGGAGCAGATCGGCCACGCCGCCTGGGCCTCGGCCGATCCCGGGCTGCAGTTCGACACGACGATCAACGAATGGCACACCTGCCCCGCGAGCGGCCGGATCAACGCCTCCAACCCGTGCTCGGAATACAATTTCCTCGACGACACGGCGTGCAACCTCGCCTCGCTCAACCTGATGGCGTTCCGCCGGGCGGATGGGAGCTTCGATGTCGCCGGCTTCGAGCATGCGGTGCGGCTGTGGACGATCGTCCTCGAAATCTCGGTGCTGATGGCGCAGTTCCCGTCGAAGGAGATCGCGCGCCGCTCCTACGATTTCCGCACCTTGGGGCTCGGCTACGCCAATCTCGGCGGGCTGTTGATGTCGATGGGCATCCCCTATGACAGCGACGCCGGCCGCGCGCTCGGCGGCGCGGTCACCGCATTGATGACCGGCGCGAGCTATGCCGCCTCCGCCGAAATGGCGGGCGAGCTCGGCCCGCTTCCCCGGCTTTGCCGAGAACCGCGAGGCGATGCTGCGGGTCATCCGCAACCACCGCCGCGCCGCCCACGGGTCCCCTCCTCCCTCTCCGCCCCCGCAGACCTCTCCCTCTCCGCCCCTCGGGGGGGAGAGGGTCGGGGTGAGGTGGGGGCGACGCGCTGCGAGCGACGGCGGACGCCCACCTCACCCTCCCACGCTTCGCGCGGGCCCCTCCCTCTCCCCCCTTAAGGGCGGAGAGGGCGAAGAATACGAGGGGCTGTCGATCCCGCCGGTGCCGCTCGACGCGGCGAACTGCCCCGACCCGGAGCTCGCCGCGGCGGCGCGGCGCAGCTGGGACACGGCGCTGGCGCTCGGCGAGAAGCACGGCTTCCGCAACGCCCAGGCGACGGTGATCGCGCCGACCGGCACGATCGGGCTCGTCATGGATTGCGACACGACCGGGATCGAGCCCGATTTCGCGCTCGTCAAATTCAAGAAGCTCGCCGGCGGCGGCTATTTCAAGATCATCAACCGCGCGGTGCCGCAGGCATTGACGACACTCGGCTACGAGCGCCGAACGAGATCGCCGCGATCGAGCGCTATGCGTTGGGCCGCGGGACGCTCGCCGGGGCGCCCGGCATCAACCACGAGAGCCTGCGGGAAAAGGGCTTCGACGACGCAGTCGCTCGCCGCCGCCGAGGCGGCGCTCGCCTCCGCTTTCGACATCAAATTCGCGTTCAACAAATGGACGCTCGGCGAGGAGTTTTGCATTGAAGGCCTGGGGATCGCGCCGGGCGCGCTCGATGATCCGGCCTTCGATCTGTTGGCGGCGCTCGGCTTCGCCCGGGCCGAGATCGACGCTGCCAACGCTTATTGCTGCGGCGCGATGACCTTGGAGGGCGCGCCGCATCTGAAGCCCGAGCACCTGGCGGTGTTCGACTGCGCCAACCCGTGCGGCCGCATCGGCCGCCGCGCATTGTCGGTCGACAGCCACATCCGGATGCTGGCGGCGGCCCAGCCCTTCATCTCGGGGGCGATCTCCAAGACGATCAACATGCCGAACGGCGCCACGGTCGAGGACTGCAAGAACGCCTACATGCTGTCCTGGCGCCTCGGCCTCAAGGCGACCGCGCTCTACCGCGACGGCTCGAAGCTGTCGCAGCCTCTGGCCTCGAGCCTTTTTGGCGACGACGAGGAAGCCGAGGAGCTCTTCGATCAATCGCCGGCGGCGCGCGCGCCGCTCGTCGCCGAGCGGATCGTCGAACGCGTCGTCGAGCGGGTCATCGAACGCGTCGTCAGCCGCGGCGACCGCCGGCGGCTGCCGAGCCGCCGCAAGGGCTACACCCAGAAGGCGGTGGTCGGCGGCCACAAGGTCTATCTGCGGACCGGCGAATACGAAGACGGCGGGCTCGGCGAGGTCTTCATCGACATGCACAAGGAGGGTGCCGCCTTCCGCTCCTTGATGAACAATTTCGCGATCGCGATCTCGATCGGCCTGCAATACGGCGTGCCGTTGGAGGAGTTTGTCGAGGCCTTCACCTTCACCCGGTTCGAGCCGTCGGGGATCGTCGAGGGCAACGACGCGATCAAGATGGCGACCTCGATCCTCGACTACCTGTTCCGCGAATTGGCGATCTCCTATCTCGACCGCGGCGACCTCGCCCATGTCCAGCCCGGCGATCTGATGCCCGACACGGTCGGCAAGGGCGAGGCCGAATCGAACCTGATGCGCCGAGCGCCGCCCCCAAAGGCTTTGTGCGCAACAAGCTGACCGTGCTCGACGGCGGCGCCGGCCGCGCCACCGCCCTCGCCTTCTCCGACCCCGAAACCGACGGCCCCCTCGCCCTCTCGCCGATGCCGGAAGGGGACCTCCGCCTCGAACGCATCCGCGCCGCCCGCATGAAGGGCTACGAAGGCGACAGCTGCGACGAATGCGGCAACTTCACCCTGATCCGCAACGGCACCTGCCTCAAATGCGACACCTGCGGCGCGACCAGCGGGTGTAGTTAAGCTATCAACGCTACCCGACTAGCCTATATCCTCCACGGTAACACGGACGCGTTGCCCGATGACGCGCAGCGCCGTTTCTATGGCTGATGTTCGGGTTGCGTGAGAAGGATCGAGAAGCCGGCGCACCTCCTTTTCGCCCTTGTGCAGCTTGCTCGCGAGAGCGGTTTCCGAGAGCCGCTCCTTGCGCATGGTGTCGTAGAGCGCCGCTTTCATTGCGTACAGCGCCGGTAATACGACGATAACCGAGCCGTTCTGGGCCGGTGACGGAGCGGGTATATCCTCGCCGCGTTTCATGCGGCTGGCGACGGCCTCTTCCAGGCAGTCGGTCGCCGCGGCTAACGCCTCATTCAACGAGCGGGCGTCCGTCGCGGCTTCAGGAAAGTTCGGGAACGTCACGAGATAAAAACCGGCCTCGTCCTGTTCGATTTTGGCCGGATATTCGAAATTCCGTTCCATGCTTGACTACCTCAGATCACGACGGCTCAAGCCCAAATCAGCAAGCATTTTGCCGAGGAGACCAGGGCCGCACTCCTTCCGCCTGTCCTTCACGATGGTGTGACGGTCGCCGAGGTAGAGTGTGCCATGGCTGCCTTTCCCGCGGGTGCTATCGAACCGCACCGGCACGCCACGGGCCGCGCCGAGGGCCTGTACCCGGCGGACAAATTCGCCCGCGGTCATCCGAAAACCATTCGATCAGGAATATTTCGAGTGTCAATAGCCGGCGGGCGCCACGCTCGGTTACACTAGGGTCCAGATTGATGCCGACAATGCCTATTGCTGCGGCGCGATGACCTTGGAGGGTGCCGCACCTGAAACCCGAGCACCTGCCGGTATTCGACTGCGCCAACCCGTGCGGGTGGCTTGACTGCCAATACCGCTCGTTTGATCGAACCGAAAATCGCCCGACATATGCGACGTACCATTGCAGGCTGAGTTCAGCTTAGACAATGGAACAGAGTTGGCGGCCCCTGCTCAATCCGAGACAGACCGGCAACGCCGGAAGGCGAGCGTCCATGCGATCGTAGTAGTCTGCTTCACAGCTCGAGCCGGGATTGCACGCAACAGCTTGGACCTCCTCTCAGCGGCTGAGCATTGCTCCAGGCAGACGAAAGTCGGCAGAGCCGAGCCAGGGACGCACGCACGACCAACGCGGCATAAACGGCTAATTCCGGCGGGCTGACCTGAAGGCCGGCATGACCTCTTCCGCGATCCATTGGATCTGTTCGAGCATCATCGCCTTGGGGGTGCCGATCGGGCTCGACAGGCTGATGTGCTCCATGCCGGGGTAGTGCTCCTCGAACCCCTTGAGCAGCTCGACGAGCTGTTCCGGCGTGCCGGCGAACCAGGAGCCGAGCGCCATGTAGTGCTCGACGGTCGGCACGCCGGCAGCGGCCCAACCGCCACGCCGCGCGACCGCGGCCGCCTGCTCTTGCGTCAGGCCCGGGACAAAGCCCAGGGGGGCGAACATTTTGACGTGCTCCTCATAGATCGGCGTGATCTCGCGAATAGCCTGCTCGCGGGTCTTGGCGAGGTGCAGATGGAGGCCGAGCTGCAGGTTCTCCCCGAGCTTCAGATCCTTGCCGGCGCGTGCCGCAGCGTCGCGATAGCCGGTGATCGGCCCGGCCTGCATCGTCGCGGCGCCGCCGCCGACGGCGCCCTTGATGCCGTGCTTCACCATGAAATCGAGGCCGCGCGGATTGGCGCTGACGATCGGCTGCCAGCATTCGACCGGCCGATGGATCGGCCGCGGCACCAGCGTCAGCTCCTTCAGCTGATAGCCGCGGTAAGGGACCTCGGGCGGCAGCGTGTAGTATTTGCCCTTGTGCGAGAACGATTCTTCGTTGAACGCCTTGAAGATGATCTCGACCTGCTCCTCGAACAGCTCGCGATTGGCGTTCTGGTCGAGCATCGGAGCGCCGAAGGTCTCGACCTCGCGCGTGTGATAGCCGCGCCCCACGCCAAAGATCGTGCGGCCGCCGGTCAGGATGTCGGCGGTCGCGAAATCCTCGGCCAGACGCAGCGGGTGCCACATCGGCGCGATGTTGAAGGCGCAGCCGATCTTGATCTGCTTGGTCACATGCGCGAGGTGCACCGCCAGCATCAGGTCATTGGGGATGCACTCGTAGCCTTCGTGCTGGAAATGGTGCTCCGCCAGCCACACCGTGTCGTAGCCGAGCGCGTCCATCCTCTTGGCGATCGCTTCCGTCTTCTCGAAGACGCTCGCGAGATGCTCGTTCGAATAGCGCCGCTCGTTTGCCGGGGTCGTCTCCTGTCCGCGATCGGGCAGATCAACGTGGCCGGCATATACGGTGGTGAACTTTGTGATCATGCTGGGTCCCTCCGGGCATTTGAGGTTTGCATCAGTCTGTCCCAATTTCGCGCCGTTTGCTATCAACGTCGCCGGGGTGGGATGTCGCAATCGAACACGAAGCATGGATTATGTCACGCTTGGCCGCACCGGGCTTCGGGTCAGCGTCGCCGGGCTCGGCTGCGGCGGGTTCAGCCGGCTCGGCCTCGGCACCGGAAAGAGCGAGGCCGAGGCCGTCGGCCTGGTTCGCCAGGCGCTCGATCTGGGGATCACTCTGATCGACACCGCCGCGGTCTACGGCACCGAGGCGGTCGTCGGCGAGGCGATCAAGAGCGTTCCCCGGGACAGCGTCGTGATCGCCACCAAGGCGTGGATCCCGCCGCGAGAGGGGCGCACTGCCGCCGATCGCGCGGTCGCCAGCCTCGACAATTCACTGCGGCAGCTCGGCACCGATCACATTGACATTTTTCAACTGCACGGGGTCTCGCCCAAAGGCTATGACCGCGCGATCGATGTCATCGCGCCGGCGCTCCTCAAGGAGCGGGAAAAGGGAAAGATCGGATATCTCGGCGTCACCGAGACCGGCTCCTCGGATTCCGAGCACGCCATGGTCCAGCGCGCCGTCGCGGACGGCATCTGGGACGTTGTGATGGTCGCGTTCCACATGATGCACCAGAACGCCCGAACCAGGGTGTTCCCGCTGACGATCGCCAATCGTGTCGGGACATTGCTGATGTTTGCGGTCCGCAACATCTTCTCGCGGCCCGAGCGCCTCGCCGCAGCATTGCGCGAGCTCACCGCGAGCGGTCAGCTGCCGCGCTGGCTCGCCGACGCGCCGAACCCGCTCGGTTTCCTGGTTCACGAAGCGGGTGCGCGCACGATCCCCGAGGCCGCGTACCGGTTTGTCCGGCACGAGCCGGGAGTGGACGTGGTCCTCTTCGGCACCGGCGACCCGGATCACCTGCGGATAAACGTTGCCTCGATCTTGGCGCCGCCATTGCCGCTGGCCGACCGGCAAACCCTCGCAAAGCTGTTCGGCCATCTCGTCGGTGTCGGGCTGGACCCGCCCGACAGCATGCCCGGACTGCCCTGAGCCTCGCTTATTGCACCCCTCCGGCGGTACCCCATAGCCTTCGCAGCCGGTCCCGGTGGCGCAGAAGCCAGAAGAGGGCAACCAAGGTGTGACCGTTCTCGACCGCCCCGCTGTCGAGCAAGGCCTCGATCTCGGCAACTGTCTTTACGACGACGCGGATGTCTTCGTGCTCTTCCTCCAGACCGTGCACTCCGGCCGCGAGGGTCGAATTGACGCGCCCGCAGAACAGCACGAGGCTCTCGTCGGAGCCGCCGGCTGAGGGCAAGATACCGCTGGATCCGGATCGGCTCGCCGATCAACGTAGAGGCCGGTTTCCTCGCGGGTCTCGCGCAGCGCGACGGCCTCCGGCGTCTCGTCGCGGTCGATCATCCCGGCGGCCGCCTCGATCTGCCAGGGCGAGCTCCCGGCGAGCAGCGCCGGCAGGCGGAACTGCTCGACCAGCACGACGCTGTCGCGATCGGGATCGTAGAGCACGATCGCGACCGCCCGCCCGCGCCGCAGCACGTCATAGCTCCGCACGCTCGCTCCACTCGCCGGAAAACAGCCGGTGCCGAAACCGAAAGTATCGATCCGCAAATAGCGCTCGAAAGCGGTCTCTGCCCTCCACGAATTCCGCATCGGGATGCTCGGGAGTTCGGCCTGGCGCGGCCGTTCGGTCATGCCGAAGCCCTCGCCGCCGCCGTCGTCTCCGACCGGGCGAAACTGCGCGGCAAGCGCAAGATGAACTCGGTGAATTGCCCGTTGCGGCTGTCGACGGTGATCGTGCCGCCGTGCTCCTGGACGACGATCTCGTAGCTGATCGACAAGCCCAGCCCTGTCCCCTCCCCGGTCGGCTTGGTCGTGAAGAACGGCGGAACAGCTTGCTCTGCACCTCCGGCGACATGCCGACCCCGTTGTCACGAACCCGTATTTCGACCTGATCTCCGAGGTCGCGGGTCGTCACCTTCAATACCGGCTGGAATGCCGGGTCCGCGCCTTCCAGCCGGCGTTTGTTCGCTGCATAAAAGCCGTTCCCAAAGAGGTTCAGCAGCACCCGGGTAGATGTCCTGCGGGACGATGTCGATCGCGCCGAGGCTGGCATCGAATCGCGCTCCAAGGCGATGTTGAAGCTCCTGTCCTTAGCGCGCGCGCCATGGAAGGCCAAATTGAGCGCTTCCTCGACCAACGCCGTTGAGATCGACTCCGTCGGCGCTCGCCGCTGCCGCCGCGAGAATGCAGCAGCATGCTGGTTACGATGCTGTCCGCTCGCCGCCCGTGCTCGACGATCTTGGAAAGATTGCTCGGTCAGGGTCGCGATCAGCTCACTCTGCTCGGCGTCCGTGGGTCCCGATCGCCTCCTCCAGCTCCTGCAACAACTCGCGCGAAAGCTCGGAGAAGTTGTTGACGAAATTCAGCGGGTTCTTGATCTCGTGGGCGATGCCCGCGGTCAGCTGCCCCAGCGAGGCCATCTTCTCGGCGTGGACCAGACTGGCTTGAGCCGCCTTCAGCTCGTCATGAGCGACACGCAGGTCGCGCTCGCGCTGACGCTGCTCTTCGAACAGTTTGGCGTTGCGAATGGCTAGCGCCGATTGCGTCGCAAAAGCTTCGATCAGGCTGACGATCTCTTTCGAAAATCGCCAGCCTCGTGGCGGGCGACCACAAGACCGCCGAGGATATGCTTTTCGTGCAGAAGAGGCGCGGCGATCAGCGAGCGATAGCCCAGGCGAGCAAGCGCATCCCCCAGTTTGGGAACAGCGAGCTCCCGTTCACTAAGCAGGTCGTGCACCTGGGCCGGCGAGCCGATCACCGCCGCAGTGCTGATTGCCCCGTCTCCCAGGCGAATCGGCTCTGCCTTGAGCTGCTCGGTCAGCTCTCGCTCGGTGCCGTGGCTCGTGCGGAAGCGGAATTCCTGCGCCGCCTCGTCATACTCATAGATCATGCCGGCTTGCGCGTGCGAGAATTCGACCGCGCGCGCCGCAACCATCGACAGTACAGTCTCGAGATCGAGGGTCGAGCCTACCGCGCGACCGACCGACCGCAACGCCTCGAATTGCGCCAAGGTCTCGCGCAACTCCTTGAGCGTGTCGCGGAAGATCGCCAAGGTCTGGGCCATTGCCCCGATCTCGTCCGGGCCGGGCATCGGGAATTGCCACCGTCGACATCGCCCGCGTTCAGGCCGTCCATCGCCACTGTGAGACGCCGCAGCGGAAGGATGATCGAGCGCAGGACAAGATAGGTCAGCAGAGCCCCGATTAGAACTGCCGCGGTCACAACAATTCGCGAAATTCGCGTCGCCGTCGCCGCCCCGGCGACGACCCGCTCTCGGGCGGCGATCGCTTCGCCGGTCAGGTCGGAAACAATCGATGCGAGCAGCTGATCGGCCGCCATGCTGTGCCGGCGCGCCTGAGCCAGCAGTGAATTGCCGATCACCCGGCGGTCGTTGGTGTACTGGTCGACCGCCTGTTCGGCAAACTCCTCATATTGCGCCAGCTCGCTGCGGACTGCGGTCACACGTTCCGGGTTCCATGGCCGCCAGCTTGTCGAGATGTTGTTCCATCCGCGTCCGCGCCGCCGCGGCATTACGTTCTGCCGACAATAGCTGGCTGACGGCGAGATCGGTCATCCAATAGCGCATCTCGCCAAAGGCGATTTGCGCACTATTCGCCTCTTCGATGCTCGTCAGAAGCTCGGCTGCCGTGACCATTCCCGCAGAATTGTCACCAAGCTTGCGGGTCAGGTACGAATTCGTCGCGATCAGCACGATCAGGCCCGCGCTCGTCAGCAGGATCAATCGCGTCCGGATCGTTAACCGAGCTATCATTCCGCTTCCGCCATCGCTAGCCCGGTTCAGTGATAAAGGATGATGCTGATCGCCGAGCCGAGGTCGTTCAGCTTTCCACCCTCCTTGGGATAACCGGTGATGTCCATTTCGCCCTTTGGCGTACCGTGACAAGCTAGGCAAGACTGGACGTAATACTCCGGGACCATAACCCGGAATGCCGAACGTCCATTTGTGTCGACCGTCGCAGAGTAGGGCTGCCCAGTGGGCCAGGCCGGATCGAGCAGCTTTGTTTTGATGATCTCGGCCTCCCATTTGTCAGGCCGCGCCTTGCGGTTGCGCACCAAGTCCGGCGGCGCGGTGACCTTGACCTCCGCTTCGCCTTTCGCCAGCTGCCCGAATTCTTCCGAAACGAGGCGCCCGAATACTGCGGGAATAAAGCCTTTGAACGCAGTCCCCTTGGCGTTAATGGTCCCCTGATTGTCATCGACTACTTGGACAATCGCCTGCATCATCGCGCGCACCAGGCGCCCTTCCCGAGACTCGGGATCGATCTTTATTGGATTGACGCCGGTCGCCCGCGAAAAATGCTCGACCGCACGATCGAGCACCACCTTGCCGGTCAGACGCTTATCGCCGAGCTGCGGATCGTTGATCAGCTCCTGCTCATTGGAAATGACAGTGCGGGCCGTCCTGCAGCATTTCTGCCAAATGCTGGGCGATAACGCTATCTTCCACTGAAGAACTTTGCGCTCCAAGGGTTCCACACGGGATAACGCTTGTCACTAAGTAGCGCGAAGACGCCCTTTCGCCGATTGCCGAGCAAATGTGCAGGCAATCCAAATATCCCGCGATAGATCCAACTCATTTGCCCGGACTCCGCGCCTTGGCGAGAATGCGTTGTCACCTGCTTTTTGAGTGCGACTTACGTCGTCCACTCGGCTTGGCAAGGACGGCCGTAGCGCCGGCGCTCGCCGCCTGCCTCATTGCTCGGCAGCAGCTCGATCCCGTCCATCCCCGGCATGTTGATATCCGCACCGGATCATAATCGGCTCGGGATGGATCCCGGAAAACCGACGCAAAGCCTCTCCGCCGATGCTGCGAAATGCAGCACGTTCCGGCCCTGACGCATTTCCCGCCGGAACCGCTGGCGAAAGAGGTCCGCGATGTCCGGCTCGTCGTCGACGATCAGGATGCTGAAGCTCATGCAATAATTTCCCGGTCGAAGAATGCGGGAGGGGCCACGCCCGGACAACTGCTGTCAAACAATCTGCCCGTCGATCACGTTGCGCCGACCCGGTCTCGATCTCGATGACCCAGGTGTCGGGATCTCGTCCTCGCTGGCGATCGATGTAGGCATCGGCGTTCGCCTCGCCGACCGGGTCGGGGCCGGTTGCCCGCATCCATAACAGCTCGCCATTCTGCCCGCGCGCCTGCGTCAGCACCGAGCAGCCGTCTGCACCGCCATTGAACTTGAGCAGGATCGCACCGGCGTCGCCGTCGCCGCGGGCGAGCACGGCGATGGGGATCGCAGCAAGATCACAGCGCCGAATCAGCGCCTTGATCCAGATGCCGCTTTTCAGCCTGCGGCTTCCATCTTCAAATTACGATTACCAGCCGGCAAGGCCGGTTCAGGGACGATCGGGCGCCAACGGCATGCGAACGTGCACCGCCATCCCATGCAGGCGCTCGATTTTCCGCCTCGATCGTCCCCCCCATCGCCTCGACATTGCGGCGCGCGATCCATAACCCGATCCCAAAATAGCTCGATTGCCCGTCGCTCGTCTCGTCGGCGCGCCGCTCCGAATAATAACGGTCGAAGATCCGCTCCAGCTGGTCGTTTGGAACACCGGGGCCCTGGTCAGAAATCGTCAATTGGGCAAGGCGACCGTCGCGGGTCAGATGGATCAGAATTTCGCCGCCCGCCGGAGAGAACGAGACCGCATTGTCGATCAAGTTCTCGACGACAGTCTCAACCATTTCTTCAGTGCCGAGCACGAACAGCCCCGGCAGCAGGTCTGCTGAAATCGTCAGGTCGTGGCTGGCGACTACGATTGATACGTCGCGGCTGGCGAGAACAGCGGAACGAATTTGCACCAACCCGCCGATCACCCGCCCCAGATTGACCGGCACCAGCGGCTTGCCCAGCAGATCGGCAGTCGCTTCGTCGAGCTCGCGGGCTGACGCGACGAGTGCATCCAGCCGATCGAGCGAGTGCTCGACGACGCCGACGGCCCGCTGGGCCCGCTGGTTTCCCTCGGGGAGAGCGCGCCGCAACGGCTCGATCGATTGGCGGATGACCGCGATCGGCGTCTTGAAGGCGTGGGCGTTGTCTTCCGCGGTGCGCCGGATATCGGCTGCCGAACGGTGCAACGCATCCACCATCCTGTCGAACTCGGCCGCCACGTCGACCAATTCGGGAAGGTTGTTGCGGTCGGCGAAGGAAGCGGCGTCGGGACCCTGCTCCCGTATGCGGCGAGCGCGCGAGGCAAAGCGGCGCAATCCGCTACGCACGCTCTGCAGCGTCGCAAAGGTGATGGCCGCCATGATCAAATAGATAACCGCTGCAACCACCACCGGCGGGGTCGCCCAGTATGGCTGGTTCAAATGCGCCGCCGGATATGCGTCTTCGGAAAACGAGGCGACTACCGCCCAACAGCCGGCCGGTGTCGAGAGCGGCGTCACCGCCGTGACGACCTCGGTACCGCCGGTCGGGCGATGGTAAATCAAGGAGAACGGCATCTCGCCGCGGCAATCCTCCGCGAGACGAGTCGAGCACGCCCTGGCTTAGCGAGGGTCTCGCGTTCCGCCTCAAGGTTGCTGGGCGCGACCGGGGGCCAGGACGCGACATAATAGAAACCTTTTGTTCCGTTGCGCGCTCCGGCCGGCTGCAGCAGCAGTTTGACAGTCGTTGCCTCACTCGCATAGCGGGCGAGATCGCGACCCAGTTCGGGGAGGGCGGCGACATCGGCAGTTTCGAGCAGCGGCAGCAAGGATTGGCTGATGGTGCGGCCCTCGGCGCGCACAGCGCCGCAGCAACAGCTCCTGGCTCTCCTCGTACGCAGAGCGGAACTCGATGTAGAGAAACACCGGAACGAGGATGAATACAACGGCGAGATATCCGGTCTTCGCCGTAAGCGACCACGGCCAATGACTGCTACGCCGGGTCTTATGTTGCCGCGGTCCAGCGGTATCCGAAACCGGCGTAGTTTTGGATATGGTCGAAGCGGGGTCGACATCGCGGAACTTCTTGCGGATTCGCTTGATGAAGGTGCGAACATTGGCGCGATATCCCTCCGAGCCGTGCCCGGCTATGAAATCTTTACCATGAACTAAATCATAAATCTCCCTGTAGCCGACATCTTGCCCGCCTTCTCGGCGAGCAAGGTCAGGATCTTAAACTCCGTCAAAGTCAGATCGACGCTATGGCCCGGCCCAGATCGCTCGATTCGTATCAAACCGCAGCGTCGAGCGCGCCGAGCCGCAGCGGCGGCAGCCGGCCCGGCTCCGGCTCGCATCGTCGGCCGGCCGCCTTCGGCGATCAGTTGCAGCCGTTTCAAGCAGGATCGGCAGCCGGCGGGATTTGTCGATGAAATCGACGGCACCCCCCTCGAGCGCCGCCTCTTCGTAAATATCGTCCGACAGCACCGTCAAAAATATGACGGGAATGGTGATCCCGGCCGCCCGGATCCGGCGCAACACGTCGAGCCCGGTCAGGCTGCGGCATGCGCCAATCCAAGAGGATCACGTCCGCCCCGCCGCCGCGATCCAGA
Source organism: uncultured Alphaproteobacteria bacterium (assembly GCA_963836845.1). Lineage (GTDB taxonomy): Bacteria > Pseudomonadota > Alphaproteobacteria > ATCC43930 > CGMCC-115725 > AP-15. Next base: position 32,277 of record CAWILK010000046.1, on the reverse strand, counting down.
TAGGCGAGCGCCTCTCCGCCATTGCCGAAGCTTGTGACCTCGTATCCTTCGTCGATCAGGTTGAGGCCGAGCGATTCTCGGAACAGGTCGTCGTCGTCGACGAGCAAGGAGATGCGGCATCGCGGGATTAGCGCTAGCCGCCGCGAGAGGCGACCAACGACCGCAAGCAATCCCTGGCGCCTCGTGGTATCGGCGCCGTCGCCCTTCAATGCATAATGCAGGGTCCGCATCCGGCCGCTACGCAGATCGAGATAGAAGAACAAATCGAGCTCGCAGCTCGCGGTCTTGTACCGCCACACCGTCGCGGGCGGCTCCTCCGACCGCTCTGCCGCCGGCCCGAACAACCGCGTTGCGGCGGGCTGGTCGAGGCCGATCAATTCGCTGGCTTCGGGAGGCGGCGGGCCGGCCTCAACGGGAGGGATGGAGGCGGGCGTTGTTGCGGTTCCCGGCGTCAACAGGGGTGTTGGCGGAGGCAGCACGAGAGACGCCCCTGTCGGCGAGGCAGGCCCTTCCACCGGCGCCGGCGGTGCGGGCTTGCGCGCCGGGCGGGGCACAGGCCGCGGCCGCACCACGTTTTCCGGAGCCGGCGGCGGCAGGGGCCGGACCGCCGAGGTCTGCGGCGGAGGGCGCTGCTCGGTAGCGCAAGAGCCCAGGATGCCCACCGTGACGCCCAGCAAAGCAAGGTAGAGTAGCAACCCTCGCCGCTCCGCCCCCATCAGCCTTGCCACGGTCCGCCTCGCGGCAGCAACATAGCACAGATCAACGACGCGCCAAGCGGTCGATCGCGCCGATATCCCCGTCCCGATAGATCGCCAATAGCTGTCGATCGTTCAGCAGGACATAGGTTTGGTCGCCGCGGTCGCAGTCGAGCTCGGCGACCTGATAGCTCGGCTCGACCAGCACGTCGGCCAATCTTCGCTGCAGCTCGGGCTGGCGCGGAAGCAGCTCGGCGAGGGCTTGGCGGGTCTTCGTGCCGTAGGTGAAGCGGAACACCCCACGACAAGCGCCTTGTCGAGGGTGGTGCTCTGCCCGTCGGTTTGGTGCTGAACGACGGTGTCGGAACGGATCGTGATGCTGGCATTCTCCGCCGTCGCCCAGTTTCCAACAAACGGGTTATCGACGCGGCTTTGAGGCGATGACGCAGCCGAGCGGCCCCGCGGCAACCATCAGGAGCGCCGCACCTCGCAGAAGCCGCAGCAGATAACCGGAGCTGGGCACCGATCGCAGTTTCCTGTACCGGTCGGACCGGATGACGGGAGCGGGCTCTGTCCCGAGTCTACACCTATCGTCATCCCACCTCACGTGCAATCGAGAGTTTAAACGTGAATCGCCCAATTTATGCCGGTGCGGACCGGGCTCTGGTCCGGCTCGGCTCCGGCGAATTCGTTTGCGTTGACACCAATTCGCTGGATTCCATCGATTACCTGCTCGGCTGGGACATGGAAGCCAATGTGCTCCCGTTGTTCCGAAGCTTTCTGCAGCCCAACTCCGTGGTTCTCGACATCGGCGCGAATTTCGGGCTTTACACGGCGATCTCGGCCACATTCGTCAAGAAGCACGGCCGCCTTTATGCTTTCGAGGCAAATCCCCATACCTTCGAGCTGCTGGAAAGAACGCTCTACGCCAACCGGCTTGCGCTACGACCGAATATCGTTGCGGTCAATGCCCTGGTAGCCGACGAGGCCGGACGGAGGAAGCTCTACTATCTGCCGAGATTTCTCGGCGGGGCGACGATGACCGATGTCGGGCACTGGGGCCGCGACAAGCGCTCCGTCGAGGTCGACGCAATCACCATCGATCAGTTCTTGCCGCGGGGTTTGGCAGTGGATCTGGTCAAAATCGATATCGAAGGCCACGAACCCTTCGCGTTGAGAGGCATGGTAGATACGATACACCGGTCGCCGAACATTCGTATTTTCCTCGAATTTGTCGAAGCCTTTCTGGCGGAGACAGTCGATGCCGATGCATTCTCCGCCGAGATCGAAGATTTGGGTCTGAGAATTTGCCGGGTGCTGCCCGGCGGGCGCCTCGAACTGATCGACCGCGGCCAGAGGTTACGCGGCGCCAACTTCTGCGTGCTGACGAGAACACCGGAAAGCGACGTCGCCCACGCTCGCCGCGCGGCGAGCCTGCTTTCGGCTCGCCTGACAAAAGGGATCAACCGACTCAAAGGCGCATGGGCGCGTGCCTTTGACTGCTAGTGGTAGGCTTCTAACATTCGGCTCCCACCCCTCCTCATCGTCATGCCCGCGAAAGCGCAGGGCTGTCCGGGGAATCGAATTCGGCTGCAGCATCGCCGCCAGCTCAACCAAAAGCGCAGAATTCGGCGGGATGGGTTTCGAGGAAAAGCCCCTCTGCGCCCTTCAGTGGGGAGAGGGAGGGGCCCAGGTGCGACGTGGGCCTTCAGCCCATGGACTTAATCCGTGGGGCCTGGGAAGGTGAGGTGGGCGGCGCCGCAAACCGGTCCGTCGGCCCCCCTCACCCTGCCCTCTCCCCCCGGCCGGCGGGGGGAGAGGAGAGAAAAGCGGGTCCTCGAGAGCCCATTTCGCGGCGAGCGCGGGAGTTATTCGTCTGGTTAGTAGCACAGCTACCAATTCAGGCTTTATAAGCTAGCGGTCAGACGGCCTGCATTTTTTTGCGGGCGGCGACCCGCTCCGCGACAAACCCGTCGATCGCATCGAGCCAACGATCGCGGATCGCATCCTGCTCGAGGAATGGCTCGTGCTTCGAATCCAAAAGCTCGATCAGCGTGCAGTTCGGCAATAGCCGCGCCGCCCGATGGTGCGCCTCGGGCTCGACGAACCGCTCGATCCCGGGGCTGGCGAGCAGTATCGGGGTATCGATCCCGGCAAGAAACTCCGCCCGGCCGATCTTTGCGACCAGCCGAAATGCCGCGTCGAGCCAGCCATAAGTCGGCGGGTCGACGCGCAATCCGGGCATGCGCCGAGAACCAGCCGTATTGCACCCGGCAGCGTTCCGGGATCACTCGATATGCGGCTCCGCTTCGGGCGAGGGGTCGCGGTCATGACGCCAGCGCGCCGCTCCTGGAATGCAAGCAGAGCCCGAGACCCGGACACCCGGGCGGCGCCGGTGATGCAGCGAGCAGCCCTGCGCGGCAGCCGGCCGGTGCGGATGCCGAGCATCGGCGCCGACAATATCGCCGCATCAAACAGGCCCGGGCACCGCCGCAGGCATAGGAGCGCGATCGCTCCGCCCATCGAATGCGCGATCAACAGGCGGGGATTGCGAGGCGGGGGCAGGGCCGCGGTGAACCGCGCGAGGTCATCGGCATCGCGCTCAAAGCGGCGCGGACGCGGGCGGGCTCGGCCATCGCCGAGGCCGATCGGAGCCCCCCTGACCGCGCCAATCGAGGCACCATGCCGACAGCCCGCGAGCAGCAAGGTCGGCGATCGTCTCGAAATATTTCTCGATGCACTCGGTGAAGCCGCCGACCATCACGCATTCGGCGCGCGGCCGGTCGGCCGGCAAATGACCCCAGCGCAGCCTCGCCCCATCCGACGCGGCAAAACCGCCCCAGACAAACCGCGAGGGTTCGAGAAAACGCGCCGGCAGAGGAGGCAATCTGTCCGAATCTCCGCTGTGCGGCTGCCCGGAAGGAAATCGCTCTTGCGGGGATGACGCGCCGGCCGGGCTGATATCAAGCATCGGCGACTACCTGGGATGCCATGACTGTCTCTCTGGGGTAAATTGCCCGCTGCCCTGGCCTCGCACATGCGCGCGGCGAAATTGCGGCGCGGGCCGACCCTCGATGGTGCGGTCTCGCCTGCCAGCGTTTATATTCGTCGCTCGTGGACCCGGCCCGGGGCGACACTCCCCGGTCCCGAGCGCGGCGCCGAGCAACGCCGGAGACGGAGAAAGCCATGCATTTGATGTACTTCACCGAGCAGCCGATGTCGGCCTATCCCGCCCAGGAGGGCCTGGAGTTCGGCGCCACCGCGCTGATGTTCTCGAACAAGTACTTCGATCCGGTCGCCGGCAGCCGGCTCTACAACGAATATCTCGGAACATTACATCTACGCCGAAGAAATGGGCATCGAAGGCATCATGCTGAACGAGCATCACAACGCGCCGTTCTGCATGCAGGCCAAGTGCAACGTCTTTCGCCTCGATCCTCGCGGCGGTGACCAAGAAGGCGAAGATCGTCCTGCTCGGCAACCCGCTGCCGCTTGGCCGAAAACCCGGTGCGGCTCGCCGAAGAATTGTCGATGATCGACATGATCTCGAAGGGCCGGCTGGTCTCCGGCTTTGTCCGCGGCGGCGGACAGGAGCAGCTCGCCGCCGGCGTCAACCCGGCCTTCAACCGCGAGCGCTTTCAGGAGGCGCACGATCTGATCGTCGCGGCGTGGACCCGCGAGGGCCCGTTCCGCTGGGAGGGCGACCCATTACCAGCACCGCGTCGTCAACCCCTGGGCGGTGCCGTTGCAGAAGCCGCATCCCGCGGGTGTGGATCCCTGGCGTCATCAGCACGGAGACGATCGTCTGGGCCGCGCAGCACGGCTATCCGTATATCGCGCTCAACACGCCGATCGACCGCACCAAGCGGATCTGGGAGATCTACGACAACGTGGCGGCCGAGGCCGGCTTTACCGGCGGCTCCGGACTATCACGGCATGCTGAAGCAGATCCACGTCGCCGAGACCGAGGAGAAGGCGCTCGAAAACGCCGCGCCAGTTCATGTGGATGCAGGGCGAGTTCACCGGTCTCGCCCATCCGGTGTGGAGCACGCCCTCGGGCTATGGCAGCCCGGAAAACCGCCGCGCGTTTGTCGAGTTTGCCACCGGCCGGTCGAAAAACCCGCGCTACCGCCCGGCGCTCGAAAAACAACTCGAAGATTTGATGATCATCGCCGGCACGCCGAAGCAGGTGATCGCCAAATTGCGCATCCTGCTCGAAGAAACGCGGCCCGGCATTCTCGGCATTCTGGGGAAATGACGGCATCGGTGACGCACGAAGACGCCAAGACCTGCATCCGCCTGCTGGGACAGGAGGTGTTCCCGGCGGTGCGCGAAATGGCCAAGGAACTCGACCTCAAGAGCCCGTTCGAGACAAACCAGCCGGTCAGCGTCGACTACATGGACGGCACGGATCAACCGGCTCGGGCCGCTGCCGAATAACGCCCATCGGACCGGTCCGAGTCGGTGCACTGCCTCTGGCTCGGATCGGCCGATTTAACTAGCCATTCCTTTTGCTGCGGAGCACCATATGCTAATCCGAACGCATCGACCTGCACCCGCCTGCCGTCAAAATGACGTCTGGCTATGCCATCATACCCCGCATCAGGTAAATTCAGGAAAGCAAGGCCTTATCATAGGCCGCAGTAGGTCCGTCGCATTCCCTGCATTGCTGCATAGCAGCATATTGATACATGCAGGCCGCTCCTCTCGATTTGTCTCTCAATTATGGCATCCTTGCGATCGTCAGAAACGTTCGGCTGGAGTACACTTAGTCATGATGATTATAAAAACAGCGATTTTGGGCGCTGTCTTGGCATCGCGTTGTCGCAATTACAGCGTATGCGGCGGACCCAGCGCCGACGCCGCCAGTCAATCCGCCCCAGGTCGCAACCAATCCCGGCCTACCATATTCCCCGGCACGGACTCCCGGGCCGAAAGTCGGCCCCAGCACTTGGATCCCGTCGCCGCATGACGCGGCCTCCCTCTACGGGGTCAGATTCCGGCGGGGAGAGCACGCGGGCAGCTACTATACGGGCAAAGGCTTCGGGCCGAAACCGCACTAACCCAAAGTTTTTGCACCAAGGGCGCGAGCGCTGCTCACGCCCCTTTCCTGTTTTACGGGCCAGGTTTGCGCAGCAGGAATTCGCGGCCGGCCTTGACCATCGGAACCCCGCCATAGGCGATGATGTCGGCCGTCGCGTAGGTCTCGCTCCAGAACTCAGGAAGATAAGAGCCGGTGCCGATCACGTCGATCGGCGCGTTGGCAGCCGCCATCATCCGGCACTTTGCCGGCCCGAAACCCGAGCTCGCAACGATTTTGACCGCCGGTGAACCCAGCCTCGTCGAGGGTCCGGCGCAGAAGCCAGATCGCCGCAGCCGACACCCCGGTACCGACCAGATGCCGCAACTCCTCTTCGGTGCGGTAGCCGCGGATCGCGTGCGGCGCATGGCGTTCCAGCACTTCGTAGGAGCGGGTCGGGTCCAGCCCCTCGCAGTAGCGGCTGCCGGGCGTGTCGATGCGCAGGGACAAGCCGGCCCGCGGCGGCAAGATCGGGAAAGCGCCGGGCGACCGCGACGGCGTCGGACAACTCGCGACCGAAATAATCGATCAGCACCGTTATCGGCTCGTCCGGAAAGACCTCCTCGAAACATCTCTGCGGCGCGGACCGTCGAGCCGGCATAGCCGATCAGCGCGTGCGGCATCGTGCCGAGGCCCTTCTTCTGGCCGAAAAACCGGGCGGTCGCATCGGCGGCGCAGCCGACAAAGCCCATCGCCCCAGCCTCGCGCTCGCGCCACAGCCGAGCCGACCGACGGCGGCATAGGCCATCATCGCCGCCATTTCCGCGCCGGCGCAATGCCGCGCATCCATTGCCATGAAAGCGACTTTTGGCAGATCGGCGCACATCGCATAGGCGTTGTAGGCGGCGACGCAAGCGGGGCCGAGTTTTTGCAGCAGCACGGTTTCGAGGTCGACGAGATGGAACAGCGAGCCCAGCCATGTATAGAATCGGGTCGCCCGGCGCCGACCCAGGCGCCCTCGGGGTGGCTGAGCTCGATCTCGAACTTCTTGGCCGCGTTCGGCGCCCATGCCTTCGACAAACTCGATGGCGAAACGCGGCGCGCAAACGACCGGCCGGCGCATGAACACCGCATAGGTCGCCAGAGCGATCGCCGAAATGCCCGACGATCGCCTTGGTCTTCAGAAAATAGCTGTCGGTCCGCGCGGCAATCGCGAACCGACGGGTCGGCGGCCAACGCCGGCCTCAGAGGACGCGCGGCGAACCGCTCGTGCCCTGACCGCCATTTCCTTGCCGCGGCCCTTCAGCGCCTCGGCGATCTCGAACGCCAGCTCGAGCGCCTGGCTCGCATTCAGCCGCGGATCGCAATGCGTCAGATAGCGTTCGGCGAGCGAGGCCTCGCTCACCCCCTGAGCGCCACCGATGCATTCGGTCACGTTCTGCCCGGTCAGCTCGAAATGCACGCCGCCCGCAGTAGCTTCCCTCCGCGGCATGGATCGCGAAGGCGCCGTGCACCTCGTCGAGGATGCGGCCGAACACTCGGGTCTTGTAGCCGTTTGACGATGTGATCGTGTTGCCGTGCATCGGGTCGCAGCACCATACAACCTCGCGTCCCTCGCGTTGGACGGCGCGGATCAGATAGGGCAGGCGCGCCTCGACCTTGTCGGCCCCCATGCGGGTGATCAGGGTCAGCCGGCCCGGGCTCGTTCTCGGGGTTGAGCCGATCGATCAGCCGCACCAAATCGTCCGGCTCGAGCGTCGGCCCGCATTTCATGCCGATCGGGTTCTTGATGCCGCGCAGGAACTCGGCATGGGCGCCGTCGACCTGGCGCGTGCGGTCGCCGAGCCAGACGAGATGCGCCGAGCAGTCGTACCAGTCGCCGGTCGTCGAATTGATCCGGGTCAGCGCCTCCTCGTAGGAAAGGAAACAGCGCCTCGTGCGAGGTGTAGAACTCGGTCTCGCGGATTTGCGGCGTCGTTTCCGAGTTGAGCCCGCAGGCAGCCATGAAATCGAGCGTCTCGGTGAGACGGTCGGCCAGCGCGCGGTACCGCTCGCCCTGCGGCGAGTTGGCGACGAAATCCTGGTTCCAGGCGTGGACGCGGTGCAGATCGGCGTAGCCGCCCTGCGCGAAAGCGCGCAACAGGTTGAATGTCGCGGCCGATTGGCTGTAGGCCTGGACCATGCGCTGCGGATCGGGCTCGCGGGCGGCGCCGTCGAACTCCAGGCTGTTGATGATGTCGCCGCGGTAGGACGGCAAGGTCCGGCCGTTCTGCGTCTCGGTATCCGAGGAGCGAGGTTTGGCGAACTGACCGGCGAGGCGGCCGAGCTTGACGACCGGGCAGCCGGCGCCAAAGGTCAGCACCACCGCCATCTGCAGCAGCACCTTGAACATGTCGCGGATGTTGTTCGGGTGAAATTCGGCAAAGCTTTCGGCGCAATCGCCGCCCTGCAGTAGAAAGGCCTTGCCGGCCGCGACCGCGGCGAGCCGCTCCTTCAGCCGCCGCGCCTCGCCGGCAAAGACCAGCGGCGGAAACCGATGCAATGTCTCCTCGACCCGGGCGAGCGCCGTCTCGTCCGAATAACCCGGGACCTGCCGGATCGGCAGACCGCGCCAGCTGTCGGGGGACCATGCTTCGGTCATCTCACCGTCCCTCCGCGCAATCTTCGCGCATTTGGGCCGCTCTGGTCATGCATCACCTCCGAGGTTGGAAGCCGCCTCACCTTCGGCGACATTCGGATCAGCGAAAGCATGAAAAACGAAAGCCGCCTCGGTGGGGCGGCTTCGGAAAAAAGCGCAAAGCGCGATCCTAGGCCGCCGTCATGTACCGGCAGTACCAAAATCGCGCGATCTGGCAGCGGCCACATACCCTACGTTAGCTCCATAACAGCACGTTAGCGATAAGGCGTCGTGCCGAGGCAAGCGCCTTATGTATCTTGCAACCACAAACGGCCGAATGGTCCGAACAAAATCATGCTCGGTCGATGCGATGCTCGACAAGCGCGATCACCTCGTCGGCCCAATGCGCGGTGTCGTCGATGGTAAGCTCGTAGCCGTTTGACGCAGAAAATGCCAAATTGCCTCAAAGGCAGTTCGCTTGTTGCCCTGCTCGAAGGCGTGCGCTCGCGCAATACCCGCCATAAGAACGACGGCGAGTACAACAATGTCTTCTTCGCCAAAGCAAAAGAAGTTTCGTGGCCGCGCTAATGCACTTTCGAGCAAGCCACGATCACGTAAGAAGTGGGGCTCTCCCGTCGCCTCCGCCTCAAGCCGATTGTAATTGATGACCGCCTCGATGGGCAGCCAGCTTGGCTCATTTGGCAAGGGCCGCTCGGATCTTCGGGAACCTCACCATAAACTCGCGGCTCAACGCTTCGTGGTCGACCTCCACGCTGGCCGAGCCCGCAAGACCCTTCCGGAATTTCGCGGAGCGCGCTCCGTCAATTCAAGTAGTCTCTCTCGCAATTCCTGGTAGAGCGGCAGCCAGCCGCCAGGATTTCGAGGCTTTCCTGAACGGACATTCGGATCTCGGGGTCAAGGGTTGCGGCGTGGCAGCAATCTTCTGCTGTAATGCCTCGATCGCGGGACAGCCGCTCGGCGCCAGCCCGCGCTTTCTCAACCGCTATCGCGGCGATTTCGGCCAGTCGAGCCAGATCAACCGCGCCGCCTCGAGCGTCTTCATACGACTTTTCCAGAGCGATCCGCCTTCTCCTTCATGCGCGGCACGGGCTTCGTCCTGCTGCTTGTGAGCTGCCCGAGCAATTGCGCACCGCCGGAGGGAGAAATCTCCGCGCTGAGCGCCTCGATCAGCATCACCTCTTGCGAAACGTCGATCATTTCGAACATTTGAACAGGTCTGAGCCCAGTTATGGAGCGAATGTGCTCTCGTGTTCCGAGATCTCAAGGATGAGCCCGTTGGTACCTCGCGCTATTCCGCCGCCAGCTTCGTCGGGCGGACGAGCTTTTCGCGCATCGTCACGAATTCCTCGGCGGCGCTCGGGTGGATGCCGATGGTTTCGTCGAACATGCGCTTCGAGACGCCGCATTTGACGGCGATCGCCAGGCCCTGCAGGATTTCGGGCGCGTCGGGACCCAGCATATGGCAGCCGAGCACCCGGTCGCTGCGCGCATCGACGACGAGCTTCATCATGGTCCGCTCGTCGCGTCCGGACAAGGTATTCTTCATCGGCTTGAAGCGGGCGCAGTAGATGTCGACCTCGCCGTATTGCCGGCGCGCCTCCTCCTCGGTCAGGCCGACGGCGCCGATCGGCGGCTGGCTGAACACCGCCGAGGGCACATTGGCGTGGTCCATCCTGATCGGATTGTCGTTGAACAGGGTCTCGGCGACCGCGCGGCCTTCGGCGATCGCGACCGGCGTCAGATTGATCCGGTCGGTGACATCGCCGACGGCGTAGATGTTCGGGACATTGCTGCACGACCATTCGTCGACGACGACCGCGCCGTTATCGGTGGTCTTGACGCCGATCTCGGCGAGACCGAGGCCTCTCGTGTTCGGCTTTCGCCCGGTCGCATACATCACGACATCGGCCGAAAATTCCTGGCCGATAGCCGTATAGACCGAGTAGCCGTGGTCCTGCTTCTCGATCCGCGCCACCTGCGTGCGGGCGTGGATCTCGACGCCGCGGCCGCGCATCTCCTGCGCCAGCGCGATGCGGATGTCGTCGTCAAAGCCGTAGAGCAGTTCCTCGCGGCGGATCAGCTCGACGACCTCGGCGCCAAGGCCGTTGAAGATGCCGGCGAACTCGACCGCGATATAGCCGCCGCCGACGATGACGATGCGGCGCGGCAGCTCCGGCAAGTCGAGCGCCTCGTTCGACGAGATCACATGCTCGATGCCCGGGATGTCGGGCACGGTCGGGTGCGAGCCGGCGGCGATCAGGATCTTGTCGGCGGTGTAGGCGCCGGCCGTCGATCTCGACGGTATGCGGATCGACCAGCACCCCCCGACCCTCGATCAGCTCGACCCCGCTGTTCTTCAGCATATTGCGATAGATCTGCGACAGCCGCTCGATCTCGCGGTCCTTGGCGTCGATCAGGGCGGGCCAATCGAAGCTCGGCACCGGCACCGTCCAGCCAAACCCGGCGGCGTCGGCGAAGGCGTCGGCGAATTGCGCTCCATAAACGAGCAGTTTCTTCGGCACGCAGCCGCGGATCACGCAGGTGCCGCCGACCCGGCTCTCCTCGCAGATCGCGACGCGAGCGCCGTAGCTCCCGGCGCGGCGCGAGCTGGCGACCCCGCCCGACCCGGCGCCGATCGTGAACATGTCGAAATCATAGCGCGGCATCGGCGGCCTCATTCCGTCATCGCAGGTTTATCGATCTTCTGGTTGTCACAACATCGCCGCGCCGGCAAGCTCTGATAATTTCGACCGGCTATCGGCCGCCGGACCGACGGTCAGAGGAGGCAACCGAACCACATGAAAGTCTTTGTATTTGATCTCCTGGCCTATGGCGAGCAGCTCGAGCATCTGAAAATCGGCAACGAGCTGCCCTATCCGCTGCCGAAGAAATACTTCAAGCCGGAGGTCGCGGCGCGCACCTACGCCGAGCATCTCGAAGCGTGGGAAGAGCTCGACCGCCTGGGCTATGACGGGGTCGGGTTCAACGAGCACCATTGCTCGCCCTATGGGCTGATGAACTCGCCGAACCTGCTGGCGGCCGCGGCGGCGCAGCGCACCAAAAGGCTCAAACTGCTGATCTACGGCAATCTGTTGCCACTGCACGAGCCGCTGCGGCTCGCCGAAGAGCTGGCGATGCTCGACTGCATGTCCAATGGGCGGCTGATTTCCGGCTTCGCCCGCGGCATCCCCCGCGAATACCAGGTCCACAATGTGCCATTGGCGCAGTCGCGCGCCCGTTTCGAGGAGGCCTTCGACATCATCCGCAAGGCCTGGACCGAGGAAATATTCTCGTATCAGGGCGAGTTCTGGTCCTACAAGGATGTCGCGCTGTGGCCGCGGCCGGTGCAGCAGCCGCATCCGCCGATCTGGATGCCGATCGTCGGCAGCAAAGAGTTGATCGAGTTCGCGGCCCGGCACGACCTGCCGATCACACCCGGGCTCGGCCGCTCGCGCGGATTGCGCGACGACATCATCCGCTACTACGCGCGCTGTCTGAGCCAGGCCGGCCACCGGATCACGCCCGACCATCTGTCGCTCGGCATCAGCGCCTATGTCGCCGACAGCAAGGCCGAGGCGGTGCGCGAAATGGGACCCTACCACCTCTATTTCAATCGCACTTTGTTCAGCCACGGCAATTTCACCGAGACCGACTTGCAGCGCCAGACCGGTTATTCCAGCGCCGCGTCGACCGATTACGTCAGCCCGGAAAACCGCCGCGCAGCCGAGTTCGCGCGCGAGGATTTCCGCGGTCTGACCATGGCCGATGTCGAACGGCAGGCCGAGCAGATGCCCTGGGGCACGGCGGCCGAAGTGACCGAGCGGATCATCGACGCGGCGGAGACCGCGGGCGCCGACAATGTCCAGATCAGCCTCAATCGCGGCGTATTGCCGCACGAGATGTTCATGGAGCAGATCCGCCGCTTCGCCAGCGATGTACTGCCGGCGTTGCAGGCCCACCGGGTCGCGCGCGTGCCGTTGGCCGAGGAGGCTGCCGCAGCGAATTTCGTCGACCATCTCCTGGGCGTGCCGCAACACGACGGCCCTTTCGAGCGTGGCCCGGTCAAGCCGCGGAATGTCGATTTGTGATACTTGATCGACACGGTCGTGTTTTCCCAGCTGCGCAAGCGTGAGCGTCGCGTAGTTGGACCCGACGTGACGCGCCAGGACTTCGACGGTGCCGACGGCAATCCGCCCTCAGCACCGAAGCACCCAACCGGAATAGCGGCGCGAGTTTCCGTTTACGGCCGCGCCTCCAGGATCATGTTGAACGGCGTCTCAGCGGCCCGTCGGACATTGCGGAACCCGCCCGCGGTGATGACTTCGCGGAGTCGGGCCTCGCCGGCTTGCGCGCCGAGCGCGGTGCCGACCTCCTGCGATAGCGAGGTCGGTACGCAACCCATCGTGGAGCCGGCGTAATAGATCCGTCCGACGGGGTTTAAATTGTCTTCGAGCTTGGTCGCCCGCCATCGGCTCAACGATCATCCACGATCCGTCGGCTTTCAGCGATTGCCGGACGTGCGCTGCTGCGCCCGCCGGATCGCCCATATCGTGCAGACAATCGAAGAAGGCGACGAGATCGAAATCCTTCTCCGGATAGCCCTTGGCCGTAGCGACCTCAAAGCGGGTGTTTGCGGTGACCCCGTGCTCCCGAGCGTGTGCTTGCAGCGTGTTCGATCGAGTTCGGATGGAAGTCGTAGCCGATGAACTGCGAGTTCGGGAAGGCTTTGGCCATCAGCACGGTCGACCATCCGTGCCCGCACCCGACATCGGCGACTTTGGCGCCACGCTGCAGCTTGCTCGACGACGCCGTCGAGCGCAGGGAGCCAATTGCTCACCAAATTGTTGTGGTAGCCGGGACGGAAGAAGCGTGCGACCGCGCAGAAGAAACAGCTCGTGTGATCGCTCCACGGCACGCCGCCCCCGGTCGGGAACACCGCCTGGACCTGATCCTTGCTCTCGGTGATCCATGTCATCAAGTCAAAGGCCCCCATCATGTAGACGGGGCTGTCCTCGATCGCGAAGACCATTGCCTGTTCCGGCGGCAGAGCGAACTTCTGGGTCGCCGCCTCGTAGGAAAGGTAATTCGACGCCGCCTGATGCGAGAGCCACTCGCGCAGGTAGCGCTGATTGATTCCGGATGCAGCGGCGAGCTCCGCCACCGTCATCGGACCGCGCTCATGCAGGGTCTTGTAAAGACCAAGCGCATCGCCGATCCGTACCAGGGCGACGCTGGCGGCACCCCCCAGATCGGATAGCATCTGCCCCATAAACTGATGCAGTTTCGCATCGTCAACCATTTCTCACTCCTCCCAGTGCGAGTGTCTCAACCCCAACGCGGCCCGGCCTCGCCGAGGACGCCGAGCGCGGATTTGCCCACGACTTCGTGGACTGTCATTGCATTGGCCGGGTGAAAGCGGCCGCAGCGTGCATCGCGGTAGAGCCGTTCGAGCTCATCACCCTTGAACATCCCGCGGCCGCCGGATACGTCCATTGCCAGATCGACAGCGCGGAAAGCGCCTTCAACGCAATGGTATTTTGCGGCCACCAGCTTGGCCGGCCACATTGCTCCGTGGTCGACGCCGTTTGTCCAGTCCGCCGCGATCCGGTCGGCGTGCGCAATGATCCCCTCCAATTCGATGATGATCTCGGCGATTACGTGCTGCACCTCTGGGTGGTAGGCCATCGAGCGCGTCATATCGGCAACCGAGGTCTTCCTTTTGATCCTCTCGACTGCCAAATCGCGGGCTCGCTCTGCCACGCCGATATAGATGTTAGCTATGGTCGGCTCAAACCGGCCAAAGATCCCGAGAATGAATTCGTCAGCGCCGGCAAAGCCGGGCTTCGTTACTCGGATCACGTGCCGGTCGGGCACGAACGCTCCTTCAATAACGGTGTCCTGGCTAGCGGTCGCCCGCATGCCGAGGGTGTCCCAGGTCTCCACAATTCGGTAGCCCGCCGTATCGCGTGCCATTACCGCGTGCACGATCCTTGGATCATCAGGGTCGGCGGTGTCGAGCCCATGGATTTTCAGCCAGTTCCAGACCGGCGTTAGTGAGCCGAAATGCTTGTGGCCAAAAAAGCGATATCCGCCGTCAACCCGCTCGGCAGTCCCAGCCGCGTACAGGGGCTCAAGATCGTTGCCCGATTCCGAATAGCCGTAGGCAAAGACTTCACCTCTGGCGGCCGCCTCGAGCATCCAGGTTTGAGATCCGTCGCCTTTGTGCCATAGATCGGCGGCGATGCCAGTCGCCAGGAGATGCATATTGATGGCGAGCGCCGTCGGCGCCGAGCGCCGCGCCAGCCGGCGCTGCTCCTGACAGATCTCGGCAAACGTCAACCCGAGCCCACCGAATTCCTTCGGCACCGCCGCCAGCAGATATTTGGCCTCGCGCAGCTCCTCGAAATCTTCAAAGAAGAAGCGGTTCTCGCGGTCGTACACAGCGGCTCGATGCGCACAGCGCTCCAATAGATTTTCCGAAAGGATCGCTTGGTCGGCATGCGTGCTCTCCCGTCAAATGGCCCGCTCTCGGTGGCGGGGCTTCGGCTGAATTATATCTCAAGGCGGCCGGATTTCATGCACCTCTTCGTGGCTAAGAAAAATGGCACAGCAATCAGCCATCGAGTGTGAGATAGATCACACGTCGAAACGAGGTTCCTAATCGCGGGGTCGGAAGTCGATATCGATATTCATAAGCGCGAAGTCGTCGTATCCGGTAGCACTGTGTCGCGCGCGTGCCGTTGGCGGAGGTCTGCCGCCTAGAAAACGGGCATAACTCGCCACTACTGTCATCGGGAGGTAAGCAATGGATTTGGGTTTGCGGGGGCGCAAGGCGCTGGTCACCGGCGCCTCGAAGGGGATCGGCCGGGCCTGCGCCGAGGTGTTGGCCGAAGAAGGCTGCGACGTCGTGCTGGTGTCGCGCACCGCGGCCGACCTCGAAGCGGTCAGGGCCAAGATCGTCGGCCAGCACAATGTCGCGGTGCGCTGCTTTCCGGCCGATCTGTCGGACAGCCGCAATGTCGACAAGCTCGCCGAAGAATTCGCCGACACCGAGATCCTCGTCAACAATGCCGGCGCCATCCCGGGCGGCGACATCGCCGCGATCGACGAGGCCCGCTGGCGCGAGGCCTGGGACCTGAAGGTGTTCGGCTACATCAACATGACGCGCCGGTTCTACGCGCTGATGCGCGAACGCAAGAAGGGGGTCATCGTCAATATCCTCGGCGCGGCCGGCGAAAATCCGGACTTCAATTACATCGCCGGATCGTCGGGAAATGCGTCCCTGATGGCGTTCACCCGGGCGATGGGCGGCACGGCCCCGCGCGACGGGCTGCGCGTCATCGGCATCAACCCCGGCCCGGTCATGACCGACCGTCTCGTCACCTTGATGCGCACCCGCGCCCAGACCCAGTTCGGCGACGCCGAGCGCTGGACCGAATACATGAAGCCGCTCGCCTTCGGCCGCGCCGCCAAGCCCGAGGAGATCGGCTGGATGGCCGCCTTCCTCGCCTCCGATCTCTCGGCCTACACCACCGGCTCGATCATCACGATCGACGGCGGCGGCTCGAGCCGCCGCTCGGCGCTCTAACGAGCCTTGGGCTGAGCGGTGCTGTGGATCACGGATACGGAATTTGACCTCAAGTATAAGTCCGATGGTGCTGGAGGCTGTCAAACCATCCGGGTGTGGTGCGAAAATCAAAATTTACGAACCGCTTGGCCTCGGCCCTCGCTGGGTGGGCCGAGGCACGCTCGGGGGAGCATTCGAGCGGCTTATTTTCCAGAATCACTGCCTCGGCGTTCTCGGTTGCGGCTCGATACTGTCAATCGCAGGCTCCCTTCCCGCGCTCATCGCACTCCCGGCACCGCAGCCGCGGCGCGAGATCAAGGATACGCTCATACGGCTGAAGCCGCAGCCACTGCGTCAAGGCTGCTGCCGGGATCATCTCAGCACCCGCAGACACACTCGACCCGGACGAAATCGCCGGGGCCGAGATCGGAGATGCGGGCGGCATAGAGGAGTTATGTTCTATTGCAATTCCGAATGTAAGGCGCAACTAACACGCATGCGAGTGTGGCAAAGTGCTCCCGTTAGCGGGCATAGGATCAGTCGTGGGAAGGACACCGGGATGAGGCATTTGTTGATGTACGTCACGCTGGCCGTCACGGTGGCCACCGTCATCACTCCCGTCCAGGCGCAGGGTCCCTCGGTGGCTGTTGCCCCGCCGCAATTGCCGCCGGCGGGTTATTCCGGCGGCACCTATCAATCATATCCTTTCCCCGCGCCGACCCCGGAGGACGCTTACCGGGCCGGCTTAATAAACCGCTGGGAATATGAGCAGTTTGTAGGACCGCTACCGCAGGCGTTGCGAGGGCCGAGCGTAGATGGCACCCGAGGAGGAAACGGCGATGGCGGTAGAGGTAACTAGGAGGTCTGTCGAAAGGACAAGACTCAGTATGGAATCTCTATCGCCTGCAGAAACCAAAAATTTCGCACCGCGGCGGGCGCACCGGATTTCAACGCCTTAGGCGGTGCGGATTCCCGGTGCGAATGTCTGCAAGGAGTCGAATCCGGAATCTGCGTGGCGGCTCGCAAGGTCGGCTTTCGGCGCTCTAGGGCCGGCGGGCTTCGCGGGCGGCGATCGCGTCTTCGCGCTCGAGGAGGAGGCGGGCGCGCTCGACGACCGGCACGTCGATCATCTTGCCGTCGACGGTGACCGCGCCGACCCCCTCGGCGAGCGCCTTATCATAGGCGGCGACGACGCGGCGGGCGTGATCGGCCTCCTCGGCGCTCGCCCGGAACTCCTCGTTGAGGATCGCGATCTGGCTCGGGTGGATCACCGAGGCGCCGATAAAGCCGAACCGGCGCGAGCGGCGGATCGTCTGGCGGAAACCGTCGAGATCGTGGAACTCGGCGATCGAGCCGATGAAGCCCAACGGCATGATGCCGGCGGCGCGGGCGGCGAAGACCGCCATCTGCTTCGGCATCGACAGCGCCTCGGCCTCGGGCAAGATGCCGGCCGAGGTCGCGAAATCCTCGGCGCCGAGGTTGAGCGCGCAGAGCCGCGGGTGGGCCCGCGCGACCTCGGCGATGCGGAAGAACGCCGCCGCGGTCTCGACCATCGCGATCAGCCGGGTGGTGCCGGGCGCGATGCCGCGCTCGGCCTCGACCTCGTCGACGATCTCGGCCAGCAGCCGTACATGCTCGGGGCCGTCGACCTTGGGCAGCGCCAGCGCCAGGACGCCGGGTCCGACCGCCGCCTCGATGTCGCGCACCGCCAGGCGCAATGGCCGGTTGATGCGCACGACGACATCGGCGCCGCCGCGCGACACGATCTGCGGCCGCCTCCGGCACCAGAGTGCGCGCCCGCTCCTTCTCCGAGGCGGCGACGCTGTCTTCGAGATCGAGGATGATCGCGTCGGCGCCGCGCCTCGCCGCGCCGTCGACAAAGCGCCGCGCGGTGACCGGCACGAACAACAACGAGCGCCACACCGGCAAGGACGAAGCAGTCATGATGCGCCTCCTGCAATCCCGATGATGCCTTCGCTCGCCAGCGCCTCGATCTCGGCCGCGCCGAGGCCCAGCGAGCCCAGGATCTCCGCGGTATGCTCGCCGAGCCGAGGCGCCGGGCGGCGCAGCCGGCCGGGGGTCGCGGACAGGCGGGGAATGATGTTGTGCATCGGCAACCGCGCCGATCTCGTCATCGGGCAGGTCGACCAGGATCTCGCGGGCATTCACATGCGGGTCGGCCATGAACTGGTCGATGTCGTAGACCGGCGCCGCGGTGACCTCGGCCGCGCTCGAAGATCTCCATGTTCTCGGCCAAGAGTCCGCGCGCCGATGAAGGCGACGATCGGCGCCTCGCAGGCCTCGGCGTTGCGCACCCGGTCGCTATTGGTGCGAAACCGCGGGTCGGTGATCATGTCCTCCCGGCCGATCGCGCGGAACAGCCGCTCGGCCATCGCCTGGATCGAGGCGGAGATGCCGATGTAGCGCCCGTCCCTGGTGCGGAAGACGTTGCGCGGCGAGGTCGTCTCCGAGCGGCTGCCGGTGCGCTGCCGCACCGTCCCCGTCAGCCGGTAGATCGCCGCCTCGGTGGCAATGAACGAGAACAGCGGGTCGAGCAACGGCAGGTCGATGACCTGTCCCCTGCCCCCGCCGATCTCGCGATGCCGCAGCGCCACGAGAACACTGCACGCGCCGTAGAGACCGGCGACCATGTCGGCGAGCGCCGTCGGCGGCAAGGCCGGCTCGCGGTCGGGAAAGCCGGTGCGCGCCGCATAGCCCGACATGCTCTCGACCAGGGTGCCAAAGCCCGGGCGGTCGCGGTAGGGCCCGTCCTGCCCCCAGCCCGACACCCGGACGATGATCAGGCCGGGGTTGCGCCGGTGCAGCAGCTCGGGGCCGAGCCCCATCGCCTCCAGCGTGCCGGGCCGGAAATTCTCGATCAGCACCTGCGAGGTGTCGACGAGATCGAGCAGCAATTCGCGGCCGCGCGGCTCCCGCAGGCTCAATGCCACGCTCTTCTTGTTGCGCGAATAGACCTTCCAATGCACGCTGACGCCATCGGTCTGCCAGGCGCGCAGCGGGTCGCCGCGCTTCGGGTCCTCGATCTTCAGCACCTCGGCGCCGAAATCGGCGAGCTGCAGGCTGACCATGTTGCCCGAGACGAGGCGCGACATGTCGATCACCCTGATCCCGTCGAGCGGGCACGCCGCCCCCGGCTCGAAGGACTTTTGCGGCACGCTCATCGGTCGGGATCCTCGCGGGCTCAGCTATCCTGCACCTTAGCGCGGGGGCTTGGGCAAACAAAGATCGGGTCGGTTCGCGGTTCTCGGCTCGTGCTTGACGGCCGCGTGACACTACGCGAATAATCGCCGCTTCCAAGGGGTGCCCCGGCAAGGGGCTGAGAGGCCGCTGAGAGAAGTTCGGCGCGGCAACCCTTCGAACCTGATCCGGGTCGTGCCGGCGTAGGGACAGGAACACCGCGGCAAAAGCCGACCTCCTCCTCGCAGCTGCTCCCCGGGTCTTCGTTCAACTGGCGCAACGGAGATCCCAAGATGCCCGATTCCGCTCCACTCCCATCCGCGAAGCTCATGCCGAAGGTCGAGGAGCTTCGGGTCACCACCGGGCCGTTCCCGGCCTCGCGCAAGGTCCGTGTTCACGGCCAGCTGCATTCCGAGATCTCGGTCGCGATGCGCGAGATCGATCTCGACGCCTCGGCGGGCGAGCCGGCGGTGCGCGCCTATGACACCTCGGGCCCCTACTCCGACCCGGTGATCGAGATCGACATCAACCGCGGGCTTCCCGAACTGCGCAAGCCGTGGATCGTGGCGCGCGGCGATGTCGAATATTACGAGGGCCGCGAGGTTCGGCCGGAAGACAACGGCCTGCGCCGCGGCGAGGACAGCGCGGTTTCATTGTTCGACCGCGGCCGCCGCCAGGTGCTGCGCGCCAAGCCGGGCGCCGCGGTCACCCAGATGGCCTATGCGCGGCGCGGCATCGTCACGCAAGAGATGGAATATGTCGCGATCCGCGAGAATCTCGGCCGCGAGAAATTGCGCCGCGAGGGCGCCCTCGACGGCGAATCCTTCGGCGCCGCGATCCCCGAATATGTGACCCCGGAATTCGTCCGCGACGAGATCGCCCGCGGCCGCGCGATCATCCCGAACAACATCAACCACCCGGAAACCGAGCCGATGATCATCGGGCGGAATTTCCTGGTCAAAGTCAACGCCAATATCGGCAACTCGATCGTCAGCTCCTCGGTCGCCGAGGAGGTCGAGAAGATGGTGTGGGCGACGCGCTGGGGCGCCGACACGGTCATGGACCTGTCGACCGGCCGCAACATCCACACGATCCGCGAATGGATCATCCGCAACTCGCCGGTGCCGATCGGCACGGTGCCGATCTACCAGGCCTTGGAAAAGGTCGGCGGCAAGGCCGAGGAATCTGACCTGGGAACTGTTCCGCGACACCTTGATCGAGCAGGCCGAGCAGGGCGTCGACTACTTCACGATCCATGCCGGCGTGCGGCTCGCCTATATCCCGCTGACCGCCTCCCGGGTCACCGGCATCGTCTCGCGCGGCGGCTCGATCATGGCGAAATGGTGCCTCGCGCATCACCAGGAGAGTTTCCTCTACACGCATTTCCGCGAGATCAACGAGATCATGCGGGCCTATGACGTCAGCTACTCGCTGGGCGACGGCCTGCGGCCCGGCTCGATCGCCGACGCCAACGACCGCGCCCAGTTCGCCGAGCTCGAGACCCTGGGCGAGTTGACCAAGCTCGCCTGGGAGGACGACGTCCAGGTCATGATCGAAGGCCCCGGCCACGTGCCGATGCACAAGATCAAGGTCAATATGGAAAAGCAGCTCGAGGAATGCGGCGAGGCGCCGTTCTACACCTTGGGGCCGCTGACCACCGACATCGCGCCCGGGCTACGACCACATCACCAGCGGCATCGGCGCCGCGATGATCGGCTGGTTCGGCACGGCACTCCTCTGCTACGTGACGCCGAAGGAGCATCTCGGGCTCCCCGACCGCGACGACGTCAAGGTCGGCGTCATCACCTACAAGATCGCCGCACACGCGGCCGATCTCGCCAAGGGCCACCCGGCGGCGCGCGAGCGCGACGACGCGCTTGTCGCGGGCGCGCTTCGAGTTCCGCTGGCGCGACCAGTTCAACCTGTCGCTCGACCCCGAGACGGCCGAGAAGTTCCACGACCAGACCCTGCCGGCCGAGGGCGCCAAGCTCGCGCATTTCTGCTCGATGTGCGGCCCCAAATTCTGCTCGATGCAGATCACCCAGGAGATCCGCGACTACGCCCGCGCCGGGATGGAGGAGAAGTCGAAGGCCTTCCTCGAGCAGGGCGCCGAGATCTACACCGACGAGCACGGCCACGCGCGGGCCGCGGCGGAGTGAGGGGCTCCGGCCCCCACCCTAACCCTCCCCCGCCGTCCTCCCTCCCCCGCGAGCGGGTGGGGGCCGCGGAGGAAACGAGAGGGGGACCGGTCGCGAAAGAAGGCCGCCGCTACCCGGAGCGGCCGATCGTCGGAGTGCTGGCGGTGGTCCTGCGCGGCGACCGGGCATTGGTCGTGCGCCGCGCCAACCCGCCGCTCTCCGGGCGCTGGGGCTTTCCGGGCGGCGTCCTCGAATTGGGCGAGACCGTCGCCCAAGGCGCGATGCGCGAGCTCCTCGAAGAGACCGGCGTCGAGGCGGAAGCCGCCGGCCCGCTGACCGTGATCGACACGATCGACCGTGACCCGCGAAGGCCGCGTCCGCTATCACTACACCTTGGTCGCGGTGATCGGCACCTGGCGCTCCGGCGAAGGCGTCCGCGGCGACGACGCCGACGAAGTCGCGTGGCTCACCCGCGCCGAGATCGTCGACCGCGCCCTCCCCACCGCCCCCGCCCTCTTGCCGCTCATCGATCTGGCGCTGACCCGGCGGGGATGACGGCCGCATCGCGGGGGAAAAGAATTAAGCGTAAAGGGCCGGGTTCGGGGTTGGAGTGGCGGGTCGAGGAGGCCTGCCTCAACGCCTGGCCGGCGTTGCGCGAAGTGGTGCTCGGCGGCTGGCTGTTGCGCTTTAGCGATGGGCTGACCCGCCGGGCCAACTCGGCGAATGCGCTTTCACCCCTGGCGCTCGCCGACCCGCGCGATTGCGAAGCGCTGTATCGAAGGCTGGGGCAGCCGACGATTTTCCGGGTGCTGAGCTTGCTCGACCCGTCGCTCGACGAGCAGCTGGAAGCGCTGGGCTATGCCCGCGAGGGGGAGAGCTGCGTGCTTTTAGGCGAGCTCGGCGAGCTCGCGGCGGCAGCCGATTCGGAGGTGCGGCTGCTGACGCGACCGAGCCCGCAGTGGTTTGCCGCGATGGCGGCGCTGCAGGGCCATACGGGCGAGCAGGCCCGGACCTATCGGAGGATCGTCGCCCAGCTCGCGGTCCCGGCGGCGTTCGCCGCGCTGTCCGCCGAGGGCGAGACCGTGGCGCTGGCCTACGGCGCGCTGCACCGCGGCCTGCTCTGCTATAAATCGGTGATCACGGGCGGCCCGCGCCGCCGGCAAGGCTACGGGCGCCGGATCGTCGGCGCGTTGGCCGCTTGGGCCATCGCCAACGGCGCGACCGCGGCCTGCCTGGAGGTGGAAGCCGGCAACCTTCCGGCGCGCGGCCTTTATGACGCGATCGGGTTGAAGAGAGAACTTTACCGATACCATTACCGCCGCGAGCCGCGCGGTGAAGTTGTGACAAAGCTGTGAGATTACGGCGGCATCCGCGCACAGGCTCGCCAACATGCTAAAGTCTTGGCTCGGTATGGCCATCGGAAATCGCACATGAACACTGTCGAAATTCGCCTGCCCCACCATGAGCTTTCGATGCAAATGGGAGCGATGCGGATTTGGCTGGATGCGCAAGGCTACGAGTCTTCGGGCTTCTCTTGCAACGATGCCGAGGACGGGGTTCAGATCCAGCTCTTTTTCAAGGCGGCATCGCAAGCCCAAGCGTTCGCCGAGCGGTTCGGCGGCCGGGCGACGGACGTGGAGCGGCTAGCAGCACGCCCGCGCCGGCGGGTGCCGTCGGACATTATCGGCTGAGCGGCCCTCCCTCACGTCTTGGCGAGGGAGGGCAGCCAGGGTCGGTCTAGACGACGCCTTTTGTGCGCAGCGTTTCGACCTCGGCGGGGCTAAGGCCCAGCCAATCGCCGAGCGCCTCGGCGGTGTGCTCGCCCAACAGCGGCGCCGGCTTGATCGGTGCGGGCTTGCCGTCGAACCGCACCGGCCAGGTCGGCATCGTCATTTTCCACTCGCCGTGCTGCATGTTCTGCAGGATCCCGCGCTCGTAAAAGCTCGGCTCGTTGGTCAGCTCCATCGAATCGAACACCGCACCCGCCGGTACCCCGGCTCCGCTGATCAGCGCCATCGCCTCTTCCTTGGTGTGCTGGCGCGTCCATTGGGCGATGATCTCATTGACCTCGGCCTCGCGCTCCACCCGGGCGGAGGCTTTGTCGTAGCGCGGATCGCCGATCAACTCCTCCCGCCCGATCAGTTTCAGCAGGCGCGGCCAATGCTCCGGATTGGCGCGGCTGGTCAACAGATAGACGTAGTCGTTGGGCCCGCCGGGCTTGCACGGAAAAATCCCGGACGGCGCATTGCCGCCCGCCGGCCGCCGCGGCGCAGCTTGGCCGGTCTGTGCCTGTCTGATGAACATGCCGCGGCTGTAATGCATGACCGAATCCTGCATCGCCGCTTGCAGCCGCCGGCCCTTGCCCGTCGAGGCCCGCTGATAGAGCGCGCTGACAATGCTGAAGGCGAGCAGCATCCCGGTGCCGGTGTCGCCGATCGTCGGCCCCGGCTTGACCGGCTTTCCGCCGGGCTCCCCGGTGATGCTCATCGCGCCGCCGCAAGCCTGGGCGATCGGATCAAAGCACAGGCCCTTTTCATAGGGGCTGCCAACCCCGAAGCCCTTGACCTGGGCGTAGACGATGCGCGGGTTGAGAGCGCTGATCACGTCATAGCCGAGACCCAGCCGCTCGATCACGCCCGGCCCGAAATTCTCGGTAAAGACATCGGCATGCTTGGCCATGTCCTTGACCAATGCCAAGCCGCGCTCGGATTTGAGGTTTACGGTGATCGACCGTTTGTTGGCGTTGTACGCCATGAAGTAATAGGGGTCCGACACGCCCCGGCGCCCCGCCTCGCCGCCTTCGGGGTTCTCCACCTTGACGACATCGGCGCCCATCCAGGCGAGCGCCTCGGTGCAGCTGGTGCCGGCTTCGAACTGCGTCAGATCGAGCACCTTGATGCCGGCGAGACAATTCGGCGGTACGGTCGTTCCATCCATTTGCGTTCTCCTTCCGAAACGCTGCGCACGTGCGCAAGCCTCAGTTGAGGCCCTCTTGCTGCATCACCCGTTGCACCGAGGGACGCGCCATCATGCGGTCGAAATGCGCCGAAACATTGCGGCGGCAATTTCATGTTGAGCCGCTTTGCCGCCCAGAATTCGACGTAGAACAGCGCCGTATCGGCCGGCGAAAATTCGCTTCCGGCGACATAATTCTTCCCTTCCAGCGCCTTGTCGAGCACGGCAAAGCCTTTTTCGACGACCTCGCGTCCGGCGGCCTTGACCGCATCGTGATCGGCAGCGGACGGCGCAAAGCGCTCGGTGCGGAACAGCCGGGCAAAGCCCTGCCCGTGCATCGTGCCGACCGCGTATTCCATCGCCTCCATCGCGCGGGTGTCGGCCTCGTCGTCCTTTGGCAGCAGGTTCGCCTGCCTTCCGAGCCAGCGGGCGATCACCGGGAACTCGGTCAGGATCGAGCCGTCGTCGCGCTCGAGAGCCGGAACCTTTCCCTTCGCACTGACGCCGGTAAAGGGCGGCTTGAACTGTGCGCCCTCGCGCAGGTTTACGAGTTCGAGCTGGTAGGGCTTGCCGATTTCCTCGAGCAAGACATGAATGCCGATCGAGCAGACGCCGGGGGCATAATAGAGCTTCATTGCGGTCTCCTCGTCAGATTAAATCGACGTGACGGCAGGCGCAGATTTAGCATGGCGCGCTCGGATCGGCGAATGGTGATGCGGTTTCGGATCTGGATCGCGGCTCTGATGGATTGCGGCCGCCGGCTTGTGGGCGCGGCCGGTGCCCAGGCCGAAAATGTTGCCGCGGTCACGCCCGGCGGCCCCGGCGTGCTGACCAAGTGCCGCAACTGGCTGATGGCCAGCACCTGCAAATCCTATCAGCACATCCCCTTGCCGGCCCGCATCCAGGTCGGCGACGAGTTCACCGTTTCCTTCGGCAGCAGCCCGAAGGAGTTCGTGTTCCCGGTCGCCCGGATCGCGCTCAAAAAGGCGGCACTGCGCGATCTTCAGCAAGGCCGACTGGGGACCGCCACAAGATCGACAAGATCAACGTCGCGCCGTGCTACCCGGCAAAGGAACAGGGGCGCTGAGAGTGCGCCCCTCTCTCCTCAGATGATACCCTCGGCGCGCAGCGCCTCGACCTCGCCGGCAGCGATGCCGAGCCATTGGCCCAAGACTTCGGCGTTGTGCTGGCCCAGCAGCGGCGACGGCTTGACCTTCGCCGGCGCGCCGTCGAAGCGCACCGGCCAGGCCGGCATCTTACCTTGCCGGTCGTCGGGTGCTCGATCGTCTTGCATGATCCCGCGTTCGGCGAGCGACGGATCGTTCATCAGCTCGAGCGTGTCGAACACCGCACCGGCCGGCACCCCGGCCTCGCCGATGATCTTCATCGCTTCTTCCTTGGTGTGCTGGCGCGTCCATTGCGGCGATGATTTCGTCGACCTCGGCCGCGCGTTCGCTGCGGGCCTGATTGGTTTCGTAGCGGGGGTCGCCGACCAAATCCTCGCGGCCGATCACCTTGAGAAGCCGGGTCCAATGCTCCGGATTGGCGCGGCTGGTGAATACATAGACATAATCGTTGGGCCCGCCGGGCTTGCACGGATACAAAGCCGATGGCACGAGCCCGCCGGGCTGCGACCGGTCGCTGCCGCCGCGAAGCTGGGCCTTGCCGCTCAGCTGGGTGCGTGAAAACGGCACCCGCATATAATGGATCATCGCGTCCTGCATCGCGACCTGCAGCCGCTGTCCCTTGCCGGTGCGGTCCGCTTGCGCAGGGCGGCCAGGATGCTGATCGCCATCAGCATGCCGGTGCCGGTGTCGCCGAACGACGGCCCCGGCTTGACCGGCGGACGGTCGCCGTACCGGTGACGCTGGTCGTGCCGCCCGCCGCCTGCGCGATCATGTCGAAGGCGAGATTTTTTTCGTAAGGGCTTCCGGTGCCAAAGCCCTTGACCTGGCAATAAATGATCCCCGGGTTCAGCTCCTTGACGGCGTCATAGCCGAGGCCCAGTCGCTCGATCGTGCCGGGCGCCATGTTCTCGATCGTGATGTCGGCCTTCTTTAAGCAGCTCCTTGACGATCTCCAGGCCGCGCGGCGATTTGAGATTGAGGGTTACCGACTTCTTGTTCGCATTGAACTGGTGAAAATACCAGGGATCGTCATCCGGCTTTCCAGGCTGCAACCGCCGGCCGGGATCGCCGGTTTTGGGGTTCTCGATCTTGACCACCTCGGCGCCGAGCCAAGCGAGCGCTTCGGTGCAGGACGGACCCGCCTCGAATTGCGTGAAATCGACCACCTTGACGCCTTCGAGACAATCCAGCTCGACGCCAGTTCCATCCATTTGCTCTCACTCCTCCCGATGTCACCAATTGCTGCCGTAGGCCGACTATAGCGCGTGACCGCGCCCCGGGAAACTCAGCGGTTGCTGCGTTCCGTTGAACGCTGTAATCTAGAATTCAAGCTAGATAGAGGCGATATGGACGAAGTTGGAGCTTTCGAGGCCAAAAACCGATTGTCCGCTCTTCTTGAGAGGGCGGAACGCGGCGAGGAGATCCTAATCACTCGGCGCGGCAAGCCAGTGGCCAGGTTAGGTCCTGTCAAACCTGTGATCGATCGGGGCGTGGCACGCGAGGCCGCAAACCGGATTCTCGAGAGGAGCCGATCCGCGTCGCTCGGCGGGATAAACGATCAAGGAGTTGATTGCCGAGGGCCGCCGTTGAGCTTGGTGATCGATTGCTCGGTCACCATCGCCTGGTTGTTTCGGGACGAGCAGACGGAAGCGGTCCGAGAGATCCTCGGCCGTGTCGCACAATCGGGCGCGGTCGTGCCGGCGCTTTGGCGGATCGAAGTGGCGAACGCGCTGCTGACCGCTGTCCGCCGAGGCCGAATAGACACACAGTACCGCGACGCCTCGATAGCCGATCTCGGGCTCCTCGATATCAGCGTCGACGCGGAAGGCGACGGCCGGGTTTGGAGTATTGCCCTGAACCTCGCCGACCGCTTCGGGCTGACGGTTTACGACTCAGTCTACCTGGAGCTGGCGCACAGGCTTGCGCTGCCTCTGGCAACCTTGGATGGCGAGTTAGCGGGCTGGCGCAGACGCGCTCGGTCTGACCGTCCTCGGCAAGTGAGCGCGTAGGCTCACCCGTGCTTCGGGTCGCCCGAGGCCGGGGGGTCGCGATCGATCGCCTCCTCGCAGGCGCTTCGGCTCGACACGGATCTCGACACCGGCCCGTTCCTCCTGCAATAGCATCGGCGAGCGCGAGTCGCGGTCGCCCCAGCCGCGGTTGAGCGCTTCGGAGAGCTCGGCCAAGGCCATATTGGCGATCCGCATCGGCACGTTGAAATCGCGGCCGAGTTGGGTCGCGAGCGACATGTCCTTGTGCGCCAAGCGCAGGGCGAAGGCGGCCGGCTCGTATTTGCCGGGCAGGAATTGGTCGATCAGCCCGTCAAAGGTGCGCCGTCGGCCGCCGGCGCCCGTCGCGCACCGCCTCCCACAACGCCAAGGGCTCGACCCCGGCCTTGACGCCGACCGTGAACATCTCGGCGAGCGCGGTCTGGATGCAATATCCGGCGCCGTTGTGCACCAGCTTGGCCACCGAGCCGGCGCCGATCGGCCCGACATAGCGCGCCTTGTCGCCCATCGCGTCGAGCACCGGCTTGAAGCGGTTGAAGATCTGCTCGTCGCCGCCGACCCACAGCGCGAGCTTGCCGGTGCGCGCGCCGCGCGGCCCGCCGCTGACCGGTGAATTGAGCATGTAGACGTCGCGCTCGGCGAAGGCGGCGTTGATCTTGCGCACCATGGTCGGCGAATTGGTCGACAGGTCGAAATAGGCCTTGCCGCGGCTCATGCCGCGAGAGCAGGCCGTTGTCGCCGAGCGCCACCGCCTCGACCTCGGGCGGTCCGGGCAGCGAGGTGAAAACCACCTCGGCGGCCTCGGCGACCGCGCGGGGCTGTCCGCCCACACCGCGCCGGCGGCGAGATAGGGTTCGGCCGCGGCCCGCCGCAGATCATGCACGACGAGGTCGTGGCCAGCCTTCTGCAAATTGGCCGCCATCCCCGAGCCCATCATGCCCAGCCCGATAAACCCTATCTTCATCTCGCCCTCCCGCAATCAGCTCGTGGTGTCGACCGGGATTATTTCTCGAACACGTCCTTGGCGACGAGGGCCGCCGTCATCGCCGCCGGCCAGCCGGCATAGAAGGCGAGATGAGTGATCACTTCGCTGAGCTCGTTCTTGGTGAGCCCGTTGTCGAGCGCCCGCTGCAGATGGCCGACCAGCTGCTTTTCGCGGCCGAGCGCGATCAGGGTCGCGCAGGTGATCAGGCTGCGGTCGCGCTTCGACAGGCCCGGTCGCTCCCAGACCTCGCCGAACAGCACGCGCTCGCTGAGGTCGATCAGCCCCGGCACGATGTTGCGGACCTGGTCGCGGGCCGATGAGGGTTGTGATTGCGCCATGGCTTCCTCCTGGGTTCAAGCAACGTGATCGAGGCCAGCCTAGCACGCCGTTCTCGCAAGCAACCATGTTTCCGAACATGCCTGAGGCTTCGATGATGCAGAGCCGATAGGATGCCCCCGGTCTTGCAGGCTGCTGAAATCAACCGCCGATCCGAAATCAAAAAAGATGCTGGGATTTCTTTCTCAGCCTCGTTGGCTCGACCCGCCTACACGGTCGCCCAGCGATGCGGCGGCACGACTAGCGGTCGCGGCGCAGGATCGCGAAGAGCAGGTGGTCCTGCCACTTGCCCTCGATACAGAGGTATTCGCGGGCGTAGCCTTCCTGCTGGAACCCGGCTCTGGCCAGCAGGGCCCGGCTCGGGATGTTCGTTGGCAGGCACGCCGCTTCGACCCGGTGCAGCCCCAATCGCTCGAAGGCGAAATCGAGCGCCAGCGGCAGCGCACCGGTCATATAGCGCTGCCGGGCAAAGGCCTCGCCGACCCAGTAGCCGAGGCTCGCCGTCTCCGAGACGCCGCGGCGCAGATTGGAGAGCCCGATCCCGCCGACCAGGGTTTCGTCATGGGCAAAGATAAAGAAATTGTATGACTGGTCGGTGCGCCAGTCCTCGGCGTAGCGGGCGACGCGCGCGCGGAAGCTGGCCCGGCTGAGCGCGTCCGGCGGCCAGCTCGGCTCCCACGGGGCGAGAAAATCGCGCGAGCCCGCCCGCAGGCTCGCCCAGGCCTCGTAATCGCCGCGCTCGGGCTGGCGCAGGAACACCCGATCGCCGGCCAAGCGGAACGGCTCCGAGCGAGCCAGGAACAATCGGGGAAATGATTTCCGCTGCGGCGCCATCGAGCAGGCAGGATCAGGCGGGCAGCCGGGCCCGCACGCGGTCGAATTGCTCCAGACCGCTCAACGGCCCGACCGCCGCCAGGGTGGGCGGCGCCGAGCGCCAGCGCCCGACGACGCGGCGGATCGCGGCATCGTCGACCTCCTCGATGCGCCGGACGATCTCCGGCGGGTTGAAGGGGGTGCCGTGGATCAGCAGATGCTGGGCCAGCTGCTCGCAGCGCGCCGAGGTGCTCTCCAGCGACATCAGGAGGCCCGCCTTCATCTGTGCCTTCGCGCGGTTGAGCTCGACCGTCGTGAAGCCGTCATCAAGACGCGCCGCCTCCTCGCATAGCGCCGGCACGAGCTCGGCAGCCTCGGTCTCGCCGGTGCCGGCATAGATCCCGAACAGCCCGCCGTCCCGGTAGCTGTGAGCGAAGGAGTGGATCGCATAGACGAGGCCGCGTTTTTCGCGAATCTCCTGGAACAGCCGCGAGGACATGCCGCCCCCGAAGGCGGTCGACAGCACCGAGGCGGCGTAATAATCCGGGTCGCCGAGCACCACGCCCGGGAAATCCGAGCACGAGGTGCAATTGCTCGAGGTCCCGCTCTTCGCGCCGGTCGCCGCCGGCGTAGCGCGCCGGCTCGGTGGTGACGGCGCGTTGGGCGGGCAATTCCGACAGCAGCGTCGCGGCCAGATCGACGAGCCGTTCGTGCTCGACATTTCCCGCCGCGGCGACCACCATTTTTTCGGCGCTGTAATGGTCTCGCAAATAGGTCACGACGGCCTCGCGGCGGAGCCCGCGGATGATCTCCGGGCTCCCCAGCACCGGCCGGCCCATCGCCTGGTCGGGAAAGGCGCGTTCCTGGAAATAATCGAAGATGATGTCGTCCGGCGTGTCGTTCGCCTGGCCGATTTCCTGCAGGATCACGGTGCGCTCGCGTTCGAGCTCCTCCGGGTCGAAGGTGGAGTGCTGCAGGATGTCGGCGAGAATATCGAGCGCGAGCGGCACGTCCTCCTTCAGCACCTTGGCGTAATAAGCCGTGCTCTCGCGCGAGGTATAGGCGTTGAGGTGGCCGCCCACCGCCTCGATCTCCTCGGCGATGGCCCGCGCGCTGCGCCGCTCGGTGCCCTTGAACGCCATGTGCTCGAGAAAATGGGCGACGCCGTTGATCTCGGGCGGCTCGTGCCGCGTCCCGACATCGACCCAGATGCCGAGCGAAACCGTGTCGACCGTATCGATGCGGTCGGTGGCGACCCGCAACCCGCTCGGCAACGTGGAAAGCCGCACTGTCATGCCAAGGCTCCAACCCGGCGCGCATGAGCGCGGATGAACCGCGTGACCGCGCCGATTTCATTTGGGAGAGAGACGAGCCGCTCGCGCCGCTCGAAGAGATCGCCGATGGCCGGCGGCAACCCCGGCCGAACCCCGGTGGCGCGCTCGACCGCCTCGGGAAACTTCGCGGGATGCGCACAACCGAGCGCGATCATCGGCGCGCCGCCGCGGTCGGCGGCCATTTCGGCCCGGGCCGAGCCGACGGCAACGGCGGTGTGAGGATCGATCAGCGCGCCGGTTCGGGCATAGGTTTCGGCAATCGTTTGCATCGTCTGAGTGTCGTCGACTTTGTGGGCGGAAAACAAGCCGCGCGCGATGTGCCATGCCTGGTCGTCCGCGGGCAGCACCCCGGTTGCCCGGAAATTCTGCATCGCCATTGCCACCGCCGCGCCGCTGCGGCCCTTCAGATCGTACAGCAGGCGCTCGAAATTGCTCGACACCTGGATGTCCATGCTGGGGCTGAGGCTCGGCTCTACGGCGGACAGCGCCATGCGCCCGGTCCCGAAATACCGTGCCAGAATATCGTTGCGGTTGGTGCCGATGACCAGCCGTTCGACCGGCAGCCCGACGCGCCGCGCGACATGTCCGGCATAGACATTCCCGAAATTGCCGGTCGGGACGGCGAAGGACACCGGCCGCGCCGGGGCGCCGAGCGCCACTCCGGCGGCGATGTAGTAAACGCTCTGGGCGGCGATCCGCGCCCAGTTGATCGAGTTGACCGCCGAGAGGTTGAGCTCGCGCCGCAGCCCGGCATCGGCAAACAGCGCCTTCACCAGATCCTGGCAATCGTCGAAGGTGCCGTCGATCGCGACCGCATGCGCGTTCGCCGAATCTACCGTCGTCATCTGCCGGCGCTGCACCTCGGACACTCGCCCGCGCGGGTAAAGGATAAAGATATCGACGGCCTGCCGGTCGCGGCAGGCCTCGATCGCAGCGGAGCCGGTATCGCCCGAGGTGGCGCCGACGATCGTGACCCGCTCGCGGCGCCGCGCCAGCACCGCGTCGAACAATAGCCCGACCAGCTGCAATGCGAGATCCTTGAAGGCGAGGGTCGGCCCGTGGAACAGCTCGAGCAGCCACAGCCGTTCATCGAGCTGCACCAGCGGGGCCACCGCGGCATGGCGGAATTTGCCGTAAGCCTCTGCCGTGAGCCGCTGCAGCTCCTCCGACGAAAAATCCTCACCGGAAAAAAGTGAAACGAGCCGGCCGGCAAGCTCTGCATAAGGCAGTCCGGCATAGCCGCGCAACTCGTCGGCCCGGAGCTCGGGCAGCCCGTCCGGGACATACAGCCCCCCATCCTCTGCGAGACCGGCGAGCAGCGTCTCCGAGAAAGAGAGGGAATGCGGCTCGGTCCGCGGGTCTCGGGTGCTGATGTAGCGCACGTTTTGGTTCCAGTCAGTCCGCGGGGAGCCTATCGCCGCTGCTCTGGCCCTGCAACCGGCTGTGGCCGAACCCGGCTGGCGCT
>CAWILK010000045.1:0-113659 GCA_963836845.1 uncultured Alphaproteobacteria bacterium | reverse complement strand
TGGGGATCAAGTTAAATTCATCCGCGTTCCCAGCACGCCCACCCTGAGGTGGACCCCGATCGTGAGACAGCCGGAGCCGCTTGTTAAGGTGTAGCCCGGCCGATTTCGATATCGGCTCCGATCGCGGTTGACGCGACGGCTGGTGCGACGCTTCTACCCTTCACCTCATCAATATCAAATCCTTTGTTGGCTGTGGTGCCTGTGGGTATGTGGGCGAAGGCGAGCATTTCCCCGCTTTCCGAGCTCGCTCGGGAAGCGGGGGAAGCGCAGCCGGTCGGCGAAGCCGATCGTCCACATATCCACAGGCCTTCCTCGTAAATTTGCCGCGGCGTGCGATAGCCGAGGCTCTGGTGCTGGCGCTCCTCGTTGTAGAAGCCGAGCCAGGCGCCGATGCCGGCCTTGGCCTCGGCGACGCTCGCATAGGCGTTGAGGTAGACCTCCTCGTATTTGAGGCTGCGCCACAGCCGCTCGACGAAGATGTTGTCCATGCAGCGCCCCTTGCCGTCCATGCTGATCGTGATCCCGTGGTCGCTTCAGGGTGCCGGTGAAGTCGTCGCTGGTGAACTGGCTGCCCTGGTCGGTATTGAAGATCTCGGGCCGGCCGTAGCGGGCGAGCGCTTCCTCGAGCGCCTCGACACAGAACTCGGCGCCGAGCGTGTTCGACAGTCGCCACGCCAGCACCGCACGGCTCACCCAGTCCATGATCACCACCAGGTAGAGGAAGCCCTTGGCCATCGGGATGTAGGTGACGTCCGAGCACCACACCTGATTGACCCGCTCGATCGCGATCCCGCCGAGCAGATACGGGTAGACCTTGTGCGCCGCGGCCGGCTTGCTCGTGTTCGGGCGCTGGTAGATCGCCACCAGCCCCATCAGCCGCATCAGGCGCTGGACCCGTTTGCGGTTGACGACATGGCCCTGGGTCGCCAGCCACGCCGCCATCCGGCGCGAGCCGTAATAGGGCCGGGCCAGATACTGCCGATCGATCAGCGCCATGATCGCGCGGTCCTCCTCGCTGACCTCGGCCGGCCGGCGGTAGACCGAAGAGCGCGATACCGCCAGCAACCGGCATTGCTGCGATACCGGCAGCGCCGGGTCCTCGCGCTCGACCAGCGCGCGCCGTTCCGCCCGGCTCATTTGCCGAGCTTTCGTGCCAAAAAATCGTTTTCGACCTTCAACTGGCCGATCTGCCGGTACAGAACATCGACCTGCGCCTCGCTGGCCGTTCCCTCCGCCGCACCGCCGCCCTCGAACACGCTCGCCGCGCCGTCCAGCAGCTGCTTCTTCCAGTTGTAGATCTGGTTCGGATGAACCCCGAACTCGCTCGCCAGCTCGGCGATCGTCCGATCGCCCTTGATCGCCGCCAGCGCCACCTTGGCCTTGAACGCCCGCGTTGTGCTTCTTGCGTGTCCGCTTCATGTCCTGCTCCCGCGCCATCGGCGCTTTCTAGGGGCAGGGCTCCACCTTAGCCAACTGTCTCATTTTCGGGGTCCAGCTCAAGCTTTAGCGCCCACAAAATCGGCTAAATCTGAAGGCATATTGTCTGATTGGTACGGTTTTGGAGCGGATTTAGCGGATGGAGAGGCGGCGATGAAATGTGGTCTAACACCGAAAGGCCCAGCAGTTGGTGAGCGGCCGCTCGGAAAAGGGTCGTGCCGCTCTTCCTGGAACTTCAACTTCCGAAGAGAGTTTAGCTGCTGATTCGCTGCAGACTGCGCATCGGGTAATCTCTGGATCAATTTATGATTGCAGCTGCGATCTCGGGCCGATGCACGGTCGTGGTCGAGAGCGTCTATTCTACTCAGAGCAAGAGGTTGAATGCGATGGCGATTGTCAATCCCCAGTCCGGCACCAGGGTCGACGAGGTCGAGGAGCGGATCTATCGGATCAGCACGCCGGTGACGACAGTGCCGGGCGGGTTCAGCTTCAACCAGTACCTGATCGAGGATGACGCGCCGCTGTTGTTCCATACCGGGCCGCGCAAGCTCTTTCCGTTCGTCCTCGACGCGGTCGGCCGGGTGTTGCCGGCCGGGCGGCTGCGCTGGATCGCGTTCTCGCATTTCGAGGCGGATGAATGCGGCTCGCTCGAACGAATTCCTGGCCGCTGCGCCGGGTGCCGTGCCGCTCTGCGGCGCGGTCGCGGCGATGGTGTCGGTGAACGATGTCGCCGACCGCGAGGCGCGCGCGCTTGCCGACGGCGAAATCGTGTCGCTGGGCCGCCGCGAGGTGCAATGGCTCGACACGCCGCACATGCCGCATGCCTGGGAGTGCGGCGTCCTCTTCGAGCGCACGACCCGCACCTTATTGTGCAGCGATCTCTTCACCGAAGGCGGAGCCGATCACCCGGCGGTCACCGAGGCCGACATCCTCGAGCCGAGCGAGCGCTTTCGGGCGCAGATGGATTATTACTCGCATGCGAAGAACGGGCGGCAGATCCTGATGCGTCTCGCCGAGACCCGGCCCGCTTGCTCGCCCGCATGCACGGCAGCGCCTGGCGGGGCGACGGTGCGGCGATGTTGACGGCGCTTGCCGAGGCGCTCGCCAGCGAGAACCTGTGATCTTTTCGGGCGCAGCCGGGACCGGCGCCGACGCGTCCTTCGAGACAGCCGCTTCGCGGCTTCCTCAGGATGAGGGTTTTCTTA
This sequence comes from uncultured Alphaproteobacteria bacterium, assembly GCA_963836845.1. GTDB lineage: Bacteria > Pseudomonadota > Alphaproteobacteria > ATCC43930 > CGMCC-115725 > AP-15. Next base: position 111,017 of record CAWILK010000045.1, on the reverse strand, counting down.
ATGCCATCAACCAAGTACCTCATCCTGAGGGCGGCGCGCAGCGCCGTCTCGAAGGACGCACAATTTTCGTGCAGTGATATGTCACGCGAGCAGGCGGTCGAGGCGGTCGCGCAGCCGGTAATAGCCGCCGACCATCGGCAGGAACCAGGGATTGCCGGAGTAGAGCGGGTGGTCGGGGAAGTCCTCGGTGTCGAAGGTGCAGGCGTAATTGGCGGCGCGGGCGATCTTGCGCGCCGTCTGCCAGCCGAGATAGGTCATCATCGCGACGCCGCTGCCGTTGCAGCCGAGGCAATAATGCAGGCCATCGTTCTGCCCCATATGCGGCAATGCGTCGAGGGTGAAGGCGACATTGCCGGTCCACGCATGAGTGACCTTGACCCCGCGCAATTGCGGGAAGCGGTCGGTCATGTAGCGGTGGAGGATCGGCGCGCTGACCGTGGCGTCGACCTGGGTGAACCTTGCCCGGCCGCCGAACACCATCCGCCTGCCGTCGGGCGACATCCGGTAATAGCACAGCACCCGCTTGGTGTCGGACAAGCTGCGCCCCTTGGGGATCAGCGACCGGGCGAGATCGGGCGGCAACTCCTCGGTCGCGACGATATGGCTGGCGACCGGCACGACCCGGCGCCGCAGCGCCGGCGTCACCGCCCCGGTATAGCCGTTGGTCGCGATCACGACATCGCCGGCCGCCAGGGCGCCGCGCCCGGTCTCGATGCGCCAGCCGCTGCCGGCCCGGCCGATGCCGGTGACCGCGGCCTTGGCGCAGATCGTGACACCGCGGCGCCGGCACGCTTCGAGCAGCCCCTGGTAATAGAGCGCCGGGTGCAATTTCCCCGACCGCTCGACGACCATGCCGCCGAAATAATAGTCGCTGGCGATCTCGTCGCGCTGCCGCTCGCGCGGCACCATATAGGCGCCCGACTGCGCCGCCGCATTGAGCATGTCGAGCCGGCGCGACTGGGCCTCGAAATGCCCCCTGGTCCAGGCGCCGACAAAGCGCCCGGGCTTTTCCCAGAAGCAGGCGATCTGCTCCTCCTCGATCAGCCGGTCGATCAACGCAAAGGCGTCGGAAGCGTCGGACAGGATCTGCCCGGCGCGGCGCGGCTCGACATTGCTGGTCCGGCCGGTGAAGCTCTTGCCGACATTGACGCCACCGCTGACCGCACCGCCATTGCGGGTGCTGGCGCCAAAGCCGAGCTCACTGGCTTCGAGCACGACCGCATCGACGCTGTGCTTGGCCAATTCCAGCGCCGTCGACAGCCCGGCATAGCCGCCGCCGACGATTGCCACGCGCGCCGATCGCGGCACCTCGGCGAGCTCGCCGGCGGTAGGCGTGTAGGCCTCCCACCAATAGGGCGTGGGCGTGAAATCCCGGTGAAAGATGTCGGGGACCATCGGCTTTGCTCCTCGGTTGCGGCACGGCGGCGCAGCTTCGCGGGTTGCCGCCGGCCCCGCCTTGCGGCTAAGGTTAGCCGAACCCGATAGCGATCGCGAGACGAGGAGCCGAAGATCAATGCCGAGCCAAGCCGCCACCCAAAAAAACGGCCGTCAAGAAGCGGCTAGCCTTTACAAAGAACTCGAAGAGCGCATCCTGGCGCGCGATCAGGAGGGCGGCAGCCGGGTCTATTGCGAATTGCTGCGCCGCGGCCGGCCATTGCCGGAGATCATGGCCGAGGCGGTGCGCATCCATGCGCCCTATACGCATGTGCCATACCACCAGCGCATCGACGACGGCTTCCCCAATTTCGTCAACAACGATCATTGCCTGCTCTCGTCGCGCGCCGCGATCAATCTGCAGAAGATGCTGCCGGAGAAGCTCGCCGGATTGCCGCTGGCGCAGACCATCTGGTACATCCCCTCGGGGCTCGACATCTGGAACCAGAAGATCCTGAAGGCGCCGGGCCATTACGCGACCCGCGGCTACAAGATGCCCAACGCCGAGCCGCCAATGCCGGTCGCCTATTGGCCGGACCAGGAGCCGTTGCGGGAATCGGGGCCGCTCCAGGAGCGGCTCAACAACTGGCTGACCCTGGTGGAGCGCGGCCAGGTCATCGACGCCTACCGCATTTTTCTTGGGCTGATGGAGGAAACCGAGCACCGCAAGGAGGTGCTGGCGCAGCTGGTCTTTGCCGGCATGATCGATGTCCAGGACCGGATGCTCTACAACCGCTCCTACACGACCGGCCACAAGGCCTATCGCGCCAGATCGGTGGTCGAGATCGGCAATGCGATCGGCTGGGACAATGCCCATGACACGATCTATGCCGGGGCGCTCGACATGGCGGTCGGGCCGCGCTGGCATTCGGTCTACGAGATGGCGTGCAATGTCGTCACGATCTTTATCGAGGGCAAGGAGGTTCACGCGGTTCCGCAAGGCGGCACGACCGAGCGCGAGCGCGCGCTGTTGGCCAATACCGGCTCATTGAGCGAAGGCGAGACCGAGGAGCTGATCGACGCTCTGATCCATCAGCACGAGCCGGCCTATATCGAAAAGATCAGCGCATTATTGCTGGCCGGCAAGTCGCCGCGCCGGATCATCGACGCGATCCAATTGGCGGCCGCGCAGGTGGTGCTGGAGACCGTCGGCCCGAACAATTTCTCGATGCCGCAGCACACTTACGAGTATTGCAACACGATCGGCTGGTTCTACGACAATTTCGAGCACCCGCAGCGGCTGAAATTGCTTTATGTCGCGGGCTCGATGGTCAACCAGGCGGCGTGGAACCAGCGCAGCTCGGGCTGGCTCAAACCCGAACCGATCCGCGCACCGAGCGGCGCCGGCCGGCTGACCGGCGATCAGATCATCGAGCGTCTGGAAGCATCGCTGGCGGCGCTCGACCCGCCCGAGGCGGTCGCCTGGACCCAAGCCTATCTCGACAGCGGCGAGGACCGCTCGCGGCTCGCCGGGCGGCTCGCGCTGATGGCGACCCGGATCGGCAACGATCCGCACAATCAGGAAATCCCGCAATGCATGCTCGAGGATTACGGCAAGAGCCAGAGCCGTGACCGCGAGCGGCTGTTGCTGGCCTGTGCGCACATCTCCGCCGGGCACCGCAAATACGGCGATTTCTTCGAGGCGAGCCGCCGCTTCGGCGAGGCGATGGGGCTGGCCGAGCTGCAGTGACGCCGGAGCACGGACCAACGGATCGTTGCCCTGATGACCCGCTGCTCTCCCCTCTCCCCCCGCCGGCCGGGCGGAGAGGGTAGGGTGAGCGGGGGAGCCGATGGTCCGTCTCCGGCGCTGCCCACCTCACCCTCCCGTGCGCTGACGCGCCCGGGCCCCTCCCTCTCCGCCCTGAAGGGCGGAGAGGGGCGTTTACCCGACCCGCATGTATTTCTCCTCGAGCGCCTGCCAGCGCTCGGTGCCGACCGCGTCCTCGCGCTCCTGGAAGGTGGCGAGATCGCCTTCGATGCGGCCGGGTATCGCCGTCTTCCTTCAGCGCGGCCAGCACCTTTTGCGCCGCCCGGATCGCCGCGCGGTGGGTCTGCGACGGGTAGATCCCGATGCGGAACCCCATCGCCTCCAATTCGCTCGCCGGCACCATCGGCGTCTTGCCGCCTTCGAAGACATTAACCAAGGCCGGCCCCTTGACCTCGACGGCCGACGATCCGCAATTCCTCGATGTTCTGCGGGGCCTCGACAAAGCCGACATCGGCGCCCGCCTCGAGATAGGCGTTGACCCGGTCGATCGAGGCCTGGAGCCCCTCGACGGCGCGCGCGTCCGACCGGGCGATGATGACGAGGTCGGGGTCCCGGCGCGTATCGACCGCAGCGTGGATCTTGCCGACCATCTCGCCGAGGCCGATCACCTCCTTGCCTTCGTAATGGCCGCATTTTTTCGGGCTCACCTGGTCCTCGATGTGGAAGGCGGCGACCCCCGATTTCTCGTATTCGCGCACCGTGCGGATCACGTTGACGGCATTGCCGTAGCCGGTATCGGCGTCGGCGATCACCGGGATGCCGACCGCCTCGACCGTCAATCCGATAAAGCGCACATTCTCCGACAGGGTCAGCAATCCGAGATCGGGATAGCCGTTGGCCCGCGAATAGCCGCCGCCGGTCAGGTAGACCGCCTCGAACCCGGCCTGCTCGACCAGCCGCGCGGTCAGGGTGTCGTAGGCGCCCGGCACCATCGTGTAGCCGGGGCCGGCGATCAGGCCTCTCAATTTCTGTCGTGGCGTCATCGCAACCTCCTTAGCGAAGCTCCGCTCTGAGATCCCTCCGGCTACCGCCCGGAGGCGTATCTCCGGCCGGCTGTCGAGCCGGCCGGCCAGCGGTCGGTTTCGCCGCGTTGCCGGGCCTCGGGGGCCTTCAGCAGGCTGCGGCCCGCGGCAGGGCTTCGGCCGGAATGGTGAGGCTCGTCATCAGGGGCCTGCGCCCGCTCGCGGCGCAGTTCCTCCATGCGGGCGCGGATTGTCGCAAAATCGTCAGCTGCGCGGGGTCTGGTCACGTCTCCTCCCCGAGCCTAGCCGAGGTTCGGCAAAGCTCATGCGGTTTGATTAAGGGTTAACTTCGCCCATGCTCGCGCATCGGCGGGGGCGCGGGCAAGCGAAAATCACACGGCCCAGTCGGAGCGGCACATCCTGCTCCGACCCGAAAATCCTCGCCTCGGCTCGGGTCAAATCTTAGATGGATCAGGTATCTGGACTCACGGTGCGACACCCGCCATGATCTTCATCTGAGCTACCAGCACGCTGGCCTCTGCGGACAATAGTGCCGAGATACCCGGGTTGACCGGGTCTTCATCGAAAGCCGCTCCATCCAGCATGGCCTTGATTTCGATCGGCAAGCGCATCACGCCGTTCGGTGAAGGCCGCCATCCTGCGCAGATAGCTGTCGTAGACAGAGGGGCGCGTATTCTTGATTTGAGCAGTCGCGTATTTGATGCTCGCCAGGGACAAATCGCCAAACGGAGCATTCAGCTGCTTGTATGCAATCGCCAAGCGTTGATAGGCATCCGGGTTCGCCTTGATCGGCCAAGGCAATGCCGAGTGATGCAATTGCTCGACGACCACCCTTCCGTCATGGGTGTAGTCGTCTTCCAGCCCCAGCTAGGGCAAGGATGGTCGGCCGCACATCCGTGTGATCGGTCCAGGTCTTGTCGTCTATGCCCGTCCTCTTGATCCCTGGGCCGACAAACCCGAGCCAGGTTTGTGCGATCTCCGGCTGTATGCCGCCATGCATCCAGGCGAATGCCGGGTTGATCGAAACCGGCGCGGTGCTCCCCGTCTGCACCCACGCATTCGCCTCGTTCCATGAAACAACCGTCGGCGTGCGCAGCGGATCACCGGTGACCATGTGCAGCAGCCTCATCGACGCGCGATCGGCGAGACCGACCGATAGGGGGACCGCTTTTTGGAGATAAGGATCGTTGATGGTCAGGTTGCCGAGGGCGATTTCGAATTGGCGCGTTACCAGATCGGTATCCGAGGGATTGCCGTTGAGATAGTAGGCGGGCGCCATATCGAAATGGATGCCGAACGGGGTCGTGATCCCAGCAGTCATTAGGAGCTGATTAACCAGCACCTGCACCTCGCCGATCTCGCCCGGATTGTATACGCAGGGGGTGGCCACGCCGTCGCAACCCGTCTTGGTTATTCCGGCGAAATGGTCGCCTTCGTCGGCGGTAACGATGAACAGTGTGTTGGTCTCGTCAATACTGTGAGCCCGCAGCTCACTGAAAAACGCCGCAAAGCCCTGTTCGTATTCCCGAAGCTGTGCTTCGTACCCCGCTGAGCCGGGGCCGAAAGCCGGACCGCTCGGGTGATTGTCGTGGGCGTCGGAAATATACCCGAACACGACCTGGACGCCGGCCTCGAGCATCTTCGCGACATAGGCCCCGGTGACCTTGGGGAACATCCCGTCAAAGCCAGGGAACCCATTCAGCGGCCCGCCCAGCAGGTCGGTCATCGCCGTACTGCCGCGATTGATGACCGGGGCGACGTATTTGTGCCCATAAAGCGCTTGAAAGCCGTTGTAGCCAACTGGCTCGTCCGGTAGCGGATCAGGCTTTGGATTGGCACCCGGCGCGGCGCAGATCGAGGATGAGCCCTTCGTGCAATGGATGGCTATGCCGACGAAATCGGCCGTCTTCTGGGCTGCGGGTTCGGATGCCTCCGGCGAGCCGGCGCCGAACACGTTCACCACGTCGGAGCTGTTGTTCTCCAGCACGGTGTTGGCCACCGACACGTTGCCCACATCGCATCCGGCGCGAGTGAACGGCACCCACGGAGCCGGTGCAATCTTGCCCTCCTCGTTCACCATCAACGGAGCGCCGTCGGGAGTTATGTTGGTCCAATACCCAAAAGAAGAGATGAACTGCGTGGTTCCGTCCGGCTTGTAATAGTTAAAGCTGTTGGTCACGCCAGTGCCAGTGCGGTCCGGATAGACGCCGGTCAGCGTGGAGATTATGCCGGCTGCCGTATGCGAGATCAGCACCGTGTGGTGATTGGAGCCGAGCGTGCCGTTGCCCTTGAGGAAGTTGTAGAGCGTCGGCATCTGCTCGAGATCGGACGGCACGTTTGGATTGTCGCGCCTGAGATGCGTATTGTCGAATTGAAGGTAGACGACGTGTTTTATGCCGTTGCCGAGCTGGCAGCCCTGCCGATTTCCATTACCGTCCTCTGACGCGGGATGGCTGTCAGTCGAAGCCTTAACCCGATGCTCGACAGCACCGGCCGGCTGGCTGATCGAGGCGATGAGCCAGGCTCCGAGTGCAAAGCAGGCGATTCCCTTCATTGCCTTGGCGTCCCCCAACTAGTGTGTGCCGTGAAACGGCGCGGCTTGGCACTCGTCGAGAAAGCTAATCTTGGATTGTTAATTATTGTGGTCAGCAAGGTTGCAGCAATGTGACCGTCTCCTCGGGCATTAGCCCGGGATCAGCCCCCATCGCGGCCGGCCTTACCAGACCGGGCACATTCGGAAGTGGAACCGAAGATGGAGCCAGCGGTTTACGTGCATAGGCACCACTCTGAATAGCAACGCATGAGCAAACATCTACTGGCCAGTGTGGCGGCAATCGTCTTGCTGTCGGGTGTCGCTTCCGCGCAGACCTTCCCGCCCTATCCTCCCGCGCCGCCGCCGGTGGCTCCGCCGCCTCCGGTCGCCGGTTCCAGCACGACAACGACGACGACCGTTGCGCCCATAAAGAGGGCGTCGCCGGCAGCACGGAAACCCACACCAAGACCACGACCGAGCCCTCGGGCGCCACAACGACAACCCGCTCGACGCTACCACGACGCCGCGGTGAGCCCGCCCGTCCCGCATGCTGAGCCGCGGCATGGCCGAGCGGCAGCGGATTGTCGCGGTCCTCCTATGTCCCCGATTTCGTTCCGAGAGGAACGGATCATGATCAACCTATAGTTGGGCTCCCAACCTTGACGGAGGCGGCTGCAGCCTCGCCGGCGAGCTTGCCGAACACGGCGCCGCGGGTCAGGCCGCAGCCGAGCGGGTAATTCAAGAAAAAGAACCCGCCGGTCAGCTCGCCGCTGGCAAAGAGACCGGGGATCGGGCGGTCGACGCCGTCGAGCACCTCGGAGTTGGCGCCGATGCGGATGCCGCCGAAGGTGAAGGTGATGCCGCCCGTGACCGCATAGGCGCGAAACGGCGGCGCTTCGATCGGGACCGCCCAATTGGTCTTTTCCGGCCTGAGGCCGCGGGTTCGCTTGCCGTCGAGCGCGTCGGGCTGGAACCCCGCGGTGCGGTCGGCGGCCCGGTTGTAATCGTTGATCGTCTTGACCGTGGCGACGGCATTGAGGCCGAGCATCGGGTAGCGCCGCTCGACGCCGGCGACCAGTTCCTCGATGCTCGCGGCCTCGACCGGCGTGCCGGTCTCATACCTCTTTTCGAGCAATGGAAAGGCTCGGCTGTCGAAGATCTCGAACGCGGTCGCGTTGCGCTGGCCGAGGATCGCCGCCCCGTAGGCCGCGTAAGTGTAGCTGTTGAAATCGGCGCCCTCGTCGACGAACCGGTCGCCGTCCAGGTTGACCATGATCCCGTAGGGGTAGGACAGCCGGTTGGTCTTGTCGGTCAGCCGGAGGTCGCCATAGGCCGGCGCGTCGGCGTCGATCGGGGTCGCGTGGCGGCCGCCCCAGTCCCCGAAGCTCTGCGCGCCGGTCGCGAGAAGCTCGCGGATGACCTCGCCGGTGTTGTAGCGCGAGCCACGGGTTTTCACGAGGCCCCAGGGCCCGCCCATATAGGCGGTGCGCATCTCCGGATTGGCCTGGAAGCCGCCGCTCGCGGCGATGACGGCCCGACCGTAATGCCGTTCTAGGCCGTTCGGCCCACGCGCCTCGACGCCGACCACCCGGCCCGCATCGTCGCACAGGATGCGGTTGACCTGGCGCTCGTAGAGCACCTCGATGCCATGCTCCGCCGCCAGCTCGAACAGGGTCTGGGACAGGCCGATCCCCTCGTGATGGGCGCGTATCGCCGCGCCTGGCTGCAATCGCGTCTTGTTGGTCCCGGGAACCTTGATGCCGGTCACGGCGCGGCTGAACTCGAACCGCACGCCGAGATCGGCCATCCAGCGCACCGTGCCGTAGGAGCGCTCGATCAGCACCCGGCTCAACAGCGGGTCGGTGCGGCCGCCGGTCACGCGCTGCAGATCGCGCGCGAACGCCTCGGCCGGGTAGGGGTCGATGATGACGTCCGACGCATCGTCGGTGTCTTTGACGATCGGCAGCAGATCATCGAGCCCGCCATAGGTGAAGCGAAACACCCCGCCGGTGAAACGGGTATTGCCGCCGCGAAAGGGTTCGGGCGCCTTTTCGAGGACGACCACATCGCAGCCGGCGCGCCGGGCCGCCAGCGCCGCGGTGAACGCGGCGTTCCCGGCGCCGACGACGACCACATCGGCGGGATTTTCTTCGGTGTGCGTCATCCGGCGTTGCTCCTCGGCCTGATATGAGCTTGCATGGAACTGGGCGGTGGGCCACCTGCAGCTTGCGCCGACCCAGCCGGCCGACCGGGAGACGATTGAGCAATGACAACCCTGGACGACATCGTTTCGGCAGCGGCGAAGGTGTTCCGCACCAAAGGCTATCATGCCGCCACGGTGCGCGACATCGCCGACGAGGTCGGCATATTGAAGGGCAGCCTCTATCACCATTTCGACAGCAAGGAGGATCTGCTCTACCTGGTCGTCAAGGAGCCGATCGCCCAGATGTACCGGACGATCAGCGGGATCGCCGCCGGGGATGGTTCTCCGACCGAGAAGCTCCGGCGGGCGATCGCGGCGCATCTCGAAGCCTTCGACCGCCACTACCCGCACCTTTTCGTCTATTTGCGCGAGCGCGAGTTGGTAAAGCGCCGTTTCCGTGAAATGATCGGCTTCTCGCCAAAGGAATACGAGCGCTGCTGGCAGCAGATCATTCGGGAAGGCGTCGAGAGCGGCGCGTTCCGCGCCGATCTCGATATTCAAGTGACCTCCTACGGCCTGCTCGGGATGCTGAACTGGCTGTACAAATGGTACGACCCGCAGGGCCGCCTCGGAGTGCAGCAAGTCGCCGAGCAGTTCACCTCCTTGGCTCTCGCCGGCCTCGCCGCCGAGCCCGCGCATGCGCCCGATGCCCTGCCAAAGCGCAGCCGCGGCAGGCCGGCACGCTGACAGAGTGCGGGGCGGGTGCGGCAGATTTTCGCCACCCGCGCGCGCCTGCGCAGCGGCAGCGGGGCAGGAAAGAGGATGGGCCGGGAATTCGGAGCCGCATGGCGCTGTTCCCGTAGCAGGCCCGTCTGAGCGGAGAGCACCCATGAAAAGCCAACTAGACCCGGATCGGATCGCAGCGGAGGCAGTCGGCCAGACCCATGACAGCGCGCCGCCGGACTGGGTGAAGGAGAAGGAGCGGATGTCGCCGGAGGAAACCGTCCGGCGGAATGCAAAATCGGCTGGAGCTCAGGCGAGTATCTCTGAAAAAACCGCGGAATTTGTCGGCGAGCGGGTCGGCGATGCGTACTCGAACTCATCGTCGGACAGGGGCTTTCGAGCAACTGGCCGGCAAGAAAAAAGTGTGACTAATAAGGGGTTTGATCCCCTGCCTGTGCTGACGGCGCTCGCGGGCTTCGGTCTAGGCTATCTCGCCGGCGCCCTGATTTACCGTCGGGGGCAAGCGGATTAGCCGGCCAGCACGAGGAGCAACACCATGAGCCGCGGATTTCCATCGATGACGGCCCTGCTGGGCCTGCTCGCGGTTGCGGGCTACCAGAACAGGGATAAGATCGCCGAGATGCTGGGCGGACGCGGCCAAAGCACGCCCGAACGCCCCGGGCAAAGCGGCATCGGCGGCTTCCTCGGCCAGCTGGGCAAGAGCCTGGGCGGTGTCACTGGCGGCGGGATCTTGAGCGGGGGGCTGGGCGAGCTCGTGGACCGCTTCACCCAGAGCGGCCAAGGTCAGACCGCGGAGTCCTGGGTCAAGACGGGCCCTAACGAGCCGGTGACGCCGCATCAGCTCGAGCAGGCGATCGGCCCCGAGGCGTTGGAAACCCTGTCGAGACAAACCGGATTGTCGCGCGAAGAGCTGCTCGCAAGACTGTCCCGCGAGCTCCCCGACGCGGTCGATAGATATACGCCGCACGGCCGGCTACCGACTGAAGCCGAGTTTGCGCGTCCCTAGGGTCGGCCCCGACAGGTTCCCCCCGCATGCAGGGCTGTCCGGGGAAAGTTGGCGCTACACTTTCGCCGCGAAATAGGCTCTCGAGGACCCGCTTTTTTCTCCTCTCCCCCGCCGGCCGGGGGGAGAGGGCAGGGTGAGGGGGGCCGACGGACCGGTTTGCGGCCCCGCCCACCTCACCTTCCCAGGCCCCACGGATCAAGTCCGTGGGCTGAAGGCCCACGTCGCGCCTGGGCCCCTCCCTCTCCCCCTGAAGGGCGGAGAGGGGCTTTTCCTCGAAACCCATCCCGCCGAATTCTGTACTTTCGGTTGAGCTGGGGCGATGTTGCAACCGAATTCGATTCCCCGGACAGCCCTGCCCCACATGGGCAGCGGCCGACCCCAGTATCGGCCGCGGCTGGCTAACCGCTAAGTTGACGAGCGGCGCCGGCCGGCGATCAGCCCCCAAATGACCAGGATAATCACCGCGCCGACCACCGCTCCGATCAGGCCGGCGCCCTCGCCCGCTCGATACCAGCCGATCGCTTGGCCGATATACGTGGCCACAAAAGCTCCCACGATCCCGAGGATTGTCGTGAGAACAAATCCTGACGGCTCATTGTCTCCGGGCGTGACGAACTTCGCGATCACTCCCGCAATGAACCCGATGATAATCGTCCAGATGATGTGCATGAGGAATTTTCCTGGTTGCGACGGAGCCCGAACGTTGCTGGTCCATTTGGGCTCCCCATGTCAAGGGGAGCGGTTAATACGGACCGGCCAAGCAGGCTTTTGGGCAATCGGGACTTGCGCGCGATAGCCAATTCCCATCGATTGCGGAGGTTGCCATGTCAGCAGAGATGAGACGGCTCTACCGCAGCCCGAGCGGAGACACGTGGTTTCTTGCTCGCGATGCTGCGACCGGCTGTGCCTTCGTCCGGCACGAGGCGAATGCTCCGTCAGGCGGTCACGTGACGGACATCGCGATCGGTGACTTCCTCAGTGTGCCCCAACATCCCGAGCAGCAGGCATTGCTGCGCCTGATCGGCACCTTGATCCCGGCCGCACCCGGGGCGAAACCGGGCGATCCGGCGGGGGTGGGCACTGGTATCGAATAGTCGGGTGCGGAGCCTGCCGAGCTGGGCCAGATGCTCTGGTTCGACCAAGGTATCTCGCCTCGTCCTGCCACTCAGGGGGAGCACGCGGTGGCCGAAAGCGGCAGCGAATAGGTGCCGATCAACGGGATCACCAGCGAATAATCGTAGGATGCCGTCACGGTGTGCCCGCAACCGGTGGCGGAGTAAACAAAGGGGTTGGCGCCGGCTAGCGGCCGGCCGAAATATTGGCTGAGGGCGAAGGTCTGTATCGTGGATGCCGAGGTGCATCCCGTCGAGCCGACCGAGGCGCAACGCGCGGCGGTCTGTGCGGCGTAGTGCAGGCTGGCCAGGGTCCAGAGCACGACCGCTATGTTTACGATGCCGAACAACATCGACATAAAGACGGACAGTGTGAACCCTAATTCCACGGCGGAGGAGCCGCTGTCGCAACTCATCAAGCGCACTGCCTTGGGCAAGACTTAGTTCAGCCTTTCCATGGAGTTTGCCGTTAGTGTGCGGGCCGACGCCAAGCTCAGTCCCGCAAAAGTCGGCGAGTAGGCGTAGCCGACATTGATTTCGATGTAATCACCCGGCTTTGCGGCCGAATTTCCTACAGCCGAGCAGTCGAATGGGCTCGGGGGCGCGGAATAATCTCCGACAAACTCTAAGCTCGTCCCGGAAATGCAGTAATAGGTTTCCGTCGGAAAGCCCGAGGTGAGGGTCACAGAGCTGCCGAGCGAGGTCGATTGAACCGCCGTAGTGACGGCAGTGCTGAGGCTAGCACAATTCGTCTTTGCCGGCAGCGCCCCGGTCGAGCAGCTTTTATAGGCCGCCTGGGCGCCCATTTGCGCGGAATATTCGACCTCCATCTGCGCCCAAATCAGTCTGCTGAAATCCAGGATGTTCACGATCAGCACAATGAGGACTGGGGCGACGAAGGCGAATTCCAGAACGACGTTGCCGTCGTCATTGCTTGCTCGTCGAGGCAGAGCCGCGCATTTGCTCATTTGACGAGCGCGATGGCGCCGACGTTGTTGGTCGGCAATGTGACGCCGGCGGCGTCGCAGCCGCCATTTGCCAGAATTTTGCCGGTACCGTTGATCGTTATATTGTCGACAATCAGAAGGAAACAGGAGGCGCCGTTGCTCGACTTGTTGACTGCGCCGCTAAAGTTACGCTGGAGTGCGGCAGATAGACGATGCCGGTGATCTTCCAGGTCGGCGAGTTCCCCGCCTCGGAGATATCCACACCCTTTGTCAATGCGGGATCCTGGTAGATCGCCATCCCCTTCCAGGTGCCCGATGTCGGGGCCTGGAAGTCGAGGGTGCCCCCGCCGGTCGGGATATGGATGTAGGTCCCCGACAAGTCGGGGCCTGTGAAAATAATGGTCAGCGCCGAGCCCGGCGCGGTTTGCAGTGTGTGTCCGTTCGTGTCAAGACGGCCATTTCTGATGACGAGAACCGAGCCGGGCGATACGGTCGTCAGAGTCGTATCTCCCATCAGCACCAGATCACCGCATACGGGCTGAACGTCAGGCAGCAGGCGATGGCGGCTTAGTTACCACTGGTGATCCTGTCGGCGTATCGGACCATTGGACGTGAGGCCGGTCGGGATCGGTATCCTTCTTCTTTGTCGGCTCCTGCGGGTAGCCCCAGGACAGGCGGACTGCAACAGATGGGATGTTGCTGGCCAGTGACGAGTAAGGATCGGCAACCATTGGCACGTTGCTGTTTTGGGTGATGCCGCAGCCGTCATTGGTCTTGTGCGCATCGCCGTAGGTGGCGTCGAGGTTGTGCCCATTGCATCTTGCGCCCGGTGTTGGACATCAGGCTGCAGCCGGTAAGGGCCGCGTCCGGCGCGCCATTCGTTCGGATCCCCGGATCGGTGCCGGTGCCGATTGCAAGGAGGCAGTAGGAATGGGTCTGCGAGCCGCCCGCCATCGCCGCACCAGCCAAGGACGGGCTGAAGCTGCCGAGCACCGGAGAAAAATAGCGGGGCGGTGATGCCTGTGCGACCGTTACCAGGTAGCAGCCGGTTGTGCCGTCCGGGCAGGTTCGATCGTTCGATGCGGTCACGGTTATGCCGTTGGCGCCGTCGACAAAGCCATATCGGGCAGCGATGGCTTTCGCCTCGGACGCATAGGAGCCCGTGCCGTTGAGCGCCGCAGCGATCACAGCGGCGTCGGCCGCGTTTTGCATGGCGCGATTGTTGCGGTACCACATCGCGACATCGACAGCGAGACCCACCACGCCGATCACAATCGTCAGGGCGAGGGCCGTGAGCACCGCGACGATCCCGCGCTCATCCTGCCATACGCCGAAAGTGGTCAGCGGCCGACCATTTGCTCTGACGCTCAGAGCGCCAAGCATTCTGATAGGGGAAAATGCGACAGCCAGAATGGGCGTGGTTCCTGGCAAAATCTTCTCCCAGGCGGCGATCCCGAGAAATGACCGATTAAGTCAAGGATCAATAAAGGCCAGTTTCATTAATGAGAGGTGAAACAGCCTCTGGTTCTCTCTCGTTTTGCGCGGGATCTGGAAGATGATCGGCACGACGGGCCAACCCTCCCTCGCTTTCGCCGCGCCAATCATGCTCAAACGAGCGGGACCTTCACTTGGCTGGTCAGGGTGATCGGACCGTAGGGCAGCAATGCCGGCAACAGGAAATTGAAGGGGCAGGTTGCCGCGATCGTCAAATTCGGAGGGGTCGCCGAGTCCTGGCTGGAGGAAACGCTGACACCCGTTGCTCCAGACGAGGCTAGATAGCTATTGGCCCGTGCAACCGCACAATTGGCAAGCGTTACGGTAGTTACGCTGGGGCAGGATGTCGAGTTCAGCAAGCTCGGGGAGGCAGCGTAGACCATCGCATAGCGTCCAGCGTCTTCGAGCGCCAGCAGCATCCTGTGATAAGTCCAAAAGGCGCGCGCGCATTCGACGGTCCCGAACATCATCAGCAGCAGCAAGGGCACGATAAAGGCGGCTTCGATCGCAGCAGCGCCTTCCTCGGCGCTGCGCTGAGATGATCTCGCCTTGTTCATTGCACGCGGATTTCCGTGCTCTTGGTCAGCGACGTTGGAATTCCCGGCCAAGGCACTATGGGGGTGAAGGCCTGTGTTGCAGTGACCGCGATCGACACGCGGTTCGGGACCTTGCCCGCTCCGACACAGGTGGTGCCGCAGGCAATGTCACTTCCGTCATCGCATTTGCAGATAGGGGGAAAGGTGCTTGGAAAGGTGAGTGCTGGCCCGGCGCTGATGGCGCTCTGGATTACGCTCTTGATCCCGGCGATGCAGCTGGTTCCGCTGAGATCCGCCTTACACGTCGAGCTGTTTCTCGCATATTCAACGCCGGCGCGCGTCGCTCCCGCGAGCGCGGCAGATCTTGCGGTCAACACCCCGAAATCGGCGATCCCCACGACAAGCATTACAAGTATCGGCGCTGCGAAAGCAAATTCGGTCGCGACGCTCCCCGCGATTCCGAGACAATTTCGGCTGGTTCGCGGCATAGGAGCGGTTTCCGTGCGCTGTGTATGGCTGCCCCTAATCAGCTCGCGAGAGCCACCGTCCTTACAGTCGGCAAGGGAAGGATGGTGGGGCAGCCTCCAGTAGCAAGGCTCGAAGCCCCGTCGAGGGTCATGGAGTTGGCGACTACCAGCAAGCAGCTGTTTGTCACGCTCGGGCTCCCTTGGAACTCCAAATTCGAGTGCGGGGTATAAATGAGGCCATTCAGCGTTCTGATCAGGTTTCCCTGAAATTTGGCGGTGGTCGTATAGGTTGCGCCATCCACCGTGTCCTGGACCATCAATAGGCCAGCGTAGGTTCCAGATCCGGGCGCGCTCAGATTGTCGATCGTCGGATTGCTCTTCATGGTCGGGGCGCCGATCTTGATGCCGCTCGTCTTTGTGGTCGTGAAGATGATCGTGACGCCTTTGCCGGTAGCGGCGTTGCACGTTGTGCATTCCAGCATCGCGCCTGAATTGAGGGCCAAATCGCCGTCCGTTATCCAATAGACCCCGTCGACACAGCGGCGGTGGCTGCCGCGACGTCGTCGGCGAACCGCCTCCTCCGTGAATCGTTATGGTCGGTGCCGAGGTATAGCCCGAGCCGGGGTTCGTGACAGTGATGAAGTCTACCTTTTTGTCCGTTACTGCTCATGACTGCAACCGCGGTGGCTCCTGATCCGCCACCGCCGGTAATGGTTACCGTCGGCGTCGAAGTATAATTGTTGCCCGGGTCGTCACCGTCACGGTGATGGCAATTCCGCCACTGGGCACTAGATCGACGGTTGTCCCGCTCCCGCCGGGTCCGATCGGTAACCCGCCACAAAACCGCGCAACGCCCCCGGCATAGGTGTTCACCTGCCCTGTTACTGGTAGGGTGTAGCAAGCCGTCGGCTGCTGGGATGTTGCAGGTCAGAAAACTATGGCTGAGATAGCCGCCCGTGCCGGTACAGGGGTTGGTGAAACTGGTAGTGCCGGAGGCAGCGCCGTAAGGGTCGGTGAACTGTTGGCTCGACACGCCCGTCATCAGGTTCGCTTGGAGATTGGACGGGGGATTGGTCGGATCGAAGGTGCTGCAGCCCTGGCCATAGGATACCTGGCCGGCGGTGATCAGATATTTCGCCTGGATCACCGCGCCCTGATCGTGGAGATTGATCGAGCAGTTATCGGTTGAAGCCGCCATTATCGAGCAGTCGGGCGCGGTTAGCGCAGACGAACCGCTGACCCCAACGTCAGTTCCTGAGGTGTTCAAGCTGAGAACGCAGCCGGGAGAAGCGGGAAAAAGAGTTGCGACCGCCTTGGTTTCGATCGTTACGCTAGGCAGGAACAGCGATGCAAGTAATGCCCCCTGTGTTTTTCTCAGCGTAACCTTCACGCCATTGGGGACAATGGCGTCGGCGTAGGGGTAAGTAATATCCGGGGTGTCTCCGGTATAGCCGTTCCGGGTGGCTGCCTCGGTTGCGGCCGGTATCAGATTGGTCGTTAGATCCTTTTTTTCCGCCAGGATCTCGTAAGCGACGGCAATCGCCGCCGCGTCAGCTGCAGATTGGTTTTGCCGTTTGATCGAGTACCACAGCCCGGCTTCAGCGCCGAGCGCAACAAAGCCGATCAGGGCGGTCAAACTGATGGCGAGCACCACGGCGCTGACGCCACGGTTCGTCCGACCAAAGCCGCACTATGACAGCCCAGGCTGAAGAGATAGGCCTCGTCCCAGACAATTTCGGACTCCAACGCCGTGTGCACGGGCGACGCGCGGACGACTGCCGCGGATAGCCGGAGCCCACCTCTAGCGCCAGACCCTTTAAACACCGGTAAACGTGCGCGGTCGGTCCGTCACCCGTTTTCGTTTTGAATCCCGTATTGCGGACGATAAAATTGCCACATTGTCATCGCATTTATGAAAACCTTCGAGGGTTCGCGATGTCTCTTGCTGTTCGATATCAAATCCGACCTCCTGTAGATTGTCTGTAAATACAGGAGGTGGCGGGCCAGCCGCGGACGGAATAGCCGGTAGGCGTTTCGCGTTCTGAGTGGCATTCGATCGAGAGGAACAGTGGAGACCAGTTCTGATCCGCGGCTCGGCGCCTATGCCGGCGCGCGGGCCGTCATTACCGGCGGTTTGGGGCTGATCGGCTCGGCGATCGCGCGGCGGCTCGTCGCGCTCGGCGCCGAGGTTCTGCTGGTCGACAGCATGATCCCCGAATATGGCGGCAATCTCGCCAATATCGCCGATATCCGCGATCGGGTCGCGGTCAACATCGCCGATATTCGCGGCGGCTACGCTCTGCGGCATCTGCTCGGCGGCCAGGACTTTCTGTTCAACCTCGCGGCGCAGACGAGCCACCTCGATTCGATGTCGGCGCCGGAGGACGACCTCGCCATCAACTGCACGGCGCAACTGCAGCTGTTGGAAGCGTGCCGGGCGGTAAATCCGGGGATCGCGATAGTCTATGCCGGGACCCGGCAGATCTATGGCCGCCCGGATTATCTGCCGGTCGACGAACGCCATCTGCTGCGGCCGGTCGACGTGAACGGCGTCAACAAGATGGCTGGGGAGGCCTACCATCTGCTGTTCCGCGACGTCTACGGCATCAAGACGCGTTCGTTGCGGCTGACCAATGTCTACGGGCCGGGCATGCGCATCAAGGATGCGCGCCAGACCTTTCTCGGGATCTGGCTGCGCCGGGTCATCGAAGGGGAGCCGTTCGAGGTCTGGGGCGGGGAGCAGCGCCGCGATCTGCTGTATGTGGACGACGCGGCCGATGCCTTTCTCCATGCCGCCATCACCCCCGAAGCCGAGGGGCTTGCGCTCAATGTCGGCGGCGGCGAATTGGCCAGCCTGGCGGAGTTGGCAGCGGCCATCACCGAGGCCAATGGCGAAGGGACGTTACGAAATCCGCGAATTTCCACCCGAGCGCAAACGCATCGATGTCGGCGACTTCCTGATCGACGACAGCCGCTTTCGCACAATGTCCGGCTGGCGCCCGCGCGTCGGCCTCGCCGAGGGGCTGCGCCGCTCGCTCGATTATTACCGCCGCAACCTCGCCAGTTACCTATGAGGGCTCGATCGGACATGAATTATGATCGTCACCCCCGCGGAAACGGGGGGCCAGGAGATCAGAGCCCGGAGCCTGCCACCCTGGATTCCCGCTTTCGCGGGAATGACGGGTCGTCCGCAATCCCGCAGACCGACCCGCGGGCCGGGTATCTCGCGCAAAAGCCGGCGATCGATGCCGCGATTGCCCGCGTGCTGGATGGCGGCTCCTACATTCTCGGCAACGAGGTCGAGGCGTTCGAGGCGGCTTTCGCCGAGTTCTTCGGGGTGGCGCGTGCTATCGGCGTCGCGAGCGGCACCGATGCGATCGAGGTTGCGCTGCGCGCCTGCGGGATCGGCGCGGGCGATCTCGTCTTCACCGTGTCGCATACGGCGGTCGCGACAGTGGCGGCGGTCGAGCGGGCCGGCGCGATCCCGGTGCTGGTCGATGTCGAGCCCGGCACCTACACGATGGCGCCCGCGCGAGCTCTCGCGCCTGCTGCGGGCGCCGCCGCCGGGCCGGCCAGCCGCAATCCTGCCGGTGCACATCTATGGCCAGCCTGCGGAATTGCCCGCCCTCTGCGACATCGCGCGCGCCCATGGCCTGCGGTTGATCGAGGATTGCGCGCAGAGCCACGGCGCGCTCTATGACCGAAAGCCGGCCGGATCGTTCGGGGACATGGCGTGCTTCAGCTTTTACCCGACAAAGAACCTCGGCGCGCTCGGGGATGGCGGCATGGTCGTCACCAACGACCCCGTTCTCGCCGCGAGAACTCGGGAGCTTCGCGAGTATGGTTGGCGCGAACGGTACGTCAGCAGCCTATGCGGCATCAATTCGCGCCTCGACCCGATCCAGGCGGCGATCCTCGGGGTCAAGCTCGCGACGCTCAATCAGGATAATGCTCGGCGCCGCGCCATCGCCGACCGGTACGACGCTGGGCTCACCGGCCTGCCCGTGGCTTTGCCGGCGCGCCGGGCGGAGGCGACCCACGTCTTTCACCAATATGTGATCCGCCTCGCCGAGCGCGATGCGCTGCGGGCCAGATTGCGCGGCCTCGGGATCGGCACCGGGGTTCATTACCCGGTGCCGGTGCATCAGCAACCGGCCTATAGCGGCCGCCTCGCCTCGGGCCCATCAGGCCTCGGCCTTGACCGAACGCGCCGCCCCCCAGATCCTGAGCCTGCCGATCTATCCGCAGCTCGCCGACGAGGCGGTCGACCGCGTCATCGCCGAGGTCCGCACTTTTTCGCAGTCAATGCTGGTTGAGCAGCAGGACGCCGCCGCCGATCAGCAGGATGCCGGCGACTTGCGGCCAGCCGAGCGGCTCGTTCCACAGGAGGTGGGCGATGACGGCAACCAGCGCATAGCTCGCCGCGACCGATGGGAGGGCGATCGAAACCGGGATCCTTCTCAGGGCGAAAATGTAAAACAACGCGCCGAACAGATAGATCGCAAGCCCGATCATCGTCAGCGGATTGAGGACTTGCGCGACGACGCTCGCCGAGCTGTCGGCCGCCGACTTTGAGAGCGATCTGTCCGACGACGGCGAACAGGATTGCCACGGCGAGGCTGGTATAATAAAGCGCCATCCGGCTCACGCGGGCTCGCGCAGCGCGGAGCTGCGCACGGGCCGCGCCCACTTCGCTGTGGCGCACCTCCTTGACCACCGCTTGCGGCTTGCCGTTGGCCGTCAGATAGAGGCGGCCGAGATATTCGCCGACGATGCCGAGGATCATCAACTGAACGCCGGACAGCAGCAGCACCGCCGCAAACAGCGAGGCCCAGCCCGGCGGCGGCGACGAGAACACCGCTTCGGCGACCGCCATCGCTCCGCCGATCGCCCCGAGCAGGCTGAGGACAAAGCCGGTCAAGGTGCTGAGCCGCAACGGCATGACCGAGAAATTGACGAACATGCTCGTCCACAGCCGCAGCAGCCGCCGCAAGGTGTAGTTGCTGCGCCCGACGGCCCGCGGCAGATGGCGCACGAGCAGCCGGTCGATGTCGTGCGTCACCTGCAGGATAAGCCCATCGATATAGGGGAAGGGGCCCTGATACCGGGTGATCTCGCGGACGACAAAGGCGCTCATGCAGCGAAAGCTCGACAGGTATAGGCCTTTCGGCTTGTCGAGCACGAAATCGGCGACCCGATTGGCGAAGCGGCTGCCGAGATTGCGCCATAGGGCGTGCCTCTTATCGTCGTAATAGGTATAGATCGCCTCCTTGCCGCTGCGCTGGGCGAAGGCCAGCAAGCGCTCGACTTCCTCCGGCGGGTTCTGCAAATCGTCATCCATCGTAATGACGTGCGCACCGCTCGCGTAGACGCAGCCCGGTCATGACCGCATTATGCTCGCCATAGTTTCGCGCAAGGTTAACAAGGGTGATCGGCACCCGCGCCTTGGCGAGGAGGCCGCGGCATACGTCGAGGCTGTTGTCCGGGCTGCCGTCGATTGACCAGAATGATCTCGTGCCCGCCCTCGATCGACAGCTCCTCGAGCGCGCCGACCAGCTCGGCGACCGAGCTTCGCCCCGTTATAGACGGGGATCACGATCGAGAGCGCGAACCGGCGGGCGGGTACTCGGCGATGTCGTCCGATCGGGTTCAGCAATCATGGGGCCTTCCTTTTCCGCGACTGCGAGGATCGAGCCGCCGAACGGGAATCTGCACGCCCAGCCCGCAGCAGCACGGCTTCGATCACGCATCGCCGTGCGGCACACCAGACTCGACCGGCCGGGGATATAGCCGAACGTCGCTCCCGGCCTGCTCGCCGCCCGGAAGAAACTTTCGCGTCAGCACCATCAACGGGAACAAAATCGCGTTCCAATAGGACACATAAACGGGTCGGAACCCGACCTCCCGCAGCAGCCGCGCGAGGTCCTTGGCTGTGTAGCGCCGGACGTTGGCAGACCGCCGCATCGTGCCGCGACAGCATCCAGCGATAGGCGGGCAGATTGAGCATGAGCCAGCCCCGTTCGCTCGAGGCAGCGGTGGAATTGCTGCAATGCGCGGCACTCGTCGACGCCTTGGTGGCATAACACATCGGCGCTGAAAATCACGGGAAAGCGCCATCGGCGAAAGGCAACGCGTTGACCGATCCGGCGCAGACCGGCCGAGCGCTCTTGCGAGCCGCGCGCCACAGGCCTCCGGGTCGAGTTCGAGCCCGAGCAACAGTCGTATCGGGGTATCTTCCCGCGAGCCGGGCAAGCAACCCCCCGGTCCCGCAGCCCGCGTCCAGAATCGCGCAGATCTGCGGCATTCGACCGGTTCCCGCCGCGACAGCGTCAACAGGTTCCGGTGCAGGCCGGCGAACCACCACATCCGTCTTCGACCCGATCGAGCTTGTCGTATTCGGGCGTTCCACGCGCGGTCTTTATGGGTACGGTGCGAGGTGGGCGGGCTGCGGGCATTGCCGGACGCTTCGCGATTCGCCGCTCAGCGAGATCGCGGCGATCCAGCACGACCGAGAGCAAGGCGCCCATGCGCTCGACCCGATATAAGGGCCGCCCGGGCAGAGAATGGTCGCAATTGTCCTTGGTAAAGGCGATGAAGAAATCCGCGCTGGCGCGCTCGCGAATGAACCGAAAATTTGGCGGAAAATAATAATCGGCCGAGATCGGCGGCCCGCATACCGCCACCGTGAATTCGCGCTCCTCGAAATTCGCGCCGTATTGGGCGCGCAAATAGTCCTCCAGACCCTGTACCGCTTCCGCATATGAATTCGCCCAGTAATCGAGCTTGAATTTGCGCTGGGCTCCTTCGACCCCGCCGACAAAAGCGTTGTAGTAAACGTATTGATTCGGATGCAGCATCGCCATGATTGATATGTGAACGATCGCCGTACAGGGCGATGCCAGGAAATATGGGCCTGCCGATATCGGAAACCCGCCAACCAATGCCGAGCCCCCTGATCGGCGGTAACCGCGGCGACAACCGCAATCAGCGGCAGGACGAAAATGAAATGGCGCATGCCGTCGAACAGCACGGCCTTGATCGCGATCGCGTAGGCGATCGGAAACACGATTGCCGTTGCCGACGACAAAGGCCGCGAGCGCCTGCGCCCGGCCGGAGCGAACCGTCCTGGCAACAGCCCGGCCGCGACCACGACCGGAGCACAAAGCAGCAGGACCAGAACCA
This sequence comes from uncultured Alphaproteobacteria bacterium, assembly GCA_963836845.1. Lineage (GTDB taxonomy): Bacteria > Pseudomonadota > Alphaproteobacteria > ATCC43930 > CGMCC-115725 > AP-15. Next base: position 88,668 of record CAWILK010000045.1, on the reverse strand, counting down.
GTTCCGGCAGCGCTATGGCGATGTAGGTCGGGAGATAGGTCCAAGGGAGGTCGTTGGCGGGCAAGAACCGGCCGGCAAACAACGTGTAGAACGGGAAGGTTTGGTGCGAGAAGAACGCCAGGGCGCGCAACGGGTTCTCGATCGGATCGGTCTGCGCCCATGGCCAAAACAATAACATGACGGGATATGCGACCAAGCACGACCGGCGCGAGCACGCGGCCAGAGGCTCGTCCACCCGCTTTCCAGACCAGCCATTTCGCCCGCCGCGCGGCGACGCCCGCCAGTCCCAGTCAAGGGCTGAGCAACAGGCCGAGATAACACAGAAGCAACGAGCCCGCCGATCCGCACCCCCATTGTCATGCCGATCAGCCACGCCGAGCTTGGCCACCAGACGAGCGCGGCGGCCGCGGCAAAGCCGGCACGATGCCGGACCATGTAATAAACCGACCAAACCATGCCGACCGCGAAGGGAATGTCCTTGGGGTTATTGAACATCTGCCCGTAATAGTTCGGCGTCAAAAGCAGAAACAGGGCCGCGATCAAGCCGGCCCGCGCGCCCGCCACCGCGTCGCCAGCTTGGCGCAGCCGATCAACCCCAGTACGCCGACGAGTCCGTTGAGCAGATGCCGGGTTTCATACACGCCGATCGGCGACACCCGGTTCAGCGCCGCCGCCGCATGTCAAAAACCGCACCATAATTGTAAAGATCCCGCCAGTGCAGCGCCGTCTTGTCGCCGAAAAATGAGAAATAATAATCGAGAACGAAATTGCCGTACCAATTGTGTACGTCCTCGTCCCAGGTGACGCCGTAATCCCGAAAGGTCGACAAGACGAGGATGGCGGCGAGCGCTCGACCAGCCAAGGGTTAGCCGCGTCCACAATGCCTCACCATCGGGTCGCAAGAACCACGCCGCGGCGCCGCAGGCCCGGCCAAGGCCGGCCTGCCCGCCAGCCAGCTGTGAAAACGCCCATCGCCTCGCGTCCTAGGGATCGTCTTTATAGAGCCAGAATGGCGCCGCTCGCGCTCAGGGTGGCGGCATCTGAACTTTGGCTTTTGGGCACTGTCAAGCCGCTGACATCCGGCTCACAAGCCGGCTGCCGCTGCCAGCAGCGCCCCGATAACGCGATCGGAGGCGAAATATTCCCTCGGCCAATTCGCCGCGCCGCGCGGCTGTGGGCGGGGTAATCGGCAGCGATCGCGTCGATGCCGGCCAGCGCCTCTTCCGTGCTTCGAATACTCGAACAACCCCGCCCGACCGGGTAAAATTTGCTGAACCCCGTGCGCATCGTCACTACCGGCCGGCCGGCGGCGAGATAGCAGACGCTGCGGTCGCTGAACCAGCCGCTGTTGGGCTGCACGTAGATGTCCTTTGCCACCGTGAACTCGCCGCGCGAACGGGCGATGAAATCGCGGTAGCCCCGCCATATCGGCCGAGATCGGGCGCGGATCGACGAGGCTCCAGCCGGTCCCCGCCATCGGCGGGCGCACGCCATCGTCCGGCGGCAGCATCGCCATTCGAAAGCAGTTGGCCGGCCGGATGCTTGGGCAAGTCGAGAAACCGGACAAAGTTGAGATGCTTCGACCAGACGTAGCGCGAGCCGTTGAAATCGATGTTCTTGCCCTTGTTCTCCCAGGTCGCGATCGTCGTGAAACAAGGCGGCGCGTCAGTCGTTGCAGGCCAGAGGCTCGAGCTCCACCGGAGGCCGGGTCGCACGCCACGGCATCGCCCGACAACGGCACCGGGCAATCCTCGGCTCCGAGATTCTCGCCATAAGTGAAGAAGTGGGTATGCGCATCGAGGTAGGCGCGCGAGCCCCGATCGGCCATCGCATATTTGATCTGCTCATAAACCGGGTCGGTATCGATCATGATCCGGACCGGGCAGGCGAGATGCTCGTCCCGCAATTGTGTCGCGCCGCAGAGGTTCATCAAGGCGTCGGCCCTCGCGTAGAGGGCGTGGACCTGCTCGCGCGAAAGCCCGTACCGGACATCGTTGATCGCATCCCAATAGGACCAGCGCTCGCCGAATCCTTGGCTCTCCATGACGCGCCGCAAATAGCGCACGTTGTAGCTGCATTCCATCGCAACGCTGTTGATGCGAGGGTCGAAAGGATTGGCGCCGCCGTCCTCGATATACCAGGCTCGGTAGCCGAGTTTCTCCAGGCCAAGCAGATAATGCATCGCCTGCCAGGCGATCCCGGCCAGCGGCATCTGGCCTACGAAATGCAGAACGACGACGTCGCCGCGCTTTCTCACGATCGTGTCCGTAACCGATGTCGCAGCACCCGGCGACAACGGGCGGCGCGGGAGGTAATTCCCGCCGGGCCCGACCGCCTCGCCGATGGCGCTGCAACGTTTCGATATATTAGTCAGCAACAAACAACCAGTGATGTCTGCGGAAAACCCCAAACCACGTGGGGTTGCCCGGAGCCGGACCTGCATGGTACGCAAAGCGATGATTGACAGCATCCGTGCGTGGATCAATGGCGGTCGCCCCGACAATGGCGCAGAAGGAGCGCGGGACGTGACGAACTGCAATTGGCTTTGACGGCTCTGCTGATCGAAGCGGCCCATAGCGACGACCATTTCGACCAGGCTTGAGCGCACCGCATATTGCCCGGATACTGGAACGCCGGTTTGGGCTTGGCTGCGCCCGAAATCCGGCAGTCTGCTCGCGCAGGGCGAGGCGGCGGCGGCGGAATCGGCCGAGCTGTTCCACTTTACGCGGATCGTCAATGAGCGCCTCTCGCCCGAGCAGCGGGTCGAGCTCGTCGAGATGCTATGGGAAGTCGCCTACGCCGACGGTGTGCTCGACGAATACGAGGACAGCCTGCTGCGCCGCGTCGGCGGATTGATCTACGTTCCCGATCGCGAGCGCGGCATGGCGCGCCAGCGGGTTCTGGCGCGGCTGGGCCTCGATCAGGGGGTCTGATCCCGTTCAGGAGACCGAATAGAGAAGACCATGACCTACGTCGTCACCGAAGCCTGCATCCGCTGCAAATACATGGATTGCGTAGAAGTTTGCCCGGTCGATTGCTTCTACGAGGGCGAGAACATGCTCGTGATTCATCCCGATGAATGCATCGATTGCGGGGTATGCGAACCGGAATGCCCGGTCGAAGCGATAATTCCCTGATAGCGAGCCGCCGGCGGAGCGCTGGCTCGAGCTCAACCGCCAATACGCTTCGACTTGGCCCAATATTACCCGGAAGAAGCCCTACCCGGCCGATGCCGATGAATTCAAGGATGCTATCCGAGAAGTTTGACAAGTACTTCAGCCCGAACCCGGGGGGCAGCTAAGTCCGCGAACCTTTAGGGACGGGGAACGCGTGTCTCGCTCCCGGATTTGCGTGGCGGATATGCGCGATCGGCTGGCTCGGCGGGGCGTTTTCATGGTATCTTGGGCGCGGTGCCATTGCGAGTTTCCTCTCCCTTCCATGCTCGCTCGCGGGCGCGGAAGGTCGCCGTCGCCGGGGTCTTGAGACCGCTGAAGCGTCGTGGCAGCGCCAAGGGTCGATTATGAGAGACGGGTATGATTTCCGACAAGCCTCCATTTGCCACCGGTGATCTCGTAGTCTATCCGACGCATGGCGTCGGCAAGATCGTTGGCATCGAGACCCAGGAGATCGCCGGCGATATGCTCAGCGTCTTTGTGGTCCACTTCGACAAGGATCGGATGACATTGCGGGTTCCGCTCGGCAAAGCCAAGGTGTCGGGGCTTCGTCGGCTGTCGAGCCGCAAGGAAATGGATGCGGCCCTCGCAAAGCTCCGTGGGCGCTCGCGGGCCAAGCGGACGATGTGGAGCCGGCGCGCGCAAGAATACCAGGCAAAGATAGCCTCGGGTGACCCCGGTTCGATCGCCGAGGTGGTTCGCGACCTGTACCGCAATGCCGGCCAGCCCGAGCAATCCTATAGCGAGCGGCAGATCTACCAGGCGGCGCTCGACCGGTTCGTGCGCGAGTTCGCTGCCGTCGAGCGGATCGACGAGACTACCGCGACGCAGCGGGTCGAGCAGCTGCTGACCGCCTGAGGCGTCAGACCGCGGTATAGCCCCCATCGACCAGCAGATCGCTGCCGGTAACGAAGCTGGCGGCGTCGCTGGCGAGAAACACGGCTGCGGCGGCGATCTCCTGGGGCCGACCCAGCCGGCCCAGCAAGTGCTTTGGCCCCATCTGCTCCCGAGCGGCCTCGAAGCTGCCATAGCGGTGCAGCATCCTCTGGGTCTCGACTGCGCCCGGGGAAAGCGTGTTGACTCGGATGTTTTGAGCGGCGTGATCGGCGGCCATCACCTTGGCGAGCTGAATCAGCGCGCCTTTGGTCGCGCAGTAAGCCGCCCGCCCGGGGCTGCCCACACGGCCGAGTTGCGAGGCGATAAAGATGATCGAGCCGCCACGCGCTGCGGTCATCAGCGGCAGCGCCGCCCGGCTGAGCAGAAACGAGCCGGTCAGGTTCACCGCGAGCACCTTCTCCCAATCGGCGAGCGTGGTTTCCATGACCGTTCCGCTCGGATCGTGCGGCGCGGCGCCGCTCACCAGGATATCGAGCCGGCCGAAAGCCTGATTCGCTGCAGCAGCGGCGGCGAGGGTATCCCCCTCGACGGCGACATCGCAGCGCTCGGCGATTGCGTGTCCTCCGGCATCTCGTGCCAGCCGGACCGTCTCTTCGAGCGAGGGCATGTCGACATCGCAACAGGCGACCGCCGCCCCCGCCTCGACAAAGGCAAGGGAGATCGCTCGGCCAATGCCTCCCCCCGCTCCGCTGACGAGCGCGGCCTTGCCGGTCAGCTCCATCGAGCGGCCTTCACAGCATCACCGTGCCGCCGTCGATTGCGATGGTTTGGCCAGTGACAAAGCAGCTCGCATCCGAGACGAGCCAAGTCACGGCCCCGACGAGGTCGGACGGCATTAGATTGCGCTGGATCGACTGGCCGCTCCTGATTATCTCGAGCGCGCGGTCGGCCCTGTCGCCGAAGAATTCGCGCGTCCCCTCGGTCAACACCGCGCTAGGCGCCAGGGCATTGACGCGAATCCGGTCGCGCCCGAGCTCGCGGGCGAGGCCTCGCGTCAGCCCGATCACCGCCGCTTTTGACGTGGTGTAATGCAGAGCAAAGGGCATTCCGTAGGTCGCAGCGAGAGATGCCAGATTGACGATGCTGCCGCCTCCCGCGCTGCGCATCGCCGGCACCACAGCCTTGCAGCAGTTCCAGATGCCCTTCACATTCACCGCCATCGCCGCGTCCCAATCCGTCTCGTCGATCGCGTCGAAGCGGCCGCCCCGCAAGGCCCCATAGAGGGCGGCGTTGTTGATCAGCGCGTCGATGCGCCCGAAAGCCCCGGTTGCCGCATCGGCCACGTCGAGGGCAGATTTGACCTCTCTGACATCCAAAGTGACACCGATCGCCGACCGCCCTTGGGCTTCCACCAGGCCGACCGTCGCCGAGCAGTCGTTGATATCGGCCGCGACAATGTGCGCCCCTTCCGCAGCGAGGCTTTGCGCGAATGCCTGGCCAATGCCGCGAGCTGCGCCGGTGATCACAACAACTTTGTCGCGAACATCCATGGCAGGAGCGGGTCGGCTGCCCGCGCCCGTATCAAACCATCTGGTCGGTGCGCGGGTCGATCAGGTGCATCTGGTTGAGATCGGCCACGAGTCGCATCGTCTCCCCTGCACTGCCCGCGGCGGCAGGATTGACACGGCCGCAGACCTCCTGACCGTCGACAATGAAATAGACCATCGTCTCCATTCCCATCGGCTCGACAACGTCGAGCCGCGCCTCGAAGGCGGCGGCGCCCGGCGGCACGTCCCCGCGGCCTTCGATGATGTGCTCGGGACGAAGGCCAAATATCAGCTCGTCACCGACCCGCGGGCGATAGCGAGCCGTCCGCGATGGCGGCACCGGAAAGGAAAGCCAATCTGCCAGCCGAACAGTCAAGCCGGCGCCGTTCTCGACCAGCCGGCAAGGCAGCATGTTCATCGCCGGCGATCCGATGAAGCCGGCGACGAACCTGGTCTGCGGGGCGTGATAAACCTCGTAGGGGGTGCCGATTTGCTCGATCCGGCCGGCGTTCATCACGACGACCCGATCGGCCAATGTCATGGCCTCTACCTGGTCGTGGGTGACGTAGACCGTGGTCGTGGTCACCTTCTGATGCACTTTCTTGATCTCGGTGCGCATCTGGACACGCAATTTGGCATCGAGGTTCGAAAGAGGCTCGTCGAACAGAAAGACTTTCGGATTGCGGACGATCGCGCGGCCCATTGCAACGCGCTGCCGCTGCCCGCCCGACAGCTGCTTTGGACGCCGGTCGAGGAGGTCGGTGATGTCGAGGATGCGGGCGGCCACCTGGACGCGCTCCTTGATCTCCGGCTTGGGAAATTTCTTCAACCGAAGGCCGAAGGACATGTTCTCGAAAACCGTCATATGCGGGTACAGCGCGTAATTCTGGAACACCATCGCGATGTCCCGATCCTTGGGCGGCACGTCGTTGACGATCTGGTCGCCGATGTAGATCTCTCCCGAGGTGACTTCCTCGAGGCCCGCGATCATGCGCAGGGTGGTGCTCTTGCCGCAGCCCGAGGGGCCCACCAGCACGACGAATTCACGATCGGCGATGTCGAGGTCGATGCCCTGCACCGCCGGGGTGCGGTCGAATGTCTTGACGATTTTGCGGAGCGCGACTTGCGCCATTTCTCAACCTTTCGTAGCGCCGGCGGTCAGGCCGGAGATGTAGTAGTCCATCAGGAATGCGTAGATGATCAGCGGCGGCGCCGCCCCCAGCAACGCACCGGTCATGATCTGCCCCCAATTGTAGACGTCACCCCGGATCAGGGTGGTGACGATGCCGACCGGGAGGACGAGCTGATCGGCAGATGTCGTAAAGGCGAGCGGATAGAGGAATTGCGCCCACGACACGGTAAAGGTGAAAATCATCGCGGCGATGATCCCCGGGATTGCCACCGGGATGAAGATGCGGAGCAGCATCTGAATATAGCCGGCCCCGTCGATCAGCGCGGCCTCGTCCAGCTCCTTGGGAATGCTGGAAAAATAGCCGATCATCAGCCAGGTGGCGAAGGGGACCGTCAACGTCGGATAGAGGATGATCAGCACCCACCAATGATTGATCAGCTCGATCCCGGTCGCGTCATGGATGAAGGCGAAAGTCTTGAACAGAGGAATGAACAGCAATGTTTCCGGAATCAGGTAGGTCAGGAACACCCCGGTTGCCAAAGTCGCCGAACCCCAGAACCGCATGCGCGCCAGAGCAAAAGCGGCGAGAATGCTGACCACCATCGTGATCGACACGACGCAGACCGACACGATTGCCGAATTGCGAAAGAATATGAGGTATTGGTTCTGGGTCAGCAGTTCTATGTAATTCGAAAGCGTGGGATGGTACACCCACCACGGGTTCGTAGCCGCCGATATCTCCGCGCTGGTCTTGAGCGAGGTGATAAACATGTAGACGGGCGGCGTCAGAAAGAAGATCACGAACAGGATCAGGAAGAAGTACGACCAGAACAGGGTTCTGCGCCGGCCCCGGGATATGCTGCCGTAACCGGCGAGGCGGGCCTGACCGGCGGTGGCCGCCGTTGCTGTCGTCATTGTCATGCCTCGTTTCCCCGGCGGTTGACGTTGCGCAAGATAAAGAATGCCGCGATCGCCAGGATCGGCGCCATGAACAGCGACACCGACGCGCCCAAAGGAATGTCATTGCCCCAGATCGCCAGGGTGAACGCCCAGGTCGCAAAGACATGGGTCTGATCGACTGGCCCGCCATTGGTCAGGATCTTGACGATGTCGAAATTGGCGAAGGTGACGATCAACGAGAACAAGGCGGTGATCTGGATGATGTTGCGCATCATTGGAAGGTTGATGTACCAGATCTTCTGAAGCCAGTTGGCGCCGTCGATCGCCGCCGCCTCGTGCAATTGCTCGGGCACCGATTTGAGGGCGGCGAGGTACATGATCATGAAGAACGGCGAGCCGACCCAGACATTGACGAGGATCACGCAGAAGCGCGCCCAATAGGGATTGCCGAGCCACGCGACCTGCGGGATGCCGAGATGGGCGAACACCCAGTTGAAGGCGCTGTAGGACGGGTCGAACAGCCACAGCCAGGCAAGAGTGCTCATCGCCGGCGGGATGACCCATGGGATCAGCAGCATGCCGCGCCATTTGCGCTGCCCTTGCGCCGGCAGGTTGTGCACGAAGTGAGCGACGACAAAGCCGACCACGGCCTTGAAGATCACGGCGGTCACGGCGAACAGGATCGACTGCTCGACCACCATCCAGAACGTGTTCCGCTTGAACAGGAACTCGAAATTCCCGAACCCGACAAATCGCACCATCGATTTGTTCAAGCTCGCCAAGTGAATCGAATAGAGGGCGGGGTAGATTACCAGGCAGGCCACTATCACAATCAGCGGCAGCGCCATCAAGAACGCGATCGTCGATTTGCGCCGGGCAAATTTCTGTATCGTCAGCTGCCTGCCCGCCGCTGGGACGCGGAGGTCACGGGCTACGACGTCTGCCATCCCTCTACTCCTTCTCTCTGACGGCGATGGCCCCGCCGTCGTCAATTGTAAGGCTCACCCGCCGCGTCCTGACCCGGATGCGGCGGGTATGCGCGTTCACCTTCGCGTGAGCCGTCATCTCCGCGCAGGCCCAATCGGCGGCCTTCTTAATCGGTTCCCCTGCTTGCAGGCAATCCGCGATCGCTCTCTTCGTGGCCGGCTCGCGAGCGGGGGCAACCTTCTCCTCGGTTCGCCGGGTCTCGGCTGGCCGATCGGAGATGCGTCCATTGTAGCGCAGCCATGCGAAATTGCCTCATCTATTTTGTGCTTCCTCGGTGGAGGCGGGGGCCGGGCTGAAAATCCCCGCATCATCCGTGCGGGACCCGCGGTGCCGCTCGAGCTCGTGCGCATAGCGGCGCAGCGCGAAGGCCTCGCTCAAATAGCCGATGACGCGGCGATCCTTCGGATCGTCGATGACTGGGAGGATTTCTTGCGCCGTCCGGCTGAACCGGTCGAGCGCTGCGCGCAAATTGTCGCTCGGCAGCAGAAACGGAGCCGGCGTCGAGGCGAGCTGTCCGACAGTCTTGCTCTCCTCCGAAGCATCTGCTGAGCCGGGCTCGGCCGGATCGACGACGCCGCAGAGGCCGCCGCGGTCGTCGACGACGAATACGAGCCTCGTGCTGCCGGCGGGAAAACGCCGGCGCAGCTCGCCGACCGGCAATTCGGCGGCGATCACCGCCGGGTCGCGGCGCATCATCGGCCCGACCAGCAATTCGTTGATCCACCCGACGTCCTCAGGGCTGCGGATCGTCAGGCCGCGCAGGTGAAAACGCCAGGTCGCGAAGGAGTAGCCGAACCAGTGGCGCACCGCTATAGCCGCGGTGACGACCCCGACCATGACGCCGATCGTCGCGGTGAAATCGCCTGTGGTCTCGAGCACGATCATGATCATCGTCATCGGCGCGCCGACGATCGCGGCAGCGACCGAGCCCATCCCGACGAGCGCGTAAACCAGCGGATCGGCACCGAGACCGGGGACGAGCCGGGTCAGCAGGAAGCCGACAAAGCTGCCGAAGAGGCTCCCCAGGAACAACGAGGTGCTGAACAGGCCGCCGCGAAATCCCGAACCGATCGATACCGCCGAAGCGGCGATCTTCCCGACGAGGAGCCCGGCGAGAAAGGCCAGATCGAAGCCCGAATGCAAGACGCGCATGATCCCGCCATGCCCGCTCCCGAGAATCTGCGGAAAAGCCAGCGCCATCGCGCCGATCAGAAGCCCGCCGACCGCCGGCCGCGCCCAGCGCGGCACCGCCAGCGACCGAAACATGGCTTCGGTCGACGTCACTCCCTTCATGACGAGGATGCCGAGCCCCGCCGAGGCGAGGCCGACAACGAAAAAGGCCGGGTAATCCGGGGCCGAAATCGTGATTTCGTGCCACAGCACGAATATCGGGTTCGATCCGACGAGCCCGCGGACCACCAACGCTCCGGTCAGAGCTGCGATGCCGACCGGGGCCAGGGTCTGCAAGGTGTAGGCGCCGATGATCAGCTCGAAGGCGTAAAAGGCCCCGGTGAGCGGAGCGTTGAAAGCGGCCGCGATCGCGCCGGCAGCGCCGCAGCCGACGAGCGTGCGAACATCGTCGCGGCGCAGCTCGACCCATCTGCCGAGCCGCGAGGCGAGCGCGGCGCCGAGTTGGGTGTAAGCCGCTTCGAGCCCGACCGAGGCGCCGAAACCGCCGGAAAGCAAAGTGGCTGCCACCAGCCCCAGACTGTCGCCGACCGACATCCGGCCGCCGAACAACGCGTTCGCCTCGATCGCGTCGACCACCTCGCGCTGCCGCCAACGGCGCAGCACCGCCGAGAGCAGCCCGACCAGCGCTCCGCCGAGCACCGGCATCATCAGGACCCGGGCGGGGCCGAGATCGATATCGCTGAGGTGTCCGTCCGCAGGAATGCCGAAGGCGAATTGCCGCAGCAGCCCCAGCAGCCAATCGATCAGCACGACGCCGATGCCGGCCGCTGCGCCGGCACCGAGCGCGAGCGCCAGCAGCAACAGATCGCTGTCGCGCAACCGGCCCTCGGACCGGGCGGTCTCGCCGGCTTCGGCAGCCGCCCGCTCGGTTTCGTCCGCGGGTGCGAGATCAGCCACGGCCAAGCGGGCGAGGCGGTGCGGATGCGACCCTCATCTCTCCGCCGCGTCGAATACGATAGAGAACGAACCCGACGCTAGCGCAATCTCACCCGAGCTTGCCCCGTTTGCGAGACGAGCAGCGCGGCGGCAGCCCGCTCGGCATCTTATGCGGCCGATCGCGACGGTGCAGCCGCGCTTGGCACCCTGATCGGGACTTCGCCGGTGATCAGCCGTGTGCTGGGGCGGTAGGTCAGGTAAGCCCAGAACCATTCGAGCGCAATGACCACCCGGTTGCGCATCCCGGACAGGAAAAGGATGTGCACCAAGCCCCACATCCACCAGGCGACGGGGCCGGAGAGGCGGAGCCGGCCGAAATCGGCAACCGCTGCCTTTCGCCCGATGGTCGCGAGGCTCCCGGCATGACGGTACCGAAAAGGAGCCGGCGGGGGACCGCCCGCGATGCGCGCCTCGATCAGGGCGGCCACGTAGCGGCCTTGCTGTTTGGCGGCGGGCGCGAGGCCGGGCACCGGCTTGCCGTCCCAACCGCTGCTGGCTGCGGTGTCGCCGATCACGAATATGTCCGGATGCCCGGGGATCGACAGGTTCTGCAGGACCTTGGCGCGGCCGGCCTGATCGGCTTCGGCCGTCAACCACTTTGCGGCGGGGGAAGCCATCACCCCGGCGGCCCAAAAGACATTGCCGGCGGGGACGCGACGGCCGGAGACGACGACACCCTCGCTGTCGATCCGCTGAACCGTGCTCCCGGTCAGCACCTCCACTCCGAGGTCGGTCAACGCCGTAGTCGCCTGGTGCGACAGGCTTTCCGGGAATGTCGGCAGAATGCGCGGCCCGGATTGCATCAAGATGACGCGAGCGGTCGACGGGTCGACGGCGCGAAATTCGCCTGCCAGCCCGTGGCGGGCGAGTTCCGCGATGGCGCCGGCCAGCTCGACCCCCGTCGGACCGCCGCCGACTATGACGAATGTCAGCAGATCACGCTGCATTTCGGGAGATCCCGCGTTTTCTGCCTGCTCGAAAGCGAACAGCAGGCGGCTTCGAATGCCGGTCGCATCCTCGACTTGCTTCAGCCCGGGAGCGAACGGGGCCCATTCGTCGTGCCCGAAATAGCTGTGCCGGGCGCCGGTTGCCACCACCAGATAATCATAGCGAACGCGGGCGGCCCCCATCAGCACCTCGCGGGTTGCCGTATCGACGCCGGTCACCTCCCCCAGCAGCACGCGGATGTTCGCCTGATCGCGAAACAGGCCGCGGATGGGTCCGGCGATGTCGGCGGGCGAAAGCCCGGCAGTCGCGACCTGGTACAGCAATGGCTGGAACAGGAAATAGTTGCGGCGATCGATCAGTGTCAGCCGGCAGGTGGCGTTGCGCAGCGCCTTTGCTGCAGCGATGCCGCCAAAACCGCCGCCGACGATGACGACGCGCGGCATTCCCTCGTAGGTCGGCTGGCGCATGGCTTCGAGCTTGGGGAACCAGCGCTTCAGCGCGCGGGCAACAAGATTATCGACCGATAACGCGCCGGGGCCATGCAGCACCAGCAGGGCCAGCACCATCCAGTAATAGGCGATATCGATCCGGTTCTGGAAAGCGGCATCCACGAATGCCGTCAATCCGACCAGCAGAAGTGCCGTGACCCTGGTGCCCGCTCCAAGCAGAAGGAAGAGCACGCACGCGAGCTCGGCCAGAATGGTGACGCGCGCGGCCCAATTCGCGGGCAAGAGCCATTGGCTCGACCGGGCATCCGACATCATCATCATCATGTCGAAACTGCCGGCCCTCATCACGGCCGATCGGAAGAACAGCGCCGCGATCCAGCAGCGCAGAACGAGCTTGACGGCAGGGTCGCCCCACTGGGACAGCCGATCGAGGGAGCGGGTGATCGTGCCGGCGAAAGGCAAAGCGGTGGCGGCGATGCCACGCCCGATCAGCGCGTCGAGCGAGATCGGCCCGGCACCCTTGGCCACGAACCAGGCGAACAGAACCGCCCAGAAGAGATGCTGGTCCAGAGCCTGGTACGATAACTGTATGACCAGTGACAGGATCAGCATCGGCAGAGCGGCAAACCGCGTTGCCAGACCGAGCACCAACAGCGGCGGGCAAATCAGCTCGATTGCCTCCCCGATCCAGGCCGCCGTTACCGGATCCAGCCAAGAAACCGGGTACTCGTGGGCCGAGAGATAGAGGGCGATCGTCCAATTCTGCAACTTGACCAGACCGGAGGTCCAGAAGATCTCCGCCAGCCACAACCTGATGAGCAAGTCGAGCAGCGGCCCGCCGGTTTTCTCTACGATCCGGATGACCCCCTCAATCTGCCGGATCGTCCTTGCCGCTTGACCGAAGCTGGACTGCGCCCGTTGGAGATTTGCCACTCTCGACATTCGTTCATCCCTCAGAGCTAAGTCTCAAAGTGAAAGCGGGAATCCGGGAGAGATGGAGCGTCCCATGCCGACGGCTGGCAAGAAGACACAAGCGGCTGCTGCGACGCCAAAGCGGTCATTCCGGGACGGCCCGCATGGGCCGGGCTCGGAACCAAAGAACACGGGTTTTGCCGGTGTGACGAGACACGCGCGACAAGGTCAATTTCCGAGGAACCGCGTCGAGCGGAGAACCCGCGCGACATAGTGATCGAGCGATAATGCACCGGCCCCCTTGGTCAACAAGAACAACAGCACCGATGCCCACATCAGGTGCTGGGTCCAGTACTCGGGATAGACGAAGACCTCTATCACGAAGGTCATGCCGAGGAGCGGCAATGTCGCCAGCCGGGTAAAGAGGCCAAGGGCGATGAGCAACGAGCAGGAGAGCTCGAAAGTGGCGCTGAGCGCGGCGGCAATATCGGACGACAACAGTGGAACCATGTACTCGTCACGGAACAGTGCGATGGTGGTGTCCCAGCTCGCCACCTTCGTCAGCCCGGAGCTCCAGAACACCGCGGCGATAGCGGTCCGGAACATCAGCTGCAGGATCGAGAGCGGAAAGCGGTCCAATAAGCCGACGGCTCGGCGCAGCTTGACGACGATGCTGGCGGGCTCGCTGTAGGCGGCAATCTCGGCGCTCATGATGGGTTCTGCCATTCCGGTGAATTTCCAAAGGCGATGACAACCCCTTCGGCGAAGACCTGCTCGAGCGCCGCGGCTAGGTCGAATGCGGCGTCTTTCAGAGCAGCCGCAGCGGCTGCGGCAGCGAGCACGAGGCCGTCCGCCAGCGCTGTTCGGAAGGCGTAGCTGCCAGGGTCGAGGCTTCGCCAGGCGACCGAGTTGCCGGCCCGGCGGATTTCAATGCAGGCGCCGGCGCTCGCGAGATCGATCGTCGGCACTTCGCTTTGCTGGTTCGCCTGCCAGATCGCGTCGATCGGCCAGGCAGAGGCGAAATAGACGGCTGACGGCTGCAGGCGCAGCACGAGGCGGGCGGCCTCTTCGGGTGAGACCGCCGCGAGCGCCGCGATTTGCAACGGCGGCGCCTCCGGCACGGTCGCGGCGACCTGCAGCGCCCATTCGAACCGGGCCACGTCCGCCAGATAGGGCAAGCCTCGGCACGGCTCGAAGCCGGCGAGAAAATCCGCGAACCCGCTGCCGTATTCGACGAGGCAGCGCGAATGCGGCGGGTGCTCCCGCACATATTCATGCGCGGCGTAAGCAAAGAACCGCTGGTCGACGAGCCGGCAGACGACCGGGAAGGTGCCTTGGAGCACCACCCCGAGGGTCGCAAAGGCGTGATTGCGGTAAATTCCCAATCGTGACGCCGGATCGAGCCCGTCGCCTCGGATCGCGGCGACCAGCGCTGCGGTGTCGCCGCCGAGCACGGCGCCGCGGAGCTGCCTTTGCAGGTCAAGCAGTCTCGGCATATTGGTGGACATCGGCGAGCTCACGGGCATGGCGCGCTTCGTCCAGCAGAACATCGAGCGCGGGGAGGTTGGTGTCCCACTCGATCAGAGTGGGTGCTGGGCCGAAGCGCTGGAGAGCTTGGGCGTAGAGGTCCCAGACTGGCTGCGCGACACGCGAGCCGTGGTCATCGATCAGAATATCCACGTCCGCAGCGGCGTGATGGCCGGCGAGATGGATCTCGCCGATCGCTTGCGCCGGCAGCGCGTCGAGATAGGCGATCGGATTCAGCCCGAAATTTTTCGCGGTGACATAGATGTTGTTGACATCGCAGAGAATCCCGCAGCCGGCCCGGCGCGCGGCCTCGGTCAGGAATTCCGGTTCGGGGATCGTCGAATGGCGAAAGCGCAAATAGGAGGACGGGTTCTCGATCAATAGCCGCCGCCCCAGTGCTTCTTGCGCCTCCTCGACATGCCGGCAGAACACACCGAGGGTTTCTTCTGTATAGGGAAGCGGCAAGAGGTCGTTCAGGTAGACGCCATCAATTGCGCTCCAGGCGAGGTGCTCGGAGACCAGCATCGGTTCGAGACGTTCGACCAACGCCTTGAAGCGGCTCAGGTGAGCGCGGTCTGGTTCTTCCGCGCTGCCCAGAGATAGGGCGACCCCGTGAAGGCTCACCGCATAGTCGCGCCGCAATTCAATGAGCCGATCCAGCGCCGCGGTCTCGGTCATGTAATTCTCGGCATGCACCTCGAGAAAGCCGAGCTTGGGTCGGGAAGACGCGATCTCCGACACATGCGGCAAGCGCAGGCCGATACCCGGGCTGCAGCTCGACGCCATGGTAGGCCTTGCCACGACTGCGGCTCCCCCGGTGCTCCGGTCAGGTTTTCTTGGGGCTGGCGCCGTCGATCTTGGCGCAGGTGCCTGCCGGGACGTAGATCCAGGATTCCTTGTCGCGTGCCCCCTTGGACTCGCCGGCACAGGAATGCGTCGAGGTCTGGCAGTCGTTTTGCGACGCGGCCGCAATGCCGTAGCACTTTTCGGCCGAGAATTGCGGTGTCGGAGCAGGCCCTGCGCCGGCGGCTGCCGGGAACGCCAGAGCTGCAGCGAGCGCGGCGGCAAACGACAGGGATTTGTTGTCTAACGGCATTGAGGGCTCCTTTGGTTGGGCTGCTTTCCGCAATGAGATTTATGGTGCAGAGTGTCAGGTCGGAAATGCCGAGAGAGCATCATTTGAATGCATGCTGCTTATCACGTCTCGGACCGCGTCGAACGCCACTTGGCCATCGTCATGGAGAGGGGTTTGCAATGAGCGGAAATCAGGCTGATTTCAGCGGCGACATCCCTCGGGACTACGACAACGGTCTCGGGCCGATCCTCTTTGCCGGCTACGCGGCGGACATGGCCCGCAGGGCTGCTGCCTCGGCCGGAACACCGACCCGTGTCCTGGAAACCGCTGCCGGGAGCGGTGTCCTTACGCGAGCATTGCGGGACGCGCTTCCAGTCCGGGCGCACCTGACCGCGACCGACCTCAACGCCCCCATGCTGGACATCGCGCGAACAAAATTCCGTGCCGATGAGGATGTGGTATTTCAGCCGGCGGACGCCATGGCCTTGCCGTTCCCAAACGGATCATTCGATACGATCGTGTGCCAGTTCGGCGTCATGTTCTACCCTGACAAGGACAAAGGCTATCGGGAAGCGCGCCGCGTCCTGGTGTTCGGCGGGCGTTATCTGTTCAGCGTGTGGGATTCGCACTGTCACAATCCTTTTGGCAGGATTGCGCATGAAGTGATCGGCGGCTTCTTCCCGGACGATCCGCCACGGTTCTATGAGGTGCCGTTTAGCTATTACCAGATCGATCCGATAAAGGAGTCGCTGCTCGCTGCGGGGTTCGGTGAGATCAAGGTTTCGGTTGATCGGCTCCACCGGCCGGTTGCAGATTTTTCGGCCTTCGCGCGCGGCATCGTATTTGGCAATCCGGTGTTCGACCAGATCCGTCAACGCGGCGGGGCGGCGCCGTCCGACGTCCAACAAGCGGTTGCTGCGGCCATGCGCCGGGAATTTGGCGGCGAGCCCGGCGTGGTTCCAACCCAGGCGATCATGTTCGAGTCCCGCAAGCTGTAGTTTGCCGAGCGAGCGACCCCTCGCTCGGCTCTCAGTACACCTCAGGTGACCTGCAACTCCGGCGGGGTCTGGTGGGCTGCTCGTGCAGCTGCCGACCGGCGGCTCCAGAACTCGGGGATATCCTTGCGGTATCGGCGCATGACGAGATTGGCGAGGAGCCCGGTCCAACCGGTCTGGTGCGCGGCTCCGAGACCCTGGCCGGTGTCGGCGTGGAAATATTCGTAGAACAGCAGCAGCTCCCGCCAGTGCGGCGACGTGGCAAAGGGGGGCTGGGTCGCGAGTGCCGGCCGCTCACCCTGCTTCGGACGGTAGAGGTCGACGAGGCGCTCCGCCAATAGATTGGCGATTTCCTTCAAAGTGAGCTCTCGGTCGCCGAGACAGGGGACCGGCACCTTGAATTCGTCGCCGAGAAAGCGGTGAAACTTCTCGATCGCCTGCACCAGCGAATAGTTGATCGGCATCCAAATGGGCCCGCGCCAGTTGGAGTTGCCGCCGAACAGACCCGAATTGGACTCGCCCGGCACATACTCGATCAGGGCGCGCCCGACCCCCGGGAGGACGCCGAGATCGCGCTGCTCGGCGTGGATCCGGCTGACGCTGCGCACGCCGTAGGGCGACAGGAACTCGCGCTCGTTGAGCAGGCGCTTCAGGATCGGCCGCAGCATCGTGTGGTCGACGAGCGCCAGCAGATGCTCGCCGCGCCGGTTCTCCCAGTCCGGGCAGGCGCAGACATAGCTTCCCTGGAATTTGCCGCCACGGTGGTTGCGCAATAGCTCGCGGAAACGCGGCGCCGACGCGATCAGCCGCTGGTCGATGACCTCGGTCGCGAAGAGCGGGATCAGGCCGACCAGCGAGTAGACATCGATGCGGTGCGGCTTCCCGTCGGGATCGATGATCAGATCCTTGAAGAACCCCGCGTCGGGATCCCACAGCGAAATGGCGCCGTCGACCTGGCCGGCGACGGTGTTGGCGATCGCCAGGAACTGGGTGAAGGTCTGAATCGCGATGCTCTCGTAATCGGGATCTTCGGTCGCCAGCTCGAGCGCCATCACCGTCATGTTGAGGGCGAACATCGCCATCCAGCCCGTGGCGTCGGCCTGCTTCAGACTGAAGCCGGGGGGCAATGGCTGCGAGCGGTCGAACACCGAGATGTTGTCGAGGCCGAGAAATCCACCCTCGAAAACGTTGTGCCCGTCTCCGTCCTTGCGGTTGATCCACCAGGCGTAATTCAGCAGCAGCTTGTGGAAGACGCGGTGCAGGAAGTGGAAATCACCGGCGCCGCGCTGCACCCGCTCGGCGCGAAACACCTTCAGCGCAGCCGCGGCATGGACCGGGGGGTTGACGTCGCTGAAGGCCCATTCATAGGCCGGGATCTGGCCGTTCGGGTGCAGGTAGCTTTCTTGCAGCAGGGTTTCGACCTGGTCCTTGGCGAAGTCGATATCGACCAGCGCCAGCGCCCCGCAATGGAATGCGAGGTCCCAAGCGGCGAACCACGGGTATTCCCAGCTGTCCGGCATCGAGATCACGCCGCCTGCCTTGAGGTGCTTCCAATGCCGGTTGCGGGCGCGCCGGCGGCTCTCGGGCGCCGGCTGCCGGTCGCCCTTGAGCCAGCGCTCGACATCGTAGTTGAAATACTGCTTGCACCAGACCATCCCGGCGAGGGACTGCCGCAGAATCCGACGGTCCTCGGCGCCCGCCTCCGGCAGCAGCTGGTCGAAGAAGGCATCGGCCTCCGAGCGGCGCTTGGAAAAAACGACCGCGCTGCGGGAGAAGGGGGCGAGGAGGGGTTCCGCCGAGAGCACCAGTTCGAGCCGCGCCGAACCTCCGGCTTCTACTGCACAGATGTGCCAGGCCGCGAATTTAGACCCGGTGCGGTCGGGATTGACGGCCTCGCCATCGTTGCCGACGACGCGGCGGTGGAACGCGTCCTTGACGTAACGTGACGGATTGGGAACGCCCCACAGCCGTTCGAAATTGGTCTCGTTGTCGGTGAAGAGAGGTTCGGCCGCCTCGCGCCCGTAGAGATGATAAGGACCGAGCGTCGGATGATCGGCGCGGACCGCCCAGGCCGCGCCCGACGGCGCCGGGATGCTTTGCACGCCGGGCTTTTCCGCCGTCTCCTCCCAGCACCAGGTATTGCGGAACCACAAGCTGGGCAAGAGATGAAGCGTCGCCGCTTCCGGGCCGCGGTTGCGCGCATCTATCCGTATGTGGACCCTGCTGGGCGAGGCCTTTGCATAGGCGACCTCGATGTCCCAGTAGCGGTCCTCCTCGAACACCCCGGTGTCGAGCAGGTTGAAGGGCGGGTCGCCGCGCCCGCGATGACGGTTCTCGGCAACGAGCCGCTCGTAAGGGTACTCGGCCTGCGGGTATTTATAGATATAGCGAAGCCAGCTGTGGCTCGGCGTGGCGTCGACATAGAAATAATATTCCTTCACGTCCTCGCCGCGGTTGCCTTCATTCCCGGTAAGGCCGAAGGCGCGCTCCTTGAGGATCGGGTCGCGACCATTCCATAGTGAGAGGGCAAAGCACAAGCGTTGCTGCTCGTCGCACAGGCCCCCGAGCCCGTCTTCGCTCCAACGATAGACGCGCGAACGGGCCTGGTCGTGGCTGAAATGCTCCCACGCCGTGCCGTCGGCGCTGTAGTCCTCGCGGACCGTGCCCCAGGCGCGCTCGGAAAGGTACGGCCCCCAGAGCCGCCAATCCTCGGTTCCGCCCCGTTGCGCCTCAATGCGCCTCAGCTCGGCATTTATTGCCATCAGTAGGGCACTCCTTCTGCGCGCGCCTGCCGCAATGCGCGGCCATACCATTCGAATTCCCGGAAGAACCGCTCGCTGCGTCTTTCGAATGCCGGGTCGGTCGGGTCGCCGGCCGGTGTGAACGCGTCCTGCACGCGGGGCACCGCCAGGAGCGAGGGGATGCTCGGCATGCCAAGCTCGGCCAACGTCATCCGCAATTGCATTGCCGCGCGCACGCCGCCGAACTGGCCGGCCGAATAGCAGACGATTGCCGACGGCCGCAAGAAATATTCCTCGAGAAAATGGTCGAGCAAATTCTTCAGTGCCGGCGGAATTCCGTGATTGTATTCGCCGCTGACGATCGCAAATGCGTCGACCTTGCGGTAGAGCTCCGCCAGGCCTTCGAGAACCGGCGGAGCGCTGCCGCGCGCATATTCCTTGTACATGCGGTCGAGCAGCGGCAGCCGCTGCTCGGCGGCATCGACGATTGCCGTCGCGTGGCCGCGGCGGCGCAGCGCGGCGCTGAGAAAGCGGGCCACCCTGATGCCCGCTCTCGCCTCACGCACCGAGCCGTAGATGATCGCGATGTGCAGTGACATGGGATCTCCTGGCAGGAAGGGCGCCTCGTCAGCAGATCGGAAAACAACCGCCACATAGAAATGCCGAATGTCTACCGTTTTGATGCACCGCGGTTATCGGCGAGTGGCGAGCTTCCTTTCGATAATCCCGAGCTATCGCAAGCATAAGCCAACGGCATTTTCCCCGTGGACTGCGGTGTAGCCAATTTGGGGCTCAGCGGCGTCGATCCGATTGTGATCTAGGTCACAGAACGGCGGCACGCGCCCGGCTATGAACATGGCAGCGCCTCGTTGCGCTCGGCCCGATCGGCGCAAGACGCATGATCGGGTTCCCTGGGAGGTCAAGATGAGAGCAAGAATTCTCGTTTACGTTGCAACATTGGTGGTGTCGCTTCTTCTCGATCGCGCGCCGACATTGGCAGCCGGCCCCGAAGACAGCGTCAACGGCCTCCACGCCGCATTGCTCGACACGATGAAGGAGGGCCGTGCGCTCGGCGAAAGCGGACGCTACACGCGGATCCGCCCCGTCGTTCAACGGGTTTTCGATATTCCGTCGATGGCCCGGCTCGCCGTCGGGGCGTCCTGGCCCACCCTGTCCGCGGCGCAGCAGGAGGCGGTCGCCGCAGCATTCGGCGCGTACATTTCCGCAACCTACGCCGACCGCTTCGACAGCTATTCCGGCCAGCGGCTGCAAATAATCGGGCAACAGCCATCGGGTTCGGGTGTGGTCGTCAAGACACACATCGTCAAGGCGAACGGGGAGCATATCAGCATCGACTACCTGGTGCGCCAGAGCGGTGGAGATTGGCGAATCTCCGATGTTCTTCTGGACGGCACGGTCAGCCAGCTGGCCACCCAGCGGTCGGAATTCGGCGCGATCCTGCGACGCGACGGGTTTGATGGCCTGATCGCGATATTGCAGCGAAAGGTCAATTTGTTGACAGGAAACGTAGCAAAGGCATCGTAAGGGATCTGACTCCGGCGAAATGGCGCGTGTGCGGGTGTCCGAGGCTGTCGACAACGTTCTCCGCAAGGCCGCAGCACCCGCATCGAACGGCGTTGCGGCGGCGCGCGCCGAGGCTCGCAGGAGCCGCGGCGCCGCAACACCGTTGAAGTTGGGGTTGCGCAGCGCGCTGACGGCGCTGGTATTGACGACGGTGGCCCTGACCGCGTTGCTGATCCACCTCTTCTGGTCATATACGGCGCGTCTCAACGTCGCCGATGTCGTCGGGCAGCTCAACCGGCAGATCGTCGGCTCGATCCAGCACGAGCTGCACGGCGTGCTCGATGATGCATCGTCGATGCAGGAGGCGGTCAGATCGATTTTCTTTCAGGGCACGATAAAAACGACCGATGAAGGAAAGCGCGAATTCGTGTTCCTGGCGCTGCTGCGCTCGCAGCCCAGCCTCTCCTGGATCTCGCTGGGCTTTCCCGACGGCGGGTTTTTCGGATCGCGCAAGGCCAGCGACAGCGAAATCGACATGATCGAGGTCAAGTGGGACCCGGCGGCGCGCACGGCGAAGCAGCGCACCGACTACTACACGCCGGAAATCGGCGACATCATGTTCAACAACCGCGAGCTCGAGCCGAGCACCTACGACGCGACCGTGCAACCCTGGTACCGCCGCGCCGTCGAGGATAACGGCCCCGGCTGGAACCGCGTCTCCCACTTTCCCGGCAGCAACCGCCAAGCCATCAGCATCTCGACGCCGCTCGTCGTGAACAACCAATTTGTCGCGGTGATCAATGTCGTGATCGATCTGGCGCGGCTTTCGCAATTCCTCTCGAGCCTCCAAGTCGGCAAATCCGGGACCGTTGTCGTGATCGACCGGGACGGCAACGTCGTGGCGTCGCCGGACGCGAGCGCGATAGAGCAGCAGCAAGACGGCAAAATGCCCAGCCTGAAGGCGTTGGGTCAAACCAACAATCTGCTGAGCATTGTCGGCAAATATCTCGGCCGCGGCATGGCCGACCTCGGAGCTCTCTCCGAGACGCGTCAGGTCGAATTCAAGTCGGCCGTCGATAACGGCGACTACTTCGTGACCTTGGCGCCATTGCAGTTCGACAACTGGGTTGTCGCGACGATCGTTCCGGCCAGCGATTTCCTGGCGACGATCGATCGCAACGCCAAGCTGCTGCTGGCGGCGCTCGCGGCGCTGACCCTGGCCGTCGCCTCGCTCGCGATCGTCACCGCCAACCGGCTGATCGGCGCGCCGCTGCTCCGGATTGCCGGGCAGCTGAAGCATATCGAGAGCTTCGAGCTCAGCAACATTGCCCGGCTGGGCTCGCCGCTGCGCGAGCTCGACAATCTCTCTGCGGCCTTGACCCAGATGAGCCGGGGCCTGGCGTCATTTCAGAAATACATTCCGACGGCGCTCGTTCGCACATTGGTGGCGCGTGGGGTGGAAGCCCGCCCCGGCGGCCAGCAGCAGGTGCTGACGGTCCTGTTTACCGATATCGCCGGGTTTACCGGGCTTTCGGAGCGGCTCGGCGACGCCATCGTGCCGCTCCTCAGCGAGTACCTCGAGCTCGCCTCAGGAGCGATTTCGCGGCATCACGGCACCATAGATAAGTTCATCGGCGATGCGGTGATGGCGTTTTGGGGCGCTCCGGCGCCAAATCAACGGCACGCCGTCGAGGCCTGTGTGGCGGCGCTCGAATTACAGGCTCGGCTCCATCGAAGATCCGCCGCGGTCAAGCGAGACGGTGGGGTCCCGCTGCAGATCCGCATCGGCATCAATACCGGGCGAATGCTGGTCGGCAATGTCGGTTCCAGCGAGCGGCTGAGCTATACCGTGATCGGCGATGCGGTGAACGTCGCGAGCCGCCTCGAAGCGGTGAACAAGCTCTACGGAACGGAAATTCTGGTCGGGGAAGAGACGCGCGCGGCCGCTGGCGACGCGATCCTCGCCCGGCGCGTCGATACTGTCAGCGTCTACGGCCGCAGGCAAGCCGGCGCTGTCTACGAGCTGCTGGGGTTGGCCGAGCAGGGCATTGCGGAACCGCCCGGCTGGGTCAGAACGTATGAAGCCGGCCTCGCGGCTTACACCCGCCGGGAATGGGCCAGCGCAATCGAGCTCTTCCGCGAGGTCATTGCCGCCCGCGGCGAGGACCGCCCCTCCGAACTGTTCCTCGAGCGGTGCCGCAGCTATCTTGCCTGCCCGCCGCCGGAGCACTGGACGGGAGTGTCGAATCTCGCCGAAAAGTGAGGGTTCCGGCACGGTTCTCCGTGCAGCAAGACAAGGAGATCGCGATGAAGATTTCTCTACTGGTCGCTGCCGCGGTCGCCGGCGCGGCCTCTTTGCAGCCCGCGGCGAACGCAGGGCCGGCGGCGGCCCCGCCGTTCAAGTCAGAAAAATGTTTCGGCGTCGCCGCTGCCGGCCGGAACGATTGCCAGACCGCCACCCATTCCTGCGCCGGCGAGTCGCAGGCGGCCGCGGCGGGCGATTCGTGGATCTATGTGCCGGCCGGCACCTGCGTGAAGATAAACGGAGGCAGCCTGACCCCTAAGTGACGCTCTCCGGATCGCCGCCTCTCGACCAGTCGTGGGAACGGATCGCGCGCACGAAAGCCATTACCGCCGGGGAGAAGCGCCGTCCCGACATCGAGACCAGCGAGACCTCCCGGACGACCTCGGGACCGGTAACGGGCTGGATGCGCACGCCCGGTATGGTCGGCGAGAATTCGGGCAGAAAGCAGACCCCGAACCCGGCCGCGACCATCATCTGGATCCAATCCTCGCGCTCGCTTTGAAAGCCGACCCGCGCGGCCAGGCCAAGCGCCGCCAGCTGGTCGGCGAGGTAATCGCGATACTCGCAATTGATCCGCCGTAGATAGGTTTCGCCCGCCACATCGGCGATCGCGACCCGGTTTTTCTCCTCCAGCCGATGCCCTGTCGGAAAGGCGATGCAGAAGCGTTCCCGGTAGAGCGGCAGTACGTCGAGCCTGTCATTGAACGGCTCGGGCTGCGCCATGACGGCGAGGTCGAGCTCACCCTCTAAGAGCATTTCGGACAGCCGCGCCGGCACGCCCTCGACAAGGGTGATCTCGCAACCCGGGTTGGCGGCGTGGAAGCTCGCCAAAAAGCCCATGAAGCGCGCCGGCCCGACCGTGCACATGATGCCGAGGCGGATCTGCGCCTGCTGCAGGTTGAGGAAGCGCTTGGCCGTCGTTTTCGCGGCCTCGGCGTCGGCGGACAGCTGGCGCAGATGCGGCTCGATCAGCCGGCCGAAATCGGTCAAATGGGTCAATCTGCGCTCCCGCCGCAGCAATAGCCCGCCCAGCTCCTCTTCGAGCTGCTGGACGGCACGGGTCAGCGCCGGCTGGGAGACATTGCACAGCTGGGCCGCGCGGGTGAAATTCAACGTTTCCGCAACCGCCAGGAAGTAGCGGACCTGGTGCATTTCCATGCCGCGAAGTTGCCGCCCTTTGCCGTTCGGCACAAGTCACATAGGCGCGAGCCTGCCGCCGTTCACCATAGAGACCGCGCATCGAAACTATCGTCGACCGGCATTTCCGAGCGCGGCGCCGAGACGCTACCTCTCCAGCGTGCAGATCGGGAGAGCAGAATGGACATCAGGGAAACAGCAGCCATTGAACGCCAAAGGGCGGCGGCAATCCCGCTCGCCGGCCAAACGGCGCTCGTTACGGGCGCCAATTCCGGTATCGGGAAGGCGGTCGCGATGGCCATGGCCGAAGCGGGGGCGGCGGTGGCGGTCAATTACGTCTCCGGCGAGGCAGAAGCTCGCGCCGTAACCAACGCGATCACAATGCGTGGCGGCGACGCCGTTGCGATATGCGCGGATGTTTCCGACGAGCGCCAGGTCGAGCGGATGTTCGATGAAGCGTGCGGCCTTTTCGGCACCCTCGACATCGTCGTCGCCAATGCCGGGCTGCAGCGCGATGCACCATTCGAGGAGATGACGCTCGCACAATGGAATACCGTGATCGGGGTAAATCTCACCGGTCAGTTCCTGTGCGCCCGCGCAGCCGTCCGCGAGTTCGTGCGCCGCGGTCCGCGCCCGCAAGTCTCCCGGGCGCTCGGCAAGATCATCTGCATGAGCTCGGTGCACGAGGTCATCCCGTGGGCCGGGCATGCCAATTACGCGGCCTCCAAGGGCGGCGTCATGATGCTGATGAAAACGCTCGCGCAGGAATTGGCGCCCCGCGGCGTGCGGGTCAACGGGCTGGCTCCCGGAGCGACGCGCACTCCGATCAACACGGCAGCCTGGTCGACCCCGGAAGCCTATGAGGCGCTGATGCGGCTCGTTCCGTGCAAGCGGATCGGCGAGCCGGACGACATCGCCCGCGCCGCCGTCTGGCTCGCTTCGGATGACAGCGATTACGTCAACGGCGTCACCCTGTTTGTCGACGGCGGCATGACCCTCTACCCCGAATTCGCCTCCGGCGGCTGACGCTAAGATTGGATTGGCACGCTGCGTTCTTCGCGACAGCCATTTCACAGGCTCTCAGAATGAGGAGCTTTCTTGATGCCATCGACTGGGGACCTAATGCTGAGGAGCGCCCGAAGGGGTGCGTTTCGAAGCACGCACGGCGCCGATGCATTGCGGCGGCACTGGCCCGAATACTCGATCGAAGCGGCGGGACTGGGGCTGTTCATGATCGTCGCCGGCTTTTGCGTCGTGCTGCTCGAGCACCCGGCATCGCCTCTCAGCCGCGGGATACCGAACCCCGACCTGCGTCGGGCGATCATTGGCGTCGCAATGGGTATGACCGCAGTCGCGATCGTCTATTCGCCCTGGGGGCGGCAGTCTGGGGCGCATTTGAACCCGGCGGTGACGCTGACCTTTCTGCGGCTTGGCAAGGTCGCGCCGATCGATGCGCTGTTCTATGCGCTGGCTCAGTTCACCGGCGGCGCGGCAGGCACCCTGCTGGTATCGGCGGTGCTGGGCGACTGGTTCACCCTGCCGCCGATTTCGGCAGCGGCGACATTGCCGGGTACGGCTGGGGAGCTCGCGGCGTTCGGCGCCGAGGTGGCGATCGCCTTCGTCCTGATGTCGACCGTGCTCGCCGCCAACGCATCGGCGCGGCTGATGCGCTGGACCGGGATCTGCGCAGGGGTTCTCGTGGCGCTCTACATCGCCTTCGAGGCGCCGCTCTCCGGCATGAGCCTCAACCCCGCGCGCAGCGTCGCTTCCGCCGTGCCGAGCGGGGTGTGGCACGGCATCTGGATCTATTTGACGGCGCCGCCGATCGGGATGCTGCTCGCCGCCGAACTGCATCTGAGGCTCGGCCGCAGAACGCCCTGCGCCAAGCTCAACCACATCACCAACCGCCGCTGCATCTTCCACTGCGATTTCGCCGAAATGGCGGCCAAGGAGGTCTTGCCATGAGCACCGATCGCTACGATGTCGTCATCATCGGCAGCGGCGCCGGCGGCGGCACCCTCGCCCACCGGCTCGCTCCGTCGGGCAAGCGCATCCTGATCCTCGAGCGCGGCGGCTATCTGCCGCGCGAGCACGAAAACTGGAGTGCCGAGGCGGTCTTCGGCGAGAAGCGCTACAAGGCCCGCGAGACTTGGCACGACAAGAACGGCCACCCGTTCCATCCCGGCATTCACTACTGGGTCGGCGGCAACACCAAGATGTACGGCGCGGTCTTGCTGCGGCTGCGCGAGCGCGACTTTACGACCGTGCGTCACGCCGACGGCGTGTCGCCGGCCTGGCCGCTGTCCTACGCCGACTTTGCGCCCTACTATACCGAAGCCGAGCGGCTCTACCATGTGCACGGCCGGCGCGGCAGCGATCCGACAGAGCCGCCCTGCGACGAGCCCTATCCGTTTCCGGCAGTCTCGCACGAGCCGCGCATCCAGGCCTTGGCGGATGACCTCGAACGTGCCGGGCATCGCCCGTTTCCATTGCCGGTCGGCATCATGCTCGACGAGGGCCGCGCCCATGAGAGCCACTGCATCCGCTGCAATACCTGCGACGGCTTTCCCTGTCTCGTCCAGGCCAAGGCCGATGCGCATGTCGTCGCCGTCAGGCCGGCACTGAAATATCCGAACGTGGCGCTGCTGACCGATGCTTATGTCGAGCGCCTCGAAACCAGCGCAACGGGGCGCGAAGCAACAACGATCGTCGTTCGGCGGAACGGTGAGGCCGAGCGCTATCGCGCGGATGTCGTGGTCGTCGCGTGCGGCGCGATCAACTCGGCCGCATTGCTGCTGCGCTCGGCCAACGCAATGCACCCGAATGGGCTGGCGAACGGCTCCGGCGTCGTCGGGCGCCATTACATGTGCCATAACAATTCGGCGCTGATCGCGATCTCGCGGCAGCCCAACCCGACGCGGTTTCAGAAAACATTGGGGCTCAATGATTTCTATTTCGGCTCCAGGACGAGGATTTCCCGCTCGGGCACATCCAGATGCTCGGCAAGACCGATGCGGCGATGTTCCGCGGCGAGAGCCATGGCCTGCTCCCTGGCTTTGCGGCGGGCAAGCTCGCCGGCCACGCGCTCGATTTTTGGCTGACGAGCGAGGACCTGCCGAACCCCGAGAACCGGGTCCTGCTCGACCCCGAGGGCGGAATTCGTCTTCATTACACGCCGAACAACCTCCGGCCGCATGAGATTCTCACCAAAAAGCTGCGGCATTTGCTCGAACACATCGGCTGCGAGCCGCATCTGCTCCCGCAGAACGCCTATTTCGGCAAGCGGCTGCCAATCGCCGGCACGGGTCACCAGAACGGCACCGTCCGTTTCGGCCGTGACCCGAATAGCTCGGCTCTCGACGTGAATTGCCGCGCCCATGGGGTCGACAATCTCTATGTCGTCGACGGCAGCTTTTTCGTATCGAGCGCCGCGGTAAACCCGACGCTGACCATTATCGCCAACGCGCTCAGAGTCGGCGACCATCTGCTCGATCGCCTCGGCGCCGGGAGCGCCCGGCAATGATCATCCGGGCGCTCGCGTTCATCGTCGGGCTCTGCATCGCCGCAGCGCAGGCCTGGGCCCAGCCTTCGGTCGAGGCCGTTGATCGCCTCATCATTCCCGTTTCGAATGTCGACCGGGCAGCGAGGTTCTATTCCGGCACGCTTGCATTTACGCCGGTCGACACGGCCGAGCCGCCGGCGATCGCATTCCGGCTGGGCGGCGAGACGATCGAGTTGGCGCCGCGCATTGGCCGCCCGATTCCGCTCGACTCCCGGAGCAACGACCGCTGGTTCCAGCATCTGGCGATCGTCGTCTCCGACATTCACCGGGCCTATGCGATGGTGCGGCGGGACGGGGCGGTGCCGATTTCGAGCGCGCCTCAGGAATTGCCCGCTTGGAACCCGAATGCCGGCGGCATCCGCGCAGTGTATTTCCGCGATCCCGACGGGCACCCGCTCGAGCTGATCCAGTTTCCGCCCGGAAAGGGCGACCCGCGCTGGCAGGAAAAGGACCGGCTGTTCCTCGGGATCGACCACAGCGCGATCGCCGTGCGGGATACCGAAGCGAGCCTCGCCTTCTACCGAGGGCGCCTCGGGCTGCGTATCGCCGGAACGAGCGACAACTGGGGTGTCGAGCAGGAACGTCTTTCGGCGGTGCCGGGCGCCCATGTCAGGGTCACCGGTCTGCGTGCGGCGGCCGGCCCCGGTGTCGAGCTTCTCGAATATCTTATGCCGAGAGGCGGGCGCCGCGCATTGCCGGACAGCACCGTCGAGGATTTGTGGAGCGAGGTGATCGTCATGCGCGCCCAAGAAATTGACCGGGCCGGACTGACATTAAAGGACCCCGACGGCCACGCTTTGCTGGTGGAACCCGCGCTGAGATGACGGCCCAAGAGCTCGCCGCCGAAAACCCCCCCGGCGTCGCCGGTAGTGGCAACCTCGGCGCCCGCTTCTCGATCTCGTCGATCTTCTTCCTCAACGGCTTCGTCGTAGCAAGCTGGCTGCCGCACATCCCGGAGGTCAAAGAGCGCCTGACGCTGGGTGATTTCCAGCTCGGCGTCGCGCTTTTCTCGATGGCTGCAGGCTCCATGCTGGCGCTGCCATTCGCCGGCTGGGTGACCGGACAGTTCGGCAGCGATCGCGCGGTCCGAGCGGCGGGGTTGCTGCTCTGCGTGCTCTTGGCCGCGCCGGTCGCGGCGCCGAGCTTGCCATTGCTGATGGTCGCCCTGCTGTTGTTCGGGGCCGCCAACGGCATGCTGGATGTCGCGATGAACGCTCAGGCGGTGGCGATCGAGAACCGCTATCGGAGGCCCATTCTCTCCTCTCTCCATGGGCTCTACAGCGCCGGGGGCGTTATCGGCGCGAGTATCGCCGCGCTGGCGTCGGCGGCGGACATCTCGGCCACCGCCCATGTGCTGGGCACAGCCGGTGTTCTCGCGCTGCTGCTGCTATCGGTGACGCGCTTTCTGATCGGAGACGAAATCCGCAGAGCCGCGCGGGGCGCCGTGCTGGCATGGCCCTCCCGCGCATTGCTCGGGCTCGGCGCCCTGGCGTTCCTGGCGCTGATGGCCGAGGGCGCGATCGGGGACTGGGCCGCGGTTTTCTTGCGCGAATACGAGAAGGCGGGGATGGACGGCGCCGCCACGGGGTTCGCCGGCTTTTCACTGGCGATGGCGGTTGGCCGGTTCAGCGGGGACTGGGTGCGGCGGAGATGGGGTGGGTCGATATTGCTGCGCGCCGGCGGATTGATGGCCGCCTTCGGCATGGCCTTGGCGTTGGCGGCGCCGGGGCTGCCGTTATCGGTGGCGGGGTTCGCCGTCTTTGGGCTGGGGCTCGCGAACATGGTCCCGGTCCTGTTCGGCGCCGCCGGGCGAGCGGATGGGACCACCGCGGGCCTCGGCATTGCGGCGGTCGCAACTCCCGGCTATGCCGGGTTGCTTGGCGGCCCGCCGCTGATCGGGATCACGGCCGAGCTCATCGGCTTGCGCTGGGCTTTGGTCACGATCCTGCTCGCCGTGCTGATTGTGGCGATCTTTGCGAGCCTGGTGCGCCAAGATACGGGCCGCGGGCCCGGCAGCATTGGGTTGAACCGGTCGTGACCGGCTCGGACCAACCGGCAGTCGCCTTGGACGTCCCGAGGCTGGTCCGGTTCGGCCGTGCGGTCTGCGGCGATCTCGACCAGGCCGAGCGCCGCGAATGGTGGCTCGCCAACGGGCTTGGCGGCTATGCCGCCGGGACCATCGCCGGCAGCCTGACCCGGCGATACCACGGGTTGCTGATCGCCCCCGTCGACCCACCGCTCGGCCGCCGGCTGGTGTGGGCCAAAGCGGATGCCGAGCTGGTCGACGGCGACGAGAGATGGCCGTTGTTCACCAACCGATGGACCGGCGGCGCGGTCAGCCCGGCCGGTCACGTCCATATCGAATCCTTTCATCTCGACGGCGCCATCCCGGTCTGGGTTTACGCCATCGGGCTCATTCGCATAGAGGCGCGGATCTGGCTCGAACCGGGCGCCAATACCGCCTATGCCGCGTGGCGGCTGATGCCCGGTCCCGAGCCGTCGCCCCGCCCTTTGTCGCTGCATGTTCGATTGATGGTCAACGATCGCGACCATCACGGCCAGACCGGCGCCGGGGAGATCGATCCTCAGCTCGAGTCCGATCAGGCGGGGTTGCGCGTCCAGGGGCGCGGCTTTGTGCTGAGCTTGCGGGCCTGCCGCGGGGCGTTCGCTCCCGCCCGGCAATGGATCGAGAATTTCGAGCTGACAGCCGAGCGCGAGCGCGGCCTGGCGGAGCGGGACAATCATCTGCAAGTGGGGGAAGCACGCCTGGACCTCCGGCCTGGTGAGTGGGCGGGCATCGTCGGCAGCATCGAGCCCGACCCGTCCGCCGATCTGGCGGCTGCGCTGGAGCGCCGGCAGCGCCGGCAGCGCGGGGTGCTCGCCCAGGCGGCCGGGGGCTCCCCCGCAACGGCGGCGGCCCCCGACTGGATCGCGCAGCTGCTGCTCGCCGCGGACAGCTTTATCTTCGCCCGAACGCTGCCGGACCAGCCGGACGGCAAATCGGTGATCGCCGGCTATCCCTGGTTCGGGGATTGGGGGCGGGACACGATGATCTCGCTACCGGGCCTCACATTGGCCGCCGGGCGGCAGGAATGGGCGCGCGACATCCTGTTGACCTTTGCCCGGTTTGTCGACCGCGGCATGCTGCCCAATGTCTTTCCCGGCGCTGGAGACGAGCCCGATTACAACACCGTTGATGCCGGCTTGTGGTTTTTTGAGGCGTGGCGCGCCTATGTCGAGGCGAGCCGCGACCACGGGAGCCTCGCCCAAGTCTTTCCGGTCCTCGCCGACATGATCGAATGGCACTCGAAGGGCACGCGTTATGGGATCCGGGTCGATCCCGAGGACGGGCTGCTGCGGGCCGGCGAGCCCGGGGTGCAGCTGACCTGGATGGATGCCAAGATCGGCGACTGGGTGGTGACCCCGCGCATCGGCAAGCCGGTCGAGATCAATGCGCTGTGGTACAATGCGCTGCGCATCATGGAGGCTTTCGCCGCGGCCCTCGGACGATCCGCAGGGCCCTATCGCGGCCTCGCGGAACGTGTGCGCGCCAGCTTTGGGCGCTTCGACGACAAACGGACCGGCGGGCTCTATGATGTGATCGACGGGCCGTCGGGCAATGACGGCTCGGTCCGGCCCAACCAGATCCTGGCGGTCAGCCTGCCGTACAGCCCGCTCGGGCCGGACCGCCAGGCCGGGGTTGTCGCGCTCTGCGGCCGGGCGCTGCTGACCTCCTACGGATTGCGCTCGCTGTCGGCCGAGCATCCCGATTACCAGCCGCATTACGGCGGTGACCCCCGCCTTCGCGACGGCGCCTATCATCAAGGCACGGTCTGGGCCTGGCTGCTCGGCCACTACGCGCTCGCGGAATATCGCGTCCATGGGGATGCGGAGCGGGCGTTGCAGCTTCTCGCGCCGGTGCGCGACCATTTGCTCGATGCCGGGCTCGGCACGGTCAGCGAGATATTCGAGGCCGCGCCGCCGCATCGCCCGGCCGGCGCGCCTGCGCAGGCCTGGTCGGTGGCCTGCGTACTCGAGGCGTGGTGGCGGCTGCAAGGCGCGCTCGCGGCGGCGAAACACCAGCAGGAGAAATTGGTTATGGGCCGGGCCCGGAACCAATGAACAGGGGCTTTCGCAGACAAAGCGCAATAGCTGCAAATAGGCTGATGCTCGTGTGCATGGGTTCCGGCCGCGCAGCTCCGCTACGCCCCGGAATGACCGCACACCGTCACTTTCGCGGCGGCGACGATAGCACTTGGACTGCGACTGAAAATGATCGCGGCTAGATCAATACTCTATCCGTACCGGGACATCCTAAGCGGTCATTCCGGGACGGCCCGCATGGGCCGGGCCCGGAACCAATGAACACTGGCTTTCGCAGACAAAATGCAATAGCTGAAAATTGGCTAATGACCGCACACCGTCACTTTCCGATTTGTTATGCCCACGCTACATCGTCCGTCCCTGGGCCCCTGCGCTCCTCCACAAGGGCTGCAAATCGCCGAGCAAAGTCGGGAGCAGTTCCGACACGGTCGGGTGGATCGGCATCGTCTGTTGCAGCATGGTATAGGGCGCTTTGGCGTACATCACATCGAGAATGCCGTGGATCACCTCGTCGCAACCGGTCCCGAGCAGCGAGGCGCCCAGTATTTCCCGGCTCCCGGCATCGACCAGCACCTTCATGAAACCGTGCGTTTCGCCTTTCTCGACAGCCCGCCCGACGCGGGTCATCGGCCGTTTGGCGATCAGCGCCGGCTTGCCGGTGCGCCTGACCTCCTCTTCGGTCAGGCCGGCCCTGCCGAGCGGGGGATCGACATAGAGCGCGTAGGCGGTGATGCGATCGCTGAGCCGCCGCGATCCCCCGTCGAGAAGGTTTGCGGCGACGATCTCGAAATCATTGTAGGCGGTATGGGTGAACGCCCCTCGGCCGTTGCAGTCGCCGAGCGCCCAAACCCCCGGCACATTGGTGCGCAACTCGTCGTCCACGACAATGTAGCCGCGCTCATCGGTCTCGATCCCGGCGGCATCGAGACCGAGATCGTCGGTGTTCGGTCGACGGCCCACCGCAAGGAGCACATGCGAGCCGCGGATTTCGGGCGGCCCGTCCTTGCAATCGACCCCGACCAGGACTTCGTCGCCGCTCTTTGCGACCCGGATGCATTCCGCGCTGACCCGCAATTTGATGCCCTCGCTTTCGAGGATCTCGCTGATCTCGGCCGAGACGTCGGGATCTTCGCGATGGACGATCCGCGGCCCCATCTCGATGACCGTCACCTCGCTGCCGAAACGCCGATACATCTGGGCGAATTCGAGCCCGACATAGCTGCCGCCGACCACCACGAGATGCCGAGGCAAGAAATCGACCCCCATCATCGAGCTGTTCGTCAGATATGCGGCCTGATCGAGGCCGGGAAGGTTCGGCAAGAGCGCTCGCCCGCCGACATTGATGAAGATTCGCTCTGCCGTTAGAACCGCCTCTCCGATCCGCACCTCGTGCGGTCCGACGAACCGCGCGTGACCCTGGTACACCGTGCATTTTTCGAGGCTTCGCAAGCTCTGCTCGACGCCAGCCCGCGAGCGCAGCGCAATCTCGTCCTTTCTCGCCTTGACCCGGGCCATGTCGACGCGCGCCGATCCGTCGATGACAACCCCGAAATCCGCAGCGCGGCGCGCCAGATGCGCGGCATAGGCACTCGCGATCAGCGTCTTGGTCGGAATGCAGCCGGTATTGACGCAGGTGCCGCCGAAGGCGGCGCGCTCGATCACCGCGACCGTCATGCCGGCGGCTGCGAGCCGCCGCGCCAGGGGCGGGCCGGCCTGGCCTGTGCCGATGACGATCGCATCGTAACGGATCGCGGGGTCGTCATTCGCCATCTGTTGTCTCCGGAAAGGATCCGGTTGCTTCTACCCGGGCACTATGCCCGATGCAGTGCGCGGGAGGGAGATTAGGCCGATGCCGTCGTCGAGAAAGTCAAAATCTGCCGAGGCCGTCCGCCTCGAAGAGATCGGGCATGGCAAGCATTGGCGCCGCTGGGGGCCCTATCTCAGCGAGCGCCAATGGGGAACGGTGCGCGAGGATTACAGCGCATACGGGACTGCCTGGGAGTATCTCCCGCATGATCACGCCCGCAGCCGCGCCTATCGCTGGGGCGAAGACGGGATCGGTGGATTTGGCGACGACCATCTGCTGCTGTGCCTAGGCCTTGCCCTATGGAACGGCCGTGACCCGATCCTGAAGGAGCGGTTGTTCGGGCTGACCAATTCCGAAGGCAATCACGGCGAGGACGTCAAGGAATTATACTACTACCTCGACGGTACACCGACGCATTCGTACATGCGTATGCTGTACAAATACCCGCAGGCTGCTTTTCCTTACAATCAGCTGGTCGAGGAGAACCGGCGCCGCGGACGGGGGGAGCCCGAATTCGAGCTGATCGACACCGGCGTTTTTGCCGACAACCGCTATTTCGATGTCGAGATCGAATATGCCAAAGCGGATGTCGAAGACATTTTGATGCAGGTGACGGTCCATAATCGCGGGCCGGAAGCGGCGGTGCTGCACGTCTTGCCGCAGCTATGGGCCCGCAACATCTGGTCGTGGCGGCCCGACCCGATGCGGCCTCAGCTCGTTGCGCGCGCCGATGACTTCGATCTCGGTCGACCACCCTCATTTTCTGCATCTGAGGCTGTTTTGCGAGGGCCGGCCGGAATTCCTGTTTTGCGAGAACGACACGAATGTAAGGCGGCTTTGGGGTGTCGATGCGCCCGGGCCGATTTTTCAAGGACGGGATCAATGATTATGTCGTCGGCGGCGACACCGCGGCAGTGAACCCCGAGCGTCGCGGGACCAAAGTCGCCGCTCATTATCGCTTGACCGTGCCGCCAGCAGGAGCCAGCCGGCTGCGGGCGCGGCTGACGAACGACGGCGGCGTTGCCGGTATCGACGGCCTCGACCGCGTGATGGCGACCCGCCGCGCCGAGGCGGACGAATATTATGACGAGCTTCAGCAGGACATCGCCGATCCCGATGCGCGGCTGGTGCAGCGCCAGGCTCTCGCCGGCATGTTGTGGACCAAGCAGTTCTATTACTTCGACATCCCCGAGTGGCTGAACGGCGATCCGTTGCAGCCGCCGCCGCCCGAGCCGCGCCGCCATGGGCGCAATGCGGATTGGCCGCACCTCAACAATGCCGACATCGTCTCGGTGCCGGACAAATGGGAGTACCCGTGGTATGCGGCCTGGGATCTGGCGTTCCATACCGTCACCCTGGCGCTGATCGACCCGGGCTACGCCAAGGGCCAATTATTGCTGCTGACCCGCGACTGGTACATGCACCCCAATGGCCAATTGCCGGCTTATGAATGGGCGTTCGGCGATGTCAACCCGCCGGTGCACGCCTGGGCGGCGTGGCGCGTCTACGAGCTCGACCGCGAGCGGCGCGGAGGCACGGGCGACAGGGTGTTCCTGGAGCGGGTATTCCACAAGCTGATGCTGAATTTCACCTGGTGGGTAAACCGCAAGGATGTCGAGGGCCGGAATATTTTCCAGGGCGGGTTTCTCGGCATGGACAATATCGGCTTGTTCGACCGCAGCGCGCCGCTGCCGACCGGCGGCTTCGTCAACCAGTCGGACGGCACCGCCTGGATGGCGATGTACACCCTCAACCTGATGCGCATCGCACTCGAGCTCGCCATCAACGATCGGGTCTATGAAGACATCGCCTCCAAGTTCTTCGAGCATTTTCTCTACATAGCCGAGGCGATGACCAATATCGGCGGCGACGGCATCGGGCTATGGGACGAGCAGGACGAGTTTTATTATGACTGCCTGCACTTGCCCGACGGCAAGCGCATCCCGTTGCGGGTGCGCTCGCTGGTCGGGCTGGTTCCGCTTTTTGCAGTGGAAGTGCTCGACAGTTCCGTCCTGGGGCAGCTGACGAGGTTCAATGCCCGGTCGCGCTGGTTTCTCGAGCACCGTCCGCACCTCGCGCGGCTCGTCTCGCGCTGGCATGACGCAAAAGGCGAGAGGCACTTGCTGTCGTTGCTGCGCGGCCATCGGATGAAGCGGCTGCTCAGCCGGATGCTCGACGAGACGCTGTTCCTGTCCGATTTCGGCGTGCGCTCGCTCTCGAAGCAGCACGGGGAACACCCCTATGTCTTCGAGCACGGAGCGACGCATCTTAGCGTCGCCTACATCGCCGGCGATTCGCAGACCGGCATGTTCGGCGGAAACTCCAATTGGCGCGGGCCGATCTGGCCGCAGATGAATTTCCTGATCATCGAATCCTTGCGCCGGTTTCACAGCTATTACGGAGACGATTTCAGGGTCGAGTGCCCGGTCGGGTCTGGGAAGATGCTGCATCTGGGCGAGATCGCCACTGAGATCTCCCGGCGCCTATGCCGGATCTTTCTGCGCAATGAGGAGGGGCGCCGGCCGGTCTTCGGCGACTCGCCCATCGAGCAGAGCGATCAGCAGTTCCGCGATAATGTGCTGTTCTACGAATATTTTCACGGCGAGACCGGCCGCGGCCTCGGCGCGTCGCATCAGACCGGCTGGACCGCCTTGGTTGCATGCTTGCTGCGTCCCTATTCCCCCGGGGAGGCGCGCAACGAAACAACGGAGCCCGTGGCGGCCGCTTTGCCCGAGGCCGGCAGCTAGCCGGGCCGTCATGGAGCGCGGTAGATCCGCACGCAGTCGATTTCCAGAGGCGCGCGAGACACTGATCGAGCGCGCCCGCAATGCCGGCTGCGAGGCGCTGGTCGTGACCGTCGATGCGCAGATCTACGGCAACCGGGAATGGCACAAGCGCACCACCGCCGGCCCCGAAATCATTGAGCTGGAGCCCGCGGCTCGACACATTGATGCACCGCGCTGGCTCGCTCGCGGGATCGCGACCCACGGCATGCCGCGCTTCGAGAATGTGGTCGAGTTTGTGCCGAAGAACCGCCGCGGCTCTTTCGACAGCGCGCATTGGGATCCGTTCGCAAATGGATCGGGCGCTCTCTTGGGACACGCTGTCGAGGATCCGCGAGCGTTGGCCGCGCAAGCTGATCATCAAGGGCTGCTCAGCGGCGAGGACGTCGTGCACGCGGCCGAGATCGGCGCCGATGGTGGGGTGCGCCGCGGCACCGACGTGATCAAGGCGGTGGCGCTCGGCGCCGATGCGGTGCTGGCCGGCCGCGCGGTTCTGTACGGGGTTGCCGCCGCCGGCCGGGAAGGCGCCAAGCGCGCGCTCACGATCCTCCGGGAAGAGCTCGAGCGTGATTTGGGGCTCCTCGGGGTGCCGTCGATCGACGGATTGTCGCCGCGCCTTTTGGTCCGAACCGGCGGCCTCGGGGGGTAACGGCCCCTTTTGTTGCTACCGTGCCCAGCGCTCGGGCATAGTTGCGCGGATGCAGCCGGCTGTCGCAATCGACCGGGATCTCGTTCTCGTGGGTGGCGGCCACGCGCATGTCCATGTGCTGAAAAGCTTTGGCATGCGCCCGGTGCCGGGGGTGCGCGTGACCTTGGTCACGCGAGACGTAGAAACCCCTTATTCGGGCATGCTGCCCGGTTATGTGGCCGGGCATTACCGGTTTGAGGAATGCCACATCGATCTCGGCCGGCTGGCGCGTTTTGCCGGCGCACGGCTGATCCGCGACGAAGCGGTCGGCCTCGACCGGGCGAAGCGCCTGGTGCTGACCCGCGATCATCCGCCGATCCGCTACGATCTGCTGTCGCTCGACATCGGCTCGGAGCCACGCTCGGACGATGTTCCAGGGGCGGCGCAGCACACGATCCCGGTCAAGCCGATCGACCATTTTGCAAGGCGCTGGGAGGCCCTTCTCGCGCGGGCCGCGGAGATGCGGCGGCTGCGCCTTGCCGTGGTCGGCGGCGGTGCCGGCGGGGTCGAGCTCGCCCTCTCGGCGCATCATCGGCTCGCCCGATATTGCGGTGGCTCATTCGAGGTCGTTCTCGTCACTCGAGAAGCACTGCTGCCATCGCATAATCGCCGGGCCCGCACCCTGTTCGAGCGAATCCTAAGCGAGCGGGGGATCGCGGTCGAAACCCGCTGCGAGGTCCTCGGCGTCGAGCCCGGCGTGCTGGTGTCCGCCGGCGATCGGCGGATCGACATTCGACGAGGCGTTGTGGGTCACCGAGGCGGGTGCCGCGCCTTGGCTTGCCGAGACCGGGTTGCGGCTGACGCCGGAGGGCTTTATCGCGATCGACGAGACGCTGCGGTCGATCGGCGACCCGAGCGTTTTCGCCGCGGGTGACGTGGCGACGATGCTCGCCCACCCGCGCGAGAAGGCGGGCGTCTATGCGGTGCGCCAAGGCCCGCCGCTCGCCACTAATCTGCGGCGCGCGCTCGCCGGCAAGCGGCCGCGGCGCTTTGTGCCGCAGCGTCGGGGGCTGGCCCTCATCGGCACCGGGGACGAGAAGGCGGTCGCGTCGCGCGGGCCGCTTGCCGCACACGGCCCGCTCTTATGGCAGCTGAAGGGCTGGATCGACCGGCGCTGGATGCGGCGCTACACCGATCTGCCGGCGATGGCGCTCGGTCCGGAAGAAGAGCCGATGCGCTGCGGCGGCTGCGCCGCCAAGGTTCCCGCCGCGGTGCTCGGGCGGGTCATCGAGCGGCTGCAGCCGTTGTCGAGCGGGGCGGTCATGATCGGGCTGGACAGTCCCGACGACGCCGCGCTGATCTCCTTCCCCGGCGCGCCGCCTCTGCTGCAGACCGTCGATTTCTTCCGCGCCATGGTCGACGATCCGTACCTCTTCGGACGAATAGCGGCGACCCATGCGCTCGGCGACATCTACGCGATGGGCGGCGCCCCCGAGACCGCCCTCGCGATCGCCACCTTGCCGGCGGCGCGCCCGCCGATCGTCGAGCACGACCTTTTCCATATGCTGCGCGGCGGGCTCGACGTGCTGGAGCCGGCGGGAGCCGTGCTGATTGGCGGGCACAGCGCCGAGGGCGCCGAGTTGGCCCTCGGCTTTGCCGTAACCGGACGGCCGCGACCCGGCAAATTGCTGCGAAAGTCGGGATTGCGCCCGGGGGACCGGCTGATCCTGACAAAGCCGCTCGGCACCGGCGTGATCCTCGCCGCAGGCGCGCGCGGGCTGATCCCGTCGCGCCTGGTCGAGGGGGCGGTCGCGACTATGGTAGAGCCGGCGGGCCCTGCGGCTACGTGCCTCATCGAGCATCGCGCCACCGCATGCACCGACGTGACTGGGTTCGGGTTGGTCGGCCATCTTCTCGAAATGCTGCGCGCCTCGGGTATGGACGCGTCCGTCGATCCTGAGGCGGTGCCGGCGCTCGAAGGCGCGCTGCCGTTGCTCGGCCGCGGCGTCACCAGCTCATTGCATGCGGACAATATTGCGGGCTTGTCTGCTCTCGACCCGGGCGCTTGGTCCGCGGATGATCCGGTGGCCGCTCTGCTGATAGACCCGCAGACCGCTGGCGGGCTTCTCGCCGGACTGCCCGCCGAGCGCGCCGAACCCTGCCTCGCCCGGCTCAACGAGCTCGGCTACCGCGCCGCCGTAATCGGTCGTGTCGATGCTCTGGGAGGGGACGAGCCCCGCCTTCGCCTGGCAGAGGGGGCGGCAGAAAGCTTCGCCGAGCCGGTAATGGCATCATGACTCCGGCGGAGCGCGAAGGCCGGGCGGGGCTGCCCTCGGTCGACAGCGTCCTGCGCTCGGATCGTGCCGCCGCCCTGATCGCACAATACGGGCGCGAACTGGTGCTCGACGCGGTACGGTCGGCCATCGAGGCGCGGCGCCGGATGGGAGAGGGCGGGTCGGTTGCCGAAGTGGTCGACGGTTGCTCCGCTTCGCTCGGCCGCACCATGCGCCAATCGCAGCGCCGGGTTTTCAACCTGACCGGCACCGTGCTTCACACCAATCTGGGCCGCGCGCCACTGCCGGAGGAGGCGGTCGCAGCGGCGGTCGAAGCGATGCGCCACCCGATGACGCTCGAATACGATACCGAGACCGGCCGGCGGGGCGAGCGCGACGATCATATTGCGGGCTGGCTGACGCGGCTGACCGGAGCCGAGGCCGCGCTTGCCGTGAACAACAATGCCGGGGCGTTGGTGCTGGCGCTCAACACCCTGGCGGAGGGTCGCGAGACAATCGTCTCGCGGGGCGAGCTGATCGAGATCGGCGGCTCGTTTCGGTTGCCCGACATCATGAGCCGGGCCGGTACTCGGCTGCGCGAGGTCGGAACGACAAACCGCACGCATCTCGCCGATTACCAGGCGGCGATCGGCCCGCAAACCAGCCTGATCCTGAAAGCGCATACCAGCAACTATGCGATCGAAGGCTTCACCGCCGCGGTGCCCCCGGCCAGGCTCGCCGCGCTCGCGCGCGACCACGGGATCCCTTTCGTCGAGGATCTCGGCAGCGGCTCCTTGGTCGATTTCGCGCGCTGGGGGTTGCCGCACGAGCCGACGGTGGCGGAGTCGCTGAACCAAGGAGCCGGGCTCGTCACCTTCAGCGGCGACAAATTGCTGGGGGGCCCGCAAGCGGGGCTCGTCGTGGGCCGCGCCGACCTCGTGCGCAAGCTCGCCCGCAACCCGTTGAAGCGCGCCCTGCGCCTCGACAAGATCCGCCTGGCCGCCCTCGAAGCCGTATTGCGCCTCTACGCCGATCCCGACCGCCTAGCCGCTCGGCTTCCGGCACTACGGCTGCTGGTTCGTTCGGCTGAGGAGATAGGCGCCTCCGCGCAGCGCCTCCGGCCTGCGGTCGAGCGGGTGCTCGCAGGAGTTGCCGAGGTAAGCTTGGTCGAAACGCGCAGCCAAATCGGCAGTGGGGCACTACCGGTTGCATTGCTGCCCAGCGTGGCCCTCGCGCTGGGACCCGCCGGCAGGCGCGGGGGAGGCGGCGTCGAAAGCCTAGCGCGCGCCTTGCGCCAATTGCCGATCCCGGTAATCGGGCGCATCGAGGCTGGCCGCGTTCTCCTCGACCTGCGCTGCCTTGAGGACGAGACTGCATTCCTGGACCAGCTCGGTGGGCTCGTTCCTTCTGCCTCAGTCGGCCGGGCGCTTGCGGGGGAGGGTTAGCGTGGTGGGATTTTCCCTCTCCGCCCCCGGGGGCGGAGCGGGTCGGGGTGAGGTGAGGGGAGCCGGCGATCCAAACGGGGGCGCAGCCCACCTCACCCTCCCTCTGCCTCTCCTCCCGCAAGCGGGCGGAGGGGGCGAAAATTCAGGCAAGGGGCCGGCAGCGGCCGACGACATTCTCGGTTGGCGGCTTGCCGGTTGCTTGGCCGCCGCAGAGGCGCGAGAGCCATGATCCTGGCGACGGCGGGCCATATCGACCACGGCAAGACAGCGCTGGTGCGCGCGCTGACCGGGGTCGATGCCGATCGGCTGCCCGAGGAGAAGCGGCGCGGGCTGACGATCGACCTCGGCTTTGCCTATGCGAGCTTGCCCGACGGCAGCGAGATCGGCTTTGTCGACGTGCCGGGTCACGAGCGCTTCCTGCCCAACATGCTCGCGGGTGTGCTTTCGATCGACAGGGTATTGCTGATCGTCGCGGCCGATGACGGGCCGCGGCCGCAGACCTTCGAGCATCTCGACATTCTCGAGCTGATCGGTGTGCGCGAGGTCACCGGGGTGGTCACCAAGATCGACCGCGTCGAGCCGGAGCGCACCGAGGCGGTTGCTGCCGAAGTCGAAACATTGCTCCAGGCGGCCGGTTTTGCCGAGAGCCCGATATTCCCGGTGTCGAGTCGAACCGGCGCCGGGATTGCAGCTTTGACCGAGCATCTCCAACGGAGCGCTCGGATCGCCGAGCGCGACCGCGCGGCCGCCCCTGCATCCGGATTGTTCCGCATGCCGATCGACCGGGCCTTTAGCTTGCCGGGGATCGGGCTGGTGGTAACCGGCACCGTCGCCGCCGGTAAGGCGGCGGTCGGCGATCAATTGATGGTCAGCCCGAGCGGGATCCCGATGCGGGTCCGCGGATTGCACTCGCAAAACCGCACGGTCGAAGCCGCCGCTGCCGGCGAGCGCTGCGCCGTCAACCTCGCGGGCTCGGTCCCGGAGGGGAGCGAGCCGCGCCGCGGCGAGTGGATCGTCGCGCCGGAGCGGCATGCGCCGGCCAGGCGGGTCGACCTCCTCGTCCGCGCCTCGCGGTTTGCCGAGGCGCCGCTGCGCGACGGGCTGCCGGTGCATTTGCATCTCGGCACCGCCGATTTGGTCGGGCGCATCGCCGTGCTCGGCTCCCGGACGCTGGCGCCGGGAGAGGCCGGCTTTGTCCAGATCGACCTCGAAGCCCAGATTGGCGCGCTGCACGGGGACCGGGCGGTGCTGCGCGACCATGCGGCGCGGCGCACTCTGGCCGGCGGCCATGTCGTCGATCCGTTTGCGCCGCGGCGGGGCCGCCGCGCGCCCTCGCGGCTAACCGTGCTCGACGCGGCCTCGGCATCCGAGCCGGCCGCGGCGCTGGAGCGCCTGCTCGCGACCGAAGGCGTAGTCGATTTGCCGCTCTTCGCGCTGACGCGCAATCTCGCGCCGACCGAGCTCGACCTTTTGATCGCAGCCGGCGGGGTCTTGCGGGTGGGGCCGGCGCGCGCCTCTGTCGCAGTGACGCGAGAGCACCTCGCGGCGCTGTCCGACAAGATCATCGATGCGCTCGCCGCCTGGCACCGGGCCCAGCCGGATACGCTCGGCCCGGGCCGGCCGGTCCTGTTGCGGCAATTGCGCGCCGAGGCTCCCGAGGCGGCGCTCGATGCGGCATTGTCGGCGCTCGCCGCCTCCGGCCGGGCGGTTCGCCAAGGCCCGGCATGGCGGCTTCCCGACCATCGGCCGAGGCTGACCCCGGCCGACGAGCGCTTGTGGAAGCGCATCGGCCCGCTGCTCGGCGCCGAGGAATCTGCAGGCGCCGCGAGTGCGCGAGATCGCCGCTGCCCTTGGCCTCGAGCCTGCGACGGTCGAGCGGTTTCTCGCCCGCGCCGAGCGGCTCGGCCGCGTCGCCCGGGTCGCCGACAACCGGTTCTTTCTCCCCGAGACCTTGACCCGGCTCGCCGCGATCGCGGCCGAGCTTGCCGAAGGCTCGCCTGAGGGCGCGTTCACCGCCGCAGCCTTCCGGGACCGCTGCGGCATCGGCCGCAATGTGACGATTTAGATTCTCGAATTTCTTGATAAGATGGGGGCGACCCGCCGGGTTGGCGATGCGCGCATCGCACTGCGCGGCGGTGAGCTGTTCGGCTGACCGGCACCCGCTGGAGGGCCGGGGAAGAGCATCGGGTCCGGTGACTCGCGCGGGCTTCAAAC
Organism: uncultured Alphaproteobacteria bacterium; assembly: GCA_963836845.1. Classification (GTDB taxonomy): domain Bacteria; phylum Pseudomonadota; class Alphaproteobacteria; order ATCC43930; family CGMCC-115725; genus AP-15. The sequence goes on along the minus strand of CAWILK010000045.1, from coordinate 45,536 downwards.
CCGTTGGAGGGCGCCAGGCGTCCTCGGTAGGTTCGACTCCTGCCTCTTCCGCCATTCGTTGCGCGCCGGCCGGGTTGTCGTCAAAGTGGCCTCCCATCAGCTGAGACAGGGCGCCTCATGGCCGAGCTTACGATCTATCTCGGGAACAAGAACTACTCGTCCTGGTCGCTGCGGCCGTGGCTCGTTTTGAAGCAGATCGGGGTGGCGTTCGACGAAGTTGTGATCCCGCTGTACGAGCCGACCAGCAAGGCGACGATCATGAAGTACTCGCCGTCCGGCACCGTGCCGGCGTTGCGGCACAGCGAGCTCGTCATCTGGGACAGCCTAGCGATTTGCGAGTATCTCGCCGAATCCTTCCCGACCTATCAGCTTTGGCCCAGAGATAACGACGCCCGCGCGGTCGCCCGTTCGGTGTGCGCGGAATTGCATTCCGGCCTTCAGGCGCTGCGCAACCATCTGCCGATGAATGTTCGCTCGAGCTTCCCCAATCGCGGGCTGACCCCGGAAGCTCAAGCCGACGTCAATCGCGTGATGGCGATCTGGCGCGACTGCCGCAAACGCTTTGGCGACGGCAAGGGTGATTTCCTGTTCGGCCGTTTCAGCATTGCCGACGCGACTTTTGCTCCGGTGATCACCCGCTTTCGCACCTACAAGGTGGAGCTCGAGCGCGACGCCGAGGCGTATTGCGAGGCGATATTGGCGCTCCCGGCAATGCAGGAATGGATCGCCGCCGCCCGCAACGAGCCGATGATCATCGACCGATACGAGTTTTGAGCTCCGCGTGCGCGCGCGTTCGGCATCGATTATCCCGCTGGGGAGGTCTATATGCGGAGCCGGCCGGGTGCCACGTGGTTATCCGCAACGCGGGCGGTAAAAAACGCCGATCGGTCGCCTAGAGGCGGTGATGACCAAACCACAGACGGCGCCTTACGGTTCCTGGTCCTCGCCGATCACCTCCGACCTGATCGTCGCCTCCTCGATCGGCCTTGGCGACATCCTGCTCGACGGGACGGACCTCTACTGGATCGAGTCCCGGCCACAGGAGGGCGGGCGGTCCGTCATCGTCTGCCGCGCCGCAGACAGCAGCTCCGCCGATGTCACGCCTGCGCTGAGCTCCGGTGAGGGCGTTTTCAACGTCCGCACCCGGGTTCACGAATATGGCGGGGGCGCCCATCTCGCGAGCGGGGGCGTGGTTTATTTCTGCAACGATGCGGACCAGCGCCTTTATCGCCAGGCGGGGTCGGCGGCGCCGCCGGTCGCGATCACCCCCGAACCGCCGCGAGCGCGCGGGCTGCGCTACGCGGACGGGGTAATGGATGCCCGGCGCGGGCGAATGATCTGGGTGCGCGAGGATCACACGACCGGGTCGCCGGAACCGGTCAACACCCTGGTCGAAATTCCGCTCGACGGGTCTGCTCCGCCACGCATCCTGCAGTCGGGACGTGATTTCTATGCGGCGCCGCGTCTCGATCCGGAGGGCGCACGCCTCGCCTGGCTCGAATGGAGCCATCCGAACATGCCGTGGATCGGTTGCGAGCTGTGGGTGGCCGAACTCGCTGCCGACGGCTCGATCGGCCGCAAGCGGCTGGTGGCTGGCGGAGATGACGAATTGATCTTCCAGCCCGAATGGTCGCCCGACGGGACACTGTACTTCGTTTCCGACCGGGCTCAGGCGGCGCTCGCCGAAAGATGGTGGAACCTGTTCCGCATTGCCGGCGATCCGCTGAACGAGACCGCGCCGATCGAGCCGGTCTATCCGCTGGCGGCGGAGTTCGGCAGGGCGCAATGGCAGTTCCGCATGTCGAGCTTCGCTTTCGTCTCGGCAAACCAGCTCGTCTGCAGCTATCTGCACGACGGGATCGGCCGAATTTCCACAGTGGACCTGCAGTCTCTGCAGGTCAGTCCGATCGCCACCGAATACGAGGATTTTTCCTCGGTTCGAGCCTCCGCGGAACGGGTCTATTTTCGTGGCGGCTCGCCGACCCGCCCGCCCGCCGTGGTCGAGCTGGACCTCGCCTCAGGGCAAGGCGAGGTTCTGCGGCTCTCGACGACGCAGGATATGGGGGCGTATCGCGGATACCTCTCCGTCCCGGAGCCGGTCGCATTCGAGACCGACAACAGCCTCCAGGCTTACGGTCTCTTCTACCCCCCGCAAAACTTGGATTTCGCCGCGCCGGCCGCCGAATTGCCCCCGTTGATCGTGCATTGCCACGGCGGACCAACTTCTGCCGCGTCCGGGACCTTGAGCTGGGGAACGCAGTATTGGACCAGCCGCGGGTTTGCCGTTCTCGACGTGAATTACGGCGGCAGCACCGGCTATGGCCGTGAGTACCGCCTGCGGCTCCAGGGGAATTGGGGGATCGTCGATGTAGCCGATTGCGCCAACGGCGCTCGCCATCTTGCACAAATCAAGCGGATCGACCCGCAGCGATGGGCGATCAGCGGGGCGAGCGCAGGCGGCTACACCACGCTGGCCGCTTTGACGTTCCGCACTGAATTCAAGACTGGCGCGAGCTATTACGGCATCAGCGATTTGGAGGCGCTGGCGAAGGACACCCACAAATTCGAGTTCGCGTTATCTCGACGGCCTGATCGGCCCGTACCCGCTACGCAAAGACCTGTATGTCGCGCGCTCCCCCGTCCACAGCGCGCAGCGGCTCTCCGTGCCGGTTGCTTTCTTTCAGGGCGCCGAAGACAGGGTCGTCCCGCCGCAGCAGGCCGAGGCGATGGTGGCGGCCTTGCGTCGGCAAGGGATCGCGTTTCTTTATCTGCTGTTCGATGGCGAGCAGCACGGTTTTCGGCGAGCCGACAACATCAAGCGCGCGCTCGATGCCGAGCTCTATTTCTACGCGACGTTTCTGACCGACCAGCGCCTGGAGTTTCGTGCGAGCTAGATTTCCGGGACCGGCTTGCCGCCATCATAAAGCACCTCGACCAGATAGAGGCCTTCGGCCGGGGCGGTCGGGCCGCCGGCGCGGCGATCGCGGGTGGCGAGCGCGCGGGCGACATCGTCGGGACGCCAGCGCCCGAGGCCGACGAGCTTTAATGTGCCGGCCATGTTGCGCACCTGATGGTGCAGAAACGAGCGGGCCCGTGCCTCGATATGGACCTCGTCGCCGGCCCGGCGCAACTTCGAGCGCGTCGAGGGTTCTTCATCGGGGACTTTGCCTGACACAGCGAATCGCGGAATGTCGAGAAGTCATGGTGCCCGACCAGATGCCGCGCGCCCTCCCGCATCGCCTCGACATCGAGCGGCGGCACGACCTGCCATACCCGGCCGCGCTCGAGCGCCGGCGGCGCGCGGCGGTTCAGGATGCGGTAGAGGTAGACGCGCGCCGTGGCCGAGAGGCGCGCGTCGAACGCGTCCGGCACTGCTTCGGCAGTCAATCACGCTGATCGCGGCAGGCCGCAGGTAATGGTTGATGGCGCTGCGCAGTACCTCCGGCGCAACGCCGCGCGCAAGGTCGACATGCGCGGTTTGGGCCAACGCATGCACGCCCGCATCGGTGCGCCCCGCCCCGTGGACGGTAACGCGCTTCCCCGCAGAACTTCGCGATCGCGGTTTCCAGCGCCTCCTGAACCGAGAGCCCGTTCGCCTGGCGCTGCCACCCTACCAGCCCGGCTCCGTCATATTCGATCGTCAGCTTGTAGCGGGGCATGGCAGCACCGTCCCGGGCAGGTACCGGGAAGCCGCGCAGGAAAGCGCTCGCATCGAGCGGCGCGCGGCCCGGCCGCTGCAGCCGCAGAAGGCGAAGGACGCCCTCGCCGCAGGCGACCGTAAGCCGGTCGTCGAGCACGGTGCCCGGCACTGCCTCCCGCCGGACCCGGCAGATCGATCGCGGCATACACCCGTATCCGCTCGCCGCTCATCTCGAAAAAAGCGCCGGGCCAAGGATCAAAGCCCGAACCCGGCGCTCCAGCTCGACCGATCCCAGCCGCCAGTCGAGCCGGCCTTCCTCGCGGCGAACTTTCGCGGCGTAGGTCACCCCATCTTGCGGCTGCGGACGCGGAACGAGCCGGCCTTGCGCGAGCACCCTCGAGCGCGGCCAGCATCAAGCGGCCGCCGAGCACTGCCAGCTCTGCCGAGAGGCTGGCGCCGTCGCGTCGCGGCCGATCGCCACCTCCTCCTGCAGCAGGATCGGCCCGGTATCAAGCCCCTCCTCCATTTGCATGATCGTGATCCCGGTCGCTCGGTCGCCGGCCAGCAATGCCCGCTGGATCGGTGCCGCGCCGCGCCAGCGCGGCAACAGCGAGGCGTGCACATTGAGGCAGCGGAGACGTGGCACCGCCAGGATCTCGGAGGGCAAGATCAAGCCATAGGCAGCGACGACGGCCGCGTCGACGCCCAACTCGACGAAAGAACGTGCTGCTCCTCTGTGCGCCGCAGAGTCAGCGGGTGACGTACGGAAAGCCCGCGCTCGGCCTGCGAACAGATGAACCGGCGAGGGTTGCGGCGGTGACCCCGGCCCGCCGGCCGCGGCGGCTGAGTATAGACCGCAAGGATATGGTGTCCGGCGGCAAGCAAACCCGTCCAGAATCGCCGCGGCAAAGACGGGCGTGCCCATGAAATCAGGTCGAGGCCTTTGCCGCGGACAGGGTTCATGGCCACGCTCCGCCGCGCGCCGAGGCTAGGCGTTCTCGAAGACCTGGCTGCGCTTGGCCTTCGCGAGCTTGCGCAGGATCATCCCGCGCTTGAGCGAGGATAGATGGTCGACGAAGAGGACGCCGTCGAGGTGGTCGATTTCGTGCTGCAGGCAGGTGGCGAGCAGCCCCGACGCCTCCATTTCGCGGATCTCGTTCTGATAATCGAGATAGCGCAGACCGGATCTTTTCGGGATCGGGTGACCTCGGCGTAGTGCTCGGGCAGCGACAAGCACCCCTCGTTGCCGATCGTCAGCTCGGGCGAACTGCCAGACTATCTCGGGGTTGGCCAGCTTCAGTGGCTGCGGCTTCTCGCCGTCGCGCGCGACATCGACGACGATGACGCGGTCCGACCGGCCGACCTGCGGGCGCGGCGAGACCGATCCCGATGGCGCCGTACATCGTTTCCAGCATGTCGTCCATCAGCCGCCGGATTTCGCGCGTCGACAGCGGCAACCGGCCGGGCCTTGATCTTGAGACGGGGGTCCGGAGCGGTGATGATCGGAAGCTTCGCCATGACAAATCTAGGTAAGCCGCGGAGCCGGCCACCGTCAATATTGGCGGCCGGACGGCGGATGCGAGCGCTTCGACAAACGCGTCGATGATCTCCGCAATCGGGCGCCGCAAAATTGTTTCGTTGGTGACCAACTCGAATTCGGCGTGCTCGGACGAGGCCGCCAACGCGGGACGGATGGCGATCCCGCGCCGGTCCAAGCGCTCGGGCAAGGTGGAAGCGTTCCCGCCGGAGATGCGCAGGAGTGTGACATTGGTGGATGCGGGCGAGCGCAGGACTTCGCAGCCGGGCTGTTCGCGCAGTGCCCGAAACAAGGTTTCGGAGGCCGCCGCGGCGCGCTGAAAGCGCTCGCTGAACCCGTCGAGATAATGCAGCGCCACCGCCGCATAGGGCCAGGCTTGGCGAAGGCTGCCGCCGAACATCCGGCGCTGATGATATAGATCGCCGAGGAGCTGCCGCGGGCCGGCCAGCACCGCCCCGCCGCCGGCATTGAAATATTTGTAGAGCGAAACGTAAGCGGTATCGAACAGGGCCGCATAGGCGGCCGGCGCTATCCCGGTATAGGCGGAGGCCAGAAAGACCCTGGCGCCGTCGAAATGAAGCGCGATCCGGCGCTCGCGCGCGAAAGCCGCGATCCGCTGCATTTCGGCAAAGTCGAAGACCTCGCCGTGCAGCCGGCGAACCGGGGATTCGATCGAAATGACCCCGATCGGGGTCGCCACCCGCCCCTCCGTCCTCGCGGGCGAATTCGGCCTCGACCTCAGCAAGGCTGAAGGTGGCGCGCTCCGGGGCGAGCGGGACCAGGGTCAGCCCGCTCAGCTCCTGCGCGCAATCGCCGGTGTCGTTGTAGATATGGCTTTCGCGCTGCACCAGCACCCGCCGGCCCCGCTTGGCGAGCAGCCGCAGAGCCAGGTGATTGGCCAGGGTGCCGCTGGGCAGAAAGACCGCCGTCTCCTTGTCGAGCATCGCGGCCATGCGCTGTTCGAGCGCCGCAACGGCCCCGTCGCGCGAGAATTCGTCGGCAACGATCCCGCCATTCGCGGCGAGCCGGGTCAGCAGTTCAGCATATTCGGCGGGCGACAGCGCCACGCCGTCCGAGCGGAAATGCACAGTGCGGTCATCAGTTTCATTCATGCGCCGGTTTCGCACGTTCGCAAATTCCTGGAATTATGTAGCAGATGCATCTAACCGCCGCGACGCGCGTGGCAGACCCTGGCCGGCTGAGCCAGGAATAGATTGGATATTCCCCATCGCAATTTTTGCCGACGTTTTGTGCCTATGTCTGCAAGGCGCGCAAGCCGGAATGCCCCGACTGCGTCGTCGCCGATCTCTGCCGCTACGGCGCCAAAACCGGCGCCGCCAAATCGCTCGCAGCGCGCCAGCAGCGCCGAACCCGCCCGCTCGAAGAACCGGGGGAACCGCCGCGGCGCCGGGCTGCGGAACCTCGCGCAAAATCCCGCAACACGCGTGCGCCGCGTCCAATGTGATGTGCCGGCGCATCGCCCCCGGTTCCGTCCTACCTGTTCCCCCTGTTTTATCAGTCGAGATCAGGTCTCAGCCACCCCTTCAATCGCAAATCTCTCACACCGCTGACGACCCCTCTACTGAGGCGATTACGACAATTACATGATTGGGTATCTGCCAGAGCCCTGAGCCGCGGGAAGTTCTTCATGTCCTCCTGGCATGCCTTGAGTTCGGCAATAACCTCGCCTAAGGCTGGAACGGCACATCCCGATAAACGGCGGGGCTGCCCTGCATCTATGCGCCGCCGACACGTGGTGGAGGATCACGCGATGCGCGACGGGGCGACATGAAGGGCTTCGTCATTTTGCCGCGCCGCTGGGTGGGCGGAACGCACCTTCTCCTGGTTCGGACGCAACCGGTGTCTCGCCAAGGACTTTGAGAACCTCGCGGAAACCTTGGCCACCTTCGTCACCCTCGCCTCTATCCAGCTTGCCCTGAGGCGGCTTGGCAGAGTAGGTCGACTTCCCAGGGAGGAGGTCAATAAGCGCCAGTCGTGGCGCGGCGGTCCCGTTGCCGGCGGCGAACGGCTGTTGTGGGTTCGGTGAAGGGACGTTCGCCAGCACCCACGGGAACGGGCAAGATGCGCCGAAAGCAGCCATTGCCTGCTGCTCTCCGATGATAACGAGCATTCGGAACTTCCTTGTGCCTAGTGATCAAAATCATACAGATGATACCCTCCGAAACTCAGCAATTCCTGCCTTTATGCGTCCTCCCGAGGATATCGAATGTCAGGTTCGCACCACTAGGGTCCCAGCTTACCGAGCGGGATAAGCGCACTGGAGCGGCTATTTTCATGCTGGCCAATCGCCGAACCCTGTTGTTTCCCACACGCGGCCTTTTTGACGAATTTTGGACGCCCACTACGGAGATTTATAGTTAAAATAGAATGTGAAACCTAGCGAGGGTTGATTTCATCATGATCGTCCAGCCGGGCCAGACCGTATATCTGCCAAGTCAAAGTTCTACATGGGCGTTTATAGATATTCAGAGCTTCGGCGAACAGACCGGTATTAAGGTCGCCGAGAGTATCTATGTGGTTTCGGCTTATCCTTATGTATTAACGGTTGACTTACCTTTTAGTGGCGAGGATGTTCCGTTCCTTAACGAGGGGCCAGCGGCACTGAGCATTTGTCTTCGACCCCCCAATGTTCCTCCCTGGGGCAAGCGATCCTAGCAGTGGGTCAAGAAATATTGGCAGGTCCTGGTCTCGTCTGATTTCGCTACGAAAGGAGCGTGGGGCCGCTGCGTATCTCGCGGCTGTCCGGGGGATTATCCGCTACCTCGGCTGAGCGGTTTGGTCGCCTCGACGACCCAGGCTCCCTAGGCAGTTTTTTCCGCCCTGCTGCCTTGCTCCATCGATCCGTGGCCGCTCTGGGGCAGATTGAGCGGTTGCCGCCGCCAAGGCCGAACGGCTCTTGTCGGTTTCCGAAAGCGGTCCCTGGCTGTCGATGATTGACGACCGGGACTTTTGAGACAGGCTCTAAATCCTGAAGGTAAGCTCAGCTACAGCCCCAGCGGGTTTACCCGACCTGCATGAGCTCCGCCGCTCTCAACCGAGGACGATGTCGAACGTGCCGGCAAGCGCGTTCGGCTCGGCGTCGGGAGCGGGGACCAGCGGCACAATCAGGCGGGCGCGGGCGGCGGGGTCGCGCACCCCCATCAGCACGCCGTCGCGCTCGTTCCCCGGCTCGCCGGCGACGTACATCTGCGTCGTGAGGCGCGCCAGCCCCGCTCCCGACACCGCAAAATGGATGTGCGGCGTGCGCCCAGGATAAGGTACCGGGCGGATCGTGCGAAAGCGATAACCGCCCGCGGCGTCGGTGACTGGTCTGACCATAACCCTGGAAATTCTCGTCGAGCGGGCGGTCGGCGCGGCCGTCATAAACATAATGGTAGCGGCCATTGGCGTCGCACTGCCAGATCTCGACCCTGGCGCCGGCAATCGGCCGCCCGTCGGGATCGCGGAGGCGTCCGCTGACATAGGTCACAATCCCCTGCGCCGTGCCGCTGTGCCCGTTGATCTGCACGAGGTCGTTGTCGGCATCTGCCGGGAACGACTGCGGATAAAACGGCCCTGCCGTTTGCCGCGGCGTCGCCGCCAGCATGGCCGCCGCCGGCGCGCGCCAGATCGACCAGCCGGCGGCACCGCCGGCGAACAATTCAAGCATGCGTCGCCTCGCGATCATCGCCCCTCCTCCTAAGCGCAAGGCGAAGCCTCAAATGTGGTAGGCTGCGAGCGGTTGCGGCATCCAAGCACAACAGCATTTTTCCGGTAAGCTAAGGTTAGCCAAAGAGCCGATCCGCCAGCCGGGGCGCGTTCCGTTCGGTGTGCTCGTCGATCAGCCGAACCATGTCCTCCATCGTCCACAGGGCGTCTCGATCCGGGCCCCCATCGCGCGCAAATCTGCAGCGTCTTATCCCTGCCGCATAGGTGGGGCGGTTAGCCAACGGACGCAAGTCGCGTTCGCGACGGAAATAGGCAGCCGGAGAATGACCGACGATATCGAGAGCCGACCCGATCTCCATACAGGCGCGCAATGGTCCGATATGGATCTTTTTGGATCCCGGGAATTGCAGCCGGTTGAAACAGCCCGCAGAGGAGATCGCCAGCTTCATGGGGCCGTGGCTGAGGCGGTGGACGACCCGACGAACCAACCGCTTAGGTGCGTCTGCTACATAATTCCGCAAACTCGCTCCGGGAAATGTTCACCGCACCAGATCAGCAAGCACGATCGCTCCGACGTGCCGGCCTTCGGCGTCGCATACCGGCAATCTTTCGGTGTGACGCGTCGTCATTGCCGACAGTGCGTCGCGCAGTGACGTGTCGAGAGGCAGCGGCTCGCCTGCGGCGATCTCGCCGGGGCGCAGCCGGTCGCCGATTTTGCGCAGCGACAAAAGCTTCAGCCCGACACCCCGGCGTCCGACGAAATCCTCCACAAAATCACTTGCCGGATGCTCCAGAATTTCCAGCGGCGCGCCGAGCTGGGCGACGCGCCCCTGATGCATCACGGCAATCCGAGTGGCGAGGCGCAACGCCTCCTCGATGTCATGGGTGACGAAGACGATGGTCTTGTTGGTGGTTCTTTGGATATGCGACAGCTCGGCCTGCAATGCGTCGCGGGTGATCGGGTCGACGGCGGCGAACGGCTCGTCCATCAGCAGCAATTCAGGATCTGCCGCCAGCGCGCGGGCCACGCCGACGCGCTGCTGCTCGCCGCCCGACAGCTGGTGCGGATATTTGCCGCGATAGCTTTCCGGCTCGAGGCGAAGCAGCTCGAGCAGTTCGGTGACCCGGTCGCGGATCCGCGCCGGCGGCCATTTGAGGAGCCGCGGCACGGTGGCGATGTTGCGTTCCACCGTCCAATGCGGGAACAGGCCAGTCGACTGGATGGCATAGCCGATGCGGCGCCGCAGCGCTTCGGCGGGCAGGTTGCGGATGTCCTCTCCGGCCACCCGGATCGAGCCGGAATCGGTGTCGATCAACCGGTTGATCATCCGCAACGTCGTGGATTTGCCGCAGCCGGATGAGCCGAGCAGGACGCAGAGCTCTCCGGCCGCGACGGTCATCGAAAGCCGGTCGACCACCGGGCGGCCGCCATAGCTCTTCGTGACGGTGTCGATCTCGATCATGGCGCGGAATATAGGCGCAGCACGGCGGAGAGGATCTGCAGCACGAAGTCGGCGGCGAGCGCAAGAAATATCGCTGGCAGAGCGCCGAGCAGCACGAGGTCGACGGCGTACTGGCCGAGCCCTTCCCAGACGAATGTCCCGAGCCCGCCCGCGCCGATCAGGGCCGCCACGACGGCGAGGCCGATTGCTTGCACCGTCACGATGCGCAGCCCGGCGAGCAATACCGGCAATGCGAGCGGCAGCTCGACTTGCCAGAAGATCTGCCGCCCGGTGAGCCCCATGCCGCGCCCCGCCTCGACGACGGCGCCTTCGACGCCGGCCAACCCCGCCGAGGTGTTGCGAACGACCGGCAGCAGTGCGTAAAGCACGAGCGCGATCAGCGCCGGCGCCACGCCGATGCCGCCGATCCCGAGCGCGGCGAGCCGAGGCATAGCGGCGACCAAAGCCGATAGCGGCACGATCAGCAATCCGAAGAGGGCGATCGAGGGAATGGTCTGCAGGACATTCAACCCCGCGAATAGCGGGCCCTGCAGGCGCGGTCTGCGCACCGCCATAATGCCCAGCGGAAACCCGATGACGACGGCGCCTCCGACCGACGCCCCGACCAGAACCATATGGCGCTGCAGCGCGTCGGCGAAGAGCTGGCGATGGCTGGCATATTCGCGGGCTATCGACAACGCGTCGAAGGTGCCGGCAAGCCCCAGCAAGACCCCACCCGATACGAGCGCCGCCGCCGCCCCCAGCCGTGCGGCAATGCCGGCGTCGAGGCGCTGCAGCGCATCCGCGACGGCGAGCGCGGCACAGACGGCCAGAACCCAGAAGGCCGGACCAAGCGAGATCCGGGAGCGGCGGAGGCGCATTCGCCGCAAGCATGCCGGCGGCGTGTCCTGCCGCGGCAAGCACGAGGAGCAGCAGCAGGCCCGCCGAAGCGGCGGTCGCGTAGTAAAGCGGTCTGCTCGGCGTCATTGCGCAAGCGCCAGCAAGATCGCTCCGAGGGCTGCTATGCCCGCGATCGAAAACCGGTCGGCGGCCGCCCATAACGGGATCGGCTCCCCCGAAACCAGCCGGTTCGGTGCGTAGCCGACAAACCCGAATGCCGCCGCCGCTGCAGCCGCGGCGAGAACCAGCATCAGCAGCACCTGGTTGCGAATGCCGATCGGAACGGGGAGGGAGGCCGGCGGGCCATCCGGCCCAGCCGGAATATCACGGCAGAAGATGCCGCGATTTCAGATAGGAGACGGCGACCGACCCGGCCTCCTGCCCGTCTACGGCAATTTGGGCATTGAGCCGCTGCAATGTCTCCAGGTCAAGGTCGCGAAAACCGGATCGAGCACCGAGCGGATCTCAGGATGCTGCTGCAGCACGGCCTCCCGCATCACCGGCGCCGGGGCGTAGACGATCTGCGCGCCCCTGTCGTCGGCGAGCGCGACGAGGCCGAGAGCGGCGAGCGCGCCGTCGGTGCCATAAGCCATGGCGGCGTTGACGCCGGACATCTCTTCGGCGGCGGCGCGCAAGGTCGCGGCAGTGTTGCCGCCCGACAAGGTCAGCAGCTGCTCGTCGGACAAGCCGAAAGCCGTAAGTCGCCTCGAATGCGGGCAGCGCCGCGGGGCTCTCGACGAACTCCGCCGAGGCGGCGAGCTTGATCCGGCCGCCCTCCGCCACGTATTTCGCGAAATCCTCCATTGATGCTATGCGGCGGCGCTCGGCCAAATCCTTCCGCAGTGCGATGACCCAGGTATTGTTCGCGGGCGCCGGAGCGAGCCAGACGAGTTGGTTTTTATCCCGGCACAGCCGCTCGACGAGCTCATAGCCGCGCCCCCAATTCTTCCAAGCCGGATCGCTTTCCAAATGAAAAAACAATGCGCCGTTGCCCGTGTATTCGGGATAGACATCGACCTGCCCGGCAAGAATGGCGGCGCGCACAATATTGGTCGGGCCCAGCTGAAGCTTGTTCTCGACGGCAAGACCGCGGGCCTGGAGCAGCTCGACGATCATGTTGCCGAGCAGCGCGCCTTCGGTGTCGATCTTCGACGCCACGACAATTCTGCCCTCAGCCGCCCGCGCCGGCGCGCCGAGCGCGAGCAAGCCGAAGATCAGGGCGGCGACGGTGGCTGCCAGCCATCTGAGCCGCTTTCCACGGAATGATGTCCAGATCAGCTCACCCGTCCTTTGCTGCAGGTTCTGGTCGATTCAGCTGCGGACTGGTACTCTGCCGCAACCTCGGGACGAGGGTCTAGCGGCATGCATAAAGACGCTGGGATCAGGCAGCGGGCGATCCGGGATAAAGACCGCTTTTTGTTATCTGGTCATTCCGGGGCGGCGGCGCAGGCGGCGAACCCGGAACCTATGAACACTGGCTCAGCAAGGCTGGACGAAGGCCCGTGTGCTTGGGTTCCGGGCCCGGTCCGTACGGACCGTCCCGGAATGACCATTTGAAACGATGATCAGCTCCTATTCGCCGACGGTGCGGCGGCGGCTCTTGTCGAGGCATTTTCTGATCTCGACGATGCCCGAGAAGGCGCTCGACGATCTGGTGAAGTTTTCGACCGTCGCCCGGTTTGAGCCGCACCGGCCGATTTTCGACAAGGGCGATCCGGGGGATTGCCTTTACGGGGTGCTGTCCGGCCGGGTGCGGATCTACTCGACCTCCGCGGACGGGGACGAGATCATGCTCAACGTAATGGAGCCCGGCGAATTGTTCGGCGAGGTCGCGCTGCTCGACGGCAGCACGCGCACGGCGAGCGCCGCGGCGATGGAGCAGTCGGAATTGCTCCGTATCCATCGCAATCACTTTCTGCCTTATGTAATGGCCAATCCCGACCTGATCCTCGGAATGCTCGCGCTGCTCTGTCAAAGGCTGCGCTGGACCAGCTCGATGATCGAGGACGCGGCGTTTCTCGCCTTCCCGGCCCGCCTCGCAAAGCGGCTTCTCGTCCTGGCGGAGCACTACCGCAGGCCGGACGAGCACGACATCACTGTCCCGCTGTCGCAGCACGATCTCGGAAACATGGTCGGGGCCGGCCGCGAGGCGATCAACAAGCAGCTGAGCCTGTGGCGCTCCGCCGGGATTGTCGAGACCGGGCGCGGCGCCATCGTGATCCGCAATTGCGAGGCATTGCGCGACCTGGTGGGCTGCGCCTAGCCGGGCTTGCCGGCGCGGCCGGCAAGCCCGGCGCCCGATCGTTATGCCCGGAAGACGCCGCCGCAGCAGTGACAGCGGAACGACCGGTAAACATCGGTGCTTTCGGTGCCGTAACCGACGCAGCCGCAATACGGGCAGACCTGGACCGCGCGGTACCACATCTGCCCCTCGACGACTGGCTGCTCGGGCGTCGCCTTGAGATCGGCGACGTTCTTGAGGTCGAGCGATTTCTTCTCTTCCTCGCTCAACTTGGTCCCGATCTTCGCCCTGATTTCGTCAGACATTCAAACCTCTCCTACCTGTGCTATCGGCCGTTCAACGCGACTCGGCACCGCCCATCTAAGCACGAAATTTTCACGCCTGTGTGAACCAAACCACACAGGGACGGGAAAATTGCACGGTCTTCAAGCATCGCTTTCGGCGGGCGGGCGGGCCTTGGCGCGCAGCAGCGATTTGACCTCGTAAGGCTGCAACCCGGGATAGGCGCCGAGCAATAATGCGCACAACCCGCTGATCGCGGGTGTCGCGAAGCTCGTCCCGGTCATCGTCGTCCATCCCCCGCCGGCCGCTGCGGCCGACACCTCTTTGCCGACCGCCATCAGTTCGATCGGGTAGCCCATGCGGAACCCGAAGGAATGAGGCGCCTCGAACTCGCCGAGATCGACGCCGATGCAGGCCGACAGCTCCGCCGGCAGGCCGTCCCCGCCGATCGGCAGGTTGCGCCGGGCGGCCACGACGAGCTGCCCGCGATAATAGGCGCGCTCGCACAGGCGACTAAGCGGCTCGCGCAACGTGTCGCGCGCCGCAAGGCTCAGGTTCAGCACGGCCCAGCCGCGGCTCACGGCGTGCTCGACGCCGGCGATCAGCGCCTCCTCGGCCCCGGTGTTGCTGCGGCCGAGAACCCGCACATCATGGAGCCGTGCATTGGGCGCAATCCGGACGATGATCGAGGCGACAGCGGTTCCGTGCCCGAACAGGTCGTTGTTTGCCTCCGCCAGCGGGGTTACCGCCGCCGAGCCGCCGCTCGTCTCGACGCCCCACGCTTCCGCGATGCGGCCGGACAGCGCCGGGTGGGTCGCATCGACCCCGCTATCCAAGACCGCGACATCGACCGGCGCCAAATTGCGCTCAGCGAGCTCCTGCCAGGACGCTTCGAGCGCCGCCCCGAACATCGTGCTCATGTCATTTCCGCCCGGGCGAGACCAGCGCCTCGATGGCCTCGAGAAGGCGCGCCGCCGCGCCCAGCGCCTCAGGCGAGCCGGACACCAAGCGGGCGAGCCGTGTGACGATCTCCCGCTCCAAATTTGCCGCCCCCGGCGCGGCAATGCTGCCATCGGCCTGCAGTTCGCCGATCGCGTCGAGGCGCTGGCCTTGCTCGAGCAGCGCTGCCATGACCGCAGCATGCTCGCCATAAAGTGTCACCTCGCGCTGGCCGAAGCGGCGCCCGGGCTGAAAGCTGACCCCGGTCATCACGCCGAGCACCCGGTCGCCCACCAGCAGCGGCGCGGCGACGACCGCCTCGGGGCCGGCCGACAAGCGCTCGGTCTGGTGGATGTCCTTGAAGGTCGGCGCGCCGACATGGACTTCGCCGGTCGCCGCGGCGAGCCCGGTGATGCCGCTGCCGAGCGGGACCCGCTGGCCGAGAAGCGCCTTTTCCGATTCCTCGTTGCCGACCGTGGCGACGAAACGCAGCTCGCCCAGGCCCTCGTCCATGGCCAGGAACGACCCCTCGTCGGCCTCGATCGCGGCGACGGCGAGCGCCAGAACCCGCCGCATCGCGTCGTTGCCGAGGCCGGCCGCGCCGAGCCCGATCGCTCCGGCCAGCCACCTCGCGCTACGCTCGTCGCTCATTTGATCCGTCTCCTCCGCCGATCCGCGGCTCGCCGGCCGGTGCCGGGAACCCCTGGATCTCCATCCCGCTGCCCTGCAGCGCCTGCTGCTGGTGCCACAATTCGAGAAAGACGCTGGGCCGCTCGAACAGCTCCGCCCGGGGGATGCTGTCGACAACTCGGCCGTCATCCATGCAGACCACGCAATCGGCGATCTCGGCGACAAAGCCGATGTCATGATCGACGACGATCACGGTCGAGCCGGGGAACTGGCCCTTGATTAGCGCGGCGACTTGGCCCTTGAGATCGGCGCTGACGCCGGCGGTCGGCTCGTCGAGCAAGATGATTTTTCCCGGATGCGCAATGATGCGCGCCATCGCCAATAAGCGGCGCTCGCCGCCGGCCAAGGCGCCCTTGTTCGGCTCGGCATAGATCTGCAGATCGAGCGGCGGCCCCGGCGCCGCGAGCGTTTCGAGCCGCGGCAATATCCCTGCTGCGGCGCAGGCGCCGAGGAGCGCCTCGTCCGCCGCCGCTTCGGCTGCGAGGTTGAGGTTGTCGCGCAATGAGCCGTCGATGAAAGCGGGGAACTGGCCCAAATAGGAAATCGTGTGCCTGAGGCTCGCGAGGGTCGCCGCACGGATATCGGTCCCGTCGATCGACACCCGGCCCTGAGCGGGGTCGAAGGCCCGCCCGATCGCTGCCAGGAGGGTCGATTTGCCGCTGCCCGACCGGCCGACCAATCCCCAGATCCGGCCGCCTTCGAAATTGTGGCTCACGCCGTGCAGGATCGGGGTGCCGTCGCTGCGGTCGATTTCGACATTTTCGATCGAGACCGTCCCGTTGGCGAGGCGCAGCGGCGCAGCGTTTGCGGTCTCGGCGACCTCTTCGGCGAGCGACAATGTCGCCATCACCTCCATGATGCCGGGGATCGCGCCCATCAGCAGATTGTAGAACGAGATCGTCTGCTGCACCGGCGCCAGCAGCCGCGGCAAAAACTGGATCACCCCGACGATCGCGGCGACCAGCTCCACCCGCTCGGCGACGGTCGACGCCTGCGCGACCTGGACGATGGCGAAGGCGAGGATCGCCGCGGTCAATAGCTGCGGCATGCCGTCTTCGATCTGGTTGGCGAATTGCGAGCGCCGCAGCGAGCGGACCCGCGCCGCAAAGGCCGCTCGCGTGCGCGCCGCGAAGGCCCGCTGGCGGGTAGCCTGGGCTCCCATCAGCTGGATATCCACCGGCCGCCGCAACGAGTTGACGAGCTCCTCGTTGACCGCGACATCCGCCTGCACAGCCTGGTGGATCGCGGCCCGCACTGTGGCGGAGATCTGCCACGCCACAATCGGCATCACGACAACGCCGAAGATCATCAAGGGCGCGATCCCCGCATTGTGCGAGAACAGCGGGAAGAGGTTGGACCAGAGGTAAAATCCGGCGCTGACGAAGGACAGCCCGTTGACCAGCGGGAACACCAGCAATTCGCGCATCACCCCGGCGCTCTGGTTGATGTAGCGGCCCATCATCATCTGCACCGGGCCGATCCCGTGGCCCGCGTGGAACGCCGGCCCGAGCCGCAGCACCTTCTCGTGCAACCTTTCCTGCAGGCGGTAGCTGACGCCGGTGTCGATCGCGAAATTGGCGTAGCGGTCGAGGAACTGCAGCCCGATCAGCGCGACCGAAAGGCCGGCGAAGAGCGCCACCGTGCCGCCGAGGCGGCCCGGCATGATGGCGCTGAACAGGCCGCCTTCCGGTGCGGCGCCGCCTTCGCCGCCTTGCAGTTGGCCCAGCGCGTGCACCAGCAATTGCGCATTGTATTGCCCGATCTGCACGACGATCAGCGACAGCACGCCGACGGCGAAAATCTGCCAGCGCACGCCTTCGAAAATCTGCCACGCCCAGGAATACACCCGGACCACGCTGGCGGACGCGACGCGGGTCTCCTGCCGGGCCATACCTTACCGTCTGCTGCCGCTCGGATAAGCCGCCGGCGATGATGCGGCTTCCCGAATCAAAGCCCCGGCGCCAGCCGCTTGCAACTGGAATTCCTTTCAAAGCTGTACCGCGAGCCTTTGGCAAACCCGGCCGGCCCGGGCGGTTCGTCGCCGGCCGGGCAGCAGTCAGCCGCCGTAGAAGACGTTGTCGCCGAGGTCCTTCATTTCGAGAATCGCGGCGTCCGGGCGGCCCGGTGATCGGCTTTGGCAGGTGCGCCTCGACGACCTCGCCGACGACGATGTGATGATCGCCCTGCTCGACGATGCCGGTGACCCGGCATTCCACGGCTGCCGGGGCGGCATCGAGGATCGGGGCGCCGGTCGTGCCTTTGTGAATGGCCTGGCCGCTCAGCTTGCCGTCTTCGAGCTTGGTCGGCTTGAAGAAGGCGAAAGCCGCCCCCTTTCTGATCCTTGCCGAGCATGTTCAATGCAAAGGCCTTGGTGTTCTTGACGATCTGGTACGCGCCCGAATCGGTCTTCACGCCTACCACCACCAACGGCGGTGCGAAGGCGGTCTGGGTCACCCAATTTACGGTGGCGGCGGCGACATTGCCGTTGCCGTCATCGGCCGTCAGCACATAGATCCCATAAGGGATCATGCGCAGCGCAGTCTTTTTTGCGTCCTGGTCCATCACTGCCTCCTGTTCGATCGGATTTCGCCCGAGGCAGATCATGGTGCGCCGGTCTTCGCCCGGCAAGCGGCTCCAGGCCGCCCGGGCGGCGCGCGTTTTAGCCGCGCCGCACTCCGTAGAATTGGGGCCAGCCATCGCGGACATCCTGGAGGTCGGAACGAAAGCCGGTCGGCTGATACCAGAGGCCAAGCGGCACATAGGACGGGTTCTCCCAGAACGCCGCCTGCATTTCGCGGCAAATCTCCTGCTGAGCCGGGAGATCCGGAGCGTCGAACCACCTCTCGCGCAACGCTTCGATCTTCGGGTCTTCGGGCCAGCCGAACCAAGCATCGAGCGCCGTTGCCCCGCAGCGCGACATTGGACCCGGGAGAAATGTTTCCGATCCCGCCGAGGCTCGTGAAAAAGATGCTCCATCCGCCCTTTTCGATAGGCGCGCGGCTCGCCCGCCGCGCGACCACGCTGCCCCATTCGAGCAGCTGCACATCGAGGTTCATCCCGATCCGCCGCAAGATGTCGGTGACCACCTGCGATTCGGCATAGATGCTCGGAATTGTCGAGCAAGCGAGAATGACCACTCGTTCTCCCAGGTACCCGGCCGTCGAGCAGCTGCCCGTTTACATTCTTCGAAATCGTCCGGCCGCCGGGTGATCTCGATGCCGATGTCGCTTGCCATCGGCGTTCCCGGCGCAAAGAGGCCGACATCGATTTTGGCTAAACCCGGCTCGGCTCCGGCCACTACCGCCATCACCTGTTCCTGGTCGATCGCCTCGAGCACGACGCGCCGCACCGCCGCTTTGTCAAAAGGCGGGAAAAGCTGGTTGAAGCGCAGGCAGCCCATCCGTCCGGTGTGGTCCTTGACCGTGATCACCAGGTTCTTGTTGCTTCTGAGCTGCGGCACGAGGTCGATGGTCGGATTCTCCCACCAGTCGATCTCGCCCCGCGCGAGGGCAGTCGACGCGGTAACGGGGTCCGGCAGGACGGTCCAAACGACGCGGTCGACATGAACCACTTTCGGACCCGCGCTAAAGCTCGGTTTTCCGGCGGCGCGCGGGACATATTCGGGGTTCTTCTCGAAGACGGCGCGCTGGCCCGGCACGCGTTCGGAGGCGAGGAATTTGAACGGCCCAGAGCCGATGGCCTCCTTGACTTGCTCGAACGCGTTCGTGTCGGCCAAACGCTCCGGCATGATCGAGCAGTCGGGCTCAGCAAGAGCTTCGGGGAGCAGCGGGAATGGTCTTTTCAAGCGGAAGCGGATCGTCTTGTCCGAGGGCGCGCCAAGCTCGTCCGTGCGGGCCATCAGGGCTTGACCCATCGGGTTGCGCTTGGCCCAACGCCTTATTGTTGCGACGCAGTCGCGCGCCAGCACTGGGGAGCCGTCGTGAAATTTGAGCCCCTGGCGCAGATGCAGCGCCCACTCTCGGCGGTCGGCGCTGACCGTATGATCCTCGATCATCTGCGGCTGCGGCTTGAACTCCGCGTCGTAGCCGTAGAGCGTGTCGTATACGGCCAATGCAAAATTGCGGGTGACGTCCGCTGTCGTCCATACCGGATCGAGCGAGGCGAGATCGGCGTGCGGTACGAAATTGATCGTCTTGCTGGGATCCGCTCGCGTGATGCGAGGAGCAGCGAGCGCGGCTGCGGCGGCGAGCGCCGATTTCAGGATAGTACGTCGCTTCATCCCGCCGTTCTCTCGCCCTTCGAAAGAGCTATTTTAACCTTATTTTAGCCCTGATGTTAAGCACTTCCGATCAAGCTTGACAGCATCCCCGCAAACCATCCGAGATGGCGCCTGCGCAGGAGATACCCGCATGAAGTTCAGCAACTTCCTGTTTCCGGACTGCCGCGATCCGGCACGCGACGGCATCGTGATCGACGAGACCTTGCGCGAGGCGTCGCTGTCGGACGAGCTCGGGGTCGACGTGATCTGGCTTGCCGAGCATCATTTCGACGGGATTTGCGCCTATGTCGATCCGATCAGCTTTGCCGGTGCGCTGGCGACCTCGACCCGACACAGCAAGATCGGGTTTGCCGTCGTGCAGACGGCGCTGCATCACCCGATCCGCCTCGCCGAGCAGCTGGCGATCCTCGACAACATCACGAAGGGGCGTCTTGTCGTCGGCCTCGGCCGCGGCTCGTCCTACAACATCTACGATTACCAGGGTTTCGGCATCGACCATCACGAGGCGCAGGAGCGGCTTGAAGAGGCCGAGCAGATCCTGCTGACCGCGTGGACCCAGGAGGCATTCAAGCACCACGGCAAGTACTGGGACCTCGACGTGCCGATGCTGCGGCCCAGACCCTATACCCGGCCTCACCCCACGATCATTCGCGCGGCTTCGGGCGAAGCCTCGATGCTGGAGCTCGCTCGCCACGGCCGCCCCTTTCTGATGAATGTCCAGTCGATGGCCGTGACGCGTCGGCGGGTCGAGCTGTACCGGAAGACGATGCGCGAGTCGGGCTACGACGAAGAGACAATTGCCGGCAATCTCGCGGAATGCTGGGTCTGGCGGAATGTCCTGGTCGCCGAGACCGAAGCCGAAGCCGAGCGTGTCGGGGTGCCCGCCTTCCAAGCGATGGTCGAGTCGAGGGCGGCGTTGCGCAACCGAATCTTCCGCGAGACCGGATTGCGCATCGCGGTCCCCGAAAGCGACCTGCCCTCCGCCCGGGCCAGCGTCGAGCACGGCTTTATCCACGGCTCGCCGGCTCGGGTTGCCGAGGCGATGGCGGAGATCGACCGGCTCGGCATCGGCGGGGTCATCGCGTCTTTCCGGCTGGGGCCGATGCCACATGAAACAGCAGCGAACAGCCTGAAGCTGTTCATGACCGAGGTTGCGCCGACATTGCGCCAGGCACAGTAAGTCGGCTAGCCACGCGGCAGATCAGGTGCAACCCATAGTGGCGTATCGGCAGCGCCGATTATCAGCTATATTCGGCAAAGCTTCGTCACCCTGATTGCCGGCATTGCGGGCGCACGCCGGTGAGGCGGACCCATGAGCGATGCCGTGCGTAAAGTCGGGTCGGCCGGCCAGCCGTTTCTTGGCCGCTTCGGGCGGTTCCGGCTACGGCGGCCGCTCGAGGACCAGACAGCTTCGGGCGGTTCTCGCGGGGGATTGTTCCGCAAATATGTGATGCTGATCGTCGGGCTGGTCAGCCTGGTGCTGCTCGTCAACAGCGCCCTCGATTTCTGGTTCGGCTATGAGGAAAACAAGGCGGCGCTGTTCCGCGTCCAGCAGGAAAAGGCAGGCGCCGCGGCGCGGCGGATCGAGCAGTTCGTCGACGAGATCGAGCGCCAGCTGGGCTGGACGACAGCGCCTCAATGGGCCGCGAGCCCGCTCGAGCAGCGCCGTTTCGACTATGTGCGCCTGTTGCGCCAGGTGCCGGCGATCACCGAGCTGATCCAGCTCGATAATAGCGGCAGAGAACAGCTCAAAGTCTCGCGCCTGGCAATAGATGTCGTCGGCAGCGAGAAGGATCACTCTCAATCACCGAGCTTTACCGAAGCGAAGAAGCAGCGCGTCTGGTTCAGCCCGGTCTATTTCCGCAAAGAGTCCGAGCCGTACATGACCTTGGCGATGGCCCATGCCGGCCGCAACGCCGGGGTCACGATCGCCGAGGTCAATCTGAAGCTGATCTGGGATGTGATCACCGGGCTGAAAATCGGACAGGGCGGCTATGCCTACGTCGTCGATCGCGAGGGCCGGTTGATTGCTCATCCCGATATCAGCCTCGTCCTGCGCAATACCGACCTCGCAACCCTGCCCCAGGTCGCAGCGGCACACGCCGAGGCCTCGAGCGGGCCGGCCGCGGCGCCGTCAGCGATGGTCGCGAAGAGCATCGACGGCAAATCGGTGCTGACCGCGCATGCGGGGATCGCGCCGCTCGGTTGGACGGTGTTTGTCGAATTGCCGTTGAGGGAGGCCTTGGCGCCGCTCTATGGCTCGGCACTGCGCACCGGTGCGCTTCTGGTCCTCGCCCTTGGCCTCGCGACATTGGCCGCCCTGTTTCTCGCCCGCCGCATGACCGGGCCGATCCGCCAATTGCAGGCCGGCGCCGAGCGGATCGGCGCCGGGGAACTCGACCGCCGCATCGAGATCCACACCGGCGACGAGCTCGAGGGTTTGGCCGGGGAGTTCAACCGCATGGCGGGGGACCTCCAAAAATCCTACGCCGAGCTCGAAAAGAAAGGTCGAGGAGCGCACCGCCGAACTCAAGGAAGCGCTCGACCAGCAGACCGCGACCGCCGAGGTGCTGGGGGTCATCAACAGCTCGCCCGGCGACCTCGCGCCGGTGTTCGATGCAATTCTCGAGAAGGCGCACGGCCTCTGTGGAGCCACCTTTGGCACCTTGCGACTTTACGACGGCGAGACAGTTCCGCGCCGTGGCGCTACGCGAGGCTTTCCGGAGCCGCAGGCAAAGGTACTTCGCGAGCCGTTCCGCCCGGGCCTGACCGGCCCTTGGCAGGGCCTGATCGGCGGAGGTCGCTTCGTTCAATTCTCCGACCTGGCGGAACGTGACACACAGGTACCGAACCGGAGGATCCGGGTGCGCTCGTCGAGCTGGGTATTCGCACCCTGTTGTGCCTCGCCGCTGCGCAAGGACAGCCGCCTGCTCGGCGCTAATCAGCGCTCGCCGGAAGAAGTGCGGCCATTCTCAGAGAAGCAGATCGCGCTGCTTGAGAATTTCGCCGCGCAAGCGGTGATCGCGATGGAAAATGCGCGGCTGATCACCGAGACGCGCGAGGCCTTGGAGCAGCAGACCGCGACTGCCGAGGTATTGGGAGTCATCAACTCGTCGCCCGGCGACCTCGCGCCGGTGTTCGACGCGACGCTGGAGAAGGCGACCCAGCTATGCGAGGCGGCCTTCGGCATCCTGTGGGTATGCGACGGCGAGAAATTTCACGCCGCCGCGCTGCACGGCGCTCCCGAAGCATACGCAGAGATCGCCCGTATCCCGGTGCAGCCGCGTCCGGATAACCCGCTCGGCCGCATGCTGCGCGGGGAACGCCTCATCGTCAGCATCGACGTTTCTGACGAAGAGCCGTACCGGGCAGGAGATCCCATGCGGCGTGCCCTGGTCGACCTGGCCGGCGCGCGCAGCGTGATACAGGTCGCGCTGGTCAAGGACGACGCCCTGCTCGGCTCTCTGACGGTTTACCGCCAGGAGGTGCGGCCGTTCTCGGACAAGCAGATCGCGTTGCTCCAGAACTTCGCGGCGCAGGCGGTGATCGCGATGGAGAACGCGCGGCTGATCACCGAGACGCGCGAGGCGCTGGAGCAGCAGACCGCGACCGCCGAGGTGCTGGGGGTCATCAACAGCTCGCCCGGCGACCTCGCGCCGGTGTTCGACGCGATGCTGGAGAAGGCGATCGCGTCTGTGTGAGGCGCATCCAAGGTACCTTGTGGACGTTTGACGGCGAGCGCGTTCAGGCTGGCTGCCAGCTCAGGGGTTTCCTGCAGAGCTTATCGAGATGGTTCGCGATCGCCGTGAGCGTCAGGACCCTGGAGCGCGCGATCCGGTAAAACGAATTATGCAGGGGGAACGCATTGTCCAAATTCGTCGACATGGCCGCGGAGCGCCTCGCATCGGACCGGTTATCGCGGCAGCAGCCGAAATCGGCGGCGTCGGCACGATTACGTTCGCCGCCTTGGTCAAGGATGCCACTCCTGCTGGGCGCTTTTGCGATTGCACCGCCGCGAGGTGCAGGCCGTTCTCCGACAAGCAGATCGCGCTGTTGCAGAATTTCGCCGCGCAGGCGGTCATCGCGATGGAGAATGCGCGGCTGATCACCGAGACGCGCGAGGCCGGAGCAGCAGACCGCGACCGCCGAGGTACTGCAGGTCATCAACAGCTCGCCCGGCGACCTCGCGCCGGTGTTCGACGCGATGCTGGAAAAGGCGCACACGCCTCTGCGGCGCAGCGCACGGCGCCTTGGGAACCTACGATGGCGATTGCTATTTCCGCACCGTGGCGACGCGCGGCTACCCCGAACGCTTGATGGAGCTGCTACGGCGAGGATTCGACGCCGTCCACCACATCCGGTCACGTGGCACTGATCGATGGCGACGCGGTTTGTTCATATTCCCGATCTGGCGGAAATCGACGCATCCGATCGCACGCGGCCGCGGCCGCGCTCGGCGGCCTCCACACAGGCCTGTTTGCTGCCGCTGCGCAAGGACGGCAGCGCTGCTTGGCCAGATCATCGGCGACCCGCCAAGAGGTCCGGCCGTTCGCCGACAAGAAATCGCGCTGCTGGAGAATTTCGCGGCGCAGGCGGTCATCGCGATGGAGAACGCGCGGCTGATCACCGAGACGCGCGAGGCCTTGGAGCAGCAGACCGCGACCGCCGAGGTGTTGGGGGTCATCAACAGCTCGCCCGGCGATCTCGCGCCGGTCTTCGATGCTATACTGGAAAAGGCGCTGAGCTCTGCGGCGCGACGCATGGCGGCGCTGACACATATGATGGCGCGCGGTTCAACGCTGTTGCCCGGCGCGGCGGAAGCCCTGCTTTCGAGGAATTTTTGCGGAGCTTTTCCGAGCCGCTATCCCCGTCTTCGGGGATGGGCCGCATCGCTGCCGGCGAGTCGGTCGTCCATATCGCCGATATTGTCGACGATGAGGCTTATCGATGCGCGATCCGATGCGCATGGCGACGGTCGAACTGCTCGGCGCACGAACCTGCATCTGGGTGGCGCTGCGTAAAGACGATGCCTTGCTCGGCGCGCTGTACGCCTATCGCCGACGAGGTCCGTCCCTTTACCGATAAACAGATCGCGCTGCTGGAAAACTTCGCGGCGCAGGCGGTGATCGCGATGGAAAACGCGCGGCTGATCACCGAGACGCGCGAGGCCCTGGAGCAGCAGACCGCGACCGCCGAGGTGCTGGGGGTCATCAACAGCTCGCCCGGCGATCTAACGCCAGTCTTCGACGCGATGCTCGAAAAGGCGATGCATCTGTGCGAAGCGGCGTTCGGCATGATGTCGAGCTACGACGGCGAGCACTTCCACACCGGCGCCATGCGCGGTGTCCCCGAAAGGTATGCCGAGGTACACGACGCGCAATCCGCCCCAGCCCGGTCCGGAAACCGGGCTCGGCCGCATCGAGCGCGGCGAAGCTGTTGTTCATATCCTCGACCTTGCTGACGAGCGACGCGTACCGTTCGGGCGACCCTCGCGCGCCGCGATGTCGTCGATCTCGGCGGCGCCCGGAGCTATGCTCGCCGTGGCGCTGCGCAAGGATGACGCGCTGCTCGGTACAATCACGGTCTACCGCCAGGAGGTGCGGCCGTTCTCCGACAAGCAGATCGCGCTGTTGCAGAATTTCGCCGCGCAGGCGGTCATCGCGATGGAAAACGCGCGGCTGATCACCGAGACGCGCGAGGCATTGGAGCAGCAGACCGCGACCGCCGAGGTATTGCAGGTCATCAATTCCTCGCCCGGCGATCTCGCCCCGGTGTTCGATGCGATATTGGACAAGGCGCACAAGTCTTTGCGGGGCGAGCCAGGGGTCGTTATTCCTCTCTGACGGTGAGCACTTCCGACCGGTAGCCATGCGCGGTGTGCCGGAACCGTTCGCCGAGCGGCTGCGGCGCGGCCTTCGCGGTTCCGATGCACTATCGAGCCAGCCATTGCTTGCCGGCGAACGTTTCGTCCATATCGCTGATATGGCCGCGCATGAGCACCCGGGGATCGCGGGCGTCCGTTGAGCTTGGCGGCGTGCGCACTCTGCTATCGGTTCCCCTGCGGAAAGGCGACGCGCTGCTCGGGATGATTGTCGCCGCGCGATCCGAAATGCGGCCGTTTACCGACAAGCAGATCGCGCTGTTGCAGAATTTCGCCGCGCAGGCGGTGATCGCGATGGAGAATGCGCGGCTGATCACCGAGACGCGCGAGGCCTTGGAGCAGCAGACCGCGACCGCCGAGGTGCTGGGGGTCATCAACAGCTCGCCCGGCGACCTCGCGCCGGTGTTCGACGCGATGCTCGAAAAGGCGATGCAGCCTATGCGACGCCGCGCTTCGGCGCTTCTGTGACCTACGACGGAGAGCGTTTCCGCGCCGTCGCCAGCACGCGGCGTGCCAGCACGCCTATGCCGAGTTCCTGACACGGCATCCGAGCCGCGCCGACCAGGGCCGGTACCGGCCGCGGCTTCGAGCGCGGAGCGACGTTCGTCCATATCGTCGATCTCGCAGCGATGACGATCTATCGGCGCGGCGATCCGATCCGCGCGCCATGGTCGATCTTGGTGGCGCACGTACATCTCTGCGCGTGCCGCTGCGCAAGGACGAGGCGTTGCTCGGCGCTATCTTCATCTACCGGCAGGAGGTCCGGCCGTTCTCCGACAAGCAGATCGCGCTGTTGGAGAATTTCGCGGCGCAGGCGGTCATCGCGATGGAGAATGCGCGGCTGATCACCGAATTGCGCGAGCGCACACGCGATCTGCAGGAATTGCTCGAATACCAGACCGCGACCAGCGACGTGCTCAAGGTCATCAGCCGCTCGACCGTCGAACTTGCAGCCGGTGCTTCGACACACTGGTCGAGACCGCGGCGCGGCATTTGCGACGCCGACAATGCGGTGCATCTAACAGCTGCAGCGACGGCCTATATCGCATGCGGCGCCTCGTTCGGGTTCACGCCAGGAATTCAAGGATTACCGGACGCGCAATCCGATCACGCCGGGCCGGGCACGCCGATCGGTCGCGTGGCGCTCGAACGGCGCGTGGTCCATATCGAGGACGCGCTGAACGATCCCGAATTTACCGACGTCGAATCGCGAACGCCTCGGCGAATCTCGCACGATGCTCGGCGGTGCCCCTGCTGCCGCGAGGACGCCGTCGATTGGTGGTCATCTTGCTCGCCCGCTCGCGGGTCGAGCCGTTCACCGAAAAGCAGATCGCGCTGGTCACGACCTTTGCCGACCAGGCGGTGATCGCGATCGAGAATGCCCGGCTGTTCAACGAATTGCGCGCCCGCACCGCCGAGCTCGGGCGCTCGGTCGACGAGCTGAAGATGCTGAGCGAGGTCGGGCAGGCGGTCAGCTCGACCCTCGATCTCGGGCGGTATTGTCGACGATCCTGACCCGCTCGGTCGGGCTGATCGGCGCGGAGGCCGGCGTCGATCTTCCGCTACAGCCGGGCCGAGCGCGCCTTCCGCTTTGTCGAGGCGGTCGGCTACACCGAGGCGATGGTGCGCGAGGTCAGCGCGCTCGACCATCCCGGAAAACATGACCGGCATGGGCGAGGCGATCGCCCGCCGCGCGCCGATGCAGATCCCCGATCTGCGCGAGCGCGCGCCCAACCCGCTGCGCGACCTGAGCGCTCGCCGCCGGCTACCGCTCGGTCTTGATCGTGCCGTTGGTCGGCGCCGACCGCATCCTGGGCGCCACGATACTGCAGCGCCGCGCCACCGGCGAATTTCCGCCCGAGACGGTGCGGTTGATGCAGACCTTGGCGAGCCAGTCGGTACTGGCGATCCAGAATGCGCGGCTGTTCCGCGAGATCGCCGACAAGAGCGAGCAATTGGCGCTCGCCAGCCAGCACAAATCGCAGTTCCTCGCCAATATGAGCCACGAGCTGCGGACGCCGCTGAACGCGATCCTCGGCTATGCCGAATTGCTCGTCGACGGCATTTACGGGCAGCTGCCGGAGCGGCCGAGCGGCGTGCTGGAGCGCATCCAGAACAACGGCAGGCATCTGCTTGGCATTGATCAACGACGTGCTCGACCTCGCCAAGATCGAAGCCGGCCAGCTGACCTTGACGCTCGAGGATTACAGCCTGCCGGAAGTGGTGCGCTCGGTCGTCACCGCGACCGAGCCGCTCGCGACCGGGAAGGGGTTGAGGTTCACCGCCGCGCTGCAAGAGGATATGCCGAAGGGTCACGGCGATGCGCGCCGGCTCTCTCAGGTGCTCTTAAACCTCGTCGGCAACGCGATCAAATTCACCGACAAGGGCGAGGTCGAGATCCGCGGCTCGGCCGATCGCGGCCAGTTCGTGCTCGAGGTGCGCGACACCGGGCCGGGCATCCCCGATGCCGATCAGGACCGGATCTTTGGGGAGTTCCAGCAGATCGACAATTCAAACACCCGCCAGAAGGGCGGCACCGGGCTGGGTCTGGCGATCTCGAAGCGCATGGTCGAGATGCAGGGCGGGACGATCGCGGTCGAGTCTGTGTTGGGCGAGGGCTCGACCTTCCGCGTCGTCTTGCCCGTCCATGTCGATGAAATGATGGAGGCCGCCTGATGAGCAAGCGCATCCTCGTGATCGAGGACACCGAGGACAATCGCCAGATCATCCGCGACCTCTTGACCAGCTTCGACTACGAGCTGATCGAGGCGGTGGATGGCGCCGCCGGCGTGGCAATGGCGCAAAGCGAGCGGCCCGACCTGATCCTGATGGACATTCAGCTGCCGGTCATCGACGGCTATGAGGCGACGCGGCAGATCCGCGCGATCCCCGAACTGGCCCGGGTGCCGATCATCGCGGTAACCTCCTACGCGCTCTCGGGCGACGAGGCCAAGACCCGCGAGGCCGGCTGCGACGGCTACATCGCCAAGCCCTTCAGCCCGCGCCAATTGCTGGCCAAAGTCCGCGAATTCCTCCCGGACTAAAAAGCTTTAACGCAGAGGACGCTGAGGCTTCGCAGAGGTCGCGAGGGGTGACCGAAAACGAGATCGGAACGGCTATCATCGCATCGGCGATCAGGGTCCATGCCGCTGTCGGTCCGGGGCTCCTCGAAAGCGCATATGAGACCTGTTTGGTCTATGAATTGGATAAAGCAGGGACTGCCGCGTACAACGCCAGGTCTTGATGCCGCTTCGTTACGAAGATCTGATAATTGATAATGGGTATCGGATCGATCTTCTCATTGGCGAGCGTGTCGTCGTCGAACTTAAGGCACTCGAAGCGATCCATCCCGTCCATCGCGCGCAACTCTTGAGCTATCTGCGGCTCGGCCGGTTCAAGCTCGGCTACCTGTTGAATTTTAATGTCCCGCGCATGCGCGACGGGATCGTCAGACTGGTCAATGGCCTCTGATCCTCTGCGTCCACTGCGGGCCCTCCGCGTCCACTGCGTTAAAGTCTTTCCTAGCGGAGGACAGATGCGCGAACCGCCGTTGATTCTGGTGGTCGACGATGTGGCGGACAATGTCGACATTCTGCAGATGCGGCTCGAAAGCCAGGGCTATGAGGTGGCGACCGCCGGCGATGGTGTCGAGGCCCTCGAAAAGACCCGGGAGCTGCTGCCGGACCTCGTTCTGCTCGACATCATGATGCCCAAGATGGACGGCATCGAGACCGTCAAGCGGCTGAAGGCCGACGCCTCGCTGCCGTTTATTCCGGTGATCCTCGTCACCGCCAAGGCGGACGCCACGGATGTCATTGCCGGGCTGGAGAGCGGCGGCGACGATTACCTGACCAAGCCCGTCGACCATGCCAGCCTGTCGGCCCGGGTGCGCGCGATGCTGCGCATCAAGGCGTTGCACGACACGGTTCAGGCGCAAGCGCAGCGGCTGGAGCAGCAGGCCGCCGAACTCGCCGCGTGGAATGAAAAGCTCGCGGAGCGGGTCGCGGCGCAGATCGGCGAAATCGAGCGGATCGGGCGGCTGAAAAGGTTTCTCGCGCCGCAGATCGCCGAGAGCATCGTCTCTTCGGGGGGCGAGGCGATCCTCGAAAGCCACCGCCGCGACATCGTCGTGCTGTTCTGCGACATGCGCGGCTTTACCGCCTTTTCCGAGACGGCCGAACCGGAAGACGTGATGGCGGTATTGCGCGAATACCACGGCGCCCTCGGGCCGCTGATCCGTCATTACGAGGGTACCCTCGACCGGTTCACCGGCGATGGCCTCATCGTGTTCTTCAATGACCCGTTGCCGTGCCCCGATCCGGCGCTGCGCGCGGTGCGACTCGCCGCCGATATGCGCGAGGCGGTCGGCACTCTTGCCCGGTCCTGGGCAGGGAGGGGTCACGAGATCGGCTTCGGGGTCGGGATTGCCCAGGGATACGCGACCCTGGGCCGGATCGGGTTTGACGACCGGTTCGACTACAGCGCGATCGGCACGGTCACCAACATGGCCGCCCGCCTGTGCGCCGAGGCCGGCAACGGACAAATTCTGGTCACGCAGCGCGTGGCTGCAGCCGTCGAGGGTGCGGCCGAGCTCCAACCGCTGGGCGATGTGGCCCTGAAGGGGCTCAGCCGACCGGTGACGGTGCTCAACGTTTGCGGTATCGCGGCGGCGGGCTGAGCCTCGCGGGGTTCAGCCCCGGCGCTGCCGCTCGACCTGCATGTTGGCGAGAAACGCGACCAAGGGATGGCCGCCCATCGCGACGATGGCGGGGGTGTCGAGCGCGAGCAGCGCCGCGCGCTGCTGCGGTGTCAGCTGAAAGCGGCCTGCGTAACCCGCCGCATCGTCCAGGTATTGACCCCGCGCCGCCGCGTCGTGAGCAAGCCCGTGCAGAGCGGCCGTCAATTCGGCCAGCTCCGGCTTGATCGAGGGATAGTGGAAATCGGGCTCGGGAGGCGGCGCGCCAAACCAGCCGAGCGTCGCGTAATTGTGGTGCCAGCTCGGATCGAGCGAGACGATCTCGGGCTTGCGCTCGCCGAGCGCCCCAGCCGCTGCGGCCCAGCAGCGCAATTCGATATTGCCGGCGTTGTCGAGCGCCTGTTCATCCCAGCCGATCAACGATTTCAGATTGCCCTCGGCGAGCCTGGCGAGCGCCGCCTCGTCCCAGGCGAGCTCGGGGCTGGAATAGCGCTCGGTCCCGGGGAAATGCGACATGCCGCCGCTGGCCAAGACCGCCGTCCTCAGACCCCATCGCGCTGACGATCCGGGCCAAGGCCTGACCAAAGGCGTAACAGCGCTCCATCGTGGGTTGGGGCGGCAGGTAGGCGTTGACATAGATCGGCAGCACCGTGCCCTCGATGCCGAGATGGGTGAGCGGGATCCCGATCGCATAATCGATCTTGGCGGTGCTGGTGAAGGCCGGGTCGAAACCCTGCCGATACATTTGGCGCACAATCTCGAAGCCGATCTCGCTCGGGACTTGCCAACGGAACTGGCGGCCGGCGAACGAGCCGCGCGCCTCGTTGCCGACGTGAATGGTGAAGGGCGGCGCCGCCGCGAGGAAGAATTGCTCGGCATGGTCGTTGGAAAAGACGACCCAGAGATCGGGCGCCATCGCCTTGAGCCTCGCTCCGATCTCGGCTGCGGCCGCCTTGACTCGCTCGACCGTCGCGCGGTCCTCGGTCTCGGGCATCGTGAAGAACTGCGGAGCATGGGGCAGCATCGCCCCGCCGATTATGCTGGAATGCACAGAGGTCCTCCGGTCGCTGGCAGCGTGCTAACGTAGCCGGAGATCATATCGCCGATCGAGGAAATGCCCGATGCAGCATTCTTCCGATGATCCGCCGAGCATGCCGCCGGCGGAAGATGCAGCGAGCGAACCGCCGAGCGCGAGCCGGTCGAACGGTGCAGTCGAAGGCGCTCGAGAGGGTATCGCAGAGGCCGCCGAAGCTCCGGCCGTGGGGCAGCAGGATGGTGCACCGCCGCGGCCTCGCCGTCGTCGTCGTCGGCGGCGGAGGCCTGCGGCTGCTCCGGGGGCGGGGGCTGAACTCGGTGTAGCCCAGGCCGGCGCAGCCCAGGCCCACGAACCCCCGGCCGGCGACCAGCCCAGGCCCACGAACCCCCGGCCGGCGCAGCGGCTTCTTCTCCAATTCGACTATGGTCGAGAGCGCCGGGACCGCTGTCCCTGACGAAACCCGGGCGCTCACCTCGCCGCGTCGCCGGCGCCGGCGGCGCCGGCCGACACCCTATGCAGGCTCGCAGTCGGCGGCAGCGAGCGGCGATGCGCCGGCCAAGGAGCCGGTCGCGCCTGGCGACGGGGCCGAGAGCTCGCCAGGCGGAGAACCAAGCCCGGCTGATGGGGTGCAGACGGGCGACGCTGCCTTTCGCGAGCCCCCTCGCCGCCGGATCCGTCGCCGCAGGCCTCCGCGCCCAGAGCAGATGCCGGGCAGTGGGGATCGAGAGGGGTTGGCGCCGGATTCCGGTGCGGCGCCGGGGCAGGGAGCTGCGACAGCACGAAGGCCGAGGATCGGAGGATTGCGGAACCGGCGCCCAAATGATGCGGCGCCGCGACAGTCCGGGTTACGCGGCGATCAGCGAGAGGGGCGGGCGCCAGCGGGCGCCGGGCCAAACGACGCGCGCGATCGAGGCCCTCGGGGGCGGGGTGCGCGCGACACGGGATCGAGGGACCGCCGCCAGGGTAGGGGCCGCGACGCTCCGCAAAGGCGGATCGAGCAGAAGCTCTATGCTCTCGAATCGGTTGTCGATCGAGGGTTCGAGGATGTTGCCGACCCATCGGATGAAAACGCCACCCTGCGGATTCATTGGACGATTATCAAGCGGACCGTGGCGGACCAAAAAAGCGGCAAGCCAATGTCGTCGACCTACATTTTGCAGCGCGAAGGCGCCGACTCCGAATTTCCCAATCTCGGGGCGGCGCGCCTTGCCGTGAACAAGACAATTGTCCACCCCGAAAAGCTCACGCTCTCGAAGGCGGAGCATGCTGCGGCAAAGAAATGACCCCGCGGACCGGGGCGCGTCAGCGGATTACCGCCTTACCGGTAAATCTTTGCCGGGGCAACCGCCGTGCTCTCGGAGAGCGAGGAACGATGAGGCGAGCTCAAGGTTTGCGGCGGAGGTTCTCGGCGGAGAGTTCTATATACCCAGAAGAACACCGTGCCGAGAGCGATCGCCGCAACGACCCTGCCCAAGGTCTCGGGACCGAGGAATACGTCGCATGCCCAAACCAGCACCGGCAGGCAGATCACCGCGGTAGACGTAGCGATCCAGAGAGAGTGGGCACGCTGATTGATCCGGGCGGTGCGATAGGAATAATCGGCCAAAGCAGTGCTGGCTGCGCCTAAACCAGCGGCCAGAAATTGCACTAAGAAAATTTCCATCATAGCAATTGCTCCATGGTAGTTGCCTGCGCATAAATGCCTGGACGGGGCAGGGCGCGCGACTCCATCATCTTTTCGTTGCGGATTTATTGCGTGTCGGCTCTATCCGGCCTTATTCCTTCGGTTGTTTGGAAGCATGCTCGGGTGAGCGCGGGAGCCGGCGCAGGGGATTATGTCGAAGAACTTTACACTTCGCCTGACACGCGAATAAATATGAGCGGGTTTTCATGCAGGTAACCGGCTGGCACATTTTTTGCGGTTGTTCTCAGCACCTGAGTTGGCCGATTGCCGGCCGTAGGAGAAACGTTCAATGACATACGCGGCAAGAACTCGTTGGGATGAACCCCTGCCGCTCAACACAGCGATATTGTCCAACATCGCGCTGTCACTCTTGATGTGGAATATCGCGCTGCGAGTAGCCAGTCTGCTGCTGGTGGCGTAGGATGCGGCATTCGCGGGGAGCCGACATTAAGGGCTCCATGCCGCGCGCAAAGTCGTCAGCTGCAGAGCCTGCTCGAGCTTCTTGACAAAACGGCTCGATCCGAGCCCCGCGCCGGACGCTCCGCGCCAAATATCGCCGGCATTGCATGCCTCGGAGATCAGCCGGTCCGGCGCGGCCGCAGCTGGTCCGGCGGGACGCATCCGTTCGTTCGGGTCTTCGGCTGGCTGCGCAGAACGGCTCGCCCGCGGCATTCCTGCGAGAGGCCGCCGGGCTTGCATCGTCTCGGCGCACAACCCGCTCTCATTGAGAACCCGTCCCCGATAGATCGCAACGCCACCATCCAATTTGTCGGGAGGCCGGCCCGCCCTGAGCCACGCGTCCATTCTGCCGATGCCCCAATTGTACGCTGCAATGGCATCCGGCCAATTCCCATATCTTTGATGCAGCAGCGCCAAATAAGCTCGTCCGATAACGCGGTTTTGCTCGATGTCAAATCGATCGCCGCCGCCGACATCGGTTGCCGCTGCGTGGCTGACTTGCATCGGCCCCTGCGGTCCCGACGTATCGGCGCGCCACATGGCCAAGTTCTGACCGTGGCTTGATTCTGCGCCGTCTACCGCAGTCGCGACGCGATCGAGCGGGGCGGCCTGACCCATTCTGCTGTGGGTAGCGCCGGAACCAATCGTGTTCGCGCGATCCTGCGCTGTTGCGGCAGCCGCATTGCACGCCAGCAACACGGCGATCAACCATTGTGTCCGGCGCATGAATGGACAACCCTTGACGGCGCGAATAACCGCAAAATACCTATCGATTTGATTTCGTCAAACTATTTACCTTATTTGGCGGTCAGGTGAGGGGCGGGGAATTAGCGTTCGAAGAATTTGGATTGATTCTTGCCAGAACGGAGATGTGATCTGCGGTAGTGGAGCCGCTGGATCCCGCAATGCCGGGAAAATTTGGCAGGCGTCAGGTCGAAGATCGCGCGAGGCGCAGCCTCAACCTGCTATTCGGGTCACCCTATAGGAGTCTGCAGCGGTCTCGGTCCTCCGTAGGATCCACATGTAAAGATTGCATCCTCGGCCGATCGGCCGGGCACCGGGTTTCTGATGCACTTTGCGCTTTGGTTTCGAACCCCCGATTTGTGCCACCTGCCAACATACGGGTTCGCGCTCGGCGCCTCGATAGCCCAACCTAGCCAGCTGCTGCTCCAAATCGTCCATCGTCTTTTCCCG
This sequence comes from uncultured Alphaproteobacteria bacterium, assembly GCA_963836845.1. GTDB lineage: Bacteria > Pseudomonadota > Alphaproteobacteria > ATCC43930 > CGMCC-115725 > AP-15. Next base: position 11,005 of record CAWILK010000045.1, on the reverse strand, counting down.
TGGTCACCGGCCGTCAACGCCTGACCAGGGTCCCGGTTCCCATCGGGCAAGGTAATAATATCTTGGCGGCTGGCCGGATCGGCGGCAGCGCGGATCCATCGCCGGGCCGATGACCGGCCCCGGCAAGCACCCGGGAGGAGGAGCGATGTTGCTCGAAGGACAGGCCGCGATCGTCAGCGGCGGTGCGTCCGGTCTCGGTCGGGCAACGGCAAAGGCGCTCGCCGAGGCTGGGGTCAAGGTTGCAATCCTCGACCTCAATGAGGCGGCGGCGCAACAGACGGCTGACGATACCGGCGGGTTCGCGATCGGCGCCGATGTGACCGACGCCGCCTCGGTTGAAGCTGCCTTCGCCGCAGCACGCGAACGGCACGGCCCGGCACGCATTGCCGTCAATTGCGCCGGCGTCGGCACCGCGGGGCGCATCGTCGGGCGCGAGGGGCCGCTGCCGCTCGAAGCCTTCCAGCGAGTTGTCGAGGTCAATCTGATCGGCAGCTTCAACGTCATGCGGTTGGCGGCAGCCGAGATGAGCGCCCTCGAGCCGCTGGCCGAAGGCGAGCGCGGCATCATCATTTCAACCGCCTCGGTGGCGGCGTATGAGGGTCAGGTCGGCCAGGCCGCCTACAGCGCCTCGAAGGGCGGCATTGTCGCGCTGACCCTGCCGGCAGCGCGGGAGCTCGCTCGCTATGGGGTGCGGGTCGTGGCGATCGCGCCGGGCGTCTTTGCCACGCCGATGGTAGACGGCCTGCCGCAAGGGGTACGGCAAAGCCTCGCCGCCAGCGTTCCGTTTCCAAGCCGGCTCGGACGGCCCGAGGAGTACGCGGCATTGGTGCTGCACCTATGCAGCAACCTGATGATCAACGGCGAGGTGATCCGGCTCGACGGCGCGCTGCGCATGGCCCCGCGCTGAACCGCGAGCGGGTCAGGGCAGGGGAGGGCGGCGGTCTCTCTCCGGGGCGATTTCGTCGATCGCATGCGCGAGCCGGATGTCGCGCTCGCTCAGCCCTTCGGCGTCATGGGTCGACAGGATGACCTCCACCCGGTTGTAGACGTTGAAGAGCTCGGGATGGTGGTCCATCTTTTCGGCGAGGAGCGCCATTCGCGACATGAAGCCCCAGGCCTCGGAAAAGTTTTCGAAATGGTAGCTCTTGCGGATCGCGTCGCGGTCTTCGACCTCCACCCAGCCGTGCAGCGCCTGCAGCGCCGTCTGCCGCGCCGCCCCGACCAGCCTTTCGACCATGGCACCCTCCATTAATCGCCGGGAGTGATAGCATGACGCACCGCCTGCCGCCATCGCTCGCCGAAATCGAGGAGCTGTCGCAGCTGGCGCTCGGCACCATCCCGCGCCGGCTGAAGCAGGAGCTCGGGCATGTCGTGATCCGCGTCGAGGAATTTCCCGACGAAGCGACCGAAAGGGCGATGCGGCTCGACAGCCCGTTCGACATCCTCGGCCTCTATCGCGGCGTCGCGCTGCCGCACAAGAGCGTCAGCGACCCGCGGCCCGAGCTCGACATGATCTTTCTCTACCGCCGGCCGATCCTCGATTATTGGTGCGAGAGCGGCGAGGATTTGGCGCATCTGGTGCGCCACGTGCTGATCCACGAGATCGGCCACCATTTCGGCTTCAGCGACGAGGACATGGAGCGGATCGAGGCGGCGGGCTGAGCACCAGGCCGACGCGAGCGCGCAGCTCGGGCAGCAGCTCCGCCTCGAACCAGGGCTTGCCGCGCAGCCAATGCGTCGTGCGCCAGCTCGGATGCGGCAGCACAAAGAAGTCGGGCAAGAACTCGCGCCAGCGCACGATTGTATCGCTCATCGGGCGGCTCCTCGGCCGTGCCAGATGGTAAGCCACTGCATAGCTGCCGACCAGCAAGGTCAGCTCGATCGCCGGCAGCAGCGTGCGCAGCTGTCGATGCCACAGCGGCGCGCATTGGCGGCGCGGCGGGAGATCGCCGCCTCCGGCGTCTTTGCCGGGGTAGCAAAAACCCATCGGGATGATCGCCACCCGCGCCTCGTCATAAAAATCATCCCGATCGAGCCCGAGCCACGCGCGCAGCCGGTCTCCGCTACGGTCGTTGAACGACAGGCGGGTCTCGTGCGCCCGTGTTCCGGGCGCCTGGCTGATGATCAACAGCCGGGCGGATGGCCTGCCGCGCAGGATGGGACGAGGTCGGAAGGGAAGCTCGGAAGCGCACAACGCGCAAGACCGGACCTCGCTCAGCAGGCGGTCAAAGGCTTGGATCGCGGCGGGGTCAGCGGCTTTGCTCATGCCGAATGCCGACCGGTGAGCGAGCGCGTGAGCACCAGACAGTTGCGGCCGGCTTCACGAGCGTATCGCACCTCGTCTGCCAGGGACCGCACGATGCGGAGGCCAAATCCGCCGATCCGGCCTGCCGCCGGCTTGACGAAATCGGCCAACTCGGCGGCGAGCGGATCGAACGGGCGCCCGTCATCGCTGAACTCGATCGTGAAATGAGCGGCATCGCAGGCGAGGGCAACTTCGATCCGGCCGCGGGAGGTCGGGCCGTCGTAACCGTGCTCGACCGAGTTTGTGAAAAGCTCCTCGAGCATGATCAAGAGCCGAACCCGCTCTGGTGCGGGAAGAGCGTGACGAAGCGCAAACGCCTCGGCAAAGGCGACGAGGCGGCCGAGCTCGGCAGGCTCGCTGTGCAGGCTGAGCGATTCCTTCACCGCACCCCCGCGGAAAATGCCCCAAGGGTGCGATCCTCCGAGCTTGCAGCGATCGGTGCAAGGGAGGCGAATTGACTTCGGGCCATGCGCTCGCTAGAACCGCTGCGGCATACGCCGTGTCGACCCCACTCATCGGTGGAGGGGTGGCCGAGTGGCTGAAGGCGGCGGTTTGCTAAACCGTTATACGGTTAACAGCCGTATCGTGGGTTCGAATCCCATCCCCTCCGCCACTCCTCGAAGGATTATTCAGTTTAATCAGTATGGTAGACGGCATATTCCATTTCCTATCCACAATTCCACCCTCGACATCTCGCCCGGCGACGATTTTGTCGCTGTCGAGAACCGGCGCCTGATCGCTCCGACCATCAAAGCCGGGTTCACGATTGACCTGTCGGCCGATAACCCCGCGCATGCGGACGGACTGGCCGAACTGGGGATCGTCCCTGTTGTTTCACCGTGCTCGCCCGAGCTTATGCACGCGGTGCGGTTAGGCACCGGTTCAAGAGGCAGCGCGATCAGTGGGCCGAGACGATCGACGAATGGCGTCACCGCACGGCTTCTCTGCCGCGGTATATGCCAGCTGGAAGGCGAATAGCGATGTGCCCGGGCGACTTACTCCGACGCGACCTGCAAGAGCTGTGGCGCCTGCGCCCGGGTTCGTGATGCTTGTGATCGGATTCCCCGCTCATGGCTGCTTACGAGGGTTATTGGCCAGGCTGGCAGCTGGCGAGGGATTTGGCGTCTTTGAGAGGGTCCTGTCACTCGTCTAACCTGGATGGCGGTCGAAATGGAAGCGGAACGATGCGTCATGCGATCGTATCCAACCCGCCGATGGGGTCGGGAAGTGAGCGGGGATTATCATCACAGGGCTGTCGGCAAACGTCTCCAGAAACCGCCGACGTGTCGCTCGCGCCATTTCCGGGTCGACGCAGAAGCAACTGTTGAGCTGCGGCTCGGCGCATTGTAACGCTGTATGCATAATATCGCCGCTCAGGACAACCGATGCGTGCTGAGACCGCACCCGGACGCAAATGTGACCGGGTGTGTGCCCAGGCCACGGCTCGATCCTTACGCTGTCGTCGAAGGCATAGTCGGTGGCGACCAACTCGGCCTGGCCGCTCTCCATGATCGGCAGCAGGCTATCCTCATAATACGGATCGGTGGTGTATCTGGCCCGCAACTCAGCGGCCTGCCAATGGTCCCATTCGTCTTGAGCGAACAGGTAGCGGGCGTTGGGGAACGTCGGTACCCATCGGCCGTCCAGGAGGCGCGTGTTCCAACCGACGTGATCGGCGTGTAGATGCGTGCACAGCACATAGTCGATGTCGTCGGGCGAAAACCCGGCGGTGGCGAGATTGCCAAGATAGGGCCAGTTTCTCCTGTGATAACGCAGCTTATGCGGGCGTTCCTTGTCATTGCCCGAGCAGGTGTCAACCAGGATGGTTGCGCTAGGCGTCCTTATTACCGTGCTGTGAAACGCAAAAACGAGCTGCTCGCTGGCCGAGTCCATCAATGTCGGTTTGAGCCAAGTCCGATGCCGATTGACCAGCTCGGGGGACGCCTCGGGATAAAGTACGGCCGGCTCGAATAGCGCAGCCTCAAATTCCAGCACACGTGTGATTTCGACCTCGCCCACGCGCCAGCTGTAAAGCGGGTTACTCGCCATGGTCATCAGTCGTCCCTCGGATCACGCCAGGGATGCGGCAAACCTCTTCGAGCCCCAGAGTCGAAAATAGGGCTGCTCTCCCCGACGTTGTAGCCATGCCCTCATCGAGGTCACCGGAAGACGTCGACGATACTCGAGCCCTCGATATCCGCCACAATACCCGGCTGGCTTTATGCGCCGCCTGCAGGTCAGCATCAAGTGAGAGCGGGATAGCCGATGCTTCGCCACAACTCTTTCCTCCAGGCGAACGCAAATTAAGAAGTTCCGTAATGGCCCCGGGTGTGTTTTAGCCGGAACGCGATGATCACGTCGGTTCCCGACCATTTGGCCCTTTGCCGCCCGCCGGGCTTCGATCCAATGACCAGCGCGAGCCGGCATTTCTCGGCGGTAGGCCTCCCGGTTCGGATCATCGGCATCCGCCAACAGCTTCCCGTCGCCAACCCCCCTGCACCCTGAAATGAGGGACGATGTCGCGCATGATGGGGATGAAGGCTTCGATGACCGTCGGTGGCGCCACCGGGGGTCGCTGCGGTCGCGAAGGCAACCTGGTGAAAGCCGTTCCGGGACGACACCGACCATCAATTCTGCTCAATGTTCTCAGCCAGCCGTTGCTAACGTTGCGGATGTTTTAAGGGCTCCTGAGTTCCCCGGGGCCAAAACTTCACCGGGAATAGAGCTCGTTTGAGCGCTTGATCCGGACGGGCCGTTGCGGTTTCATGACCCGCACGGCAGCTATCCGGCGGATCGCCGATAAGCGCGCTTGGCGGACGGTCGAGCGGATAGTGGGACAAGCATGTTGGCGGGGGAGGAAGCGATAATGGCCGATGCCGGTGCGCGCGCATCATTGCGCGACATTTCGGGTTACCAGTGGCTCGTGCTGTTCGTGGCGTGGGCCGGGTGGTCGCTCGACATCACCGATTTCACGCTATACGGGCTGGTTTTGCGTCAGACCCTGACCGAGTTGATCGGCGGCACTCCGTCGATCGCGGAGATCGGCAAGGTTGGCGGCCTGTTGACCACGATCGGACTGCTCGGCTGGGCGTTTGGCGGGCTGCTGTTCGGCATCGTCGCCGATTATCTCGGCCGGGTGCGCACGTTGGCGCTCAGCATCCTGATCTACAGCGTGTTTACCGCCCTGCAAGGGTTCGCTCAGGACGTGTGGCAGCTGGGCCTCTTCCGCTTCATTGCCGGGCTCGGCACCGGCGCCGAGCTGATGATCGCGATCCCGCTCGTCGCCGAGGCTTTCGCCGAGACGCACCGGGCCAAGATCCTCGGCTTTATGATGACCGGCGGAGGGTTCGGCAATCTGTTCGCGGCCTATATCTACGACTGGGTCGGCCCCTACGGGTGGCGCTACGTCTTTTTCACCGGCATCCTTCCGGCCCTTCTGTTGGCGTTCATCCGCCGCGGCATGGTCGAGCCGGAACGTTTCGCCGCGGTGCGGGCGCGACGCCAGGCGTTGGCGGCCCGTCTCGACCGCAGCGAGGAGGACCGGGAGTTCCTGCGTCTCGTGCCGCTGCAATTGTTCAGCCGCGGCATCCGCTTCCAGACATTGGTCGGCGTGCTGTTCGCGATGGGGACCTTGCTGGCGGTGTGGACGGCCCAGGCCTGGCTGCCGACAATTCAGAGCCTGCTGCTCGAAAAGGACGGGATCAAAGGTCCCGCCGCCATTCCCTATGTCAGCTGGGGCATGAAGCTGTGGGGCATCGGCGGCATCATCGGGTACATCGCGTTCGGCTACATTGCCGACCTGATCGGGCGGCGGCCGACCATCTTGCTCTACAGCCTGGGGACGCTGGGTGTCGGCCTGTATCTGTTCCTTGGCGTCAGCACTTACGGGCCGTACCCGATCCTACTGCTGATCTACGGGTTTTTCGTCGTCGGCATCTTCTCCGGCCATGCGATCTACATGTCGGAATTGTTTCCGACCCATGTGCGCGCGACCGCGGTGGCGTTCTGCAACGGCTCCGGGCGGGTGTTCACCAGCTTCGGACCATTGGTCGCCGGGTTGCTCGTGGTGCAGCTCGGCGGGCTTTCCAACGCCACCGGGATCATGACCAGCTTCGCCCTCCTGAGCATCGTTGCGGTATTGCTGGGCCGCGAGACCAAGGACGAGCAACTGCCACGCTGACCGGCTGCTTCCGACCTCGTCCGGAGATGGCGGCGTGAAGGCCGCCATCTCGGAGAAAAGTTAATTCACTCAGCCGCGCGGGCGCATACCGGGGTGCTGCCGGTGACTTCGGCATCGGTGGCCAAGGTGCCTTCGAAGCGCCGATTGCAAAACGGGCGCAAGGGGCAAGCAACGGGAAGACGGCTGGGCTCACCCTATGATCGACGCGGAGGCTGCGCTCTTCCGCTCCAGGTTTGCGGCGAAATCATCGCAATGGGCCCTAAGTTGATATCCGGCGATGCCCCGGCGGCGTCCGCAGCCGGGGTTGCGACCGGTTGAACAGCATATGCACGGCCGGCAGCCTATCGCCCGATAGCCGGCCGCTGAGCGCCACCGATGGGCGCTCAGTGGCTCGGTTGCATTATACCTCTCGCTAGATCTCTCCGTGCGCCGAATTGTCGTCCCAGGTGATCAGCTCCAGGTCTCCAGAACCATTGCGCACGCTTGTGACCAGCGGTGCGCTCGGCTGGTTCGTCGTTCCCAATGCAATGAGGCTGATGGCTCCTGCTTGGTCCGAGCTATCGCCGGTCCGGGTGATGGTTCCATTTCCGTCAATCCGCCAGCTGATCAGCTTGAGCGCGCCCGATCCTGTTTTGACCGCCGATAGGACCCCAGCGGGCCGGGCAATCAATGCGTTGAGTTCGGTTTCGCCGGCTTGGCTCCCGCTATCATTGACACGCACCACGTCGCCGGCATCCGGAACAACGAGCGTGATCAGCTCGAGGTTGCCGCTCCCGTTCCGGCACGACACCACCAAATGCCCAGTCGATGCGACGGCCGAGGCTATTTGAGTGGCCTCGCCGATCTTGCTGCCGCTGTCGCCGACACGCCTGATCGAGCCGTCCGCGGTGACGACCTGCCAGGCAATCACCTTTGCAGTGCCGTTTCCGGCACGCACCGTCGTTGCCACAACAGCCGTTGGGGCGGGACTTCCAATGCGGGAACGGACCAGCACCAGCGATATTTCACTGGCCGCACCGGCGAGCCTGCCGCTGTCGGCAAGGCGAGTGAAGCTCCCGTCCTGATTGAGCTGCCAGCTGATCAATAACAGGCGACCGCTCCCGGATCGGCAGGCGGTCAAGAACACCGTGGGTGTGAGTGCCAGGATCTGAATGAGGCTTGCTTCGCCCGCAAGATCGTCACTGTCGCCGGCCCGCTGAAGCTCGTTATTCATCAGGTCCCAGCTGATCAGCTTCAGATCATCGGACCCGGTACGGACCGCAGTAACGACGCGCTGACCCGCCGCGATCGCAATATTCGAAGCTTCGCCGGCTTGATCGGCGGAATTTGAATTGCGGGTAATCCCGCCATTCGAATCGACGCTCCACAGGATGAGTTTGAGGTTCCCTGCCCCGGTCCGCACGGCGGTGATGAGCCGGCTCGGGAAGATCGACGTGACTGCGATCCCTCCCACCGCACCGGCGGCTTCGACACCGCTGTCGGAACGCCGCACCACACCGAGGAGGGAGTGGTAATTGTCGCGGACGAATTGCGCGTCGAGCGCCGTCGGGCTCGTGCTGCCGTCGAGCAGCTCGCCGTGATTGCCGTCGATTGTGTGCAGAATTCCATCGATAGAGAATGCCGTCGTATCGTAATGCATGATCGACTGAAAATCATAGTCGGAAGTTGTGAGCACGCTGGAGGCGCTCAGCTTCGCAAAGTTGGACTCCCTCCCTGGCTGGATATTTTCCTCGTGGATCGTGACGAAATCATCCCGATCGGGGCGCTGCTGCTCGTGCTTGAGGCCCAGCGTATGGCCCAATTCATGGATGATTTGTGGCACCTCGCAGCCGGGTTGCAGGGTGACGAACTGCTTGCCTCTCTGGCGGCCGGTATCGGAATGACAGGCATTTTGACCGTGCCGGAAATGCACGTAATCGTTCTGGCTGTCGCGAGCGACGAACCGCACACCGGTGACATTCTCCCAAGCGGAAATCGCCTGCATGACGCGTTGCGGGTTCGTCAAATTGGCATCGATCGTAAAAGGAACGATCGGCCCATCCCACCGACGCCCGGTGTCTTTCAGAATGCAGGACATCGTCACGCCCTCCGTTAGAGCCCAGCAGCATGCTGCTGCGGTAACCAAGATAGTCGGAGGACTCGTCTCCGCATGTGAACTAGCTCACATGGGACCGCACCATTGCGGCGGTTGCGCCCCAATGGGAACGCGAAGAATGATGAAGATTAGCCCTGGCGACGAGCCTAAATGTGTCGCGATGATCGGAGCTGTTGCCACCTGGCAGAGGTCTCCACCGCCAGCTCGTTGGCGATCCGAGGGAACGCATCTGCCGCTTTTCCGCCCTGCGCAGTAAAAACAAGCCCCTTGAGGCCGCCCGTTGTGTGCGGAAATGGAAGGTCTTTCCTCGGCGGCGCGCACCGGGGCTCGGCACAGCATTTCGGCCGCGGCGGCAGCGAAGGGAGTGCCTTCGAAGAAGTCGGGGTTCTGCGTGCGGACGCCAAGGCGCAATTCCGGTCAGTCGCGGAGCCGTGGGCCGACACCGGAACCAGCACCGGGCGGCTGATGATCGCCGTTCTCGGCGGTTTGGCGGACGTGGAGCGCGACCTTATCCGCACCCGCACCGCCGAAGGCCGCAGCTGGGCAACGAAGCGCGGGCAGCGCATGGGCCGGAAACCGAAATTGACCGAGGCGCAGCAAGCCGAGGCCCGTAAGCGGCGGGCGGAAGGTGCTACGCTAGCCGAACTAGCGCGCAGCTACGGCGTGGGGAAAAGTACGATTTCCCGGCTCATGGCATGACCGAGGACATTGTGGCCGTCGGGCTAATTCCGCGCAACCGCCTCAAATGGATACCCAAGCGATGCCGACCATCGAACCGTGGAATGTCTGGTACACGCTATGAAGAAGATCCTCAGCACGAGAGAGCGAATTTATGACCAATTCGATAACTCAAAAGCAGGAGAAGCGTATTTTTTAAAGATGAAAACCGCTGCATATACGCAGCCTATTATACATCAATGTACCTGCTTCAAGATACGGGTGAAGCAATTTTAGAACATATGGAAAGGTGACCGGCGGCGATGCCGAGCAGGGATCAACGCGGCATTGCGGGTGCGGCACGTTGAGAGCCTGACCACAAATCGCATTGGTTGTGGTCAATGGATTTAAGCATCTATTAGTAGCATCCGAGGTCGGGCAAGGCGACGTGCCAGAAGCTGGATGGAAGCCAGATAGAGCCATGCCTCGCTGCTGGTGATGGTCTTCTCAAAGTCCCGCGCCAGCCGCCGATTGCGGCCAAACCAGGCAAAGGTCCGCTCGACCACCCAGCGTCTGGGCAGTACTTGAAAACCTTTGGCCTGGTCGGATCGCTTAACGATCTCCAGCCTCCACTGCCCGCGCCCGGCAAGCGCTGTCTCCAGCTTCTCGCCGGCGTAGGCGCCGTCGGCAAAGATATGGCGCAGCCACGGGAAGAGATAGCGGATCGACGCCAGCAGGTCGGGCGCGCCGTCGCGGTCCTGGATGTCGGCGGTGTGGACCTGCGCGCCAACCAGATGACCGCTGGTGTCGGTAATGATGTGGCGCTTGCGCCCGTTGATCTTCTTGCCCGCATCATATCCTCGCGGACCTCCGCTTTCCGTGGTCTTGACCGATTGACTGTCGATCACCCCTGCCGAAGGGCTGGCTTCGCGGCCCTCCCGCTCCCGAGCATGTTGGACCAACAGGAAGTTGACCTTTTCCCACAGCCCTTCCGCCTGCCACGCATAAAAGTAACGCTGCACTGTCGACCGCTTCGGAAAATCGCGCGGCAGCAGACGCCACGGACACGCCGTCCGCAAAATGTAGAGCAGGGCGTCGACAACACCCCGAAGCGGGACTATTCGCGGCCGACCCAGGGACTTCTCGCCCGGCAAGTGCGGCGAAATCAGCGCCCATTCCGCATCCGTCATGTCACTTGCATAGCGCAGCCCGCCGCCGCAACAGATTGCGTCACCGACGCAGAGGTTTCAGTCCGTATACATGCAATTCCCCTTGCTTCAGATACAGGTTAGCTATCTTAGAAGATATTGAAAGCGGCTTCTCCGACAATCCATTTCGAGCCTATTTAGAGTTTTGGGGTGTTATGCAGGCTACGGAGATACAACAGAATGCGATTTGTGAGATTTATAAAGCAATCACCGGGAAGGCACTTAATAGTGCCGAATTAACAGCATGGCATAGTCTTCGTGACAGAAGAACTCTATGCCTGGACATCCAGCCAATCGTGATAGAGGTGTGCCTGCACCACAACGCACGTTCATGGGGACAGACTTCGGAAATTATCAAAATATTTCGTATGAGCTATTTGATGAAAACACCAAGTGTATTACGCATCCAGAGTTCGATTTACAGAAACTTATCAACGACTATGATAACGAGGCAAGCCAAGTTCTCAAAGACGTGCTTACGCATATGAAAAAAGAATGGCCGGGAGAGCGCCCCACACGTAGAACGCCTGCCGCGCTTCACTCTGCAATAGCATAAATTT
>CAWILK010000044.1:0-52336 GCA_963836845.1 uncultured Alphaproteobacteria bacterium | reverse complement strand
GGCCGTTATGACGACGGAAACGGCGGCCACTGCCTTGTCGGCGCTCTTTTGCATCTGAGCCGCAAGCATCGTTTGCCGCGGGCACCGGCGATCGCGCTCCTGCAGGATGCGATGCCCCGGCCCGGCCTTCCGCTTGTGCACTTCAACGACACCTGTTGCGGCAGCATCGCCGAGCTACGCTCCATCATCCTCAAGGCCCGCCGTCTCGCCGACGATCATGTCGAGCAAGAGCGGGCGGCCGCCGCGGTCAAGAGTTGGCTGCTTGCCCAGATCGAGAAAAAACGGCGCGCACCGTCCGTGAATAATGCGGACACAGCGCCGGACGAGCCGTGCGCCCCCGACCGCCTCGCTGCCTAGCGACCGGAGTCGATCGCCGCAAACGCATCCGATAAGTTGTGGATATCCGACGCCGGGAGGTGGACGGCCGGGCCGAGGCGGTCGCTCAATCCGCCACGGCTGCACCTTCGGTGCCGGTCGTTGCCGCCATATGCGCCGCCGAAATCCTCGGCCTCGCCGGTTTCTCGATTATTCCGGCGCTGCTGCCGCAGTTCATCGACGCCTGGTCGCTGACCAACACGCAAGCCGGCTGGCTCGCGGGCATCGTCTCGGCCGGTTATATGCTCGCCGTCATCCCTCTGGTTGGCCTAACCGATCGCCGGTCCGCCCGGCAAATCTATCTCGCCTCGAGCGTCCTGAGCGCGCTGTCCTGCTTTGGGATGGCGCTGTGCGAAAGTCTGCTTCCGGCGCTCGGATTCCGCGCTTTGGCCGGCATCGCCATGGCCGGCATGTATATGCCCGGCCTGCGGGCGCTCACGCATGGCGTCGAAGGGGCAACCCGCGCCCGCATCGCGGCCTGGTACACGAGCTCCTTCACCATTGGCGCGTCGCTGTCGTTCCTGTTCGGCCGCGTCGGAACGCTGCTGGGCTGGCGCAGCGCTTTTGTTATCGCCGGCATCCTCGGCGCCGCCGGCGTCTTGATTGCCTGGGCGGCGTTGCCGCGCGGGGATTCCGGACGCGAGGACAGAACCCCAGCCGCTGCTCGACTTTCGCCCGGTCCTGGCGAACCGGGACGTCCTCGCCCTGATCATCGGCTACGCCGCGGCCATCTGGGGCTGCGTCGGATTGCGGCAGTGGATTGTCGTCTTCCTTACCTTCTGTGCCGGCGATCAGGCCGCTGATCCCGCGCAAGCCTGGATCATTCTGGTGGTCGGAGCGGTGATCAGTTTTCTCGGCGTCCCCGCCGGCCTGATCGGCAACGAGCTCTCGATCCGTTACGGGCTGCGCACCATCGCGACTCTGGTCTTTGTGCTGTCGGCGGTTGCCGGCGGTTTGTTCGGCTTCACCGCGATGCTGCCCTACATCGCCGTGCTTGCACTATCCGTGATTGCCGGCTTCATCGTGCAAGGCAACTTTTCCAATCTCACCTCGGGCGTGCTCGCCGTCGCCGCCCCGCGGTACCGGGGGGCAACAATCGGGCTCTATTCCTGCATCGGCTTTGGCGCCGGGTTCCTCGGGACACTTCTGTTCGGCGTCACGCTCGACCAATTCGGCGGGACTTCGCAGCTCGCGGCCTGGGCGCTGAGCTTCGCCACCTGCGGGCTCGCCTGCCTCGCCGGTGCTGCCGCCACCAGTTTCCTGCCCCGGAATATCTGGCAGCGGTGACCTCGCTAGGCGGAGCTGGCCGCCACGGTTTGCACGGCGCTTCTTGCGCCGAGGCGGCGCAAGACGAACAGCCCCGTCAGCGTGATCAGGGCGAGATGGCCGAACGCCAAGCCCCAACCCTGCGCGCTTCCCGTCCAATCAAGCACCAGCCCAACGCCGAGCGGGCCGATGAAGCCGCCGGCATAGCCGCACATGCTGTGCAACCCCATCGTCGCACCGCGCAACTCCTTGTCGGCGGCCTGCACGGTGCCGGCGGTCAGGGCCGAGCTGTCGAAATAAATCGCCGCGTTCCACAGCACGACCAGCGCCGTGGCGAAGACCGCCGGCGCGGTTGCGCTCCATCCCGTCAGCAGCGACAGGACGGCGGCGGTGCTCATCGCGACGGTGACGACGCGGGCCCGGCCCCATCGCTGCGCGGTTTCATTGCCGGTGATGGAGACGGCGATCCCGGCCAGACCCGCCAGCGTGAACAGCACGGTCGGGTCCGGCAACCATGGCGGCGCGCCTTGGCTCGCACAAACGGCGGCGAGGAATGTCACGCCCCAGGCGCGCAGCGCCGACAATTCCCAGGTGTGGACGGTGTAGCCGATGATCCAGCCCATGGCCGCGCGGTTGCGCATCACCGGCCGAAAATCGAGCAATCGTCGCGACGGAGCCTTTGTGGTTGAGACTGCCAACACCGACGGCATCACCGTCGCGGCGATCAGCACGGCGCTCAGCGCGGTCGCGCCGCCGAGCAGAAAGGAGGCCGAGGCTCCCGCCCAATTGCCAACCAGGCCGGCAATGCTGAACGAGGCGGCGCCCGAGATCCCGACACCGGCGGCATGCCATGAGACGGCGCGCGACTGCGCCGTTCCCTCGAGCGGATCGGCGATCGCTTTCAATCCTGGCATGTAGGTCCCGGCCCAGCCGATGCCGGCGAGCAAGCGCAGCACCAGCGCCGACCAGAACCCATCGGCGAACAGCGCAAACCCAAAATGCGACAGCGCCGTCAGGCTTGTGCCGAGCATATAGATGCGCCGGACCGGCACGCGATCGGTCAAGGCGACGAGCACCGGGACCATCACCACGTAGGCGGCGAAAAAAATGCCGACCAGCCAGCCCGCCTCGGTTTTCGATAGGCTCCAGCGGGCGATGTAATCCGGAAGCAGCGCCGGCAGGGCAAAGGCTCCGATTTGCGCCAGCATCTGCGCGGCGACGATCGCCTTCGTGTAACCCCGGGTTCCGGGCGCCAGCGCCATGACTATGCCGGCACCGGCGCGGCGGCCGGCCGCGCCTTCAACAGCAGCAGCGCGAAAAACGCGCTCAGGCTGAGGCCGGCGGAGATCGCCAGCACGCCGATGCCCATGTGATCCATCAAAAGGCCGAAGAGCAGCGGCGATGCCGCCTGCGTCGCGCGCGCCGGCGCGCCGAGAATGCCGCTGCGCAGTCCGTAACCGACCGGCCCGAAGATCGCCAACGGCACGGTTCCCTTGGCGATCGTCAGAAGACCATTGCCGGCGCCGTGCAACACCGCGAAAGCGGTGATCGCGCCCGGACCGATCAGCCCAAGGATAACGGCCCCGATCGGATGCAGCAGGGCGGCGAGACGCGCCGAAACCAGCGGATGCACCATGCGCAGCGCTCCGAACTCGACCAGACGGGCCGCAACCTGCGCCGGTCCGACCAGGGCGGCGGCGGCGATCGCTGCCGTCGTGCTGGCGCCGGCGATTTCGAGGAGGCGCGGCAGATGCGCGGCCATGGCGCCGGTGACAAACCAGGTCGCGGCGAAGACGAAAGCGAGGATCGCCATCGCGCCGCGCGGCGCCGGCGACGCTTCTCCCTCAACCTCGGAAGCGCGGACCGGCGGCGGCGCGCGCGGGATCAGCAGCCGGTTCAACGGCAGCCCGATCACGATGTGCAGCGCCGCCCAGATCAGGCACGCCGCGCGCCAGCCGAATTGCGCGTCGAGAAAGGCCGAGAGCGGCCATCCGATCGTGCTGGCAAAGCCGGCGATCAGGGTGATGCCGGTGATCGGTCCGCGCGCCGCGCGGCCGTAAAGCCCGGTGAGGGTGGCGAACGCCGGATCATAAAGCCCCATGGCCATGCCGACGCCGAGCACCGCCCAGGCCAGAGCCAGGGTGAAAAATCCCTGCGCGACACCGAGCAGGACGAGCCCGGCCGCGAGAACCAGATTGGACAGCGCCAGCACGCCGCGGCCGCCCCGGTTGTCGATCGCGCGGCCGACGGAAGGGCCCAGAACCGCCGACAACAGCAGCGCGCCTGAGAACAGTCCGAACACGGTCGTCCGCGACAGCCCGAGGCCCTGCGCGATCGGATCGGCGAGGATCGCCGGCAGGTAATAACTCGATCCCCAGGCCAGCGTCTGCGCGGTCCCAAGCGCGCCGACGACGACGGAGCGCTTCACTGGCGATCCTCGCCGGCGTCGTGTCGAGCAACCGCTCGACGATCACGCAGTCGCGCCAGACGCCATCCAATTGCCCGTGCCGCCGATGAATCCCGATTTCCTCGAAACCGAGCCCTTTCAGAAGGGCGCGGCTGGCCGCGTTCTCCGGAAACACCCGGCTGGTGAGCTTGTGCAGCCCGGCCGCTTCAGCCGCCTCGATCAGCGCGGCGAGCGCCGCGCGGCCGGCGCCGCGGCCGCGATAATCCCGCCGCACATAGACCGAGAATTCGCCGATGCCGCGGTAGCAGGCCCGGCTGCTGTAGGGGAACGACGCCGCAAAAGCGACAGGGCCCGTTTCCCCGGTTTCGGCGACCACCACCAGATGCCGCGCGAGCGAACCACGCGGCAATATCGGCAGCCGCGCGCGGCTCGGTCTCGAAGGTGGCGATGCGGTCGGCGATGCCCTGATTGTAGATTTCGGCGATCGCGGCCGCATCGGCGATCGTGGCCGCCCGCGTCCTCAGTTTGCCTGCATCGGTCATCGATCTTTGGCCGGGTTCTCCTAGGCGGGATGAGCGTGCTCATACCAGCTGCGGCTCTTGAGCACGATGCGCACGACCGAGAGCATGACCGGCACTTCGACCAGCACGCCGACGACAGTCGCCAGCGCCGCCCCCGACTGGAAGCCGAACAGCGCGATCGCCGCGGCGACCGCGAGCTCGAAGAAGTTGGAGGCGCCAATCAGCGCCGACGGGCAGGCGACGTTGTGCGGCACGCCGAGCGCGCGGTTGAGACCATAGGCAACCGCCGGCGTTGAGATAGACCTGGATGATGATCGGCACCGCCAGCAGCGCGATCACGAGCGGCTGGCGCACGATCTGCTCGCCCTGAAAGCCGAACAACAACACGAGCGTGGTGAGCAGCGCCAGGAGCGACACCGGCTGCAGCCGCCGCAGCGTCCCCGCCAAGGTGGCCGCCCCGCCCTGCCTCAGCAGCGCGCGGCGCCACAGCTGCGCCGCGATCACCGGCACCACGATGTAGAGCAGGACCGACAGGAACAGCGTCTGCCAGGGTACCGTGATCGAGGACAGCCCGAGCAGCAGGCCGACGATCGGCGCGAAGGCGAACACCATGATCGTGTCGTTGAGCGCGACCTGCGTGAGCGTAAAATTCGGGTCGCCATCGGTCAGGTTCGACCAGACGAAGACCATCGCCGTACACGGCGCCGCCGCCAGCAGGATCAGACCCGCGATATAGCTGTCGATTTGTCCCGGCGGCAGCCACGGGCGGAACAGCCAGCCGATGAAGAGCCAGCCCAGTACCGCCATGCTGAAGGGCTTGATCAGCCAGTTGATACCGACCGTCACGGCGATGCCGCGCCATTGCCCGGCGACCTGGTGCAACGCGCCGAAATCGACCTTGAGCAGCATCGGCACGATCATCAGCCAGATCAGCACCGCGACCGGAATATTGACCTCGGCCACATTCATGCGGCCGAGCGCCTGAAACGGCGCCGGCAGCAGCTGTCCGAGCACGATGCCGGCAACGATGCAGAGCGCCACCCAGACCGTCAGATAGCGCTCGAAGGTACCCAGCGCCGGCGCTGCGCGGCGCCGGTCCACATTGGCGACGGATGTCATGAATCCCTCTTTCTTGATCCGGGCGCGTACCCGGATCGGTTCAGGCAGCCGGCTTGCGGCCTTCCACGATCGCCGAGACGACGAAATCCTCGATGCCGCTGCCGGGCGCCCAGCTGCTGATCAGCTCCCGGCTTTCCGCTTTTGGCGTCACCCGGATATCGACAAAGCCGGCCTCGGCGAGCCAGGTCTCGGTTTCCTGCAACGTCGCCGCGCCGGCAATGCAGCCGCACAGCAGTGCGGGATCTTCTTTCAGCTTCGCAGGCAGCGGCGCCTTGTTGACGACGTCCGAGATCGCGAGACGCCCGCCGGGCTTCAGAGCGCGATATGCCTCGCGATAGACCTGCGCCTTGTCCGGCACCAGATTGATCACGCAGTTCGACAGGATGACGTCTGCGGTGTTGTCGGCGACCGGCAGATGCTCAAGCTCGCCAAGGCGGAACTCGACATTGCGCGCGTCGATTTTGCCTGCGTTTTCGCGCGCCTTCTTCAGCATCTCATGCGTCATGTCGATGCCGATCACACGGCCGGTCTCGCCGACCTGGCCGGCAGCAAGGAAGCAATCGAAGCCCGCGCCGCTGCCGAGATCGATGACCGTCTCGCCGGGCTTAAGCGCCGCAATCGCCTGCGGGTTGCCGCAGCCGAGGCCGAGATTGGCGCCATCGGGCACCGCCGCAAGCTCGGCGTCCGAATAGCCCATCTCGCGCGACTTGCTGTTCGGATCGGCGGTCGGACCGCAGCAGCTTGCGGCCGGCGCGCAGCAGCTTGCCGCGCCCGCCGCTTCGGCGATCCCGCCGTAGCGCGCCCGCACCAGCTCTTTTTGTATGTCCTGATCCATAGGTCTCCTCCCCTGCCGTTTAGCGCGCGCAGCACGCCGTCGCGGCGGCTGGTTGCGGCGTCTGGATTGCCTCGGGCTCGCAGCAGGACGGCGCGCAACAGGCTGCCTCGCTGACCTCTTTCAGCTTCGCGAGCGAGCCCTCGCCGTAAACCGTGCTTTCGCCGTAGGTGTAGAAGGTCTCCCAGGGCACGCCCTGGGGATCGGCGATCCATTGCTTGTCGGATTGGGCGTAGCAGCAGGTTGCGTTCTTGGCCTCGACGATCGGCCGTTCGGCGCGGCTGAGGCGGTCGTACACTTCCGCAAGCTCGGTCTCGTCTTCGGCCTGGATGCCAAGATGCGAGATGCCCGAGGGGCGGCCCGGGCGCGTGCTGATCGCGAAATTCACCCGCGGATCGTCGAGCATCCATTTGACGTAATCGTCCTTGACGACCGTTGGCTCCGCCGCGAACAGCGTCGAATAGAACCGGGTCGATTGCGCCAGATCGTCAACCGACACGTGCACGTGCAACCGCTTCATCGCTGTCTCCTGTCGTAAAGGCGTCGGCGGGATTGCAGGCGGGCGCGCAGGATTGCCCGCGGCCGCAGCAATTTTCGGTGAGGTAGGCCAGCAGCTCATTCATCGCGCCGTATTCGGCCGAATAGATCAATTGCCGGCTCTGGCGGCGCTGCGTAATCAGCCCCGCGTGATGCAGCTGGTTGAGATGAAAGGTCAACGAGGACGGCAGCACGCCGAGCCGCTCGGCAATCACGCCGGCCGGCAGGCCTTGCGGGCCGGTCGCGACCAGCAGACGGAATAATTTGAGCCGGGTTTCCTGGGCCAGGGCGCCAAGCGCGGCGATCGCGGCTTTCTCGTCCATCGGCGCGGCACTCTCACAATTTGACTAAGCTCAAAATATGTATCGATACCCGTCAGTCAATGGATATTTCGCAAATTATCGAATTTTCGGCGCAGCCAGAAGAGGCACAGCGTCAGGCCGGGCCCCACGCCCGCAATGATGACGATGCAAGTGAGATACGCGCCCAAGGCCTCGGACCGCGTGTCCGTCCGAGCTTCGAACACCGGAAGCAACGGGTAAACGAGAATTGCGCCGATGACCGCTGCGACACCGAAGGCCAGACCGTGAATCCAGCACTCCTTGGCCTGACTACTCAGCCGGCGCCACCGCCTCATGCCGCATCCCGGCTTCAGTTGGCAGCAGGAACACAATCGCGAGGCAGAGCCCCAGCATAACGGCCGAGCCCCACAGACAGGCCGGCAAGCCGCCCGCCTGCGTCAGCGCGCCTGACAGCACGATGCCGAACAGCCGGCCGCCGGCATTGGCCGCGTAGTAGAACCCGACATCCTCGGCCGCCTTCTTCGAGCCGGCATAGGCGAGGATCAGATACGAGTGCAGCGACGAGATCACCGCAAAGGCAAAACCGAAAATACCGAGCCCGATCACGACCAGCAGACCCGCGCTCACCGGCAGCCGCGCCTGCAGCAGCAGCGCGATCGCTATCGGTATCGCGGTCAGGATCGAACCCCACAGGCGCGCTTCCGGGATCTCGCGCGAAAGGCCATCGGCGCTGCGGCGCAGGACCATCGGCGCCAGCCCCTGCACGAGGCCGTAGCCGATTGTCCAGGACGCGACGAAGCCCGCCACCTCCATGTATTTCCAGCCCTGCGCGTAGAGGAACACCGGCAGGCCGACGACGAACCACACATCGCGCGAGCCGAACAGGAAGATGCGCGCGGCAGCGAGCAGATTGATCGCGCGCGATTTCGCGAACAGCTCGGCGAAGCTCTTCGAGGCCTTTGCCTTGCCGAGCTCGCGCGGCAGGCTTCCGAGCACGCCGATCAGCACCGCCGCGAGCATCGCGGCCATCAGCCACAGCGCCGGTTTGAAGCCGACCAGCTGCAGCAGAAGGCCGCCCGCGAAGAAGCCGAAACCCTTCATTGCGTTTTTCGACCCGGTGAACCACGCGACCCATCTGAACAGCTGGCCGTTGCCGCCTTCCGAGGTCGCCTTGATCGCGGATTTCGAGGCGGTCTTGGTGACGTCCTTGGCGACGCCTGAGATGCCCTGTGCAATCACCGCCCAGGCGACCGACAGCGCCGCGCCCCAGGCCGGGATCGAGCGCCGAGAGCAGCATCAGGCCCGCGATCTGCAGCGTCAGCCCGGTCGCCAGCATGCGCGGGATGCCGAAGCGCGTCGCCAGCCAGCCGCCGCCGAGATTGGCGAAGATGCCGGCCGCCTCATAGAGCAGAAACAGGCTCGCCAGCATGAAGGGCGTGTAGCCGAGCGCGTAGAAGTGCAGCAGCACCAGCATGCGCAGCGCGCCGTCGGTGAGCGTGAAGCTCCAATAGCTGGCGGTGACGATCAGGTAATTGCGGACGCCCCCCATTACGCACCTCGCTCGATCACGATGTTGGCGAGATCGACCATGCGGCAGGCATAGCCGACCTCGTTGTCGTACCAGGCATAGACCTTGAGCAGCGTGCCATCGGTGACGAGCGTGCTCGGCCCGTCGACGATCGCACTGCGGGTGTCATTGGCGTAGTCAGCCGAGACCAGCGGCCGCGCCTCAAAGCCGAGAATGCCGGCCAGCGCACCCTCGGCCGCCTGGCGGAACAGCTCGTTGACCTCTTCCGCCGTTACGGATTGCTCCAGCTCGAAGACGCAATCGGTCAGCGACGCATTGAGCACCGGCACGCGAACCGCATGCCCGTTCAGCCGCCCTTTCAGCTCCGGATAGATCAGCGCGATCGCCGTCGCGCTGCCGGTCGTGGTCGGCTGCAGCGACAACATCGCCGAACGCGCCCGGCGCAAATCCTTGTGCGGCGCGTCGATCACGACATTGGTATTGGTCGGGTCGTGAATGGTGGTGATCTGGCCGTGCCTGATGCCGAGCGCCTCGTGCACGACCTTCACAACCGGCGCCAGGCAGTTGGTCGTGCAGGACGCAGCCGTCAGCAGCCGGTGTTCGCGCGGGTCGTAGCGGCCGTCGTTGATGCCGACGACGATGTTGAGCGCCGCCGGATCCTTGACCGGCGCGGCGACGATGACGCGTCGCACGCCGCGGTCGAAATAACCCTGCAACTGATCGGGCTTGAGAAACTTGCCGGTGCATTCGAGGACGATTTCACAGCCGAGATCGCCCCACGGCACCTCGCCGGGCAGTGGCGCATTGGTGAAACCGATGCGCCGGTTGCCGATGCGGATCGCGCCATCGCCGTCGCTGCCAATATTTTGCCGCCAGCGGCCGTGCAGGCTGTCGAATTCGAGCAAATGGGCGGTGACTGCGGCATCGCCCTTCACTTCGTTCACATGGACGACCTCGAGGCGGTTGCCCGCCCGCGGATCCTCCGCCGGCCTTTCCATCCCGCCCAAGGCCGCACGCAGGGACAGCCGCCCGATGCGGCCCATGCCATTGATGCCGACGCGCATCGCTCTAGCCCTCCACCCCGTGCAGAAGAGCGCCGACCGGCCCCGCGCCGATTTCATCGAGGCGCTTGCGCACGGCCATGCGGTCCAGCCGGGCAAAGGGCAGGTTCGAAAAAATCATGATCCGGCGGTACAGCCCGGCATAAAGCTCGTTCAGCATCGCCTCGCGCTCGGCACCCTGCCCCGTGAACTTGGCCGGGTCCGGCATGGACCAGGAGGCGGTCACCGCCTTGTCGCCGAAATCAGGACAGGTCCGCCGATCGATCACGTCGCAAAGCCCGATCACGAAATCCAGCTGCGGCGCGTCAGGCCCGGTGAAGAGCTGCCAGGATTTGCTGTGCAGGCCGGAGACGTCATGGCCGAGCGCATGCAGCTTTGCGAGCACCTCCGGCATCGGCGTTTTGGCCGGATGCGAACCGGCCGAATAGGCCCGGAATTTATCCCCGGCGAAGCGGTTGAGGATTGCTTCGGCCATGAGCGACCGCGCCGAGTTGTGCGTGCACAGAAACAGCACATTGAAGACAGGCGTCATCGGCTCGCTTTCATCGGAAACGGGGGGCAGAAGCGCTGTGAGATCGCCGCACAGCTCCGGCCGGCCGCCGCAACAGGCCTCCGTCAGGAAGGCAAGCAGCTCGCGCAAGGCGACGACGCGCAACGCATAAATGATCTGCCGCCCCTGCCGGGTCGCCCGGATCAGCCCGGCCCGTTCGAGGGCGGCGAGGTGAAAGGATGTCGTCGAGGCGGGTATCGCAAGGCGCCCCGAAATCTCGCGAGCCGGCAGTCCATTGGGCCCGCAGCTGATCAGGAGGCGCAGGACTTCAAGCCGGCTGGCCTGGCCGAGCGCACTGAAAATCTGTGCGGCATCCGAAGATTCCATGATTTCCAGAATAATAGCTTAAAAGGAAGTGTCTAGCGCAAAAACAGGGCCCCTAGCGGCTGGCCCTGGCGGAAAAGTTCTGCCCGGAACGCGGTCCGGTTGAATTCCGTTTCAGGGATCGTCGATAAGTTTGATCGGAGGACAACCGTGGCGCAGGAATACAGGCCGGGCGAGATCGTGCCGCAATCCGGCATCTACACGATCACCCACGATCCGGCGCATGCCGACATGCCGCACGAGGTGACCGTGATCAAAGGCCGACGTTTTCCGACCTGCCGGCATTGCAAGGGCATCCGCTTCGAGCTCGCCCATGCCGCCAAGCATGTCGGCGAGATCGATCATCTCGAGGAGGCGCATGCGCCGGCCGGGTAACCGGTCCATGCCCGGTCATGGCGCGCGGCGTAGCGCGCCGGCTGCGCAGCGAGCGCGGCCGCGCTGCCGGAATGGATCGCGCCGCAGCTCACGCAGCTGGTCGACGCGGCGCCGGACGGCGACGCCTGGCTGCACGAAATCAAATTCGACGGCTACCGCATGCATGCGCGGCTCGATCGCGGCAGCGGTGCGGCTGCTCACGCGCACCGGGCTCGACTGGACGCATAAATATCCGGCGATCGCCGAAGCCGTGTCATCGCTCGGCGCGCGCCAGGCCTATCTCGACGGCGAACTGTGCGGCGTGGGCCCCGACGGCATCACCTCGTTCAGCATGATCCAGCTGGCGTCGGATGCCGGCAACGCCGCCGGGCTTGTGTTCTTCCTGTTCGATCTTCTGCATCTCGACGGCGAGGATCTCATGCGCGCGGCCGCTGATCGAGCGCAAGACGAGGCTTGCCGCGTTGCTCGTCGAATGCCGCGTCACCCCTGCAATACTGCGATCATCAGATCGGGCGCGGCCGGGAATTTCATCGAGCAGGCCTGCGCGATGTCGCTCGAGGGCATCGTCTCGAAACGCGCCGATGCGCCCTACGCGCCCGGCAACCGCGGCCTGTGGCGCAAGGTCAAATGCCTGCACCGCGAGGAATTCGTCGTCGTCGGCTGGACCGATCCGGAAGGCAGGCGGCCTTATCTCGGCGCGCTGCTGCTCGCCTATTACGATCCGGACGGCAGGCTGGTCTATGCCGGCCGCGCCGGCACCGGCATCAACACGGCCGAGCTTGAACGGCTGTGGCATCGCCTGCAGCCGCTCGCGACCGACAAAATGCCGCTCGAGGTGCCGCCGCCGCGCAGCAGCCGCTTCGGATCGCCGCTGGTGCTGAGCCGCGTGCATTGGGTACGGCCCGAGCTCGTCGCCGAGGTGAAATTCCTCACCTGGACGGAAGACAATCTGCTGCGCCAGGTCGTCTATGAAGGTCTGCGCGAGGACAAGCCGGCGGCCGAGGTGCGCCGTCCGGCGCCGCACCGGCAACCCGGATCGCCCGGCTGAATATCAACCTGGACGATCGCCGAGCGATGCTGTTTGATGCCGCCGGGCGATCGATGTCCCCCAATGCCGATCGCCCGGCCTGAAAACCCCGGTGTTCCCCCGCCGGGGTTTTCCTTTGGCGGATGTCCGGCTCAGGCCTCGGCGACCGCGATGCGCGCGCCGATCGTCAGGGCGGCGAGCTGATAGACCGCGGCGCGGCCGGCGCGCCAGTCCGCAAGCTCCTCTTCGTCGAGCTGCGCGGGCATATGCGGATGCCATTCGCCGGGCACCGGCCGGATCACCGCGCCGGGGTCGAGCTGGCTGCAATCGATGCGCATCGTGCAGTGGAAGCGGCGGCCGACCTCGAACGTGGATTCGATGACGGTGTTGCGCGCCAGGCGCGGCAGGACCGGCTCGAAATAGGTGACTTTGCGGGGCGGGCGGCGGGCGCATTCCGTTCCTCCTCGTTCGGTCAGGGTGCGATGGGCGAGATCCCCTATTCTATGCCGGCAAACGGCCCGGCATGCATGCGTATTGCATGGCAGCGCGCATTCCGCCGGGACGCAACGCCGGCCGCGCGTGAGCTGGCGGAAGAGCTAAAATTTCGGGCGCGGCCGACGGTCGAAATGATCGCCGCGCCCAATGTAAATGATATTGGCTCAGACCCTCGCTGGTCGGAGAGCCGTTCGCTGAGATCGGACGGTAGAATGGCCGCGAAGTTGCCCTATCCGGGGACACGTCTTTGCTTTACAGAGCCGTCGCGCCACGACGGCCAGGGGCGAACGCATGATTATGAAACGCACTCCGCTCGCGCGCTTCGCTCTTTGCGCGCTACTCGGCGCAACGCTCGCCGGCAGCTGGCCCCTCTTGGTGCACGCGGCCGAGACTATCAGCGAGCAGGACGCCCATTCGGTGGGTGTGACGGCGTACCTGTATTTTTACCCTCTGGTCACAATGGACCTTACGCGGAAGCAACTGACCAACGTCGCCAAGGCCAGCAGCGGCATCAACGCACCAATGAATACGTTCGCCAACATCCCCGAATACCCGACGGCAACGATGAAAGTCGTGGTCCGGCCGAACTTTGACACGCTCTATTCCAGCGCCTGGCTGGATTTGACCAAAGAGCCGATGATCGTATCGGTTCCCGATACGCAGGGGCGCTATTACCTGCTGCCGATGCTCGACATGTGGACCGACGTCTTCGCCTCTCCGGGCTGGCGCACAACCGGAACCCAGGCCGGGGATTATGCCGTGGTGCCGCCGGGCTGGAGCGGCTCGATACCGGCGAGCGTCGTTCGCATCGACGCGCCCACGCCCTATGTCTGGATCATCGGCCGCACCAAGACCGACGGACCGGCCGACTACGACGCCGTGCACAAGGTTCAGGCCGGCCTCAAGGTCACGCCGATCTCGCGCTTTGGTCAGGCGGTCGAGCCGGTGGTCGGGACCGTCGATCCCGGCATCGACATGAAGACCCCGCCGAAGATCCAGGTCGACACGATGCCGGCCGGTAAGTTCTTCGCCTACGCCGCCGACATCCTCAAGATGCAGCCGCCGCACATCACCGATGAACCGATCCTTGCGCAGATGCGGCGGATCGGGATCGAGCGCGGCAAGAGTTTCGATATCGACAAGCTCGATCCGGCGATCAAGACCGCGCTGGAGACCGCGCCCAAGGACGCCCTGGCCTTGATGGCGTGGAAGGTCTCCAGCCTCGCGCGCGTCGTGAACGGCTGGTCGATGAACACCGACACGATGGGTGTCTACGGCAACTACTACCTGAAGCGCGCGATCATCACCCAGCTTGGTCTCGGCGCGAACCTGCCCGAGGATGCGATCTATCCGATCAACCTCGCCGACGACACGGGGAAGCCGCTGGATGGCGCCAATCGCTATGTGCTCCATTTCGAAAGCAACGCCATTCCGCCGGTGAACGCCTTTTGGTCGGTGACGCTCTATGACGCCGAGGGCTACCAGGTGCCCAACAACCTCAACCGGTTCGCCGTCAGCAGCTGGATGCCGTTCAAATTCGGCCCGGACGGCTCCCTCGACCTTTATTTCCAGAACGAAAGCCCCGGCGCCGACAAGGAAGCGAACTGGCTGCCGGCGCCGAAAGGGCCGTTCAACCTAACGATGCGTCTCTATGCACCAAAGAGCGATGCGCTGACTGGTAAATGGAACCCGCCGCCGGTGACGAAGGCAGCCGCGCCCACACTATTGCCGACGCAATAATCAGTTGTTGTCTCCTGGCTAGCTGCGGGAGGTTCTCAACTTCTTGTGTCTTTGCCGCTCGCGAGCAACTCCATCAAAGCCGCATAGTTGTCCATTCTGGAAAGTTAATGCGGTGCCAGAAGCTCCGATTTCAAGCGCACGCTGGCGATGCCGAAGACGGCAAAGCCGTGGTCCGCTGGACCAGCCTGCGCGAGAAAGCTGATCAAGATCGGCGCGAAGGTCGTCAGCCATGGCCGTTATGTCACGTTCCAGCTGGCCGAGGTTGCGGTGTCGCGGCAAATGTTTGCTGACATCCTGTCCCTGATCGCCCGGCTGCCGCCCGCCGCCAGCACCGGCATGAGCGGCGCAGGGGTCGAAAGTGATAGACGACAATGGGAGAGCGGCGCCCTGATGAAGGCAAAACCACTCACTCTCACGCTCGCCGGACGGAAACACATCGCTTCGGCTGCCGACAACGTGCGATTGCCGACGAAACGCATTGCCCCTATGGAGCCTCAACAAGCAGACTGTGGCCCTTCTGACCTGGGAACCCGGGGAATGTCGGATAACATGAGCTTTATCAAACAAATAGCATTCGCGGCGCTCGGTGCGACAATGCTGCTGGGGTCCGGCCTGATCGCCTCGCCCGCAGGGGCCGGATACGTCGTGACGCTCGCAGAAGTGGGCAGCGACGTAGTCGCGACGGGTAGCGGGCCGATCGACCTGACGGGCTTGTCATTTGCTGGTAACGGGGACGCCACTGCCATAATAGTTCCGGAGTTTGGAGTTATAGGTACCGGGCCGGCGGGCATAGGTCTTATTACACAGGGTTTATCGGCGCCGGACCGACGAGTTTCGGGATCGGCAGGGGGACTGGTCCCGACAGCGGCAGTGGAGACAGAGTGGGCATTGTCCCCCTGAGCGCAATTTTCGTGCCACTAGGCTACATCTCTGGCGACCCTCTATCGGACACCTCGATATATCTAAACCGGACCATTGCCTCGCTCGAGGTGACGCCTAGCACCTACGTATGGACCTGGGGAACCGGGCCAGATCAGAACTTTACACTGATCATCGGTGCCGCAGCCGTTCCCGAACCCGCCAGCATTGCGCTCCTCGGCATGGCGCTTTCCGGGCTGCTGCTCACAGGCACCCTCCGCCGTAAACAGGACTAAGATCTTCACTGGCGGCGTTCTGATGGTGATGGCCTGGGCGAGCGGCCGACTCAGGCGCAACGTCTGGCACGCGCCTGGACCTTGGTGTGGATCGGCAACTTGGTCGGCGCGCTCGGCACAGCGTTACTGGCGCTATTGGCAGGCCATCACCTGTTTGGCGGCGGACAGGTCGGCGTCATGGCGTTGCGAACGGCCGAGTTGAAGTCGGCCCTCCCCTTCGGAGAGCCGTCGTTTTAGGCATGCTCTGCAATACGCTGGTTTGTCTGGCGATCTGGTTGTCGTTATCGAGCCGGTTGCCAGCACATCGGGCCATTGCCGCGTGCTGCCGATAGCGGCCTTTGTAGCGGCCGGTTTCGAGCACGCGGCTGCAAATATGTATTTCGGATTGACGATCAAGTTGGCCGCGTCGGATGCCTTTTGGCATGCGGCGCACCTCCGACCCATGGCGTTTCCTCGCGTTGGCCTAGGAGGTTTTGCATACAACTCGCCGCGGTCACGATTGGCAATGTGCTGAGCGGCTCGATGCTTGTGGCGGGTGTTGTATTGGCTACTCTATTGGCGACCCCGCGAGCTTCAGTTGCCTCCAGAATAAACGCCCGGCCGGAGCACAGAGCAAACTAGCGAGCTATGGGGCGGCGACGGGAGGTGATATCGCCAGCACAAGGGATTGAACAATTGGGCTGAGAACTCGCACCAGCCGACACGACGACGAGCAGTTCAAGTCCGCAGGCCAGGCGCAGCGCTTCCTCTCAGCCAGTGATCTCATAAGCAACCCAATACCACCTCGGGAACGATCACCCTCAAGGCGATCTTCCCCAATCCGCATTGAAATACCGCTGGGCCGAATGTCCGAAAAGGGTCGACTGCGGCCTATCGGCGATTGACTTGAGAACGGCAGCGGGTGGGTGGAAGCTGGTCATTCGATGACCTCGTCGGGGAGAACCGACTGTGGCACGGTTAGCAGGTCGAAATCCACCCAGCCGCCCAAGAGCCGACGGCCGAAACCGATGCCGCTGCCGATCGTGATCACACCGAGGATCGTACCTCGCCGGCCGTGGGGAAGAGATCGGCAGTCTTAGCGGTGATCGCCGGCCCCCGCGCCTCCAGGGCAGGCCGAAAAAAGCAGGCATGGGGCACAAGAGCCAACGCTGCTTGTAGCGGATGATCAGCAGGGCGCAAATCACCCTGATCACCGAGACGCCATAGCAAGGAGGCCGACCATTCTAGGCCGATATAGTCCGACAATGTGCCGGATTGGACGCGCGTGACCCGCGGCATTTTGTGAGTTATGGTTGATTACTGAATATGCGGCCAGCAAAGGGGCTAACAGGTGGCCGAAGGGCGCGCATTCGTCGACCGCGGCATCACCGATGACAGGGGAGGATCGCGTGAGCCCGTAGCTACGGCTACGACGCGCCGCCTTGCGGCGATCCTAGCCGCCGATGTGGCGGGTTATTCGCGGCTGATGGGAGCGGATGAGGAGGGCACCCTCAACCGCCTGAAAGCGCATCGCCGCGAGCTCGTCGACCCGAAGATCAGGGAGCATCACGGCCGGATCGTCAAGACCACCGGCGACGGCATGCTGGTGGAATTTCCGAGCGTCGTCGATGCGGTGCGTTGTGCCGTCGAGATCCAACGGGCGATGGTCGACCGCAACGCGGAGGTGCCCGAGGACAAGCGCATCACCTTCCGGATCGGGGTCAATCTCGGCGACGTCATCGCCGACGGCGATGACATCTACGGCGACGGCGTCAACATCGCGGCGCGGCTGGAGGCATTGGCGGAGCCCGGCGGCATCTGCATTTCGCGCACGGTGCGCGACCATATCGGCGACCGGCTCCCCTACGCCTTCGACGACATCGGTGAACAGAACGTCAAAAACATCGCCCAGCCGGTGCACGCCTATGCGCTGAGCGTGACCGCGGTGGCGTCATTGCCGGAAGTTACGATTCCATTGCAGCCGATCGGGCCGATCCGGCGCAGCCGCTCGCGGCTGGCTATCCTCATCGCGAGTATTGTCACCGCAATCGCCATTGGGAGCGCCGTTTGGTGGGGTTGGCCCAAAAGCAATCCACCCGCTGTTCCGGTTCAGGCGTCTGTCGCTCCGAGCGCGCAGCACCCGCCCGTAACTGAGGCTAAATCGGCTCCGCGGCTGTCGATCGTCGTCCTGCCTTTCAGCAACCTGTCGAACGATCCCGACCAGGAATATTTCGCCGACGGGATCACCGACGATCTGACGACCGATCTGTCGCGGATCTCCGGCAGCTTCGTGATCGCCCGCAACACTGCTTTCACCTATAAGGGCAAACCGATCGACGCAAAGCAGATCGGCCGCGAGCTCGGCGTTCGCTATGTCCTCGAAGGCAGCGTACGGCGGACCGGCGACCAGGTTCGGGTGAACGCGCAGCTGATCGATGCCGAAAGCGGCGCACACCTCTGGGCCGACCGGTTCGACACCGATCGTGCCAACCTCGCGGAAGCGCAGAGCGAGATCACCGGCCGCCTCGCGTGGACCCTGAATATTGCGCTCCTCAGCGATGCCAGCCGCCGGATCGAGCACGAAAACGCGGTCGATCCCGACGCGCGCGATCTGGTAATGCGGGGCTGGTCCTGGTGGTACGGACCGCATTCGCCAAAAGCCGCACAAGAGGCGCTAGAGGCGTTCGAGCGTGCATTGGAGATCGATCCGCGCTCTGTCGAGGCGAGGGTCGGAATTGCAAGGATTCTCGTTGGAAGCCTGACCGGCGTGAGCAGCAGCTCGTTTCAAAAGGAGACAGTGCAACAAGCTGTAGCCCGATCCGAACGTTTGCTCTTTGAAGCCATCGAGAGCGATGCGAACCAGCCAATGGCTTACGCAGTCCTTGGGCTCCTGCGGCGGACGCAGAGTTGCTTAGTCGAGTTACGGATAGCCTTCGAGAAGGCGATCACACTTGATCCCAATTTCGAATGGGCAAACTTCCAGCTCGGTTGGACGCTGCTCTTCTTGGGCGAACCCCAGGGCGCGATCACCCAAGGCGAAAAAAGCCTGAGGTTGAGCCCACGCGATCCGAATATTTTCTGGCGTTATGAGTTAATGGGGAGTGCCAAAGTGCTCTCGAACCATGTGGATGAGGGAATTGATTTTTTCATCAAGGGGCGTACCGCAAATCCGCGGATTTGGAATTTTCCGTTCTTGCTCGCCGGAGCGCTGGGGCTCAAGGGCGACCTCGATGGGGCGAAGGCAGCCCTCGCCGAGTTGCTTAAACTCAAACCGGAGATCAATTCAATGGCACGATTGTACGAGTATGTGCCGTTCGCGAGCAAGACTAACGCCCCGCAGTTCTGGGCGCTGAGGGACAAGACATTCGGCGAAGGCTTGCGCCGGATCGGCTTCCCGGAAAACTAAACAGGATGGCGGAAGGGCGCGCATTCGTCGACCGCGGCAACGTAGAAATGAGGTCCTACCCGACGGCCCGGCGCGTGCCGGAGGCGTCGCCATCGGCGAACAGGCAGCAGCGGCAGCCCTGGCGCAGCGAGGCGCCGACGGCGCCAGTCGTGGAGAAACCTATCGTCCGTTCACCACCCCCGGCGTCTATGTGCCGACCGTCATACCCGCGGCGACGCAGTGGCCGCAGCGCACCCCATGGCTGATGACCGGTGCGGCCCAGTTCCGACCGGGCCCGCCGCCTGCATTGACCAGCGACGTGTGGGCGCGCGATTTCAACGAGGTCAAGTCATTAGGCGCCAGGAGCAGCACGAGTTCGCAGCGCCGAACAAACCGAGATTGCCCGCTTCTGGGAAGCGACACTGCCACCGATCTATCACGGCCTCGTGCGCTCGGTCGCGAATACGCCGGGACGCGAGGTCACACAGAACGCCCGGCTGTTCATGGCGGTCACACAGGCCTCGGATGACGCACTCATTGCCGTATTCGACGCGAAGTACCAATACGGTTTCTGGCGGCCAATCACCGCAATTCGCAACGCCGATGTCGATGGCAATGACGCCACCGAACGCGATCCTTCATGGGTGCCGTTCATCGACACTCCCATGCATCCTGAATACCCGTGCGCTCACTGCATCGTCTCCGGCGCGATCGGGACGGTGCTGCAGGCCGCAATCGGCGCCGGACCTCCACCGATGCTGACGACGACCAGCTCCACGGCAAAGGGCGCCTCCCGGACCTGGGCCAGCATTGCCGCCTTCATCGAGGAAGTTGCGAGCGCACGCGTCTATGACGGGGTGCACTACCGCAATTCCGCTGAAGTGGGAACGGCGATGGGGAAGAAGGTCGGCGCGATGGCGGTAGCGAAATACTTGCAGTAACCGCGGCCGATAGGCCGGCCGAATGGTGGAGCGCCCTGGCGCTCAAGCCGCCAGTGACCCCTTCGATCCGCCTCCAATCCCCGAAACCGTCGCCGATCGGCTGCTTTGGGGCATCAGCACGCTCCCTGATGAAGCGGCCTGATGGCTCAATCGCGCCGAATGCGGCCCTTCGCGAGACCAACATCAAGCCGCCGGATCGACCCAAAGCGGCTATTAGCCACGGTCGGGAGCCTCTACGCGATGGCGCGCTGCCGGCACGAGGCGCCAGCCTTGCGCGAGGTGACGCCGGGGGGCACTAGGCCTCTTGCCACCCGCACGACGGCGGCATCACTGTCGCCGCAGGCGAGGCCTTCGAGCACTAGCGCTGGGCCAGAACCCAGCTCGGTTCGATTCCCGTTGCGGCGGGCGGCGTATGCACCGATCATCGCCGCAACGAAGGAGGACGCCATGATTGCTCAGATCGGTATTTCGCGCCGACGTGCGCTGGAAATGGCGATCGCGATGGGAGGCCTAGCAACGGCGGGGGGTGCCGGTCGCGCGCAGACCCCGCCCACGCCGAAGATCGAGCAACTCGCCCCGGAATTGGAAAAGATCATCGCGACCTCGGAGCCGATCCAGCATCTGGCCGACGGCTTCGGCGGGACCCTGGGCCCGGCCGAAGGGCCGCTGTGGTGGAAGGAAGGCAAATACCTGCTGTTCAGCGATATCCACAACAACAAGCGGATGAAATACGAGCCCGGCAAGGGAGTGTCTGTGTTCCTCGAGCCGACCAACCGGGCCAATGGCTTGACCCGCGACCTGCAGGGCCGCTTGCTCGCCTGCGAGCACGATTCCCGGCGGATCACCCGCCTTGAACTCGACGGCAGCCTGACCGTGCTCGCCAGCAGCTTTCAGGGGCGCCAGCTCAACCGGCCCAACGACGTCGTCGTCAAATCCGACGGCGCGATCTACTTCACCGACCCATGGACCAACCCCGCTCTGCCCAATCAGTGGGATTTAACGTTTTCCGGCGTTTATCGCCTGACCCCCGATCTAGGCACGATGACCTTGCTGGTTGAGGATTTTGTGCTCACAGGCGAACGATCGATGTAATGCAGAAGCTTGAGGAGCTGGGCTGTGACCCGATCGCGGGCATGGCACATATCGCACTCGACCAGAGCAACCCTGTCGAGGTGCGCTGTCGGATGTTCTCCGAACTAGCGCAATACGTAGCGCCCAAACGCAAAGCAATTGAAATTTCGGACGACGAAGGGAAGCCGGCCCAACAAAACCTTGAGATTGCGGTAAAGCTTGTGAAGCCGTCCTTGGTTGAGCAATTTGAGCAAAAGTCGAGACTGGCGACGTGCGCGCGATCGTCACCTCAGTAGAACAATCGGTCCCAGCGAATCCATACCCGACCTACGTTCCGAGTTCAAACGGCTACGACCGGGACAGCCAGTCCCCTGTCGGCGAGCCAGCGCGATTGGGCCTATCGCGGTCCAGAAATAAAGCCGGACCCAGCAAATTGCTCGTCTGGCAGCGACAACCGCGACTAAAGTAAATTTTAGGGGCTTACTCGGATGGCTTTTTCTCTTTGGCACGCTCTCTATATTCGGGTTGGAGCGGCCAACCTGATTTTGGCGGGCGATGCGACTCGGTGACGTAGACATTTCGGTATGCAGTGAGAAAATCTTCTATTTTACGCAAGCCGAGCATATCCCTCGTTAGGGCAATACACCGGAGTTTCTTGTAGGTGAGCGGCGGTGAGTGCTGCGAGTGCTGATCAAAGATCCATTCTTCTAAACGCTTGATCGTCCCATCCTCAGGTATATCACTCGCGGCGGTACCGATTTGTGTTGCGGCTTCCCCGCCATCTGACTTTTCGATGAGCCATCGTGAGAAGGCTGCATCGTCCAGCACAAACTCCCATCCCTCTCGATCGTCCTTGCCTCGGGTTAGGATCACCTGCTTGATCATTGCGTCGTCAGGAGAACGCCAATAACGCCTTTGCACAGCCTTGGCCTGGCCGTTAGTGCCGGAATACAGTATTAACAGCTCTAATGCGCCCTGTTTCAATGCGTTCATAAAGTTTCTCGCGCTTGTCTCCACGCGATGGTGCGCGGCCCGCCGCCAATTACCCAGGCATCCTGCTCACCTCTCTGGAGCGGTACAGTCAATTCCGTCACGAGCCCCGCGTTGAATTGGGCGACGACCTTTTCAACCGCATCTTGCAATTGGATCGGCTGCCGGGGCCATTGGACAAGGGATAGATATCTCGAAGGGATGTCGCGCATTTGCGCCTCCGCTGGTGCCCGCAGATTTTACGCGATGAGGGAAGACGCTGCGGTGCCCTAACTAAACCCGGCCCGCCACGAACTCATCGCGAAGCATTTAAGCGGGATCAGCGTAGCCAACTTGCCTAGTGTCCGAATCTTAATCGGATAGGCTGTATCAGGGTCAGGCGAGTCTCCTGATGAGCAGCTGCACGGAAGCGATGTAAACCCAGACTTTGGCACTGGCGATCGAAGCCTCGAAATCCTTGGCCAAGCGGCGGTTTCGATTGAGCCAAGCAAGGGTGCGTTCGACGACCCAGCGGCGCGGCAGCAGTTGAAAGCCGACGGCGTCAGCGGTGCGTTTAACGACTTCGATGGTCCAGTCGCCAAATCTGGTGAGGGCGTCACGCAGGTTGGGGCCGTTATAGACGCTGTCGGCGAAGAGATGGCGCAGCCAAGGAAACAACTGGTGGACGGCCTCGATCACCAGCACGGCACCATCGCGATCTTGGACATCGGCGGGATGCACCTCGGCACCGACCAGCAGACCGCCAGTATCGGTCACAATGTGGCGCTTGCGGCCCTTGACCTTCTTGGCCGCATCGTAACCCCGCGGCCCGCCGCCTTCAGTCGTCTTGACCGATTGACTGTCGATCACTCCCGCCGCCCCACAATAGCTGCCATTCCGACTGAGCTGGGCGTTACACGTCCTGCGGTACATCAACCTATCTACACCCGTAAGGCATGCCCTGCGCCCTGACGCCCAACCGGGCGAATTTTCCAATTTCCGAACGCGAGAAGGCTTGTTTGGACTGGCACCCCCCGATGCGCCGATCTTTGACGGACGCAGACGCTGAGCCGTCCCCGTGGGAGCGACCTTAAGGGAGCCCCCGGGGGCGGGCGAACGTGGGGGTTTGGCTGCGACGACTTGCGACGAGAGTTGCGATGACTTTGCCGATTGCGACGATGCGATGAATAACTAGTACCAGGAGAAGTCGTCGCAGCAGATTTTTGCGACGACTTGCGACAAGTTGCGACGATCGCCTCGTGCTCACCGCGAAGTACCATTGGCGCAGATCGCCTTTAAATTGCCAAGGCGCGGGCCCCATCACGAAGGTGCGCGTCGACGTCAGCGCCGCGCCGGGCGTAATCGGCAGCCTCGCGGGCGATTTCGGAGATCCTTTCAAATGCGACCTCTTTTCTCATTCGCCGGGGCCCGGGGTGGTGTAAAGCGGGCCAAGGATTTCGGCCGCTTTGGTTTCATTGAGGGTTACGCACTGCCGGGGATGCCGCGCCCTGGGCGAGGTGTATTTGTCTTTGATTAGCACATTATTTTTGAGCCAGGCATTAGCAATCCGAGCTGCCTCGTTTGGGTTCTTGCCGGTGATCCTGACTATCAAGTGTCCGACCCATTCAGCGGAGCGGCGGTCGGGCGAATAACGCAGTTCCGGGCCGGGCGGAACGCCAGGAGCTTGGCAAAGATTTCGGCGATGTCTGTGAACGGCACCCCCTCGAATGCCGAGGGCGGCTGCCAGTTGATGATCATCTGAACATTGTCACCGTCGGCATAAATGTCGGCCGGATTGTTGAGGTCGACACCCTCGAGCATGTACCAGCTGGCTCTCTCTGTCGGCGGCGCATAATTTCCTTTGGAGCCAGCAATGCGGAGGTATCGCCAGCTTTGCTGAGGCGAGAGGTCAAAGCTCTCGGCTTCTTGTTTCGTCATGCGGGCGAGGATGCGGCACGAGCGAAACGTCGCGCGCAGGCTGGTCGCGCCCATCAGGTCGTCGGGATCCCCGGCCGCGCCCTTGCGCAAGTGGTGGAGCACGAGGACGGCGGCTGAACTTTCTGACGCGATCCGTGCTGCTTCCTCGGCCACCTTTGCGATCAGAACATTGTTATTGCCGTCTTCGACGGTGTGTGCGTGGTTGAACGGGTCAATGATTAAGAGGGCGGCGCCGATCGTCTTCAGGTGCGCGATGATCGCGTCCCCGTCGGGGAAGGTAATGTCGCCCCGGATCTGAGCGGCGAGGCGGAACTCGCGAGCGGGGCCGATGGATGAAATAAAAGCTCTCGATGACCGTCTCATATTCGACGCCATAATGGAGGCAAGCCGCGGCAATCCGCCGGCACCACTCTATTTGATCATCCTCGTACGTGATGATTGCAGTCGGCCCACTGCGCCAGACGCGTTCGCCGAGCAAGGGGCGGCCGATGATCATTGACAGGGCGATGACATTGGCGAGCGCGCCCTTGCCGCCACCGTCGACGGCACCAATTACGGCGGCATGGCCAAACAGCAGGAAGTGACCATAAGCCCATTGTCGAGGCGGAATGTTCGAGATGCGTCGGCAACCGGATGCACGCAAAGAAGGGGCATTTCGTCGGGATCGGGGAGCTCGTCGTGCCTGTTTGATCGTGTGCGCTTCTGTCCGTCAGCGCTCCCGGTTTCGTGCTTGGCTTCCCATTGGATGAGTTCGAAGAACTCGGGATTTCTCCCGACGTATCGGTCATAACGCCGCGACGGTTTTCCCTCGCTGGCACCAGCCGGCCTGGCGGCGTGGGGGA
The DNA here is from genome assembly GCA_963836845.1 of uncultured Alphaproteobacteria bacterium. Classification (GTDB taxonomy): domain Bacteria; phylum Pseudomonadota; class Alphaproteobacteria; order ATCC43930; family CGMCC-115725; genus AP-15. The sequence goes on along the minus strand of CAWILK010000044.1, from coordinate 27,598 downwards.
CGAGGGTTCCCAGGCCGATCCGGGATGGTGGGGAGCGACGGTAGTCGAACCAGCGTTTCTGAACGTCGTGCGGGTCATATTTCGGCGACTTGGCGCTAAGTCGTCGAAAACGACGAGGCCGTCACCGGACCCGCCACATGCGGCGTAGATCGCCATGCCAATTTTGTTCCAATCCTCCCAGCTGCAATTGTTTGGGATCGCGGCAACGATTTCGGATAGTACGAGATCGCGTTTGGAGAGTTCTGATCGACGCCTGGGATAGCGCTGCGGCGCATCCAGATCGGGTCGCCCGACCCAGCGATAAGCCAACTGGGGAGCTCCCGATCGAATTCCCGCAACAGCCGCAGCATGTCCGGCGCCGGTCGGCAGGCCGCACGCTCGCTGATGTAGCGCAGAATGAGGCAGCCGATTGCGAGCCATCCTGCAGCAAGTCGGAGTTTGGGCGTGGAAATGACGGTCGGGGCGATCGTGTCACCATGCGAGTTCCGTTGCTCGCCATTTGTGATCGACGGCGGCAGAAGCGTGAGGTGTGCGCCGCCTGTACGGCCGTCCGCCCGCAGCTCGAGAAGCATTTCGCCCGAGATCGGGTCGGCGAATGCTTCGAAAGTCGCCCCCGGTGCTATGTAGAGCCGGTCGAGATCGGAGCCTTGAAGGGCGGCCAATTCGGCGCCGGTCTTCGGCAAATACAATCAGCGAACCGGGTTGCCTCCGGGCAATCAAGATCGATGTCGACGAGCTCGCCCGATCTCTGGCCCAACAGCACGGCTACATTCTTGCCAGTGAACTGGCCCAATCTCGTATTTTCGCTGTTCGTCTTAAAATCTGACCAGCCGACAAAGTTGGGCATTTTCTCGCCAAATAAGACCGGTACGACGCGCCAGCCGCGCAAGACATAATCGCACAGTGTCACCGCGAAGCTCCGTCGATGTCGTCCCGGTGCGATCGCCGGACGAGATCGGGGACCAGAGCGCCGAATTTGTCGGCTCTGGCCCGATCAACAAATTCAATGATCTGCGAGTAAATTGGCTTGCCGTTGGCATCGACCCGCGGCTGCCCGTTGAGATCGAGGTGCTTCTGAGCTGGCATGGCAAGCGACCGACCGTTCTTGCCCACTCATGATGCGGGCGTCGTTGATGATCATCCCCGACGGCAGCTGCACCGAACAGAAACCGATCAGCGCGCCAGAACGATGCGGAGTCCAATTCTTCAGCCGCATTTGGCGCACTGTTGGCCCATCCTTGAGGCCGACACGCTGCGCAGTCATTAGCTGGTCTTGACGAGACTGAACGGCAGCACGGCGAAGTGATCGGCGCCGACAGCGGCTAGGATTGTCCGGTCAAGCCGTTCGACATACCTCTGAATGCTAGCTCCGGGCGGATCTCGCCCTGTGAAGTCGCGCATCGGTCAAGTGGCCTCTTCCGCCGCGATGCGCTCAGACGCGCGCTTGTTCCGGTGCAACCCGGTGGTGGCGACCAGAGGCGGTAACGAGCGCAACCAGGCGAGCCCGTGGTCGACCTATCAGGGTTCTTTTACCAACCTTGACGGCTTGAAGGTTTGCGTTTGGCGAGCTCTTCGTAAACGACGCTTCGCCCCATGCCGGACAGGATGCCACCGATTTGAGACGGTCGCAAACTTTGGGGTAACAGACATTTCGTCATTCCCGCACGTGAGCAGATGCGGGCGTCTATTTAATAGACCGAGGACGGTTTGCCTAAGACTTTAAGTATCGGCGACTAAAAAGACTTTATGCATAGATTTTAATGCTTCTCTTCCTCCGCGCTTTTCGATAGGCGGGGCGCAGGGCCGAGCTGTTGCTAGTGGCCGCTCCGACTTAGCCTAACTTCGCCGATTCGATCCGCCGTTCCGGGATTTTCGTCGGCCAAGTCATTGAGCGGCAAGGGGGGCCGCGGGCCCGATCGCCGAAAATCGGCTGTTCGCGGAAGGGACACCCATTACTCAGCGCCCCCCGCCCAGATCCGGACGTGCCCATTAAGGCATCCGGCTCCTACCTCGGGTGGGTAACGGCGAAGCGTTGGCTCGGCCACGGGTGAAGGATGTGCGGTTTGGGGAGCCAGTCGTTGACGAGCTTCGCCATGCGATCCCAGGTGGTGCCGTCCCGCTGGCTGCGTCGTCGGAGCGTGCGCCGCCAGAGCTCGGTCACGTGTTGCCGGAACGCCGAGAGCGCCCGGCTATTGGTCGGAACCGCGTAGTACACGAAGTGTCCAGTCACGACCTGCCTCAGCCATTTCCCCTGTTCAGGGATCGGCTGGTGCATGCGTCGCCGCAGTTGCTCCTTGACCTCCTTGAGTTTTGCCTGCATGCGGTCGCGCCGGGTCTTCCTGTGACCAGGAACTGCCGCCACGTGATTTTCCGCAAATGAAGGTGAAGCCAAGGAAGTTGAAAGTCTCCGGTTTGCCGAGCCCACGCTTCTCGCGGTTCACCGCCGCATGGCGGCCGAACTCGATCAGGCGGGTCTTCTCCGGATGGAGCGCCAGAGCGAACGTCTCAAACCGCGTACGCATCGCATCGAGGAAACGACGGGCGTCCCCCTCGTGCTCGAAACCGGCAACCAGATCGTCGGCGTACCGCACGACGATCATGTCGCCGGTGGCCTCGCGCCGTCGCCAGCGTGCGGCCCACAGATCGAAGCCGTAATGCAGGTAGATATTGGCCAGGAGCGGTGAAATCACCGAGCCTTGACCGGTTCCCCTTTCATCGACCGTCACGATCCCGTCTTCGAGGATGCCCGCCTGCAGCCATTTCTGGATCAGGCGGATGATGCGCTTGTCGCCGATCCGGTGTTCAAGGAAGCGGACCAGCCATTCTCGGCTGACGCTGCAAAGAAGTTTTGGATGTCGGCGTGAGAATCCAGTTCACCTTCCGACTGGTGATCCCCACGACTAGGGCGTCCAGCGCATCATGTGGTCCGCGTCCGGGCCGGAACCCTACGAGAGCCCAAGGAATTCTTCCTCGTAGATGGCGTTGAGCACCATGGCTGTGGCGCCCTGGACATCTTGTCCTCCAGGGCGGCGATCGCCAGCGGCCGTTGCTTTCCGTCCGCCTTCGGTATGTAGGTCCGGCGGGAGGGTTGCGGCCGGTATGCTCCCCGATGGACCCGTCCATGCAGATCTGTGAGCCGCGGCTCGAGGTCTGCCTCGTAGTCCTCCCCGTCACGCCGTCCACCCCGGGCGCCGCCTTGCGCTTGAGCGCGGAGTACGCCACGCGAAGTGTTTCGACGCTGATGTGGTGAAAGAGCGTGGTGAACGTCTCCTTCTTCCTTTGCCTTGCGGCTTGTCGTACGGCCCAGCGCCTGGGTCACCCTTCCCGGCCCTGTGCCGGAGTGTCTTTGCTGGCCGCGTTCCCCTGGTTCTCCGCCCTTCGCTCCACCGCCTCCGCCGCCGGTCGACCGGCTTTGTTCGTCAGCTTCCCGCTACTATGGCGGGTCAGACTTCTCCTGTCGTCATCGGCGCTACGGCTCCTCGCCTTCCCGACGCGGACCATCTCAAGGGCGCTGGCCGCCCCGGTGACCTCCGGTTCCCGTGCAAGGAGCGTCCGTACTGCCAGGGCCTCCGACCGCGCCGGATCGGCGGTCGCTTGCGATGGCGCACCCCCCGTCTTGCCTTCCGCTGCCTAACAGCGTCGGCATCCGGATTATGATCCTTTCGCGCCGATGGCTGGCCTATGCGATCCCCTCGACGCTTTGCCGTCATCCTCGCGGACGCTGCGCACGGCTTGGGGCCGATGTCGGTTGCCACTCCTTCATCGCAGCGAACTCGCACCGCCTACTCCTTGCCGGTCTCCCGGCGCACTAGTGCCGACCAAGTCTATTCTCAGGCGGACGCCTCGATTTGTCGGCGTCAAGCTGTCGGAATTGCGGCCGTGCCGGCCACGGCAGTCTTGCGCTGGCGCTGTGGCGCGAGCTTCAGTTCTGGTCGAAGCGGCTGGGAGTGAGCCGCAAAGGGACGCGCTGAAATCAGGTTCTGTTCGTGCTGGTTGCCTATCGTGGATTGGAGCCGGACCGTGAAAATCGGTGAGGGGCCTTGCTCCAAGGTCCCCGTAATGCCGACGCGCCCGCTCTTTTCGACTGGGAGGCCACCTCGTCTGGCGCGGCGCTGCGGGCGCGCGCCTCATCAGAACGAACGCAATTGGCTGGCAATTGTCGCCTCCGTGTGGCGGGTTCCGTGAAGGGTTGAGCGGCGTGAGGAGGGCCACGGAATGCTGACTTTATCAGCCTGCAGACCCTACTCGCCCGCGATCGGGATTATATCCTCAGCGAGCCGCGACCGATCTGCACCACGTTACCGCCTTCGGCGATATCGCGAAATTTCCCCATGCGGCCATCAGTTGCGCGTTTCTCGAACAGGTCGCCGCGCCTATAGGCGGCTCGACGGCGTCGGCCGACGGTATGTGCGAGCGCCATTTCGCAGACCTCGTGCGGGAAGCTGGTCTGCTCCGCCGCCCAATCGCGGAAAGTCGAGCGGAAGCCATGCGCCGTAAGGTCGTCCCGGCCCATGCGCCGCAGCAGCATCAGGAAGGCCATGTTGCTGAGCGGCCGCCCAGCCTTAGCGCCGGGGAACACGAAATCGCCGTAGCACGCCTGCATCTCCTGGAGGGCGGTCATTGCAGCATTCGACAACGGGACGCGGTGCTCTTTGCCGGCCTTCATCCGCGCGCCGGGGACTGTCCAAACCTTCCGGTCAAGATCGAACTCGTCCCACCGGGCGCCGATCGCCTCGCCCGTCCTGGCGCAGGTCAAGATCGTGAATTCTAGCGCGCGAGCTGCGACGCCTTCCTGCCGGCGCAAGTCGACCATGAAATCCGGGAGATCGGGATAAGGTAGCGCAGCATGTGCTCGACCGCGCGCACCTTGCTCCTCTTTGGCAGCAGGTTTTCGAGATGGCCGCGCCACCGTGCCGGGTTCTCGCCCTGGCGATAGTTGCGCGCCGCCGCCCAATCGAGCACCGACTCGATGCGGCCGCGCACCCGGCTCGCGGTTTCGGGCCTCGCGGTCCACAATGTTGCGGTAGCGCCGTCCGCTGCAGAGACGACTTTCTGTTCGAGCGCCTTCATCACAAGCGCCGTATCGATCGCTTGGACCGGGAGCGCTCCAAAGATGGGATAGGCATAGGCGTTCAGCGTGCTCGGCCATTGAGCCGCGTGCTTGGGGTTGCGCCAGCCGGCTCTGTGCGAGGCGATGTAGCGTTCGGCGCATCTTCGAAGCTCATCGCCGTTGCGGCGATGAGCTCGGCCTGCAGCCGCTTCGCTTTCCCCGCCTTGATCGGATCGATTCCGTCGAGGCGCATCTTTCGGCATTCGAGCGCCTTGGCGCGGGCCTCGGCGAGCGAGACGGTATGCAGCGGCCCGAGTCCCTTGTCATGCAGCTTGCCGACGGCGCGGTAGCGATAGATCCAGGATTTTGCGCCGCTTGGCCCGACGAGCAGATACAGCCCGTTGCCATCGGCATGCATGCCCGGCTCGCTAATCCGCGGGATATTGAGAGCCAAGAGCCGCACCGTCTTTCGCCCCTTCCTGTCCATTGCCGCCCCCATTGTCTACCCCATACTATGTATGGGATTATGGCGGACGCCGATGGATCTGCAAAGACGAAACATGGAGAGGGTGATCTGGGAAACATGAGCTTTTCGGATAATCGTGGACGTGGGAGGACACCCAATTGGCGGATGCCTCGTCCGCCATTGCCCGCAGAAATATCAGATCTCCAGAACAACAACGAACGATTTCTGCAAATTTTTCTGCAAACCAGACGCTGCGCGTGGAGGGCTCACACGACATACCCGACGCGGCTGTCGGCAGGACGGTTCAGCGCGGAAGTCGATTGACGGTGACGACACGCCACCCGTGTCCCATGCCGGGACCGTCAATTCGATCGATACGGGTAATAGAGCAATTCTCGATCGAAAACGCGAGGGCCGCCTCCGGATTGAGTCCGAGCGCCAGAGCCAACGCGGCGCGGATTGTGCCTCCATGCGCAACGGCGATGATGTCCTGCCCGGGATGCGCCTCGACCAGATCGATGGATCGCGATCGACACCCGTTCTATCACTTCGACAAAGCTCTCGCCGCCGGGCGGAGCCTCATGCGCCGGCGCATGCCAAAAGCGGTGAAAATCACCGGCGCGGGAAGCCTCGAGCTCCTCATAGGTGAGGCCCTGCCAGTCACCAAAATTCTGTTCGGCGAGGTCCGCGAGCTCGATCGCGTCGGGGCCCGGGATCGGCTGCGGTCCGGACAGGCCGGCGCGGATCATGGCGGACGCGGTTTCGTGCGTGCGCCGCAGATTGCTCGTCACCCAGATGGCATCACGCGGCAGCTTCTCGGCGAGGCCCGTGAAAAGCGCCGTTTCGGAACAATCGCAGGGAAGATCGCTCTGACCGTAGATACGCCCGCCATGGGCCACCGGCGCATGCCGCACCCACCACAACCGCGTCGCTGTTTGGCTCATTTCGCGGATGCCGCGAGCAGTATTACGATCTCTCCGATTTGCTGGAAGGCTCCGAGAACGTCGCCCGTGTAGCCGCCGATCTGTCGGCGTGCAAGGCCGGCCATCGCGAGCACTGCTGCACTAGCCAAGCAAAATGCGATCATGCCGCGCGCGACGCCGAGGCCGGTCAGAGCTAGGATGACGCCGACCGAGACAGCCGCTGCGGCGCCTGCAGCACTCGGTGTTCCTGCAGAAGCACCGAGGCCGTCGGCCCGAGCCGGCGGCAGCCACCGCATCGTCACTGGAAGAATTGCACGCGACGCGGAATGGGCGGCGACCAGTGCGGGGCCGGCATGCACCATATCGCCGATCGCGGCGAGCGCTGCGGCGCGCAGCATCACGCTGACGACGAGCGCCAGCACTCCGCATGTGCCGTGCCGGCTGTCGCGCATGATGGCAAGCTTTGCTTCCCGATCATGCCCTCCGCAAAGTCCGTCGGCAGTGTCCGCCAGCCCATCTTCATGCAGCGCGCCGGTCAGCACGACCCCGGCGGTCACCGCCGTCAGTGCGGCGGGCCAGCTATGCAATCCAAGCAGCTGCGCCAAAACGAATGCAAATGCCACCACCGCTCCAATCCCGGCCCCCACCAGCGGGAAGGCCCAGGCTGCATCCCCGATACGCCAGACCGCACACACGGGCGGGTCGATGGGAATTCTCGTGAAAAACGCCGTCGCGGCTGCAAAGCCGCTGAACCAGCCCGGAGGTCGTGGCAAAGGGCCATCGGGAGCGCTCATCGCCGGACGATAGCCGAAGGCGGCAAAAAGCACGACGCTCGCATCGCTGCTTGCCGCTCACCCCTTCGGTTGACCGGTTATGCGTCGAGGCCGCTCGCGGGTAATGAAGCTAGAGTGAGGCTTACCTTTCGGAGGAGCCTGCGAATGCCCGAGGTAACCGCGAATCTTGGCGAGATCCGCGCTCTGCTGGCCCATTTTCCCGGACCCGATCTCGAAGCCGGCACGGCGGCTAGGGTCCGCCAGGGGGAATTGACGAAGCCTGCGGGCTCGTTGGGCCGGCTCGAGGAGTTGGCGATATGGCTCTCAACTTGGCAAGCCCGGCATCCGCCGCGCCTCGAACAGCTTCGCACTGTGGTTTTCGCCGGCAATCACGGCGTCGCGGCGCGTGGAGTCTCCGCATATCCGAGTGCGGTCACCGCGCAGATGGTGCAGAACTTCATCGCCGGCGGCGCCGCGGTGAACCAGCTATGCCGTGCCTTCGACGCCGGGCTCAAGGTCTACGAGATGAACCTCGACACACCGACGGGCGACATCGTCGTCGAGCCGGCGATGAGTGAGGAGGAATGCGCCAGGGCGATGGCCTACGGCATGATGGCGGTCGAGCCGGGCATCGACGCGCTCGCGCTCGGGGAGATGGGGATTGGCAACACCACCGCCGCAGCGGCGCTTTGCGACGGGTCTGTTCGGTGGTGGAGCGGACTGTGGACGGGACCCGGAACCGGAGTTGTCGGCGCCGCGCTGGAGCTCAAGCGCGTCGCCGTGCGGAGGCCGTCTCGCGGCACCGGAGCTGGCATCCGATCCGTTCGACATGTTGCGGCGGTTGGGCGGGCTCGAACTGGCCGCCATCACCGGCGCCGTGATGGCGGCCCGGCTCGGCCGGGTGCCAGTGGTGCTGGACGGTTTCGCCTGCACCGCGGCGGCTGCGGTGCTGTTCGCCGCCGACCCGCGCGCACTCGATCATTGCGTCGTCGGTCACGTCTCGGCTGAGCCGGGACACCGACGTCTCCTCGATCACCTCGGCCAGCGGCCGCTGCTCGATCTGGGGATGCGGCTTGGCGAGGGGTCGGGCGCGACCCTCGCGCTGGCGTTGCTGAAGGCTGCAGTCGCCTGCCACACCGGCATGGCGACCTTCGCCGAGGCCGGTGTTAGCGGGCCAAGCCAATGATATTTGGGGCCACCGTGTCGGACGCTCAATGACCGAGCGTCTCATCGGGTGTCGCGGCTCTGGGGTAAATCTCTGGGCTCATTCACCCATCTGCAGCAGTGCGCCCCGCCGTCGCGCATTGTGAAATGAAGCAAAAAAGACCCAGGCGCCGATCGCCAGGTAGAGAATATTCAATAATAGCGCCGTGACAAGATAATCGGTTCGGAAGACTCCTGAGAAGAGTACAGACCGCATTCCTTCAAAGACATACGTCGCCGGTAATGCCCAAGCGACATGCTGGAGCCAACCCGGTAGGATCGAAACCGGATAATAGACACAGCTGATTGGCGACAGCGTGAAGACCACGGTCCAAGCCAGCCCCTCCGCACCCATCCCCTGGCGCAGAATCAAGCCGCAGATCGCCAGACCGAGTGCCCAGCCCAAGACCAGCAGCACGGCGAAGAAGGCAAGGAGCGGCAATCCCATCGAAAATATCGAATAATGATAGAGGGGGATCGCCAACAATGCTGCCGGGAGAAGCCCAAGCAACACCCGGATCACGCTCATCGACAAAAGCGACAGCACCCATTCGTAGGGCCGCAGAGGCGTGACAAAGAGATGCCCAAGGTTGCGCGCCCACATTTCTTCGAGAAAGGACATCGATAGGCCAAGCTGTCCACGGAACAAAACGTCCCACAACATGACGGCGGCGAGCAAAACGCCAAAAGCTCGATAAACATAGCTGCTGTTGGAATAGAGGAACTGGCTCATAAACCCCCAGATCAGCATCTGCAAAGTCGGCCAGTACAGCAACTCCAGAGTGCGCGGCCAGGAGCTGCGCAACAAATAGAGGTAGCGCAGCAGCATCGCCCATATCCGCGCCGCCGACGCGCGAAACTGGCCGCTCATTTTGCAGGTTCCAGCTCGACCCGAGGCTCGCGGGCGATGTGCAGAAAGACTTCTTCGAGGTTGGTGCGGCCGTAGCGGGCGATTAGTCCCTGAGGCCCGCCGCGATCGACGATGCGGCCGGCCTTCATCATCATGACTTCGGAACACAGGCGCTCGACCTCGCTCATGTTGTGCGAGGCCATCAGGATTGTGGCGCCGGTGCGTGCGCGCCACGCTTCGAGATAACTGCGCACCCAATCGCCGGTATCGGGGTCGAGCGAGGCCGTCGGCTCATCGAGCAGCAGCAGCTCGGGGTCGTTCAACAGCGCTTTCGCCAGCGCCACTCGGGTCTTTTGCCCCGCCGACAATTTCCCCGCCGGCCGCTCCAGGAAGTCCGCAATCTGTAGATCGGAGGCGAGCTTCTCGATCCGTTCGTTCCTATCCGGCAGACCGTAGAGGCGGGCGTAGATCAGCAGGTTCTGGCGTACCGTCAACCGATGCGGCAGGTCGACAAAAGGCGAAGAGAAATTCATTCGCGGCAGCACCCGGTAGCGCCGCCGCAACATGTCCTCCCCGAGCACATAGACTTTGCCCGTGGTCGGCAGCAACAGGCCGAGCAGGATCGACAAGGTCGTTGTCTTGCCTGCGCCATTTCCGCCGAGCAACGCGGCCGTCACGCCGCGCGCAACGGTAAAGCTTATGCCGTCGATCGCGACCGCGGTCGGGTATCGTTTAACGAGGTTGTCCACTTTGACAGCGAGTGTGACCATCGCCCCTATATGACTTGTTACGGCACATTCGGCCAGATATGGACTGGCGGTCCCGCTTTCGAACAGCGAGACTGACCACATCGAGACAGACGAGACAACGGCGTGAGCGATACAGCCTGATCGCTTCGAACGAGCCGGCCACCGGCTTTGGCCGAATTAGCCTACGCACCCTGGTCCTATCCGCTGGGTTGCTATCGCCGGACAGGCGCTGACGATCCTAATCGTCCATTACGGGCTGGGGTTCCGCCTGCCGCTCCTTCCGGCGCTCGGCGTCGTTGGGGCCTCCGTCTGCTCAACGTCGCTCTGATTTTGCTGCGCCAAATAGCGGCCCGGCTTGGCGAACGGGATGCTGCGCTGTGCCTCGGCTATGACATCCTGCAGCTCGCCATCCTGCTGCATCTGACTGGGGGATTGCAGAACCCGTTCTCGATCCTGATCCTGGCGCCTGTCACCGTTGCCGCGACAATACTCTCCCGCCGTCATGTAATCGCCCTGTCGAGCTCCGCCGTGCTGGCGATCAGCGTGCTTGCCCTGTGGCATGAGCCGTTGCCGTGGCGCACCGAGCCGTTGGTATTCCCGGCCGAACTGGTCCTCGGCATTTGGGTGGCGCTGGTGCTCGCGACAGTTTTTATCGGCGGCTACACCTGGAGCGTCGCGCAGGAGGCGCGGCGCCTGCGTGATGCCGTTAGCGCCACTCAGCTGGCGTTGGCCCGCGAGCAGAGGGTGTCGGCGGTCGGGGCGCTCGCCGCGGCGGCGGCGCACGAACTCGGTAGCCCGCTAGCGACGATCGCGGTGGTAGCCAAGGAGTTGGTCCGCGACCTGCCAGAAGACAGTCCGCATGCGGAAGACGCAGCGCTGCTGCTCAGCCAATCCGAACGCTGTCGCCGGATTCTCGCCGATTTGGCGCAACAACCAGAACACGACGGTGGGTCGCCCTATACTCGGCTGCCGATATCGGCCCTCGTGGAGGCGGCGGGGACGCTCCATCAGGAGCCGGGGGTGAAACTGATTTTCGCCACCGCAGCCCAGTCGGCGCCCGGACGAGCCGCTGGTCAGGCGGAGCCCCGAGATCATGCACGGGCTGAACAACCTGATTCAAAACGCCGTCCAATTTGCCCGGCGCGAGGTCAGCGTCACGACTTTCTGGAACAAAGTGACGGTCACAGTCGAGATTGCCGATGATGGGCCGGGGTTTCCGCTCCACTTGCTTGGGCGCCTTGGGGAACCCTACATTTCGACGCGCGCGGGTGCGTCGGACCACATGGGCCTCGGCATTTTTATCGCACAGAGCCTGCTCGAGCGCAGCGGAGCCAAGTTGATCTTTGACAATCTCCCGGATGGGGGTGCCCATGTTGCGATTTCCTGGAATCGTGCCAATCTGGAAATGGTGGAGAAGACTCGACCCCCCGTGGCGACGGCTTATGCGCAGCGTTAGCCGGGGTTTAGCAAGCACCGTGTCAGGGGAAAGCGATGGAAGCTAGCGATCGACCGAACCGCGCCGCCGCGGAAGCGTTCTCCGCCGGGCTGCAGGGTCTTCCGGAATCCGAACGCACCCTGTTGATCGTCGACGACGATGCGCCTCTGTGCCAACGGCTCGCCCGAGCGATGGAGCGGCGCGGCTTCGTCGTTACCACTGCCGACAGCGTCGCCGAACGGGATCGCTGCAGCAACCGATCAACCGCCGGCCTTTGCCGTCGTCGATATGCGTCTCGGCGACGGCCGCGGGTTTGACGTCGTCAGCGCCTTGCGCCAGGCCCGTCCCGGCGCCCGCATCGTGATGTTGACCGGCTACGGCAACATCGCAACCGCGGTCGCGGCGGTAAAGGCGGGGGCGATCGACTACCTGCCGAAACCGGCCGATGCCGATGCGGTCGAGCGCGCCCTGCTGGCCCATGAGGACGGGACCCCCGAACCGCCCGAAGACCCGATGTCGGCCGACCGGGTGCGCTGGGAGCATATCCAGCGAGTATTCGAACTATGTGAGCGCAACGTCTCGGAGACTGCCCGGCGCCTCAAAATGCACCGCCGCACCCTGCAGCGGATCCTCTCCAAGCACGCGCCGCGCAATTGAAGTGCAGCGGACGTCCGCGCGGGTAGCCGCTTAGAACTCGTAGGCGTCGATGATCATCGGCTCGTTGCGCGCGGCGACGACCCATTCCTGCATGGCCGGCAGCGCCATAATCGTTTCGCAATAGATCTCCGCCGCCTGGTTCAAGCTCGACTTTATAAGTTCGGAAGCGCGTCACGACTGGGCGCGTAAATTGCGTCGACGATGCTGAAATGGCCGAATAGAAAATTGCCTTTGCCCTCGCCGAAGCGTTTGCGACAGTCCCGCCAGATTGCGGTCACCCGGTTGATGTCGGCTTGAACCTCCGGGGTGACGGCACGGTTAGGGAAGCTCGATCGCACGTTCATTGGCAGATGACCGCGCATCGCCTGAAAGCCCGAATGCATCTCGGCGCATACCGAGCGGGCGATAGCGCGGGCATCAGGATCTCTCGGCCAAAGCTGGAATGTCGGGAACGATTTGGCCAGGTACTCGCAAATCGCCAGGCTGTCCCAAACGACGAGTTGGCCATGCACGCAGCGCCGGAACCGTTCCGGAGGGCGAGTACTTCATAATCGTCGCCTTGCTGGCGGGCTCGTAAAGGGGAATCACGACCTCGTCGAATGCGACCCCGATCTGCTTGAGAACGAGCCAAGGCCGAAGCGACCAGGAGGAGTAGTTCTTGTTACCAAGGTAGATCGTGAGATCGGCCATGAAGCCCCCGTCTCGTCTAGGGCCCCCAACTTGACGGGAACAGGATCGATGCGCAATGGATCGCCGCTCGCACTCGCTAGCCGTCCACCCACACCACATCTTCGGCGGCCGGACAGGGCGGAACGAACGCGGCCGCGTCGTCACCCTGTCGATTGTCCGATGACGATGTCGAAAGTAGCGGCAAGCGCTCCGATTTCACCATTCAAAGCGGGACCGAGAGGCACGATCAGACGAGCGCGGGCGGCCGGGCCGTGAACGCCCAAAAGAACACTGTCGCGGTCATTACCCGGCTCGCCGGCGATGTACATTTGCGTCACGAGCCTACGAAATCCCCGGACCGTGAGATCGCGAAGTGGATGTGGGGAGTGCGTCCGGGGTACGGGGACAGGCCGGACCGTGCGGAAGCGGCACCCGCCGGAGCTCATCGGTCGTCGCTTGGCCATACCCTTGGAAGTTCTCGTCCAGTGGGCGATCGGTGCTGCCCTTCGGGACATGATGGTACCGGCCGTTCGCATCGCACTGCCAGATCTCGACCCCAGCGCCTGATATTGGCCGTCCTGTCAATCGATCACCGGCCTGCGACGTAAGTGATCGTGCCCTTCGCTGTTCCTCGGCGCCCTAAATTTGGACAAGATCATTATCCGCATCGAGGGGCAACGCGATCGGGTATAACGGTCCGGCCGTCTGCGGCGGCGTCTGTGCGAGTTGACCCGCGGCTGCCCCCTTGCGCGGTCCGGCGAGTGGCAGGGTTGCGGCTGAGGCGACGAGTCCCCCCGAGTACTTGGCGCCTGGGAAACATCGGAATCTCCTTCCTGCAAAGGCCCAATCGTATTGTGTGTTAGGGTGCCTATCGAAGAGGCATCCCAAAACTCCATGCGCTGACTGACCAAAGGGAGGAAGACATGACTTCGATGCTTAATCGCCTCGCTATTCTGGGCTTCGCGTGCGCTAGCGCGTCGCCGGCATCCGCGCAACTGCTCAATCAAAAGAGCCTGTCTGCCCTGATGGCCATGACCATTGCTCAGACCGCTCTCGAGACTTGCACTAAACAAGGGTATCGCGTGTCCGTGCACGTCCTCGGTCGCAACGGCGAGGTCCTCCTGGCGGTACGCGGCGACGACGCCCCGCCGCACACGATGGAGAACAGTCAACGCAAGGCGTACACGTCGCGGACATTTCGCATCCCCTCGGGCGAGTTTGTCCAACGGGTCAAGGACAACCCCACCCTCGGCGCTGTCCACCTGACCGGGATCATCGCGGCGCAAGGTGCGCCTTCCGATCAAGGTCGGAGACGAGGTCATCGGTGCGGTCGGGGTTTCCGGCGCGCCCGGCGGCGAGAAAGACGAAGTGTGCGCAAAGGCCGGCATCGACAAGGTCGCAGACCAGCTCAAATAACGGCCATTGACATCATCCGGGCGTGATCAACAAGAAGACCGGACCACGTGGACCTCCGGCGCGACCGCTGGTGCAACTCAGGAAGGATTGAAACGCGAGCGCTTGGTATACCCGCAGCGTATTGCCCGGGTCGTCCTCAGCATCGCGCTGGTTCTGCTCGGGATTTGGGTTCTGCACCGGTTTTTGCCAGCCCTAGCCTGGGCGGGTGTGTTGGCGATTGCTCTGTGGCCCCTTTACCGTCGGCTTGCCTCGCCGCTTGCCGGGGACGGGAAAGGGACCCTCGTGCCTTTGCTCGTTACGGTGTTGATCGGTCTCGTCTTCACTGTCCCTTTCGTCTATGTCGCGATCGAGAGCGGCGCGAGAAGTGCGCATCGCTGCTCAACTTATCGGTGAGGCGCAGCGGAGCGGAATACCTGTGCCGGATTGGGTTCCACAATTTCCACTTATCGGCCGCATGATTGAGGACTGGTGGCGTGCCAATCTTGCCGACCCGAGCGCCGCTCAGGAGCTGTTGGGTCGTTTCAGCGCGCGTTCGTTGCCAGCTCGGCTCGTCATTTCGGTGCTGAGATCGTGCACCGGCTGATCACCTTCGGATTCACTCTGCTGACGCTGTTTTTTCTGTTCCGCGACGGCGCCCTGTTCGGCCGGAAGCTCCTACGGTTGAGCGACCGGCTGCTCGGTCCCGACGGGGAGAGAATTGGACGCCACATGGTTCAAGCGATCCTTGCGACCGTCAACGGCTTGGTGTTGGTCGGACTCGGGGAGGGTGCCGTGATGGGTCTGGCCTATAGCCTCGCTGGGCTGCCTCATCCTTTTTCTATAGCGGCGCTGACTGGCGTGCTGGCGGTCATTCCGTTCGGCGCACCGATAGCCTTCGGCGCCGCCGCCTTGTATTTGACGGCGATGGGCCATCTGTTTGGAGGCATAGCCGTATTGGTCACCGGGCTCGTGGTGGTCCTTGTCGCCGACCATTTCATCCGACCCGTGATCATTGGTGGCGCCGCACGCCTTCCTTTTTTGTGGGTTCTCCTCGGCATTCTTGGAGGATTGGAGACCTTTGGGATCATCGGCCTGTTTCTCGGACCGGCAATCATGGCCGCGCTGATCTCCCTGTGGCGGGATTGGACGGATGTGGCGCCTTAGCGGATGGCCTGCGCCGTGATGGCGTGCCGAAGCCGTAGCGGATCGGCAACGCATCCGCAAATGCTGCTACACTAATGGACGCGGTTTGCGGCCCAGTCTTGCCGTCACGTCGTCCACCGTTGATAATGCTGCACCTGCCCCGAGGGTTTGCATATCGAGTTCGTCGTAGGAAAGTTGGGAGGATGCATGAAATACGTTTGCGATGCCCCAGGCGGGAATACTTGGTTTCGGATCGAAAGTGAAGCCGAGGCTGCGAGCGAGTCCGAGGCGATGCGCCACGCGGTGGAAAAATTCTTCCGCAAGGAACAGGAAAAGGCGGTCCAGAGCTTCCAGCCTCTGTCGAAGGTGAATTTCGAGCAGGAGATCGGCCTCAAAGCTCATGTCCAGCGCGAAATGCCCCTCTTCCTGACGTTGCGGGACGACGAGGGCAATCCGCTCGTCACCGCGATGTTGCCGCCCGGAGGTCGCGACGACCGGACCTTCCGGCCGATTATCGTCGGCGTCTCGAACGCGGACCCCTATGCGGACCATGCCGACGCCATCCGCGCGCTGGGCCAACACTGCGGCCTCACCCTCGAGCGGGGCCGCTGCTATCCCTACCGTCGCGATTGAGGGACGCGGCGACGGTACTTCAGCGCCGGGGTGTTTGCCAACACCGTACAAGAGTGGTGCGTGGTGGCGGCTCGCCATTTCGACAAAGACTGTGGGCCCTCCTCGTGTAGGGGGGATCGATCAAGCGGCTGACGGGCCTCCAGCGCTCGCCGAGCGCTGGAGGAGCAATGCCAGAGTAGTGGTCGCCTCGTCTATCAGCGATTTTCTGATAGCGATAGAACATTTCGTCGCCCATCGGGGTGACGATTGAAGCGGCATAGCGCTGGCACCGAGCCCGCAGTTGTGCCAACTGGTCGAGGATGCTCTGAGCCGTGGTTTGCGCGCTCTGCTCAGTTAGTGCATGCTTGCCCGTCGTATGCTCGAATTTGTGCATAGGTCAGCCCCGGGTCAGTGAGTTCTTTGAACTGCTTCTCGAGCCTCACGCGTGTGGCGTCGATCCGCCAGAGCCGAAAACGGCTGATTGCTTTTAAGGCGTTGAACAAGATTGTCACCGCCATCACCAGATAAACCCAGTACGCCGGGGACATGAGGTTGACCAGCCACGGGAAATACAGATCCGCGAACTCGGGCTCACCCTTGATAAAGTACTGGCGCGCCTCAGTAGCAAGCGGTAGAGCGGTCGCTGAGTATTTTGGAGGATTCGCTTGGACAAAGCCTGGCAGCTCTGCACTGAGCAACATCAGTAGGGCAACGCGCTCGGCTCGCCGAGTGCACTGGTTTACCACCACTAACGTATCGACGCGGGCAACGGGCTTATCTACCGATGGGGTGGGACGTACTAAATCGTAGCGTCCCTCCGGAATGTGCCCCAAACTGAGCCAAGGGTGCCGCGCTACTAGACCCTCGGCATCCCGGAAGGTTGCAATGTCCAGATCGTAGTCCTGGATGATGGTTCGCAACAGCTCTGCGTCCTCCTGCATGACGAAGGCAGCAAGATCGAGCTTTCCACTGCCGACCAATTGGGCCTGCTCGGCCAATTCGTGGTAGGAGAGCTGGACGCCCAGTCCCCGCAGGTCTGGATCCTCAAAGAGCTGGCGCAGGAGAAAGGCTGTTCCCGAGCCCTCGGGACCGATCCCGATCAATGTTCCCCGCAGATCTGCGAAGGTGAGAAACGTGCGGTCGTGCCGCCCGAGAAGCAGAAGGGACTCGGGCTCGGGAAGCCGCCCCAACATTTCCAAGCCCGCATCCGCCGGCACGGGTATGCCGTCCTGCACCAGGGCGAAGGCCGCAGCGCATTGCCGGCCGTCTCCGATCAAACGAGCGACGTTCTCGATCGAGCCCGCCGTCGGCACGACGATCGAGATTCCCATGCTCGCGTTTGGCCCGCGCTGCCAGCCGTGTGGCGAGCGTGTGGTAATGGCCACCCGGAGCGCCGGACAACAGCGATGCGCGCAGATGGGCGTAATCGTGAGAGATGCCAAAGCTCGACGCGAATGCGGCGACCGCTGCGGCAGCGATCAGCATCAGCAAAAGGCGCAGCAGCGCCTTGCCCCGCCAGATGCCCGAAGGGTTGAGAATTCGATATGATGCGCGCATCGCCGCCAAGCAGCTTTGGCGGGGGCCCGCTACAATCCACAGCCGGTTGTCACCGGCGGCGCCCGATCAGCACGCCTACCAGAACGACAACCGCCAACGTTCCAAAGAGCGCCGATTTGGAGCCGGTGCGGACGATGTGGGCTGCAGCATCGATGGCCTCGTCGCTGGCCCCAGCCACACGCGTCGAAAATCGATGCGTCAGAAGCTCGGCGAGCGAGGCGTTCAGTGGTGGGCGAGGCAGTGCATCGGACAATGCGGCAGCAACCGGCCGGGGCGGTGGTGTCGGCGAGGGCCGCGTTGGTGACGGCGCAGCGGTCGGCCGGCCATCTCCAACCGCAAATGCGGGCTTCCGTCTTTTGCTCCCGAAAGCGAGCATGAACATGACGGTCGCCAATACTGCCATCACCACGCCCAATGCACTGAGCGCTGCGAATGGCCCTCTGTACATGTCCACCCACCAATAGAGGGCGACAAGGACAATGATGAACGTGGCAAGAGCCGCGATCGCGCCGACTAGCGCAAGTCCAATCATCAAGCTGGTTTGTTTAACCTGCTCGGCTACCTGGTGAGTGGTCCTTGCCCTGAACTCATCGGCGAGAGCACGGATCTCGGCGAACTTAAGATTGAGGTCCACCCCGAGAAGGCGCACTACCTCTGGCAGCATCAACCACGGCCGCGTACTATCAACCCGATTACGACGCCGACAGCAAGGGCACCGGCGAGGGCACCGAGCGGATTCTTGCGAGCAATACCTTCGAGTTCGGTTGCGAAACTCTTTAACTGCTCCGTCGCCGACGAGGCTACCTCAGTGCCCGTGTTGGCGAGGCTGCTCGCGGTCGAGCCTAGCTGTGACGCGACTCCCTGACCGACATTGCGCGCCGTTCGCGCGGCCTGTCCGCCCGCTTCCGAAACAAATTTGGAAAAGCCTTCATGTATTTTCTTCATGTCCGCGCGCAGGCTCGATACGTCCTCTGCTAAACGGTCGCGAGCCGCACCAGTGATCCCCTCCTTGTCTCCGGCGGAATCGATTATAGAACCTGGGAAGCCCTTGTTCGGCGTGTCAGAACTCATCGTGTCACCTCCTTGCTAGCATCTGCGCGGTTTGACTTACTCGCCTCAGTCATTTTGCGCAGTCGAAATCTCGCCGATGCCCAAACCGACGGCTTTGCATGAACAGCCGTCGGTCGGTCGGGTCCATAGCCGGCGCCGAGAGTGAACGCGCTTATCGGCCAGATCCGCTGCGGTGACTCGCGCGCGGCGTTGATGAGCCCGTGTAGGACTCATTCTGATTAAAGCTCGCAAGGCAGCTTTGACGGAGTTCGGGATCAGTAACCGGTCCGCATTCTTTACGCATGCGCGCCTGCCGAAACGCGCGATTTGTTTCGACGGTGCGATCGTAGTGATTGCTCTGGACAACATTTCGGCGTGCTCCCGCCGTTTGCGCTGCGGCGCTTTCGTTGGACTGCGGGGTCGCGCCATGCGGGCCATTGAGGTCCGGTCCTGAGGAATAGGTGCCGGCCATCTGCGCATTGACTGGTGAGGTCGCGATCGCCAGAAGACAAGCGGTCGCGACGGCCAAACTCGCTATCCTGTTGGGCATCATGACATCTCTCCTTGAAGGATATCTCACATTCGCTGGGTTTGGGCGGCCGTGTGCTCTCGGCTTATTGGCTTGAGGGCTCAGACTGATGAGTGCCACTGCCAGATTGCAGGATATGGGGAAGCAGGTTCGGCCGATTGCACCCTCTTGCGGTGTTGATTTTAAATCCTTGCGGAATGCGGACGGACATCTGCAGCAGGCAGCGGCTTCCCGGTCCGTTCCGCTGAGCAGAACATTTAGCGAAGCCCAGGTGTCCGCGATTGATCGCGGGATTTCTCGGGGCTGCCGCGCTCCAGATGCACGACAGGAAGGCGAAACGAACTCGTCTAAATCGGCTCGATTCGCCCGGTGTTTCGCCCCGCGCGGACGCCTGCGGCACTGGAACCTTCAACTTTGATGTCATCTCGGCTCGCGATCGCTGCTAGGATCTTCCGAGCCCGATGCGGCGTTGAATCTGACATTGCCGTTTGGTGAGGGCGCGCGGCACTTTGACGGAATTCGGGCGCGAATGAGATCAAATGGGATTAACAAGAATGGGCAATCCCATGAGGTTGTACTTTGTATCATAGGGGAACTGGAAGCGGGATGCAGAGTGGTATTGAAAAGCCGGTGAGTCCGGGCCTTCCCATCGCAAACCTGCTCTCGCTCCGATACATTCGAATAAAGACTCGACAGCTCCGCCGGTTGCGCAGCGCCCGGCTCGGTGAGGTTCTCATCGAACATACTTACGTCGACCACCCGGCATCGCTGGACACCTGGATCGATCACTGTGGAGCGCTCGCGGTCGAGTTTGGGATCTCCGCGTTGGATGTGCACACGGGTTTATTCGCTCAGCTCCCGGAGATCTTCGGACGATAGCGGCTTCAGCGGCTTCAGCCTTGTTGGACCGCGTTTGACGTATTGATCAATAGAAGCGGCAAGAGGGGGCGCGCGATACGCGATCGGCATGTCCTTCCAGATGGGGCTTCGCGGGCGCGGAGGGGAACCCGCGCGCCCGCGAAGGTGTCGTCAGGCCGTGACGAGGAGGGCCGAGGCGAGATCGCTCTGACTGGTGAAGGTGCGGTCGGGGAGCTGCTCGAGCCGGCGCAGGGTGAGGGGGGCTTCGTTTCTGGCGCGGGCGGCTCGCAACAGGTCCTGCTTGGTCGCCGGGAAGGCGACCTCGCGGATATAGGCGGGGACCGTCGGGGTGGCCTCGTCATAGACGTGGACGCTCGCCGGGGCGGGGGCCACGACGTGTGCCGGTTCGTAGGCGGCGTGATGGGTTACCGGTTCGTGGGCGGTGTGGTGGGTGACATAGGTCGTGGTGTGGGTGTCATGGGCGGGTTCATGGAGTTGCGGGGTGACGACCCGGGCATGCCGCGTGCCGATCCAGGCGCCGAGCATGGCCGCGCCCAAACCGAGCAGCAGGGCGGAGAACGCCCCCTTGGCGGCGAGGGCGGCGCTGGCGGCGGCGGTATCGGCGGCGCTGCGCGCCTGCGCCAGGGCGGCGGTCGCCTCCTGCTCGATATGGGCCACGCGCCGCGCCGCTTCCTCCGTCGTGACATTGGCTTCGGCCGCCGTCAGGACGATCAGCCGGTCGCGGTCCTGGGCGGAAAGATTGCCGTTCAGCAACACCCGGCCGGTCAGCGCCGCGATCTCGCTCCTGATCTGCTCGCGGGTCATTTGCGTCGGGTCGCCGTTCGAGGTCAGCGACAGCTGCAGCCGGTCGACCAGCGCCTGCGGGCTGACCTGCTGCGCCAGGCTGCCGGTCAGCGAAGTGCTGCCGGCGGTCGGTGGTGACGGTGCCGACCGCCAGGCTGGCGAGTTGCGCCAACAGCGTGATTGCCAGCAGGGTGGCGACGGCCCACACGGTGATCCCGTGCAACTCGCCGTCGAGGTGGCTGTGGGTTCCCGACAGGCGGGCGGCGACGTAGCCGCCCAAGCCCATCGACAGGATCAAATTGATCGCGGTCCAGATGCCGGCGCCGAGCCCGTAGCCCTTCAGGTCGGAGGCGCTGGTTTGGGCAGACGCAGACCGCCGGCGCCGATTGCGACGCCGAGAAGGCTGAGCAGCAGCATTGTCGCCCCGGCAACCGCGGCGCCGGCGAGGACGGCGCCCCAGGAGATGCGGCTGTAGGAGCGTCTCCATCCCGCCGCCCCTCCGGCTGCAGGTGTCGCCCCCGAGAACCGAGTGTCGCTGTAATCGGTCGATGACATTGTCCTAACTCCTCTGATCGGGAGATATTGCGAGTGACTTGTTGCGAGTGCTGTGGCGAGCGCCTGGTCCGGCGGGCGGCGTTTCCCAGGCTCAGGCCGATTTGACCACCCGGTACTCGATGCGGCGGTTGCGCATCCGGCCCTCCAGCGTGTCGTTGCCGGCGACCGGGTTGGCATTGCCGTAGCCCTTGGCCACCAGCATGCCGGGGTCGACGCCGGCCTGCACCAGGGCGGCCCGCACCGCGTCGGCACGCTGCTGCGACAGCTGCAGGTTGGCGGACGGATCGCCGGTGTTGTCGGTGTAGCCGCCGATCTCGATCACGGTGCTCGACGGCAGCTGCTTGATGGCCGTCGCGGCCTGCTGCAGCAAGGTCCTGCTGATCGCCGGGATCTCGGCGCTGCTGGTCGGGAGTTGATGATCGACTGGTTGAGGATGCCCAAGACGTCGCTGGCGGTGAACCCCGAACGCAAGCTCGAGAGCGCCGCCACGGTCTTCTTGGTGGTGTCGGAAACCAGGTCGCCCACCTTGTCGCTGAGCGGGCCGAGGACCAGACCGGTGCCGAGGGTCGAGCGCAGCGAGCTGATGATCCCGTCGCGGTCGGTGTCGCCGATCAGCCCGCCGATCTTCAGCGAATTGCCGTTGAACACCGCCTGCACGCCGGGGGTCTGCAGAGCCGCGAGCGCGGTGCGCAGATTGACCATCCATGGGGCCGGCCCGGCATTGGCGTCAAGGGTGATGTCGCCCTTGATCTTGGAGGCGCCGAACACGCCTCGCAGCGCGTCGATGATCGAGCTGCGCGTCGCCTCGTCGTGCACCGCGCCGGAATAGGTGATGACGCCGTCATCATTGCTGAGCGCGAGCCGCGCCGGCAGCGAGGGCGCCGGCGCCGGAGGCGGCACCTGCACGGCGGGCGCGGTGGCGGTGGTGACCTGCGGCGGGTTGGCCCCCGACAAGAGGTACCACAACAGGCCGAGCACGCCGAGCCCGGCGAGCACTGGGATGAGCCACCGCCCGATGTGAGTGGTGTCGTCGGGGATCACATGCATCGCGCGCGGCGCGACCTGCTCGACCCGGTGGGTCGTCGTGGTCGTGGTGGCCTGGGGCGTGGTGATCTGGGGCGTGGGGTGTGAGGCTGCCCGAGAAAGCCCGACACCCAGGAGGGGATGCCGGAGGGGACGGCGCCGCCGGGGGTCATCTGGCCGATCACTTTGGGCAAGAGATAGCCGATCGCCGTGCCGGCGATGCCGCCGGCGAGACCGAGCCGGCTGGCGATGCCGCCAAGGACCGAGCCGCCGAGGGCGGTCTCGACCTGCGCGCCGGTCAGCGCCGTCCCGTCGGTCCGCCCCAGCCATGAGGCGGCTTGCGAGCCGAGACCGGCGGCGCGGAACTTGTCGATAAAGCCGCCGATCCCGCCGGGCGAGCCGGTGATCAGCTGTATGACCTCGCGCAGCAGGAGGCCGGCCTTTGGGCCGAGACCGAAGCGGCTGCCCACATCTTCGATTACATTGTCCAACATAGCCATCTGATCTCTCCCATAGGGCGGACACTTGCCGTCCGCGCTTGCGCTTGTGCTTGTTGCGGCGGTGACCGCGGCGTTGTGGCCAGGCGAGCGCCCGGCCACAATCCCTGAGCGGGTTCTCTCAGGCCCGCGCGCTCCGCCGCTCAGGCTCGCGTCGGGGTCGGCGGGATGACCCGGCCGTCGGCGGCCAGGCGCTCGATCTCGACCTGCTGGCGGCGGATCTTGTCGCGTACGGTCTCGACGTGATCGCTGCCGATCTTCTTCAGCGCCACCTCCTCGACCACCCGCGCGGTCTTGCTGACCAGCGCCTGCTCGGCGGTCTCGACGAGCTCGATCGTGCGGTCCGCCCAATCGATCTCGCCGATGTATTTGGGATCGGTGACGGCGCGGCGCAGAACGTCGGCGTGTTCCTCATGCAGGGTCACATCGGCGGAGACCTCGCGCTCGGTCACAAAGCGGCGCACCCGGGTCCTGCCGCTCTCGACCATGCGCTTGCCGACTTCGAGCTGTTCCTCGGCCAGGCGCAGCACCTCGTCATGCGCCTCGGCCAGCTTGGGAGACACCGCCACCTTCTGGGCGACGGCGATGGGCGCCGCCGCGATCGACGCGGCGGCGGCTTCCACCCGGGCGGCCGGCGCGATGCCGGTCGTCACCGCGCGGTCATGCACATCGACCGGACGGTGGATGTCGAGGATCCCCGTCGCCTGCGCGACTTCGCTGTCCGGCACCCGCACCGAGACGACCGAGCCGCCGCGCTCCAGCGTCTGGCGATAGATCTCCGCCTCGTGCTGATGCAGGCCGCCGCCGAACATGCGCTGCCACAGCCCGGTCTCGCCCATGCCCACCCGGTTCTTGTCAAAGACGCTGATGTCGTCGCCATGAAAGCCGCCCGCCTTCAGCGCCTCGACGGCGGCTTGGGCATTGGCGGCCGTGTCAAACGCTGCCACAACCGTCTGGTAACTCATTCCTATCTCTCCTGCTGGATGCCTTCACCCTTGCGCCAGAGCCGGCGCTGTCGCCGCCGGCTGCCGCTCCACCGGAGCCCGCGTGATGCAGTCGCAGGATCGATCAGCGAGGCCCGTTGTAGGCAAAATACGGAGATTGGCGATCGGCTAATTGGAGCCGCTTGCTGTCCTGATGGTACATCCTTGCGGAGATACCTCGCCGCTGGCCCCAGTTGCGCGGAGCTTGCCCGGAAGGGCGCAGCGCCGGCTACGCGCGATGACCTCTTCATCGGGCCGACCACCACGGCCTATAGTTCCATCGGACCTACGGAAAGGAGCCACCATGCGTCCACAGGCCGCCGCGATGAAGGCGCTGCTCGACCAACCCGGCCTCCAGGTCATGCCGGGTTGCGGCGACGGCATGGGCGCCCGTCTGATCGAGGAAGCCGGCTTTCGCATTGGGTTTATCTCCGGCTCCAGCATCGCCGCGATGCGCCTCGCGATGCCAGACATGGACCTCCTGACCTTTCCCGAGATGGCCGACGCGGTCGAGACCGTCATCGGCGCCGCACCCAATGTGCTGTGGCTGGCCGATGGCGACACGGGCTACGGCAACGCCCTCGCCGTGCAGAAGACGATCCGCGCTTACGCCCGTCGCGGCGCCGCCGCGGTACTGATCGAGGACAAAGTCTGGCCGCGTCCGCTCGGCCATAGCGGCGCCAAGCTGGTGATCGAGCGTGACGCCGCCATCCTGCGCTGCCGCGCCGCTGCCGAGGCGTGCCACGAGGAGGGCATTCTGTTGCTTGCCCGTACCGACGCGCGCACCTCGCGCGGTTTCGACGAGGCGCTGACGCGGCTGAAGGCATTCGTGGCCGAGGGCGCCGATATCCTGTTTCTCGACTCGCCGCAGTCGGAGGCGGAGATGCGCGAAGGCATAGCGGCCTGCGACGGCAAACCGCCGCTCGCCGTGACCTCGCCCGGCCGGCCGGCACTTCATGCCGGGAAGATGCGGAGCTCGAACGGCTCGGCATCAGGCTCGTTGTCTACCCGCAGGATATCCTGGCGGCGAGCGTGCATGCGGTGCGCGCTGCTCTCGCCGGACTCAAGGGCGGCGTCAAGCCGCCGATGGCGAGCCCGGCTGAACTGGCGACGGCGATCCGCTCGGCCGATTACCTCGCCCGCGACGCCCGCTGGCCCGACCCGCGCTTCCGATTCGCCGCCGCCGCTGGCATGCTCGATCCGATGGTCCCGCTCTCCGTTCTCGACCTTTCGCCGATCACCGAAGGCGGCGATGCCGGGCAGGCGCTGCGCAATTCGCTCGACCTCGCACGGCATGTCGAGGCGCTCGGCTACCGGCGCTTCTGGATGGCCGAGCATCACAATTTGCCCGGCATCGCCAGTGCGGCGACGGCGGTCGCGCTTGCCCATGTCGCCGCCGGCACGGACCATATCCGCATCGGCGCCGGCGGCATCATGCTGCCGAACCACGCGCCTCTGATGATTGCCGAGCAGTTCGGCACCCTGGCGGCGCTGCATCCCGGCCGGGTCGAGCTCGGCCTGGGCCGCGCGCCCGGCTCCGACCAGATCACCGCGCGGGCGGTGCGCCGCAACTTGCTCGGCGGCGAGGACCAGTTTCCGCAGGACGTTGTCGAGCTGATGGGCTATTTCCGTCCGGCCGAGCCCGGTCAGGCGGTCGCGGCGGTGCCGGGCGCCGGGCTCGACGTGCCGATCTGGATCCTCGGGTCCAGCCTCTATCGGCGCGCAGGTCGCGGCCTATCTCGGACTGCCCTTCGCCTTCGCCTCGCATTTTGCGCCGGCGATGATGATGGACGGCGATCAGGATCTACCGCGAGCGTTTCCGTCCGTCCGAGCAGCTCTCTTCGCCTAACGTCATGCTCGGCGTCGTCGTCGTTGCGGCGGAATCGGACGAGGAGGCGCGGTACCTGTTCTCGTCACTGCAGCAATCGTCGCTAAACAACAGAACCGGGCGCCGCGGCCGGGTGCCTGCCGCCGGTCGAGAACTTCGAGGCGCGGCTCGATCCTTACGCCCGCGCCATCCTCGACGATGCGCTTGGCTGCGCCATCGTCGGCGCCCCGGACACGGTGCGCCGCGGCCTCGACGACTTCATCCGCCGCACCGGCGCCGACGAGCTGATGGTGACCGCCAACATCTTCGACCACGCCAAGCGCAAGCGCTCGTTCGAGATCCTCGCGGAAGTGCACGGCGAGATGAAGGCATCGCGCAGCCGCGCGACGGCGGCTCAGCGCCTCGACGACCAGTTATAGACCCGCGCCAGTGTGTCGCCCATCAGCGTGGCCCGGTCGCTGTCGGACAGGCGGTCGGTGACGCGAAACGCCTCGACCCCCTGCTTGTAGGTCAACAACCCGACCGCGCGCGTCCAGTCGGTGCCCCACATGCAGCGATTGAGGCCAAAGGCGTCGAAGATGCGCCCGAGCGGATCCCAGATGTCCTTGTAGGGGAACGGCTCGTGCGACAGCGTGCAGGCGCCGCTGATCTTGACCACGATGTTGGGGTGCGCCGCCAACGCCAGCACCTTCGGCAGTTCGGCGAACGGCTGCGCCGGCGCCGGCGGCTCGAACGGCTGCTGCAGCCCGAGATGGTCGATCACCAGCTGCGTGTTCGGGTTGCGCGCCGCCAGCTGGCGCGGCCTGCTCCAGCCGGCCCCGGCACAAGAGGTTGACCGGCAGGGAGTGCCGCGCCGCGGCGGCCAGGACCCGGTTGAGGCCGGGGTCGGCGGGATCGGTCGACACGTCGTCTCTCATCATGATCCGGATGCCGACCGTGCCCTTTGTGGCGGCCCAGTCGGCGATCGTTTCGGCGACGCGCGGGGTCGGTCGGGTCGACCGGCTTGACCAGCCTGAACCGGCCGGGATGCGCCGCGTAGACCTCGAGGGCATAGCTGGCGTCGTAGCGGTACATGCTGAACGGCGAGACCAGCACCGCGCCGTCGACCCCGACCGCGTCCATCGCCGCCACCATCTGGTCGCCGGTGACCTCCGCCGGCCCGTGGAGAGTGCCGGCCCAGGGCCGGCCCGGGTGGTTGCGTTCATAGGCGTGAACCTGGGAATCGATGGTCGGCATGGCTTCAAATTCTCCGCGAGAGCGACCTTGTTCAGAGCCGCGTGTCGTGCTCCCTTTGCCGATCAGCCAAACCTACAGTGCCGGCGCGCGCTGCGGCGGGCATGCGATGGGGGCCGGTGCTTGCGGCACCGTTTGCCAGAACTCGGGGTCGTGGCCGAAAAAGATGCGAGCCCCGCCCCGTTCCAGCGCCTCCAGCCGGTCAAGTGAGGCCAGCATCGCCTCGCGGTCGTACATGTTGCGCGGCAGGCGGCGCTCGCGGAGGGTCTGACAGAAATAGCAGGCGTCCGCTGCGAGCACGATTTCACCGCTGTCGAGCCGCAGCCGAAGGGATTGGTGCCCCGGCGTGTGCCCGTATGTCGGCAGACACACCACCGAGCCATCGCCAAACACGTCGTGCTCGCCATCGACCAGCCGCAATTTATGGCCGAGGTCGAAATCGCGCGGATTGAAGCCGCGCCGCGCGGCGGTATCGGGGTCCATACCGGCTTCCCACTCGCGGCGCTGCACCAGCATCGTTGCGTTCGGGATCAGCGCGTTGCCGCCGACATGATCGAAATGGAAATGCGAGTTGATGATGAGGTCGATCTTGCCGGGATCTCGGTCGATCGCTTCGAGCCGCGCACTGACTTCTTCGCCGGGCTGAAAGCCTATCCGAAACAGCCCGGCGAGCCGCGGGCCGAGCCGGCCAGCGGGGTCGTGCTGGCAATCGGGGTGCAGCCCGGTGTCGAACAGCGCCCGGCCCTTGGGATGGTA
>CAWILK010000043.1:0-57272 GCA_963836845.1 uncultured Alphaproteobacteria bacterium | reverse complement strand
TCCAGAACACCGATTATCGGACATCTTATTATTATATTATCGCAATAATCCCGGCATCGGGCCGTCGTTTCATTGAACAGGAGCCGTTTCAATCCTTATAATCCGGACGTTCTGCGCGATAGTAGATGCAAGCGGGCGAGCGGAGCAGCTTGTCGCCATGCTCGAAGCCAATTTAGAGCCGATCGTCCACATCTCCACGGGCACAAAAGCCGGGGTTCTGGCTGTGCTCGCCTGGTTGTGTTCTCGAATCCTGAGGAAGGGGGAGCTGGAGCGGGTGAATAAGTCCGAATTCATCTACACGCATATTACCTCTTTACTCGCCCCGCCCGTGCTTCGTCTTGCCCGCCTCAACCTACCAGTCGGCACTTTTGAGTTCGCCAACAGTATCTGACCGTTTTCTTCCACGAGGCCCGCAACATGGCTTCAATGCAACGTGTGACGAACGCTGAACACGCTATATGAGACTTGACGGCCCTGGGTGCGCTTTGCCTCACCGTTTGCTCGCCGCGTGAAACCGTACCTTTCTGGTGAAATGCGCACGCGGCTCCAAGACAGCTGGCACAGGACTTACAAAATGGACATCTAGCGCACCCTGGACTTTAGGGATTTACCCGTACGTACACCCCGGCAGAACCCGGTGCATGCGTCATGGCCTGCCGCATGCGCGGCGAATTGGGCGAGGAATGTTGCTGTTGCTCCTTCCACTCCGGGCTTTCGGGCACGGCCGTACTGGCAAATTCGTAGACCGTGCTGTAGCCGCTGGTACCCTCGAGAACCCGATAGCGGCGGGCGTAGATCACTCCCGGCACCTTGCGGTAGCCTGGCACATATTCCCTACTGTACCAGGCGTTCCACTCCGCATCGACCTCGGCGGGGACGGACATGCGGCCAATCTGCAACACCGGCGCCATGCCACGCTCCGGCATTTCCATGCCGTCCGGGTAAATCTGTTCCCCGACGATGCGTGTCAAATTCTTCCCAATCACGGACGGCGAGACTTTCTGTCCCCACGGCGTCCGCGGCCGGTTGGTAAACGCCGGCGTCTGCATCACCGCCACGCTTTCCAGTTCATAGCATGCCAGGTACTGCGGGCCACCCTTGACCGCCTCGTAGCGGGCCGCTGAGAGAATGCCGGGCACCGACAGCAATTCCGGTAGATGTTCCTCGTTATACCACTTGTTGAATTCCTGCACGTGCTGGGCGTCGATATCAACGTACACCATGAAAATCCCGCGACCTTTTTGTGCCATGTTTCCGTTTCCTCTGTGAAGCGTAGCCGCCATCGTTTTGCCTCGTCTCGTTGGCACCCGGTCCTCACGCCTGGAGCCCAGGAGAGACACGAGACACCAACTGGGGAGCCATCTTAGCCGACATTCCCCAGATTCCGGGGCTGTTGAGCGCGATCTTCCGTCTCATCGAGGCACACCGCAATGAAATTCGGGCGCAACCAGCCTCGTTCGCAGCCAATCGTTCGGGTTGCTCGCCTCGCGGGTCCGGAACTCGTGGCTTTGCTTCATTCCAGGCACACCTCTGCCTTCGTCGTCTGTCTCATCTGACACCGCCGCTGTCATGCCGGGGCGGGCGGCGCCTGTAGCCGGGCGATGAGCGACAAGATTTCCGCAAACATCTGCCGCGGCACCGCGACCTCGGCCATCTGGAACGTGACGTAGCGACCGTGGCTGACGACCTTGGCGCCGATCTTGATCAGCTTCTCGCGCAGGCTGGTCAACGACCACGGCTCCGCGGTCTTCGGCATCGCCAGCGTCCGCATGAAGTTGCCGAGATTATAAGCCAACGCGTGGAGCTGGAGGCGGACGGCGTTGGCAGCGAAGGAGCGGCACGACAGGCGGGTCCACTTGATCGCGCCCTTGCCTTCCTTGATGTACTGCTCGCAGGTGCCGGGAATGCGGGCTTATTGTGGGTGCCGGATGGCAATGTCACCCCTCTCTGCCAAAACGAACGCGCGATAATCTTCCGCAAGCAGGTCCATATCGTCGCTTAGCTGACATTGATGCGCGGGTGGGAAGCGTGTTGGAGTTGCAGTAAGGAAGCGTGTTGGAGTTGCAGTAAGACGGTGGCCTCGAAAGGCCGCCGGCTTACGGATCAGGAACGAGACGTTATTCTGCCGCGGCGCGCACCGGCGCGTTGCCGAGCACTTCGGCGGCGGCGTCGGCGACCGGGGTGCCTTCGAAGAAGTCGGGGTTCTGCGTGCCGAAGAGGCGCACCGCGTTGGCGAAGGTGAAGTCGCGGAAATCGTCCGCGGTGATGAGCCCGTCTTCGACCAGCTCATGGGCTTCCGGCAACACCATGCGCATGTCGGGGATGTCGAAATGGCCGACATCCGAGCTGAAGATCGCGTTGATCCGGGCGCCGAACGGGTTGAGCTTGCTGAACGCGACCGCGTTCATCCGGTCGTCGGGCTCGCAGCCGAAGAAGAACGGCTTGGCGTAGAGCTCGACCCAGTCCTCCTTCTTGGTGATCTGGCAGGCGGCGTAGTCGTCATGCACCGGGACGCCGCCGTCGAGCTCGTCATCCTTCGGGTTGGGCCAGCCGTCGCGGCGCTTCAACTCGTCGCCGATGTCCCGGTAGCCGTATTTCTCGACCAATTGCGCCAGGAGCTGGCGGTCGAGATGCTTCGGGTTCATGTATTCGAGCCCTTCCTTGCCGCGCCGCTCCCAATGCTCGATCAGATCGGCAAAGAGCTGGCAGGCCCAGCCCGCGCCGCCCTCGAGGAAGCCGAAGCGCAATTCCGGGAAGCGCCGGCTGACGCCGCCCAGGAACAACGCCTTGCAGACCGCGTGGCCGGCGGCGGCGAAATGGCCGATATGGTTGAAGGTGAAGTTGCTCGCGGTGTTGCGCAGACCCATGCCGCGGCCGCCGGTGTGGAAGGTCGGCGCGATCTTCAATTCGACGCATTTCTTCCAGACCGGGTCGTAATCATGGTCGCTGTCGATGCCGAACTGGTCGAAATGCGCGGCAAACCGGGCGATACCGGGGTCGACGCCCTCAGTGCCGGGGAGCGGCCGGCGGATGCCGCTGCCGAACATGCCGACCTTGGAGCCCAGTTGCTTGGTGACGAATTCGAGCTCCTCGATCGCCTCCTCGGGATTGTGCATCGGAATGACGGCCGCCGGGGTCAGGCGGTCGCTGAATTCGCGGAAATAATCGGCGGTCACGATGTTGAAGCCGCGGATCACCGCGCGCCGGGTCTCCGTGTCGTCGATCCGCGGGATGCCGAGCCCCGCGGTCGGGTAGACGATGCCGAAATCGAGCCCGAGCTCGTCGAGCCGGTCGTACAGCATGCGCGGCATCATCGCGGTGGCGCGGTCGCGGGTGTTGGTCGACTGGCGCCCCCAATAGCCTTCCATCGCGATGCCGCGGCGGCGCCGCTCGGCGATCGACAAGGACAGCGCGTCGGGGATGCGGCGCTGCGATCTGATGAACCCGTCGGCCGCCTTGTCGCCGGCCGCCTTGCGCATCTTCTCGGCAAAGACCGGCGTGTACTCGATCCAATGCCCGTCGCCGTCGATGACCGGGTGAGTGAGGTTGGAACGGACCTTCTCGGGGTGCCACTCTTTGCGCGCGCTCATGCTCTCTCCTCCGCGGATGTGCTCGGTGCATTGTGCGGCTATTCTTAACCGAGCGCCAGCGGGGATTGCCCGCTTTGAGGAAACTCCGGGCCAAAGGGAGGATGGGCATGCAGGCAGATTACGTCATCATCGGCGCGGGCTCGGCGGGGTGCGTATTGGCCAACCGGCTGAGCGAGGACCCCGCCATGCGCGTTCTGCTGCTCGAAGCGGGCGGGCGCGACTGGAACCCGCTGATCCATATCCCGGCCGGCTACATCAAATTGCTGGACCACCCGCGGCTGACCTGGGGGTACACGGCCGAGCCCGATCCCGGCGTCAACAACCGGGCCATCCTCTATCCGCGTGGGCGGGTGCTCGGCGGCTCCAGCTCGATCAACGGCATGATCTATGTCCGCGGCCAGCCCGAGGATTTCGACCATTGGGGCCAGCTCGGCAACCGCGGGTGGTCGTGGGACGGGGTGCTGCCGTATTTTAAAAAGGCCGAGGATTGGGAAGACGGCGCCGACGAATTTCACGGCGCGGGCGGGCCGCTCTTGACGTCCCGGTCGGCCGACAAGCCGGCGCTCTGCCGCAAGATCATCGAGGCCGGCGCCCAGATCGGGCTCGAATACCGCGAGGACGTCAATCACATGCCGCCGGGCGCCGGCGACAACATCGGCTGGGTTCAGCAAACCCGACGCGGCCGGCGGCGCCAGAGTGCCGCGCGCACCTATCTGCGCCCGGCCCTGAAGCGCCAGAACCTGTCGGTCGTCACCGGCGCGCTGGTCCATCGCGTCGTGCTCGACGGCACGCGCGCGGTAGCAGTCGAATTCTCGCGCGGCGGCCCGGTCGAGCGCGCCGATGCGACCCGCGAGATCATCCTTTCCGGCGGCGCCATCGGCTCGCCGCATGTGCTGCAATTGTCGGGGATCGGCGACCCCGAGCATCTGGGCAAAATCGGCGTCGCCGTGAGCCATGCTCTCCCGGGGGTCGGCAAGAACCTGCAGGACCATTTTCTCGCCCGCGTCACCGCCGAGGTCACCGGCATCGGCACCGCCAACGAGAAGTCGCGCGGCATGCCGTTTGTCGGCGAATTGATGCGCTATGTCTTTGCCGGCAGCGGGTTGTTGACCTATGCCGCCTCATTGGTCTGCGCCTCGGTCAAGGTTCTCGAGGAGTTGGCCACCCCCGACGTGCAGATCCTGTTCGCCAATGCGAGCTTTGCGCCGGGCCCGATCCGGCGGCTCGACGACCGCCCGGGGATGACCGGGGGCATGTGGCAGATGCGGCCGCTGTCGCGCGGTTATGTCGAAGCCAAATCGGCCGACCCGCACATCGCCCCGGCGATCAACCCCCGCTACCTCAGCGAGGAAACCGACCGGCGCGCTGCGGTCGGCGGATTGCGCGCGGCGCGCCGGCTGTTCCACGCCCCGGCGCTGGCGCCCTATCTGGTCGATGAGATCCTTCCGGGGGCCGGGGTCGTCGGCGACGACGAGCTGCTCGATTACGCGCGCCGAACGGGCTCCACCGTGTTCCACGCCACCTGCACCTGCAAGATGGGCCGGGACCCGATGGCGGTGGTCGACGACCGGTTGCGGGTGCACCGGCTCGACGGCCTGCGCGTGATCGACGCCTCGGTGATGCCGACGGTCACCTCGACCAACACCAACGCGCCGACCATCATGATCGCGGAGAAGGGCGCCGCGATGATCCTCGAGGAGGCGCAGCAGAGGCGGGCGGCTTGACCCTCCCTCGTCATTTCCGCGAAAGCGCAGGGCTGTCCGGGGAAAGTTGGCGCTACACTTTCGCCGCGAAATGGGCTCTCGAGGACCCGCTTTTCTCTCCTCTCCCCCCGCCGGCCGGGGGGAGAGGGCAGGGTGAGCGACTGTCTGATCTGTCAAGCGGGATTGGGAAAATTGCATCGGACATCGCGAGCTTTGGCGTTGAGGCGGACGAGAAGTTTGCGGGCGAGCGCGACGCGGATGACCTTTTTGGGCTTTCCGGCGTGGGTCAAGCGGGCATGGCAGTCGGTGAAGTCGGAATTGTATCGGCGCACCAGGTCGGCGACGACAAAGAGGATCGAGCGGATGGCGCTGCGGCCGCCGCGCACCGGGCGTTTGCCGTTGAGCTTGCCGCTGTCGCGGGCGATTGGGGCGAGGCCGGCGAGCTTGGCGGCGGCTTTGTTCGACAGGGTGCCGATTTCGGGCAGCTCGGCGAAGAGGCAGGCGACGGTTCGATCGGCCACACCTTTGATGGTGCGGAAGCTGGCATCGAGCTGTTGCCACAGCGGATCGCTGTCGATCAGCTGGGCGATCTGCCCTTCAAGGCTGCGGATTTGCTTCCTGAGGAGTTGCAGGAGCTCATCGAACGAGTGGCGCACCTCGGGGTCGGTCACCAGACGGCGCTGGTTGAGTTGGGCGGTGCGCAACTCGGTGAGTTGGCGCAACCGGGTGACCAGCGCGGTGAGCCGCTGCTGGGCGTCCGAAGCCGGGGGTTGCGGCGCGATGTGTTTGACTTCGGCAAACCAGGCGATGACCCCGGTATCGATGCGATCGGTCTTCTCGAGAATGCCCATCGCCTCGGCAAAGCGGCGCACCGCCCGCGGGTTGACGATGGCCGCCGGCACGCCCGCGGCCCACAGCAGGCCACAGGGCAGCCTCTCATACCCGCCGGTCGCCTCCATCGCAACGAAGGCGACTTGGTGTTCCTTGCAGAAGGCGGCCAACCCGGCAATCCCGGCAGCGCTGCGTTCGAAGCTCTTGACCGGCCCGTCGCGGCCGAGCCGGGCTTCCAGCGTGGTCGAGCTGACATCAACTCCACAAATGAGGTTCGTCACGGTAACCTGCCTTGTCCATGCGATCGACAATCGAGCGACTGTTCGGTCGTGCGTGACACTGCGGCAGGCGGTCCCAAGGCTCACCCGCGGTTGTTGCCTGAGGGGGCACGGGCGTCGTCCGCCGCGCACGGGGTCCGGTGGCCACCGGACCCCGTGCCGCGCCGCTCTCATCACAACCCGGCGCCAAATTCCAGATACAAGGGGGGCCGACGGACGGATTTGCGGCGCCGCCCACCTCACCTTCCCAGGCCCCACGGATCAAGTCCGTGGGCTGAAGGCCCACGTCGCGCCTGGGCCCCTCCCTCCTCTCCCCCTGAAGGGCGGAGAGGGGCTTTTCCTCGAAACCCATCCCGCCGAATTCTGCGCTTTCGGTTGAGCTGGCGGCGATGCTGCAACCGAATTCGATTCCCCGGACAGCCCTGCGTTCTGGTGAACCGGCTGACCGAGGACCCGGCGACGGGGGTCATATTTGATCGAAGCGGGCGGGCGCGACTGGAACCCGCTGATCCTGCCCCGATACATTCACGAGGACCCCGCTGGCGATGTCAACGGGTCGCCAAAGCCGATCCGTTCGAGCGAATGATCATCCGCCGCGGGCTCGCGATCGGTTTCCTCATCCGTTAGGCGTCTCAGCTAGGCGTGTCAGCCGCTCGGCTGTCGCCGACCATCTTTTGAGCGAGTTGAATTCGAAGCTCGGGGCGATGCGCACTAGAACGTCGAGAAGACGAGTAATGATCGGAAAATCCGCCGCGCCATAGAACGCGAGGTCGGATGCGAGGTCGACTTCGTGCTCCAAGGCGACGTCGAGCAGCGCAAGGAAATCTTCTGTCGTCCTCGCCGGCGTATCTTGGATTTGGGCGACCAGCGCAGCGATCTCAAGCAGCAGCTTCGCCTGGCGCTCGCGCATCGGTGCCAAATCGGCCGGCCTATCCGCGGCTGCGTCGATCGCAATGGCGAGTTCGTTGTGCTCGTCTTCGAGCTTTGCCCATTGCTTATGCAGCGAAGAGATTGAGGGGTGCCGGTTTTCGGTCACTATCTGCCTCCCTCGGCCGCTCTCCCGATCGCCGTCGATGCGCGGCGGGGTGAAGAGCCGCGAATGTGTGTGGCCGCCCGCAAGCCGAGCTTAGCCTCAAAAACCCAATACAGCACAGCCCGGCGCGCACGGCTGAAGGCGACGATGCCGCAAAGGGTGACTTGCCTTTGCGGCCGCGCGTATAATCCTATCCCCGCGGCCGAGGCCAGACAACGATGCGGCGTTCGGGATGGATCCTCACCAGCCTCGTCCACGATGCTCGGAAGGGGCCGGGCGATGAAATCAAATTCTAGGCCCGCCGCGGAAAACATTGCCCCTGCGCACGGGGGCGGGTGGGTGTCGCGGGCATTACCGAGAATTTACCTAGTCGGGACGATGCGGGCGATAGGCCCCGACGACGCCGATTTTCTGCCGCGCGGGCGCAAAACACGCGGACTCCTGGCCTATTTGTGCCTCGCTCAAGGCGAGCGCGTCTCGCGGGGTCGCCTCGTCGGGCTGTTGTGGGATCGGTCGGCCGAGGCGCAGGCCCGGATGAGCTTGCGACAGTCCCTAGCCGAGCTCAACAATGCGGTTAATCAGCACGTTCCCGGCCTTGTCGAGATCGGCCGCCACAGCGTTCGCATCGACCCTGACAAATGCTGGATCGATGCGTTGGCAATCCTGCAGGCCAGCGGCTGATGCGAGCGGCGGATACCAGCAATCTCCTCCAGCCTCATAGCGGGCGCCTCCTCGAAGATCTCGACGGGCATCACGCCATCCTTCGATCAGTGGCTCACCGCAGAGCGAACGCGTTTCGAAGATCGCGTGCGGAAGATTTTGGAGGCGGAGCTCGACCGCCTGAGCGAACAGAACACAAAACCGGAAGTGCGCGCGGCGGCAGCGCGCCGGCTGATCAACTTCGAACCGACCCATGAGGGTGCCGTGCGCAGCCTGATGAAGGCATTTGCGCAAATGGGCGATCGGGCGCAGGCAATTCGCGAATTCGAGCGTTGTCGGCAAGTGCTGCTGAGCGTGCTCGACCTGCCCCCCTCCAAGGAGACTATAGCCGTCTACGAAGCTATACGTACCGAATCGCCCGAGGCGGCTTTTCCGGTGATCCTCGAGGACCGGCAGGCGCGAGCGCCGAGCGCGGAGGCCGGGTCGCCTCGCGGCCTTCCGATCTCGCTGGGAGATCAAGAGACAAAGCGCTCCCGCCGCTTCTCCCGGGTACGATGTCGGGCACGAGCCCAGGCGTGGACCTTCGATTGCAGTGCTGCCCTTTCGCAATCTCACCGGCGATCCGGCGCATCACTTCGTTGCCGAAGGACTGGTCGAGGACCTTATTGAAGCATTGTCTCGTGTCCCGAATTTTTTTGTCATTTCGAGGCTGTCGACACTCGCCTTCAGCAATCAGGATCGCCACCCGCGCGACATCGGCGATGTGCTGGGGGTCCGTTACGTTCTCTCCGGCAGTTTGCGGGTCCTCGAGGATCGCTTGCGTTTGACGATCGAGCTGACGGACACGCAGCTCGGTGCGGCGCTCTGGTTCTCAAAGCTCGATGAGCGATTTGCCGACCTCTTTGAGGTGCAGGACCGCTTGTCCGAGATGATTGTTCGAAAGGTCGCGCCTTACCTGCACGCGGCTGAAATGAACCGCATCCGCGTCAAGCGGCCGGACAGCCTCGAGGCCTACGAACTCTTTCTGCGCGCCCAAGAGAATATGCATAATTCCTCGCGCGCGGTCTTCGAGACGTCGCAAGCGCTGTTCGACGCGGCGATCGCGAAGGACCCGCACTACGCGGCGGCTCTCGCCTGGCGGGCTTACTGGCATGTGCTGCGCGTCGGACAGGGATGGTCGCCCGATCCGGCGGATGACGCGACGCAGGCCGACCACTTTGCGCGGGCGGCAATCGAATGCAACAGCATGGAACCGATGGCGTTCGCCGTTCACGGCCACGTTGCGTCCTATCTGTACAAGGATTTCGATCTCGCGTTCCGCCGTTTCGATACGGCGCTGCGCATCAACGCCAATGCCGCGCCGGCATGGCTGTGGAGCGCCGCGGCGCATGCCTGGATGGGCAATGGTCGCCCGGGCCATCGAGGAGATCAATAAGGCGATGGCGCTGTCGCCCTACGACCCGCTTGATGTATGCTTATAGCGGCAACGCCGCGATGGCCTATCTCGTCGACGGCCAATACGAGCGGGCGATCGAGTGCGCTCTGCGCTCCCTTGCGGGAGAACCGCACCTACACGTCTGCTTATCGGCAGCTGGTAATGGCGCTGGTGCTAGCCGGCCGGGAGGACGAAGCCCGCGCATCGGCTCGGCGGCTATTGGAGCTCGAGCCAGGGCTAACCGTGGCAGGTTTCCGGGAGCGTTATCCGGGCAACGCCAGTCCGCATGCCGACCTCCTTTGCGACGCCCTTGCGAGGGCCGGGATCCCGCTTTCCCATCATGCTTCGGGCGTGCCGCCCAGGAATGAATCCCGCTAGAAAGAACATAACGCCGTCATTCCCGCGAAAGCGTGAAATCCGGGGGCCGTATGCTTCGTCACCGGCCCCCTGTTCAAGCCAGGGGCAAGCTCTGGACCCCCGCTTTCGCGGGGCGATGATATCCCGTTTTATGCCTTGCGCGCCGGCGACGCCGGTGCCGGCTCACAGCACTCAGTGCGTGAGCGAAAATGCTTGGTCTCCGCTCCCGCAGAGAGATCGAGACCGGTGGCCGAGTTCGCGGGCGAAGGCGTCGCTGCTCGAGCCACTAGGTGGTTGGCTCTTCGCTCGAAGCTGGCCGACAGGTCCAGCAGCTCCCTCCGCGCGCCGGGGAAGCGGCAATGGCGGGCCAAGGCCCGCAGCCCGGATGCCAAATGCCGAAAGTGTGCGCCGCCCGGGGCGGAGGCGCTATCTGGCGGGTTCATCGGTCGGGTGTTGAGCGGCTGCTGCAGTCGCCGGCTGCGGACCCCGTGATAGACGATTCCGCTGAATGCGAGTAGCACGCAAGCCAGCAAGACCATAAAGCTCGAACCCGCGCTCCCAGGAAAGGAGCTCTTCCTCCGATAGCTGGTAGACACGGCAAGCCTCTTCGATCGTAATCCCGCCGGTGCGCACCGCAGCGACGACCGCTGCCTTGCGACGGACCACCCATCGTTTCGTGTTCGGATGAGGAAGCCCTTTCAACGACGGCATCCCGCTCGGCGTATAATGGGGCGGATCAACGCTGGTTCCTCGCTGTTCCGACGAGTTCCATCGGGTCTAGAGCCCTTCACGTTAAAATCACGATCTTTTCACGATAATCGGCATCGCGCCATCCATTTTTTTAAGATTATCGACAAAGTGTTCGGAAGGCGGCCGACCGCTAACACCGGATCGCCTTGCCGATTCGGCGCATCGAAATCGGTAGCTATCTCGCCGAGAAAGAGCTCCAGGGGACGCAGATCGAGCCTTGTGACGGCGCCGGGCGATTGCGCTCCCGATATCCGGCGCAAAAGCTGTGCCGAAATGACCCCACTAGCGCAAAATTCACTGAAATC
Organism: uncultured Alphaproteobacteria bacterium; assembly: GCA_963836845.1. Taxonomy (GTDB): domain Bacteria; phylum Pseudomonadota; class Alphaproteobacteria; order ATCC43930; family CGMCC-115725; genus AP-15. The sequence continues at coordinate 46,330 of CAWILK010000043.1, read as the reverse complement.
ACAGTTTATTCACGGTAGATAGCAGGCGGTTTCACGCTCCGTTCTTGCGCCGCCTGCAAATCTCGTTCTTGGTTAAGGGGGCACTTTGCCCTGTAGCTAGCCAAGGAGAGATGACATGAATTCGACGGAATGGCTCGTTAGTGAACCGGTCACCCCTGCCGTCCCGCCATTACGGCAGCCGAAGCCCGACACCGTCGACCGCGGCAGGGTGCGCCTCGGCGACGGCTGCATCACGGCCGAGTTCCCGCCATTGCGGCAGCCGAGGCCCGAGATCGTCGACCGCGGCACGGTGCGCCTCGGCGACGGTTGCATAACGGCCGAGTTCCCGCCGCATCGTTAGAAACTTGACGGTCACCGCGGAAACGGAGTGTCAGAGATGGCTAAGCAGGCTGAAACAATGATCTGCCGATTTTATCGGCTCATCCCCGATGCTCCGGCTCCGCGGCCGGCCGATCGCTCGGCCGATGGCATGCTTCCGATGCGGGGCTATCGCTATTGCGAAGCGGTCGCCGCTGCTTCCGCGTTCGGGTGGTACATCTACCCGCCGCTCAGTTTCAGCTTGGTGTGGGACGGCGTCGAGATCGCGTGGACTTACGCAGGCGCCGAGGATTGGTATCCGTTGCGGGGGGCTCAGTTTCCCGGATTTCGCCAGCTGTTCGAGCAGGTGGCGCCCGACCCGGTCAAGCTTTTGGCCCCCCCTTTTCTTGCCGTCGCGCGCGAGCCCGGGGTGGTGCAGGTCTGGAGCGGCTATCTGGCCCGCACGGCGCCGGGTTGGGCATTGCTTTCCCGGGGTCCTGCCAACATTCCGCGAACCCAGGGATACGAACATTTCGAAGGCATCCTCGAATCGGAAACCTGGTTCGGTCCGCTGTTTACGAATATCCGGCTGACCCGAACGAATTCGCCCGTGGAGTTCCATACTCGGTACCCGTTGTTCCAGGTGCAGCCGCTGCTGCGCGAATGCTACAGCGGCGTCCCTTTCGAGGTCGTCAGCCTCGAGGAAATGAGCGCCGCAGATTGGCAAAATTTCGAGGCGACAATGACGCCCAACACCGATCAGATGCGGATGCTGGGACATTACGCAGTCGATACCAGGCGGCGCAGCAGAAGGAAGTCATGACGGTATGTTGGGAGGGTGAGCCTTGGCCGCGCGCGGCGCCGGCTCGACGGCGAGCAGGCAGCTCGAGAGAATCGCCGCCACCCCCAGCCAACTTAGGAAGTCGGGAATTTCGCGAAATAAAATGATGCCCCCGATTACTGCAATAACCAGGCGCAGGAATGTATAAGGCCCAAGGCTCGAAGCGCTGGTATGTCGTACCGCCACCATCCCAAAATACATCCCCAGGGGGCCGAATATCAGCACCCCGGACAGCCAGGGCCAAACCGCGGGCTCGGGAAGAGCGGTCGTCGCCAGCACCGGAAGGTTGCAGATAACGGCAATGGCATTGACGTAGAACATCGTGGTTAATTCGGAATCGGCCCCTGGGCGTTGCAGATATCTATTCAGTACGAAGGCGAGGCCGTTAAAGCTGGTCCCCAGCAAAGCGATCAGATAGGCGATATTGTGATCGATAAACGCCGGCTTGACGATCAGCAATGCGCCAACCGTGCCGGTTGCGCTGGCGATCCAGCGACGAGCTGTGACCCGTTCATTCAGAATGAGAGCCGAGAACACCGCGATGTAAGCCGCTTGCGTATAGGAAATCGCAGTTGCGTCGGAAAACGGCATATGGGCGAACGAATACATCAGCACCCAAAGGTACAAGACCGACACAAATCCGCGCAGCAGCTGCAAAGGGAGCTGGCTGGTTTTCATCACCGACCAACCAGTGTTCCACGCGAGCAAACCGACCAAGGTTACGCCGGCGGCGCTGCGCAGCAATGCGAGCTGCATAGCCGAGCCACGCACTCCGATATGATGGATCATTGCGGTCTCGACCGCGAACAAAATCGACTGGCCGATCATCAGAGCGACTGCTAGGCGCTGAGGATTCATCACCAATCCGGAATGGCCCTCGGGGACGACGCTGTTGCCAGATCTTAGCTTAGCTTACCGCGGTCATTTTGTTCTGTCACAATGCTACCGCATGGAGGAGCGATCACGAGGTCACCCTTGACCCTCGACCGGCAGGAGCCTACACAGCGAGGGTGCGCTTTTTTGGTGAGTGCAGTCTTTCAGGAGGTGTCGGATGGCTCGAATCAGGCATATCGCGCTGGTAACTGACGATCCCGCGAAAACAGCTGAATTCTACAAGGAGCAATTCGGCCTGACCGAGCTCTATCGCCGGCCCGGCGACACCGGTGAAAAGGGCGTGTGGCTCAGCGACGGCTATATTTACTTCGCGATATTGAAGTATGGCGAGCCCGGCGCGCCAAAGCTCGGCCCTGGGCAAACCTCTGATCTGCGCGGCATTCACCACATCGGGTTCTATGTGGATGATGAGCAGGCAACCGCCAAATCCCTGAGAAAATCCAATTACCGTCCTGTCCCGATGGAGAAATCCGAAAGGATGGAGACGACCCCGATGGGGGATGCCGTCAACTTGAAGTATCTGGGTCCCGACGAAGTGCAGATCGACATCCGCAGCCGCGGCTGGAACGAGGCGATCAGCTTCGCCATGCAGCGCTATGACTTGACACCAGTAGAAGAGGAGGCGAGATAACCTCGCCAATTCTGGTCACTCTCTTGGAGGATACGCCGATGATTTACGAAGTCCGCACCTACACCCTGCGCCCGGGTTCGGTCGCCGAGTTCGAAGAGCGCTATGAGAAGCGGCTGCCGCTGCGCGAGAAGCACTCCAAGCTGGGGGCCTTCTGGCACACCGAGTTCGGCCCGCTCAACCAGGTCATCCACGTCTACCCCTATGACGATCTGCAGCACCGTACGAGAGTGCGTGCCGCGCTGGCGCAAGACACTGCCCGCAACCAAATGCCCGGCGGCGGCGACCTGATCGTGGCGCAAGAGGCCGAGATCATGAACCCCGCGCCGTTTATGCGACCGCTGGGCACCCGGGATTTCGGCGCCGGCAACGTCTATGAGATGCGCACCTACACCTACGCTGCTGGCGACATCCCGAAGGTGCTGGAGGCGTGGGGCAAGGCGATCGAGGCGCGCGAGAAGTTCTCGCCCTTGGCGGCGTGCTGGACGAGTGAGCTCGGCGGGCTCAACAAATTCGTCCACATCTGGGCCTACAAGGATCTCGCCGAGCGCGCCCGCGTCCGCGAGGAATCGCGCCGGCCCGGCGGCTCGTGGCCGCCGCAGGCCGGGGTAAGGCCGGTCCGCCAGGAGAACAAGTTGCTGGTCCCGGCGAGTTTCTCGCCAGTCCGGTAGAAGGCTCTCACCACCCCCGCGCGGGCGGGGGTGGTGCCCTCAGCCCCCGGCCGAGACAGCTTCAGCTCGCCTTCGAACAGGCGTCGGTCGGCAGGCTCTTTTCCTGCGCGTATTTTTTGGCAGCCTCGACGACCATCGGCCATACCACCTTCTGGTCGGAGTCGATCCAGTCGGAGACAAAGTTCCACTGTTTGCCGTCCCACTGGAAGACGCGGGCGCGAGCAACGCCCGTGTGGTTCTCGCAGGTCACCTTGAGCGGCCCCAGCAGGCCTTTGAACCCCAGCTTTTCGAGCTTTTCGGCGGTGAGATCGAGGTTTTCGAGACCCCAGCGGACCTGTTCGCCGGCCAGCGGCTTGTTGCCGAACTTGCCTTGCGCGGTGCGGACCGCCTCGGTCGCGAACATCGCATTGATCATGCCGCGGTTGTAGAGCACGGAGCCGACATCCTTGCGGTCGGCGGCGCCGAGATTCTTCTCGTAGAGCTGGGCGAAGATCTGCTGATGAACGGGGAAACTCGACCCGGATGGGTTAAGCGCGAGCGCCTTGTAGCCTTTGGCGGCATCCTCGGCGGGGACCGTGTCGGCTTCGGCGCCGGCCCACCACACGCCGAGCATCTTGTCGCGGGGATAGGCGACCGCAGCCGCCTCCTTCAGCGCCGTCGAGTTCATCACGCCCCAACCCCACAACAATGTGAAATCCGGCCGGTTCTGGCGGATTTGCAGCCAGGTCGCCTTCTGCTCCACGCCGGGGTGGGTGACCGGCAAAAGCTGCAGCTCGAAATCGTGCTGCTTGGCGAGCGCCTGGAGCACCGGGATCGCCTCCTTGCCATAGGGCGAATCGTGATAAACGTCGGCGATCTTCTTGCCCTTCAGCTTGTCCCACCCGCCGAGCGACCGGGCGAGGTACTCGATCTGGATGTCGCCGGCGTCCCAATAGGTGCCGAGGATCGGGAAGGCCCAGCGGACGACATTGCCGTCGGCGCTCTCGGTGCGGCCATAGCCGCTCGTCAACAGCGGGATCTTGTCCGCGGGCGCCTTATCCATCAGCGCGTAGGTAATGCCGGTCGATAACGGCACGAACAGGCTCGCCCCGGTCGGGCCCTTGCCTTTGAGACGCTCGTAGCACTCGACCCCGCGGTCGGTCGCGTAGCCTGTCTCGCATTCCTCGGTCGTGATCTTGACGCCATTGATGCCGCCGTCCCGCGCGTTCAGCAGGTTCAAATAGTCGGCAAAGCCGTTGGCGAACGGAATGCCGTTCGGCGCGTATGGGCCGGCGCGGTAGACGAGGGCGGGAAAAAACTGCTCGTTCTGCGCCAGAGCCGGCGCCGCGGCGAGGGCGACGGCAATGGCCGCGAGCGCCAGAAATCTATTAACCATGGCTGCATCCTCCCTTTGACGGGAGACGGTACCACAATCAATGCGGGAACGGCCACAGGCGAAGCTTTTCGCGGGCGATCCCCCAGAGGCGCGCCAGCCCGTTCGGCTCGACGATCAGGAAGAACACGATTAGCGCGCCGAAGATCATGAATTCGAGGTTCGAGATCATCGCGGTCGACAACGGAATCCCGAGCACAGTGGGGATCTGGTTCAGGAAGATCGGCACGATCGTGATGAAAGCGGCGCCAAAAAAGCACCCCAGGATCGAGCCGAGCCCGCCGATCACGACCATGAAAAGCAGCGCAAAGGACCGGTCGATCGAAAACGCGAGCGGCTCCCAGGAGCCGAGATGGACAAAGGCCCACAGCGCGCCGGAAATGCCGATGATGAAGGAGCTGATCGCGAAAGCCGAAAGCTTGGCATGCAATGGCCGGATGCCGATGATCTCGGCAGCGATATCCATGTCGCGGATCGCCATCCATATCCGGCCCATCCGCCCGCGCACGAGGTTCTTTACGGCGAGCGCCGCAATCGTCAGCAGCGCCAGACATAGCAGGTAGCGCCCGGCGGGGCTGTCGAACGACATTCCGAGAATGCGCAGCGGCGGTGCCGAGACCGAGCCGGAGGACGCGAAGTTGGTAAACCAACCGACCCGGATGAACAGCCAGTCGAAAAAGAACTGCGCCGCCAGGGTTGCAACGGCAAGGTAATAGCCCTTGATGCGCAATGACGGCAGTCCGAACACGACGCCCGCCGCCGCCGCGCACAGTCCGCCGAGCACGAAGGCCAGGACCAGGTTCAGCCAGGGCAGGTGAACGGTGATGTCATAGGAAATATAGGCGCCTACCGCCATGAACGCCGCGCTCCCGAGCGAGATCTGACCGCAATAGCCGACCAGCAGGTTGAGGCCGATCGCGGCGATCGCGAGGATCAGAAACGGCACCAGTATCGCGCGGAGCAGGTATTCACTGGCAATGAACGGGACGACGCAAAAGGCGAAAAGAGCGATCCCCCAGACAAAGACGCGGTCCTGCAGAACCGGGAAAACCGCCTGGTCAGCGGCGTAGCTGATGCGGAATTGGCCCGCCTCGCGATAAATCATCACTCAGACGCGCTCGATGATGCGCTCGCCGAACAGGCCCTGCGGCCGCACCAGAAGGAACAACAGCGCCAGCACATAGGCGAACCAGTTCTCGATGCCACCGCCAAAAAAGGGGCCGAGAAACACCTCGGACAATTTCTCGCCGGCCCCGACGATGAGGCCGCCGACAATGGCTCCGGGCACCGAGGTGAGGCCGCCGAGCATCAGCACAGGCAATGCTTTGAGTGCGACGAGGGCTACCGAGAACTGGACGCCGAGCTTCGAGCCCCAAATGATCCCCGCAACCAGAGCGACCAGCCCCGCAACCGACCAAACGATGACCCAGATGTGCCGCAACGGGATGCCGACCGACAGCGCCGCCTGATGATCGTCGGCGACGGCGCGCAACGCGCGGCCGATACGCGTTCGCTGAAAAAAGACGGCGAGAACGGCGACGAGTACGCCCGCAGCGACTGCGGACCACAGATCGAATTCGTTGACCAGGATCCCGCCGGGGATCAGTCGCTCGAACAGGATCAGCGGCTCCTTCGGGATGCCGAGATCGAGCGTATAGACCTCGCTGCCGAACAGCGATTGCCCGAACCCGTCGAGAAAGAAGGTAATTCCAATAGTGGCCATGAACAGGATAATCGCTTCCTGATTGACGAGGGGCCGCAATACCAGCCGCTCGATCGCAACGGCGAGCCCCACCATGACCGCTGCCGCACAGAGGAGCGCCAGCGGCAGCGGCAGCACTTCCAGAAGCCGCACCAAGGCGAGGGCGGCGAACAGGCACATCGAACCCTGCGCGAAGTTGAAGACTGCCGAAGCCTTGAAGATCAGGACGAAGCCGAGCGCCACAAGGGAATAAAGAACACCGGTCAGCAAGCCGCCGATCAAAACCTCGAAGATGAAGAAATTCATCCCCCGCCCTTCACGGGAAGCACAGCTCGCGTGTTCCGATCGGCTCGAAATACGCGTCGATCATGCTGTCGCTGATCTCGGCCAGAGTGGCCGGTCGCCACCGCGGCTTCTGGTCCTTGTCGATCAACATCGCCCGTACACCTTCGTAAAAATCGTGGGCAGCCATGACATGCTGGGTCAACCGATACTCCAGCGACAGCGCCGCTTCGAGGTCGAAATCCCGCCCGATCGTCAGCTGGCGCAGGGTAATCTCGAGACTGGTCGGCGATTTGCTGAGCAATTCCAAGCGTGTGTTGTCGGCCCAGGCGGCGTCATCGCCGCCGCCTGCCGCCTCGGCGGCGAGCGCATCGAGGATCGCCGCGATATTGTCCGCGGCAAAGCATCGGTCGATCGCCGGCTGCAAAGCGGCGAGGGAGCCCGGGGGCAAGTCGACCGCGACGTGGCGGAGGCAGGCCTCCACCACGCGACACGGATCCCCAGCCCAGCCGGCGTCCGCCAGCTCGCGAAGCAGCGCGTCGATTTCCGCCTGTCTGACGGCATGGGTCGCAAAGCCGCAATAGAGCGCGTCCGCCGCATTCAGTCGGGCGCCGGTCAGGCCGAGATAGCGGCCGACTTGACCCGGGCAGCGGTTTAGAAACCGGGTCGCGCCGACATCGGGGAACAGGCCGATCCCGGTCTCAGGCATCGCCAGGAGCGTGCGCTCGGTGGCGATGCGATAGGCCCCATTGACCGAAATCCCGGCCCCGCCTCCCATGGTAATCCCGTCGATGACCGCCAGATAGGGCTTGGGGAAATGATGAATCCGGCGGATCAGCTCGTATTCCTCGCGGAAGAACACCGCGGGAAGATCTCGGATCGCCGCTGATCCCGCGCCCGGCCTCGTAGACGGCGCGCACATCGCCGCCGGCGCAAAACGCGCGGTCGCCGGCGCCCCGGACAACCACGGCGCACACCGACGGATCCGCCGCCCAGGCGCGCAACGCCGGGTCGAACCGCCGGTAATTGTCGAGGGTGAGCGCGTTGAGGGCTTTCGGCCGGTTGATCGTCAGAGTGGCAAGGCGGCCCGCACGGCCGAGCAGGATTTCGTCGGCGCCGCTCATCGGGCGCCGAGCAGCCGGCGGGCGATGATCACCCGCATGATCTCGTTGGTCCCTTCGAGGATCTGATGCACGCGCACATCGCGCAGATAGCGCTCGATCGGAAAGTCCTTCAGGTATCCGTAGCCGCCGAACAATTGCAATGCCTCGTTGCAGATCCGGAACCCGGCATCGGTCGCAAGGCGCTTGGCCATCGCGCAATGCATCGTCGCTTCCGGGGCTCCGCGATCGAGGCTGGCCGCCCCGCGCCGCACCATCAGCCGCGCCGCCTCGAGCTCGGTCGCCATATCGGCGATTTTGAACTGGAGCGCCTGAAACTCGGCGAGCGGCCGGCCAAATTGACGCCGCTCGAGCAAATGGTCCCGCGCCGCCTCGAGACAGGCGCGCGCGCCGCCGAGCGAGCAGGCGGAAATATTGAGCCGGCCGCCGTCGAGCCCCATCATCGCGATCTTGAACCCGTCCCCCTCCGCGCCGAGCCGGTTGGCGGCCGGGACGCGGCAATCATCGAACATCACCATGGCAGTGGGCTGGCTGTTCCAGCCGAGCTTTCGCTCTTTTTTTCCAAAGGAGAGGCCGGGAGCGCCCTTCTCGACGACGAGGCAGGAGATCCCCTTTGCTCCGCCCCCACCGGTGCGCACCATCGTCACATAGACGTCGCTGACCGAGCCGCCGGAGATGAACGCCTTTGTGCCGTTGAGCACATAATCGTCGCCGTCGCGCACCGCCCGCGTCGCAAGCGCCGCCGCATCCGACCCGCTGCCGGGCTCGGTCAGGCAATAGCTGGCGAACTGCGCCATGCTCACCAGCCCGGGCAGAAACCGCGCGCGCTGCTCGCGGCTGCCGAAGCGGTCGATCATCCACGCCGCCATGTTGTGGATCGAGAGGTAGGCGGCGGTCGAGACGCAGGCCGCGGCGAGCTCCTCGAAGATGATCGTGGCGTCTACCCGGCCGAGCCCGGCGCCGCCGAATTCGTCGCCGACGTAGATCCCGGCGAACCCCAGCTCTGCCGCCGAGCGCAGCGCCTCGACCGGGAACTCGAGCCGCTCATCCCAGCCGGGCGCCTGCGGCAACCATTCTTCATGGGCGAACGCTCGGGCCGTCTCGGCAAAGGCCCGCTGATCGTCGGATAGTTCAAAATCCATGCCGGGAAAAAGGCTAGCAATGGCGAATGTCGCCGTCGACGATATTCTACTCGCTGAGCGGGCACGGTGGAAACGACAGGGACCAATGCTCGATCGTAAACTTCCGACTTTAGTAGAGGTGGCAGGCTACAGTGTGACCAAGGGAAACCTCGGCCAACACGGGCTCCTCCTCCGAGCAGCGGGGCATCGCAAAGGGGCACCGCGGATGAAATCGGCAGCCCTGCGGAGGGTTGAGGGCGCTCGGGACTTCGCCGCTGAGGACGATCTCTTCCCTTTGCTCGTCGGGATGCGACGGCAGCGACGCCGCGAACAGCGCCTTGGTGTAGGGGTGGAGCGGGGCGGCACAGAGCTCGAGGCTGTCGGCCACCTCGACGAGCTTGCCGAGGTACATGACGGCCGTCTGGTGGCTGAGATGCGAGACCGCGGCCAGGTCATGCGCGATGAACAGATAGCTGACGCCGAGGCGCGCCTGGATGTCCTCCAACAGCCGGATGATGTGGGCGCGGATCGAGACGTCGAGCGCCGATACCGGTTCGTCGAGAACGACGAGGCGTGCGTTCGTGGAAAGGGCCCGCGCGATCGCCAGCCGCTGGCGCTGCCCGCCGCTGAACTCATGCGGGAACAAGCGCCCCATATCGGGTCTCATCCCGACCAGCTCCAAGAGCTCGCCGACCCGCGACTGTATCTCCCGGCGCGACAGCGGCTCGTGGGCCTGCAGCGGCTCGGCGATGATCTCGCCGACCCGCATGCGTGGGCTCAGCGAGCTGTAGGGATCTTGGAACACGACCTGAACCTTGCGCCGATAGTCGCTGAGCTGCCTGTCCGGGAGGGATGCTATATCCTTCCCCTCGAACTCGATGACACCGGCGGTCGGCCGCTCGGCGGCGAGGACCAACTTCGAAGTCGTGGTCTTACCGCAGCCCGACTTGCCGACGAGACCGAGGGTTTCGGCACGGTTCACGGTAAAGCTGATACCGTCGACCGCCTTGACCGAGCCCGCCTTGCCCAACAGGCCCGCTCCTTTTACCGGGAAGTGTTTCTTCAGATCGCGCACCTCGAGCAGCGGCTCAGCCATTCACGGCCTCGGACATCAGCTCCGACGTCGCGGTAAGCCAGCAGCGCCTGGTCCCGCCCTTGTCGTCGCGTTGTTCCGGGGGCTCCTCGGCGCGGCAATGTGCCATCGTGTAGCGGCAGCGCGGGTGAAAGCTGCAGCCGGAGGGGAGGGCGGAGAGATCGGGCGGCTGACCAGGCACGGCGTAGAGCGGCTCCTTGGTGCCGAGCTTGGGGATCGAGTCGAGCAATGCCCTGGTGTAGGGGTGACGCGGGGCATAGAACAGGCCGCGCACCGATTGCATCTCGACGATCTTGCCGGCGTACATCACGGCAACCGTGTCGCACATCTTGGCGACGATACCGAGATTGTGGGTGACGAAGATCAGCGCCACGCCGCTCGCGCGCTGCAGATCCTTCAACAGGTTGAGGTATTGCAGCTGAATGGTGACGTCGAGGTTGGTCGTCGGCTCGTCGGCAATGATCAGCCGAGGACCACCTGCCTGGGCGATCGCGCCGACGATGCGCTGGCGCATGCCGCCGCTCATCTGATGCGGGAATTCCCTCCGTCGCTTTTCCGGCGAGGGGATGCGTACCGCCCCCAGCAGCTCGGTGACGCGCCGGCGCAAGGGTCCGCCGCGCAAGAGCCCATGGTAGTAGGCGGGTTCTCCCACCTGGTTGCCGATCGAAAAGAGCGGATCGAGCGACGCCATTGGATCTTGCATAATGCTGGCGATCCGCCGCCCGCGGACCTCGCGCATTTCGCGCGCGCCGAAGTCGAGCAGGTTCTCGCCATCGAGCTCGATGCGGCCGCCGACAATCTGCGCGCTCGATGCGAGCAGGCGGACAATCGAGTGGCAAGTCGTGGTCTTGCCGCAACCCGACTTGCCGACGAGGCCAAACGTCTCTCCGGCTTCGACGGTGAAGCTGACCCCATCGACGGCCTTGACGACGCGGCTGCCGCCGAATTCGAAATAATGGGTCTTCAGGCCATCGACGCGCAGCAGCGGCGGCGGCACTGCAATCAATCCTGCCTTAGCGGTTGCGTAGCTGCGGATCGAGGCGTACGCGCGTCCAGTCGCCGAGCATGTTGGAGGAGAGCACCAGCATGCTGATGCAGATGCCCGGGAAGACGGCGAGCCACCAGCTCCCCTCCATCAGGGCGTCGCGCCCCTCGGCCATCATCAATCCCCACGAAGGCTCCGGTGGCGGCACGCCGACACCAAGGAAACTGAGCGAGGCCTCGATGATTACCGCGACGCCGACCTGTAGGCTGAACAACACCATGACGGTGTTCATGACATTGGGCAGCAGGTGCCGGAAGATGATCCGCCATTTGCTGATGCCGTTGATCTCGGCCAATCTCACGAAATCGCGCTCGCGCAATGCCAGCACCTCGCCGCGAACTGCGCGGGAATAGCGGCTCCAGAAAACGAGGGCGAGGATCACCACGACATTCCACACGCCCGGACCGCGCACGCTTGAGAGCAGGATCGCGAAAACGAGCGAGGGCAAGGTCAACCAGGCGTCGGTGATCCGCATGATGATCTGGTCCCACCATCGGCCCATATAGCCGGCGAGCACACCCACCAACGTCCCGATGGCTCCAGCCACCACCGTGCCGGTCAGAGCGACGAGCAGCGAGATCCGCGCGCCGTACATTAGCCGGCTGAGCACGTCGCGACCGAGGAAATCCGTGCCGAGCGGTGTTGAGAGATTGCCTCCGGGGGACCAGAAGGGAGGCACGCCGTCGACATACGGGCAGTTCTCGGTGCCAAATTTCTCCAGGCATTGCGCCTTTGTAGGCGTCACCGGGTCGAGCGGGCTGTGCGGTGCAATAACTGGGGCGAAAAGGGCGGCAAACGCCAGGACCCCGAGAATCAGCAGCGGGATCGTCGGAAGCCGGCGCAAAATGCGGAAGGGGCTCCAGACTCGCTGCGGTAGGGTTGTTACGGTGCGGACATCGTCAAAGACGGTCGCCATCTTAATGCCTCTTACCGAGAGAGCCTGACGCGGGGGTCGACGTAGGCGTACAACACGTCGATCATGAAGTTCAGCAGCACGATCATCGCGCCCGACATCAGCACCACACCTTGCACCATCGGAAAATCGCGATTGGTCAGGCCGTCATAGAGCAGCAGGCCGACACCGGGCCAGTTGAAGATGACTTCGATCACGACTGCCACGTTGATCATGATGACAAGGTTCAGCCCGGCGATCGTGAGGACGGGGATCATCGCGTTCTTCAGCGCGTGCTTTGCGGTCACGATGGCTTCCGGCACCCCTTTGAGGCGCACCAGCTTGACATAGTCGGTGCCGAGGACGTCGAGCATGCCGGAGCGGGTGATGCGCAGCATCGCACCGGAGAAATACCAGCCGAGCGCGAAGGCAGGCATCGCCAGATGCCGCCAGTCCTGAAACCAGAACGACACCCAGCTCGACGGATCCCCGGGGCGAAACGCGCTCGAGCCTTTGCCAAGCACCGGGAGCCAGCCCAGATCCACCCCGAAAATGATGATCATAACGAGGCCGACAAAGAAGCCGGGAACCGAAAGTCCGAGCAGCGCGACAAATTTGCCGGCGCCGTCCCATGCCGTCCCCACTTTCAGTGCTGACAGCATGCCGAACGGCACGCCGATGACGATGGAAATGGCGAAGGCGGCAAATCCCAGCTTCAGCGAATTGGGCAGCCTCTCGAAGTAGATCGTGCTGACCGGCAGCGACTTCTCGAACGAATGGCCGAAATCGCCGCGAACCAGGTTCTTCAGGAGCTCGCGTATTGCAGGTAGAATGGCTGGTCCAGCCCCCAGTCGTGCCGCATTTGCTGCAAGAAAGTGGGGTCGGCTCCGATCTCACCCTTCATCTTCACCGGGTCCCCGGTGAGCCGGACCAGCGCGAAGACGATTGTAACCAGCAGCCAAAGGGTGACGATGCTGTAGAGGGCGCGCGTCAGGATGTATTTCTTCATGCCGCGCCTTAGGGTCTTTAGCTCTCGGCCTTGACTTGCCAGATCTCCCACGGCCACGGGTAGGGAGCGTGCTTTGTTTCCCAGTAGCGGTGGAAGCCGTCCCCCTCCGGCAGGACGCGCGGGCCGACCGCATGTACGAATGGGTTCAGGTAGATCGGCACGAAGTAATAATCGTTGATAAGGATACGTTGGATTTGCCCGGTCAGCAGGTCGCGCTCTTCGGAGTCGAGGCTCGCTTGGTGCTTTTTCCACAATGTCTCGATCTGCGGTTCGCAGACGAAGGAGGCGCTGCCTCCGCACACGGCATAGACGCCGATATTGGTCGCGGATCCGCCGGGCCGCGGATCGATATTCTGCACGATCGTGCTGTTGCCCGGAAAACCTTTGCGGCCCTGGCCGATCTTTGAGCGGAAGGCCGGTCCTTCAAGCACTTCGAGTTTACCTCGAATTCCAACTGCGCGCAGATCCGTGAGGATGCGCTGGGCCATGTCGAGATACGGCACGAACGGCACGTACCACTCGAAATCGAAACCGTTGGGGAAACCTGCCTCGGCGAGGAGTTTTTTCGCTTTGTCGGGGTTGTATTCCGGCACCGGCAGTTGCTTGCCGTCGGCGCGCAGCGCATCGTGTTCCTCTACACTCAGCCAATTGCCCGCAGGAATGCCGATGTCCTGCGTCTCCTGCTTGGCCAGGAAGGCGCGGTTGAGCGCCAAGCTCACCGCCTCGCGCACGCCCTTGTCATGGAAAGGACTGCTCGACTCGTTGTATCCGGGGAACATCAGCCACCACGGTGCGGTGTAATTCCGGTCCCAGCGCAAATTCTTGTCGGCCATGAGGCGCGGCAGCAGCTTTCCGGTCATGCCGTAGGCGACGTCCAGCTCCCCGGTCTGCAGGCCGGCCAGCCGAGTGGCGGGATCCCTGACGGCTTTAACCACGATTGTTTTGGTGGCGGGAGTACGGCGCCAGTACCCGTCCCATCCCTCGAAGACCATCTGCGTCCCGGCCTCCTGGCTGACCAGCTTATACGGTCCGGCGCCGATAGGACGTGCTCGGAAGCCGTCGCGCCCGACCTTCTCGTAATAGGCCCCTGGGACAATCCAGCCGATCCCGCTCACCACACCATTGTACAAGTTCATGAAGTCGATGAATGGCTCCCTGAAGTGGACGATGATCGTGCGGTCGTCGACCAACTCAAAGTGGTCGAGCTTGTCGTGGAAAATCTTGGCGTTGGCGCCCTTGAAGTTCTCGTAAGTCCATTTGACGTCGGCGGTCGTTAACGGCGTTCCATCCTGGAACTTCAAGCCTGGACGAAGCCGGAAGGCGGCCTGTTTGTAGTCCGCGCTCATCTCTGCGTGCTCGGCCAGGCTGTAGGTGGCCTCGCCTTGCGGCATCGGTTTGATCAACGCGTCGTGGACGAGGTAGTCGTATTTTCCTTGTGTGATCGCATAGGAGTGCTCGAGCGGATCGAGCCAGCCGGGGTCGAGCGCGAAGTGCATTGCGATCGTCAGGGTGCCCTGCGGCTTGCCGCGCCTGGGTTCGATCTGCGCCTCTTTGATATCCAGCTTCACCAGCGGGCCCGATAGGATCGCCGTCGCGGCCGCCTGTTGCGCAACGGGCGCACTCGACGGCATTGCCAGGACGATCACAGCACCTACGAGCACAGAAAAACGCCTGATCACGCCACATCCCTCCCAGCGACTGAGCCTTGCATGAACCGTATCCCAGCCATGCGAAGATGTCTTGTCTTTCCTTTGCCCACGGTCGCAAAGCGGCATCAGCCGCTCACCTTGACCTCCCAGATCTCCCACGGATAGGGGAAGGGGGCCCGCTTGGTATCCCAGTAGCGATGGAAGCCGTCGCCTTCCGGCAGAACCCGTGGCCCGGCCGCATGCACGAACGGGTTCATGTAGATCGGCACGAAGTAATAGTTCTCGATCAGCAAGCGCTGGATCTGTGCGCTCAGGTCCTCGCGCTCTTCGGGGTCGAGGCTCGCCTCGTGCTTGTTCCACAGCTCGTCGATCTTCGGGTCGCAGACCATCGCCGAGGGGGCGGCGCACACCGCGAAGATCGGAATGGCTTCCCAGGCGGCTCGCACGTCGATGCGCTGCACAATCGTGCGGTTGCCGGCAAAGCCCTTGCGCCCCTGGGCGTTCTTGGCCTGGTAGGCCGGCCCCTCGAGGACTTCGAGCTTGCCGCGGATGCCGACTGCGCCGAGATCGGCAAGGACGCGCTGCCCCATGTCGAAATACGGTGGGAACGGAACGTACCAGTCAAAATCGAAGCCGTTCGGATACCCGGCTTCGGCCAGCAGCTTTTTTGATTTCGCCGGATCGTATTCCGGCACCGGCAAGTCGCTGCCGTCGCCGCGCAGCACGTCACGTTGTTCCGAACTGAGCCAGTTGCCCCACGGTGGGCCGATGCCCTGGGTCTCCTGCTTGGCGAGGAAGGCCCGGTTGAGCGCCAGGCTGACCGCCTCGCGCACCCGTTTGTCGCGGAACGGGCTGTCCTGCTCGGCGTAGCCGGGGAAGGTTAGAAACCACGCCGAGGTGAAGTTCTTGTCCCAGCGCAAATTCTTGTCGGCCATGAGGCGCGGCAGGAGCTTGCCGGTCATGCCGAAGGCTAGATCCAGCTCGCCGGTTTGCAGCCCGGCAAGGCGGGTGGCCGGGTCGCGGATGGACTTGACGACAATCGTCTTGGCACCGGGAGCGCGTCGCCAATAATCCTCCCACGCCTCGAACACCATCTGCGAGCCCGCTTCCTGGCTAACCAGCTTGTACGGGCCGGCGCCCATCGGGTGCTGCTTGAAGCCGTCTGGCCCGACTTTATCGTAATACTTGCCCGAAACGATCCAGCCGATACCGCTGGCATAGCCGTTGTACAGATCCATGAAGTCGATAAACGGCTCCTTGAAGTCGAAGATGATCGTGCGGTCGTCGACGATCTCGATACGGTCGAGCTTGTCGTGGAACAGCTTGGCGCGGGCGCCCTTGTAGTTCTCGTAGGTCCACTTGACGTCCTCGCTCGTAAGCGGCGTTCCGTCCTGGAACTTCAGTCCCGGACGCAGCCGAAACGCGGCCCTCTTGTAGTCGGCGGTCATCTCGGCGTGCTCGGCGAGGCTGTAAGTTGCATCGCCCTGCGGCATCGGTTTGAACATGGCGTCCTGCACGAAATAGTCGAATTCCTGCTGCACGCCGGTCAGTTGATGCTCCACCGGATTGAGCCAACCTGGGTCGAGCGCGAAGTGCTGGGCAATGGTCAAGGTGCCCTGGGGCCTGCCCCGGCTGGGCACCATCTCGGCATCCTTGATGTCGAGCTTTGCCAGTCGGCCGGCGAGGATCGCCGCCTGCCTCGCTTCCTGCGCTAAAGCCAGGGTTGACCACGTGACCAGCGCGATCAGCGCCCCCAGCAAAGCGATGATCGAAATCCTCAGTTCGGTGCGCCGAGACAGCGTCATGGTGCCTATCCCTCCCTCCTAAAACGGGACCGGTCGCTTGTCAGTATTGCAAATCGATATTGCAAACACTGATCGGGTAGGTCGCGGGAAAGCGTGGTTGAGCCGGCGCGCCCAAACGCGGCTTGCTGTCACTCTGGCGGCCAAGGCACATCCAGAGGGTCTGCGGGCCATTACCCAGCGGCCCGCGTTGTCGATTTTATCGGACCCCACACCCTTTCACCTGCTCATCGGCTGTTTTGGTCGAGCCTTGCGTTTAGTGTAACCCAGCTTTTCGCCTGTCCTCCATTTCTTGCCTCGGTCGCGAGGTACCGGGAGAACTAAAAACGAAACCGCCGGGGACTCTCTGGGATGACCTTGCGGGCGGCCCGAGCTCGCGAGCGGCGCGCCGCGACCAAGCTCCAAAAGCGACCGGATGCGGGGGTTTCTTGCGAGGCGAAAGTTCAGTGGAGCCGGGTTATCTAGAGCCGGTCTGCTCGTGGAAATGCTCGAGCCGTTCGAACTGCATTACCACCATCTTGCACGGCGGGATCTTCTCCGCTCCGGCGCTTGCGCGAAAAATCTCGGCGAAACGTGATTTGGCAAGCTTTCTTTCGCTCTCGTCATCGGAGGCGGCGACGATCAGCTCACGAATCACCTTGCCGGCGCGGATGACGCGGTCGTCCGCGACCCCGCAACGGTGCGCATTCCCCAGAAGATAGGCCCCGGTCTCGGCGATGCGGGTCGAGTTGGCCGCGGCCGCCATCCCGCTTGCCGACAGCAGGAGCGCGCAGGCCGCGAGTGTCCGGATCAGCTGCATTGGCAAGCTCCAGCGTGGGTGCTCACCGGTTGAACGCCGCGCGGCGCCCGTCCGGTTCCTGCAACAGTCCAGCCCAAAATGGGAAATTGTCGGGTCGCGGAGGTGTCTTTTTCTGGGCCAAGCGGTGGCGCCGCGGCCGCCCTTTGCCGTTATTCGGCGAAATAGTGGATCTCGTAGAGGAGGCATCCGCCATCCGATTTGAACGGGCCGTGCACCGCGCCGGGCGGGCGGCAGGCATAAGTGCCCCGCTGGAAGCCCTCGCCGCCTCTCCCGGCGGCGTCGTTGCCGACGGTCAGATCGCCCTCGATCAGATAGACCTCTTCCCAATATTCGTGGACGAAGGGCTCGGTCGTGAACACGCCGGGCGCGAAGCGCAACAGTCGGGTTCGGCTGCCGGACCGCCGCGCTTCGTCGAGGGCGCCCGCCAGGATCTTTTGCTCGATCCCCGACGGATAGCCGGGCGGCGTCGACCATCCGGCACTCCATATCGACCCGGTGAAATTCGAGATGGGGCTTGTTGATCGGCATCGGGTGATCCTCCTCGCAGGCTTGTCGCGCAACCCGGCCGCGACGGGTCGCCTTGCGCGGGCCAGCCCCTGTCGCGTCCCCGGCTGAAAGAGCGTAGGCTGCTTCTTCGATATACGCTTCGAGAAAATTGGAGGAACCGATGCGCGGCGTGGTCTTCAAGGGCGATCGCGAGATCGAGCTGATGGAATTCCCGGACCCGACCCCGGGCCCCGGCGAGGTGGTTGTCGAGATGAAGGCCTCGGGCATGTGCGGCAGCGACCTCCACCAGTACCGCCGGCCGAAATCCGGGGGTGAGTCGATCGGCGGCTTGCCGGTCAACCCGAACCCGGTGATCGGAGGGCACGAGCCGTGCGGCGTCGTCGCTGCGATCGGCCCCGAGGTCAGCGAGAAAATGGCGCGGGTCGGGCAGCGCGTCATGGTGCACCACTACAAGGGCTGCACGGTGTGCGAGCATTGCCGCTCGGGCTGGTCGCAGCTGTGCCAGGAAGAGCCGGTGCTGGTCTACGGCAACAACGCTCATGGCGGGCACGCGCGATACCTGAAGGTGCCGGACTTTACCCTGGTGCCGCTGGACGACGAGCTGTCCTTCACCGCCGGGGCGGCGATCTCCTGCGGCACCGGGACCGCCTACGGCGCATTGCGCCGGCTGAACATTTCGGGGAACGACACGATCGCATTGTTCGGCCAGGGGCCGGTCGGCCTCTCGGCGACGCAGCTCGCCGCGGCGATGGGCGCCCGCGTGATCGCTCTCGATGTCAGCCCCGAGCGGCTGGAGCGCGCCAAGGAGTTTGGCGCCTGGGAAACCGTCAACCCGCGCTCGAACGACCCGGTCGGCGCGATCAAGGATCTGACCCATGGCGGCGCCGATTTCACCCTCGACACCTCGAGCCAGCCCGAGGGGCGCATCTCCGCGGTGCGCAGCGCCAAGGTGTGGGGCACGGTGGCCTTTGTCGGCGAGCGCAACAATGTGACGATCGACGTCAGCCCCGACATGCTGCGCAAGCAGCTGACGATCATCGGGTCCTGGACCTTTTCGTGGCAGGGCCAAGCCGATTGCGCGCGCTTTGTGGTCGACCGCAAGGTCGATGTCGACCGCCTTTTCACCCATCAATGGAAGCTCGACCAGGCGGAGGAGGCCTATCGCCTGTTCGACACCCAGACCACCGGCAAGGGCGTGTTTTTGATGTGAAAACAAGTTATCCGTCATTCCCGCGAAAAGCGGGAATCCAGGGCCGGCGCTGGAGTAGTTGCCCCTGGACCCCCGCTTTCGCGGGGGTGACGATAAGCACCAAGCTCCAAGCGGGAGAAGAAAAATGGCGCGTAACGGTTACCTGATCATGGATAGCGACCTCCATATGATGGAGCCCGACGATTTGTGGGCCCGCTATCTCGACGGGCCCCATCGGGCGAACCCGCCGCGCTTTTATGGCGGGCAGCAGCGGCAGCTCGCCCAAAGCTCGGACGACAAGGGCAACGCCGACAGGATCATGGGAATGGAGGTGCAGGGTTTGGCGATCCCGGCTCACGCCAATGCGCCAGGGGCGACCGCCTCCAGCCGCGAGCTGCGGCGCCGCAGCCGCGCCCGTCACCCGCACTTCAATGTCGCGCGGGCGCGCGGTTTCGACCCCGCCTCGACCCTGACCGCAATGGACATCGAGGGCATCGATGTCGCCGTGATGTACGGCACGCGCGGCCGACAGATCCTGTGCCACGACGATCTCGCGCCCGATTACGCCGCAGCGCTCGCCCGCGCCTACAACGACTGGGCCGCCGATTACTGCAAGGCCGACCCGCAGCGGCTCAAATTCGCCGCGCAAATCGCAATGCACGACATCCCGCTGGCGGTCGCGGAGGCCCGCCGCGCAGTGAGCGAATTGGGCGCGGTCGCGGTCATCGGGACGCCCAACCCGGTCAACGGCCAGCACCTTCACGACGACGCCTGCGAGCCTTTATGGGACGAGCTCGAAAGGCTCAACGTGCCGATCGGCTATCATCCGACCGGCAATACCTCGCTCAAGGACGATGCCGGGGCTCGCTATGTCGGGCACGCCAATTTCCATCCGATCGCGCATGCCATCCGCAACCCCGTCGAGCTGATGGGGGCGATCGCCAGCATGACCACCGGCGGCGTCCTCGAGCGGCACCCGAAGCTGCGCTGCGCGTTTCTCGAAGGCACCGCCGGATGGCTCTATTGGTGGCTGTGGCGGCTCGACGACCAATGGGAGAAGTTCGGCCCAGGCTGCGAGCGCCAGATCTCGATGCTGCCGAGCGAGTATTTCCGGCGCCAGTGCTACATCGCCCTCGATGTGGACGAGGAGCCGGCGGTCGAGGTCGTCAACAAGATGGGCGCCGAATATTTTGTCGTCTCCTCCGACTACCCGCACTCCGACGGCGCCTTTCCGGAGGCCATCGAGCAATTCCTCGGCCTGCCGCTTGGCGACGAGCAGCGGCGCAAGATCCTATGGGACAATTGCGCGCGGCTTTACGACATCGCTCGCCCGGCGGCTCCCCTCACCCGGGAGGAGGCCACGGGGTCGGCCGCCGAGTAGCCGGACAGCCCGGCTCTAGGTCCGGAGATCGGCGAGGGCGCCGACGGTGATCGGCTTGAACGGGGCGCGCGGCCGGTAGGTGCCGATTTCGGCGATGTGTTTGCCGAGCGCATCGGCGATCAGCCCGGCGACAACGGGTCCGCAGATCCGGCCCTGGCAGGGCCCCATCCCGCAGCGCGTGAAGGCCTTGAGCTGGTTGGGCCCCTGCGCTCCCAGCCGTGCCGCCTGCCGGATCCGGCCGGCCGAGACTTCCTCGCAGCGGCAGGCGATCACGTCGTCCTCGGCGGGTGCCAGCACCGATGGAGCGGGACGGTAGAGATGGTCGAGAAACGGCCGCAGCGCCCGCTCGCGGTCGAGCGCGGCGCGGATCGGCGCCGCCCGCCGGTCACGCTCGCGCTCGTCGATATGCCCGAGCTGCGCGGCCGCATCGAGCGCGGCGATCTGCCCGGAGAGCGCCGCCGCCTCGGCGCCGGCGATGCCTGCGCCGTCGCCGGCGACCGCGATGTTCGGCAGGCTCGTCCGCCCCCACGGGTCGACCGCAGGCCGCCAGCAGAGCTGAGCCTCGTCCCATTCGTGACGCAGCTGCAGGGCGAGGCTCACCTGCACGTTGGGGATTACGCCCTCGTGCAGGAACAAATGATCGGCGCCGAGCTCACCGCCAGCCCAGGCAACGCGGTCGAGGCTTCGCTGCCCGACGGCACGCAAGCCCCGTACCCTCCGCCGAACCGGGATGCCGGCGCGCTTGACCGCCGAGATCAGCCGCAACCCCTTCAGAAGCATGCGGCGCCCCGCCCATAGGGCGCTGAGCCGCCCGGCTGCTTCCAGCCGGTTCTCCGGCGTTGTCGTTTCGAGAATGGCGATCGGCGGCGCCCCCGCGGCAGCGAGCTGGGTTGCCAGCAGGTATAGAAGCGGCCCCTGGCCGGCCAGCACGGCGCGGCCCTCCGGGACGAGATCCGCGGATTTGAGGAGGATCTGCGCCGCGCCCGCGGTCATGACGCCCGGCAAGGTCCAGCCGGGAATCGGCACCGGCCTTTCGAGCGCGCCGGTCGCCAGCATGATGCGGCGCGCGGTCAATGTCTCGCTGCGCCCGCCACTCTCGAAATATAGCGTGCCGTCGGGATCGAGATGCCAGAGAGTCGCCCCCGGCCGGTAATTTACCGGGCTCGCCTGCAGCGCCGCCGCCAGCGGGCGGCCGGCAAGAAAATCGTCGCCGAGCGGCGAGCTCCGCCGCGGCCGGTCGATCCCTCGATAGATTTGGCCGCCCGGGGACGGGTTTTCGTCGATCAGCACGGTCGCGACGCCGAGCTCGGCCGCGAGCACCGCGGCGGCCATTCCGGCGGGGCCGGCGCCGATCACCGCCAGCTCGGTGGTCATCGCGGCGACGGATCGACGCTGCGGGCGCGGAGCTGGCGGCGGATCTGCATCCCCGGATGCGCCTCGACCATGCAGCTTTGCCGGTTCGGCACGCCGTCGATCTCGGCGAGGCAATCGAAACACACGCCCATCATGCAATAGGGAGCCCGCTCGCTGGCCTCGACCGGTGTCTCGCGGATATTGCGCAGGCCGGCCAGCAGCACGGCCGCGGCCGCCGACGCGCCCGCTGGCACAAGGACGCTGCGCCCCTCCACGAGAACGGCGATCGTCGCAGGGTCGCCCTCACGCCGCAGCCGAAACATCGAACCGTTTTGCCGATAAGAGATCGAGCTCGGGGTCGAGCGCGCCCGCCGCGACCATCGGGGCGAACAGGTTGGCGTGCGCGCCCGCGAGCGTCACCCCGCTGTGGCAGTTGGCGGTGAACGCCCCGGGAAAGCGCTCCGACTGGTCGTAGATCGGCAGGCCATCGGGCGGCATCACCCTGAGCGCCGCCCAGGCGCGCACGATCTGCAGATCGCGCAGCCACGGGAATGACAGCACGGCGCGTCGGGCGATCGTCTGCATCACGGCGGGCTTCTGGCTGGTGTCGAAACCGACGTCTTCCTGGCTGTCGCCCAGCATGATGCCGCCCTCGATCGTCTGGCGGATCGTCGTCGTCGGCATCGGCAGGACGTGCCGCGCCCGCTCGGTGACCAGGATCTGACCCTTCTGCGGCCGGACCGGCGCGTTCAGGCCGAACAGCGGCGCCAGCGCCGCATTGCCGAGCCCGGCGGCGAGCACCACCTTGGGCGCGGCGATTTCACCACCGGCGACGGGGATCCGAAAATCGCCGGGCGCCGCATTGGCCGCCTCGACCGTGGTATTGGGGATGTAGTCTCCGCCCTTTTCGACAAACCCCTTGTGCAGCGCGTGCAGCAGATTGAGCGAGTTCGCATGCCCGTCATAGGGCGTAAAGGATGCGCCGGCGACCGCGGGGCCGAGACCGGGGAGCATCTCGGCAAGCTCACGGCGGTCGAGCATGCGGTACTCGAACCCGAAATTGCCGGATTGCTCCCGCATCCGCTCCATCTTGGCGTGGCGCTCCTCGAGCTCGGCCTCGCCGAGGCAGAGATGGACGCCGCCCGGCCGCTGGTGGCCGACCGCAATCCCGGTGCGCTCCCAGAGCTCGGCGGCGAGCCCCGGCCATTCATCCGCCGAGCGCCGCGTCCAGCGCTGGTAATGGGGCGCGCCGTCGCCTTTGCTCTGGACCCAGACCAGCCCGAAATTGCCGCGCGAGGCGCGGTAGGCGACATCGCCCTCGTCGAGGAGCGCAGTGCGAAGCCCGGCGCGCACGAGCCCGTAGCCGATCGCCGAGCCGACCAGACCGCCGCCGATGACGATTGCATCGTAGCGCGTCATCAGCTTACCCGTCCCGAAAAGACGGCATCGTGATCAGCCGGGCCTCGGTGCGATCCGGTGCAATTCCGGCAATAGCTCGTCGCTGATGAGGCGCATGCTGGCCAAGGCGTGGCCGACCGGCATGCCGCTCCAATGGGTGCGGAAAATCAGGAAGTTGGCGCCCGCTTCCTCCCAGCACGGGCGGAGCTGCTCGAAGCATTCCTCCGGGCTGCCAATGACAAACCGGTCGCGCAGCAGCGATTCGAAGGGCTGGGAAAACGAGTCGTTTCCGGGCAGTACCTCGTCCTGGCCCCAGCTGGCATAGGTCCGGTATTTTTCCGCAAGGTAGGGCCCGGCCATTTCGAGCGCCGTGCCGCTTGTCCTTGGCGCAATAGATCTCGCGCGCATAGGGCAGCTCCTTCGGAAAGGGCTTGCCGACACGCGCCAGCTCGGCGCGGTAGAGGGCCAGCTGGCGGGTGATCTCGGATATCGTGGCATGCGGGTTGACAAACCAGCTGTCGCCGAGGCGCGCGGCGCGCTGCACTGCGCGGTCGTTGTTGGCGGCGAACCAGATCGGCGGGTGCGGCTGCTGGACCGGCCGGCACGTCATTGTGACATTGTTCAGCTTGCAGATGTCGTTCTCGAAGCTGACATTGTCCTCGGTCCATAGCCGCTTGACGACTTCCAGGCATTGCTCGAAGCGGCGCACCCGCTGTCCCCGCGCCACGCCAAACGCGTCGAACTCGACATCGCGATAGCCGAGGCCGACGCCAAAGACGAAATTGCCGCGCCAGATCGCGTCGAGCGAGGCAATGTGCTCGGCGACCTCGACCGGGTTGTGCAAGGTCGTCAGTAAGACGCCGGCGATGCCGGTCATCTCGCCCGCCTCGGCGGCGAGCCGCGCCAGGAACGGCACCAGCTGGACCTGGCGCACCCCCTCGCTCAAATAATGCTGCCCGGTGCCGACGGCGTCCCACCCGCGGTCGCGCGCCAGCCGCGCCATCGCATACTGGCCTTCGAGCGCCGCGACCATGTCGCTCCCGGGCGGGTGCTGGCAGGTAAGAAAGATCCCGACCTTCATGGCGCCTCCAAAGCGGCACAAGTTGCCTCGTCCGCCAAGCTCGTAGATGATCGCCCGGACCGAAGCAAGGGACGGCCGCATTTATTCGTCATTCCCGCGAAAGCGCCGCGAAAGCGGGAATCCAGGGCGGTAGGGCTCGATCGCTGGCCCCTGGACCCCGCTTTCGCGGGGGTGACGAACTCCAGGAAGGGGTGGAAGGAAAGCGACATGGAGAGCTTCACCGCGAGCGACGGCGTGCGTCTCGGCTACCGCATCGACGACTTCACCGATCCCTGGAAGAAAGCGCCGATCCTGCTGCTATTGCATGCGGCGATGGGCAGCGCGCGGCGTTATTTTGCGTGGGTGCCGCCGCTCAGCCGGCATTACCGGGTGGTGCGGATGGATTTGCGCGGGCACGGCAGCTCGGAGGTGCCGCCGCCCGAGCGCGAACTAACCCTCGACCGGCTGGTGCGCGACGTGATCGAATTGATGGATCATCTCGATTGCGCCAGCGCCCATATCGTCGGCAACTCGGCCGGCGGATATCTCGGCCAGCAGCTGGCGATGAACCATTCCGGGCGGGTGCGCAGCCTGATGCTGTTCGGTTCCACGCCGGGCCTGAAGAACAGCCAGGCGCCGAGCTGGATCCCGCAGATCCAGGCGAAGGGCCTGCGCGCCTTTCTCGCCGAGACGATCGCCGACCGGCTGCCGTTGGATCAGGTCGACCCGGGCCTCGTCGAGTGGTTTCTCGACGAGGCTGCGAGGAACGACCCGGCCTATATCGGCAGGTTCGTGCTGCTGATGGCGAGCTATGACTGGAGCGGAGAGCTCCACCGTATTCGATGCCCGACCCTCGTCGTCGTGCCGGGCGCCGAGCCGATCGGCTCGACCGCGAATTACGAGCCCTTCCGCCGCCTCGTCAAAGATGTCGAAATGCGGGTCTACGAAGGCGCCCCGCACAACATCTGCGACGCCTTCCCCGACCGCTGCGCGAGCGACGTGCTCGATTTCCTACGGCGCCGGTTCGGGCTGGGGGTCTGACAACCATTCGGCGCTGCACGAGGACGGCGGGGCAGAGACGCCCCTTCCGATCTGATTGATGAGCTGCGGCGGCCAAAACCGAACCGCAAAAGTTGTCAGCTTCGTCGCGTCAAAGCTCGCTCGACCTGCTGTTCGTCAGCATCGTGACCTTTGAAGGAATTGGCTGCACCGCGCGGTCGTGCGTGCTTCGAGACGCGCTCTTCGAGCGCCCTCAGCATGAGGTAAACGTTTGTTGGCATTAAGAAAAACCCTCGTCCTGAGGAGGCTGCAAGGCGGCCGCCTCGAAGGAGTGGCAGTAACTTTTAGCTCAGTAGGGTTGTGCCGCACCCGTTACCGAGCGGCACCCTCCCGTTACTGCAGGAAGACGCAGCTGCCGGCCGCCGCGTTGTTCGCTTCGTTCGATTCCACGACCGTGCCGCTGCGGTCGACGGTGATGCGGAACGGGCAGGTCTCGAAGCCTCCAGTGCAGCCGTTCGGCGGGAAGGCGAAATGCAGGTCGGTCTCATTCCCGGGGCCGAGCTGCGGCGTCGGCCGCATCACCGACGCGTTCACCCTTGTGAACAACACCTCGGCGATCGAGGCCTCGGCGGCGCCCTCACCCTGGTTCCTGACGGTGATCAGAAGGCCCTTGTCCTTAACGCGGCAGAAGGATTCCGGCGGATAGGGCGGATCGGCTTTGGGGACCGGTATCAGATCCGCCAGCTTTGTCTCGTCGCCGCCATCCTTGACGATGCGTTCGCGGATCTGCTCGACATCGATCGAGCTGTGGGCGCCGACCGCCATCGGCGTGCCTCCACCCGGCCCGCGCCGATGCGGCCCGCAACAGTCGCCCTTGCAACAATCGTCGCCCTTCTTGCAGCAATCATCGCCGGGCTGCTGGCAGCAAGGCCCGTCGAGAGCGCGGGTGGAGTAGACGGCGGTGACGTCGAGGCTGACATCGCTCTTGATGACGACGAAGCCTTTGATGTATCGCGCCGGCAGGCCGTTGGGGAAGATTGTCCGCTTCAGATCCTCGCAGTCGACCTCCAGCGCCTCGTCGGGCTTCAGCTTGTCGGTGCTGATGTTGTAGACGGCGCCCGGCTGCTGGGCTTCGGGCGGATAGGTCAACGACAATTTTTTGGTGAATTTCGCCGGTTTCCCACCGGGGTTCAGAATGTTGATGGCGGTGGCGTAAAGGCCGCGGGCGAGACGCAAATTATCGGGATCCTCCTGCGTTCCGCAAATGATCTTGGCCGCGTATTTGAAGGCCTCGCGCGGCTGTCCGCAATTGGGGTGCTTGAAGCTCGCCACCCGCGTTCGCCAGCCGGCGTTGGATGTCGTGGGATAATATTCGCTGGTGTACCAAAAGGTGCAATCGTCTGTGGGATCGATGTCCAGCGAGCTGTAATTGCCCCAGCGGCCGCTGGGATGCGTCTGGGAGCCGGCGCCGGCGATCAGGGTCGCCTCGCCCTGCCCCAGAGTGCCGGGCGGATCGCTGGGCAGGCGCATCGCATATCTGATCCCGGGGAACACGTCGCGGCCGGCGACGCTGTAGCCGAGCGCGATGTTGCCGGCGCTGTCCATCGCCGCGCTCCCCATCCAGCGATGCACGCCGTCGGGAGCGTGATTGCCCTGCTGGAAAATCGACCACGCACCGCCGCCGGCACGGCGCAGCTCGTACCAGCGGATGCCGGCATGGTCTTGCCCGTTCTCGTCGATCGTGTGGTTTACGACGAGGCTTTCATGACCGCCGAAGATTGCGGTACTGGAGCCGCCACATCAGCCACACGGTCAAGGTTTCCAGCCGGACGTCGGTTCCCGGCTGTGGAATGCAGGGCCCGATCAGGTTCGCCGCGCACAGCACCGTGTCGAACGGCGCTGTCGGCAATGTCGCGGTCAAGCCGAAGGTCGAGCTTGCGGGGTTCATCCAGTCGACGTGAAAGTCGAACAGCTCCAGGCGGTCGGCGCCGCCGAACCGCTCCCCATCCACATGGCGCGCAAAGGTGTTGGGTGTGTTCGCCGCCGGGGCGGGGCCGTTCAGATCGCTCGGCATCAGAAACAGCGACGGCGGCCGGACGTGAAACTGCACCTGGCCGGCCGGCTGGCCGGCCAGCATGCGCTGCCGGTCGAACGCCCAGACATCGAGACCGCCGTTCGGGAAGCCGCGCTGCGAGCCCATGTAATAGGCGTCCGGCCAGACCCCGATCTTCGGGTAGTCGGGAAAGACGAAGCCGCCCGTCGCCGTGTCGATCGTCGGGAAATCGTAAAGAAACCAGCCGCCCGCGACCGGGTCGCCGGTGCGCGATATCGCGATGCATTCGTGCAGGTCGGGTCCGGGCAATGCGAACTGGCTGATCAGCCAGCGATCGGCCAGATGGTCGTAGCGGACGATCGGGTCGCCGTTGTTCTGCTTTTCGCAAGCGCCCCCGAAACCGGCCCACAGCGCGTTGATCGGCAATGGGCCGGCGAGCAGGTTGCCCGATTTGTCGAAGATCGCGAGGGCAGTATTGACCAGCTGGACATAGTGCTTCAGTCCCACATCGCCGACCGTGTCGGGCGGCAGAAAGCCGGTTGCCGGGATGCCGTCGAAGCTGACCTGCACAGGCGGCGGCGCAGCCGTGCCGGGCGAGGCCGTCGCGCCGGGGGCCGGGGATGCTTCGCCGGTCCGCGGTTGCCCAGGCGCCGCAGGAAGCGGACCCGCCGGCACCGGCGGCGCCGTTTGCAATGGCGGCAACCGGGTCTCGCCGCTCCGGTCGGCAGGCGCGCCTTGGAGCCGCTCGCCCTCCTTCTCGCCGCCGCCCGGCTTCAGCCGCTCTTTCATGTCTTCGATGATTTTGACCGGCTCTCCCGGGCGCCATTGCGGCACCGGGTTGCGGGTCGTCAAATCCTTCAAATTGTCTTGCCGCAATTGGGGCGTCACCGGCGGTCGGACGACCGGGCCACTGACCTCAGGCGGCTTGCCCGGCTCGCCCTGCGCCAACGCAGGCGGCGGTCCGCCGGTCGACAGCGCAGCGAAGAAAGCGAGCGCAGCCCAAAAAATGCAACTCTGGTTTGCGCGCCGGTAAAGAGCTCCCAGGCTCATGGCGACCTCCCCGGACAGACGGAACCGGCCCCTTCAAGAGGGACCGTTATCCCGAACGTGATCGACGGCGTCGTATCGGGGCCGGCGCCCCCTTTAAGTCCTCGATGACTATTGCCGGATCGCCCGGCTGCCACTGCGGTGCCGCGCGCCGGTGCGCCAAGGCGTTCAGATCGTCGCGCCTGACCCGCGGCGCGACGGGGCCCCCGACGGCGGGACCCTCTATTTGAGGCGGTGCGCTTTGCTTTCGTCGAGACAAAATGAGTTGCAGCCTCAAGATGCCCAGGCCCAGGCAAGACCAGGATTGCACGTATGGTTAAAAATACGCTGGGAGATTTGATCGTGCAAGGGCCACCCCTATCCGGCGCCTGCATTGACGGCGCCGTCGCCGCCTAAATTGCCACAATTTCATTGTAGGGGTGCCCCGGCATGCGGCCGGGAACGGAGGGGGCGCTGAATCGCGTTTTGCAGAGGTGCTGAGCATCGGGTTTTGTCAATCCACCCCGGGCCGGGCCGTCCCGAGAACCTCGGCGACAACCATGGCGGGATCTCCCGCTGCTGATCTGCTGCAGGAGCAGCGGAGTGTAATTTTTAACTCAATTTCTGGTTGTCATGTTATGCTGCCAGATCGGGCGGGCGGCGCTCATGCCAATCGGTGGCTTCTTGGTAGGCCCAGCCGATGCGCAGGGCGGTCGCCTCGTCATAGCCGCGGCAGATGATCTGCAGCGACAAAGGCAGCCCGCTCGCGGTGAAGCCGTTCGGCACAGCCAGGGCGCACAACTCCAATGCATTGACGAAACGGGTGAAATGCGCCGGGGTCGAAGCCTGGTCGACCTCATCGACGGGAATGGCGGCGGTCTGCGTCGTCGGGGTCAGCAACGCGTCGATCCCTTCGAGAGCCGCTGCGAACTCGCGTTTCGCCTGGTCGCGCTCAGCGAGGGCCCGCAGATAATCCCGGGCCGAGACGCCCCGGCCCGAGCCGATGCGCGGCCGCACCGCGTCGTCGATCGGCAATGTCATGTCGTCGACCAAATCACCGACCAGGAAATACCCCTCGGCGCCGATGATGCGTCCGGTCAGGTCGGTGAAATCGGTGAAGCGGCGCGGCAATGCGACATCGACGATCTCGGCCCCGAGCCGGGCCAGGCCATCGAGCGAGGCGTCATAGGCGGCGAGCACCTCCGCCGCGACGCCGGCGCGTTCCGCATCGGGCATGCGGGCGAGCCGCAATCCGCCCACGCCGCGCCTCAGTGACGGCATCGGGTCGTCCGGCGCGACGCCGCGGGTGCGCGGGTCGAGGGGGTCCGGCCCCTGCATGAGATTATAGAGGAGGGCGGCATCCAAGACCGAACGGGCCATCGGACCCGGCGTGTCGAGGGTCGGGGCGAGCGGCAGGATGCCGTAGGTGCTGACCCGGCCGATCGTCGTCTTGAGGCCGCTGAGGCCGCACCACGCGGCCGGCAGCCGCACCGAGCCCCCGGTATCGGTGCCGATCGCCCAGGGCGCAAACCCGGCCGCGACCGCCACCCCCGAGCCGCTGCTCGACCCGCCAGGGGTGCGCGCCGTCTCGGGGTCCCACGGGTTCCACGGGGTGCCGCGGTGCTGGTTGGTGCCCCACCCGCCCATCGCGAACTCGACCGTATGCGTCTTGCCGATCACGATCATCCCCGCTGCGATAAAGCGCTGGGCGAGGGTCGCGGTATAGGTCGAGCGCCGCTCCCGCCAGACCTCGGACCCGCCGGTCGTGACCCGCCCCTCGATCTCGATCAGGTCCTTGAGCGCGATCGGAACGCCGTGCCACGGACCGATCCGATGCCCCGACCGGATCGCCTTCTCGGCCGCCTCGGCAGCGAGCCGCGCCTCCTGGTCATAGACCTCGACAAAGGCGTGCAATTTGCCGTCAGCCGCCGCGATGCGCGCCAGCGCCGCCTCGACGATCGCGACCGGCGAGAGCCGGCCGGCGGCGATCTCGGCCGACATGACGTGAGCCGGCAACAGCGCCGGGTCGGTGTTGCGTGACGGCATGGCTCCCTCGCGTCGCGGCAGGCGGCCAGCATAGGCCTCTTCTCGCCGGGCCTGTCAATCGGCCCCCGATCCGCCCTTGAATTGATGCACCGCCTTGGTTGGCGTGCTGCGCCGCTGGCGACGCCCGGCTGGTGCGTTCTAGAACGCTTTCGCCGTCGTCCCGGTGAGCAGGTCGGCCTTGCGGTTGAGCGCGGCGATCAGCCCGTCGACGCCGTCGTTCTTCAGGATCGCGCCGAATTCCGAGCGGCGGGTCGCCACCTCGCTGATCGCGCCGTCGAGATAGATGTCGGAGATCAGCCAGCTGTCGCCGCTGCGCCGCATCATGTAGTCGACCTTGACCGGCTCGCCATTGGCCTTGACGATCTGGCTCTTGACCATCAGCCCGGCGGCGCTCGGCTGCTCGCCGGTCACCTGCAATTTCTGGCCGGCATAATTGTCGAAGCGGTCGGCGTAGATCGCCGAGATGTAGCGCCCGAAGCTCTCGATGAGCTGCCCGCGCTGGGCCTCGCTCAGATTGGCCCAGGTCGGACCGACCGACAGCCGCGCCATCGCCGGAATGTCGAAGCTGCGGCGAATCACCGGCTCCAGCTGGGTGAAGCGCCCGCTCTGCCCGAGCGTCCGCCCGTTCTTCATCGTGCCGAGCAGCGCGTCATAAAGCCCTTGAACGGTGTCGCCGCCGGTCGCCGTCGCGGCATGGCACGGCGAAGAAAGCATGGCCAGACCGATGCCGGCGGCGAGAGCGGCGGCCTTCCATGCCGGTGAGTTCTGTATGCGCGGCTTCATCATCGCTCGGGTCTCCTGTTTATGCGGTGCAGGGGCATCTGATGCCTTGTCTCACACGAACGGTTGACGCTCGTTTGACGGGGCGTGAAGAAACCGCTAAATCGGGTCCGGCGAGCTTGATACGTTCTCCTTACGCGGGCCGCCGTCGCGATGAACAGGATGGACCGCTGGCACGTCAGTCTCCTCGGCCGGTTCGAGTTGCGCGCCCCAGACGGGCAGGAAATTGCGCTGGGTGCCCGGAAATCTGTCGCGTTGCTGGCGCTGCTCGCGGCCGCGCCCGGGCAGCGGCTGTCGCGCGATCGGATAGCCGTGCTGCTGTGGGAGGACATGCCGGACCCGCAAGCCCGCGGCAATTTGCGGCAGCTGCTCGCCGCGACACGGCGCCCGGCGCCTTTCTTGGAGGCGGACGCGGGGTCGGTCGGGTTTTCGGCCGAAATGG
This sequence comes from uncultured Alphaproteobacteria bacterium, assembly GCA_963836845.1. GTDB lineage: Bacteria > Pseudomonadota > Alphaproteobacteria > ATCC43930 > CGMCC-115725 > AP-15. The sequence goes on along the minus strand of CAWILK010000043.1, from coordinate 14,878 downwards.
TCGACACGGATCTGCACGATTTCGAAACCGCGATAAAAGAGGACACACCCGCGGCTCTGGAGCGGGCCGCCAGCCTCTATCGGGCTGATCTCCTCGACGGGTTCGGGTTGCGCGAACGTGATTTCGAGGAGTGGCTGAGCGGCGAGCGGGAACGGCTGCGCGAACGTGCCGTGCACCTTTTCGTGCGCCTGATGGAACGGGCCGCGCCATCCGGAGGCGAGCCGGCAATCCGGTGGGCGCTGCGCGTTCTTTCGGTCGACCCGGTGCACGAGCCGGCGCACCGGGCGTTGATGGAGCTCTATGCCGCGCAAGGGCGTCACGCGGCGGCGCTTCGCCAATATGAGCAGCTGCGCGAGACCTTATTGCGCGAGCTCGGCACCCGCCCGGAGCCGGAAACGGATCAACTCGCCCGCCGCATTCGTGAGGACCGCCAGGGTCTCGCGAGACCGATCGTCGAGCCCGCGGCGCCCGCCGCAAACCCGAGGGGCCCTACCGCCGGCAGCTCAACCGGCCTCCCGAACCATGCGCGCCCGTTCGCCCGATCCGCCGGGGGCTGCCCGATGTGCCGTCGATCGTCGTGCTGCCGTTCCAAAACCTCAGCGGCGATCCCGAGCAGGAGTATTTTTCGGACGGCATCGTCGAGGAGATCACGACCGCCTTGTCGCGGTTCCGCTCGCTCTTCGTGATCGCTCGCAACTCCGCCTTCACCTACAAGGGCCGGGCGGTCGACGTCCGACAGGTCGGCCGCGAGCTCGGCGTGCGCTACCTGCTCGAAGGCAGCGTGCGCAAGGCGGCGAATCGGGTGCGCATCACCGGGCAGCTGATCGATGCCGCCAGCGCGGCGCACCTCTGGGCCGACCGCTTTGATGGCTCCCCCGAGGACATATTCGACCTTCAGGATCAGGTGACCGCGAGCGTCGTCGGGGCGATTTCGCCGGCGCTGGAGCAGGCGGAGATCGACCGCGTCAAGCGGAAGCCGACCGAGAGCCTCGGCGCCTACGATTATTTTCTGCGCGGGATGGCCGCCGTCTACCGGGAAAACCGCGACGGGCACCGCGAGGCCTTGGAGCTGTTCTACAAGGCGATCGAGCTCGACCCGGACTTCGCTTCGGCCCACGGCATGGCGGCCTACGGTTACTGCCAGCGCAAGACCAGCGGCTGGATAGCCGACCGGGAGAGCGAAATCGCCGAGACCGCCCGGTTGGCTCGGCGCGCGGTGGAGCTCGACAAGGATGACGCGGTTGCGCTGACCTGGGGCGGGTTCGCGCTCGCCTATGTCGTTCGCGAGCTCGAGGCCGGCGTCGCCTTCATCGACCGCGCCTTGCTGCTCAATCCGAACCTGGCGGCGGCCTGGATCGCCAGCGGATGGGTCAGAAACTGGCTCGGCGAGCCCGATCTCGCAATCGAGCATCTTGCGCGCGCGACGCGTCTCAGCCCGCTCGATCCGCTGATCAACCGTACGAGAACGGCGACCGCGCACGCCCATTTTTTCGCCGGCAGGTACGAGGAGGCTGCGTCCTGGGCCGCAATGGCATTGCGCGAGTGGCCGGATTTCCAGACCGCGCTGCGCATCGCCGCGGCGAGCTTTGCGCTTGCCGGGCGCATGGAAGAGGCGAGAAGCGTCCGGGCACGGTTGCAGCAATTGGATCCCGGGCTGCGCATTTCTAACCTCGAGGATGAGTTGGGGCCATACCACGTCCCCGATTTCATCGCGCGGTACGCACAAGGATTGCGAGCGGCGGGATTGCCGGATTAAGCGACAGCATGCCGCTGCAAACACCGTGAGCAGCATCTGGACTGTGCCGCTCCCGATGTGAGAGGGTTGGGATCATGACCTTCGCTCGTTCTGCCTGGCTCACGGGCATCGCGGCGCTGCTCCTTCTCATTGTCAGCGCATTGAACGCGCCCGCGGCCGAGCTCGACCGCACCGAGGCGCGCTTCGAGATTTACGGCTTTGCCGGGCTTCACGTCCTGACCAACCGCACGACCGTCGAGGAGTGGGGGGATCGCTATGCGATCGCAATGGATCTCGACACGCGGGGTCTGGCGAGCATGTTTGTCGATTTGACCAGCCGCTCGAGGGTTCGCGGGAAGTTGGCCCGTGAGGCCGCGCGGCCCGAGGCCTACCGCTCGGATATCCGCCGCAACGGCGCCGACCGTCATTATGAAATCGATTACCGGGGCGACGGCTCGGTGATCAATGCCTCGTTGCCGTCCGCGCCCGGGCGGTCGTTGATGGCTGCCGCCGACCAGATGCGCGGCACGGTCGACCAGCTGACCGCATATTTCCTGCTCGAGCGCCAGCTGGCGCGCGGCGGGCCTTGCGCGTTCATCATTCCGGTGTTTGACGGCAGCGGGCTCTACAACCTTCGTTTCTCCGACGTGAAGAAAGAAACGCTCGCCGCGGACAGTTACCAGAACTTCTCCGGCCCGGCGCAGGTCTGTTCGGTAGCGCGCGAGGACCTCGTCGCCAACCCCGACCGCAACGAGGACACCTATCGGTCGGGCAGGATCTGGTACGCCCGGGTGGCGGGGGCGATCGCTTGCTGCCGGTCCGGATGGAATACGACACCGCCTTCGGCGTCGTCACGGGGTATCTGGCGGAATTGCGCGGCCGCGGCGTCGATATAAAGCTGATGCGAGAATAGTGCGCCGCCGCCTGCTACGGCGCGGTTCCCATTCTCGTCTCCTCGACAAAGCGCTCGGTGGCAGCGTCGATCGCCCGTCCCTTGCGGCCTCGCGCGGCGTGGATGTAGAGCGATGCGGCCGCCGGCCGATTCGCGTTACGGGGCCGTGGCGGGAGGGGGATTTCGTAGCGCACCGGGGCGTCGTGGTCGGCGAGCAGCAGCTCCGGCCGGTAGACTCTGTTCAGGCTGAACAGGCTCCTGACGAAATTGGTCTGCCCGCGCAGCAGCAGGCGGGCGACGATCCCGGAGGCGTCCCACAGCTGGCGCCAGTCGAGATGCCGACGGTAGATCGCGCGCTGCGTCGTCACCAGCTCGCGGTAGAACTCGGCGAGCGGCAGCCGGGTCGGCAGGACCGCGTGCTGGATGTCGAACAGGCGGTAGTCGCGCGTCTCCAGCCGGCGCCCGTCGGTGACCCAGCTCTCGGTCCCGGGATAGGGCGTGTTGACGCTGATGTTGATGACGTCCGGCATCTCCAGGCACCAGTCGCGCACCGTCTTGAACCGCTCGTGGTCCCAATCGGGGTCGGCGATCAGGTTGATCGCGACGTTGACGCCGAGCGAGCGGGCGAATTCGACGGCCTCGAAATTGCGGCCGAGCGAGACCCGCTTGCGGTATTTCCTCAATCCCTCCTCGTCGATCGCTTCGAGGCCGAGGAACATCGTCTTCAGCCCGAGGCGCTTCCACAGCCGGAACGCCTCCTTGTTGCGCAGCAACACGTCGCCGCGCGTCTCCAGGTAATAGCGCTTGCGAATGCCGGCGCGGGCGATCGCCTCGCCGATTTCGAGCCCGTGCCGCTCGTGGACAAAGGCGACGTCGTCGACGATGAAGACCCCGGGCTCGCGGATCGATTTCAGGTCCTCGATGACCCGCTCCGTGCTCACCAGCCGATAGCTGCGGCCGTAAAAGGTCCAGGCGCTGCAGAACGAGCAATCCCACGGGCATCCCCGCGAGAATTCGATCGAGGCGCAGGGGTCGAGGGTGCCGAGAAAATATTTCCGCCGGTGGCGCAGCAGGTCGCGGGCCGGCAGCAGATCGTCGAGCGAATGAACAAAGCCGGGGGACGGCCCTTCTCCGTCTGCGGTGACCGCGCCAGGGACCGATCCCATGCCTTCGCCCGCTTCGATAGCGGCGAGGAGGAGCGGGATCGAGGCCTCTCCCTCGCCCTTGAGCACACAGTCGATCGCGCCAGCGCCGTGCTCGATGAGCGCGGTCGCGGTGAACGAGGCGCTGTGCCCGCCGACGCAGATGAAGATCTCGGGAAAACCGGCCCTCGTGGCCTTTGCGAGATCGACGATCTCCGGAACGTTGGCGAGGTAGTTGCACGAGAAGGCGACGACATCGGGCCGCCAGCGACGCAGCAGGCGAAAATAAGCGCGATGGTCCTCGACCTGCAGATCGATCAGCCCCGCCTCGTGCCCGGCGCGCCGCGCCGCCTGGGCGACGAGCTCGAGCCCGAGCGGCTCGAGCCGCAGAAAGACCCTGGTGTATAGCAGCGGGCCGGGATGAACGCCGAGAAACCGCACGGGGGACCCCCTCCTGTCGCCACGCATCTGTCCGACGCCGAACCCCCTTTGCGAGAGAGGGTTCCACGGCACCTCGGAAATAGGGTATCGAACGGCGCAGAGAAGCTTTCGAACCGAGGCCAGTCTAACGCCACGGCCGAACATGCATCGAGAGGCGCCAAATGACGCAGGACTGGGTGAGGCTTGCCGCCGATCTGGAGCGCCTGTTGCGGTTGCGGGCGATCCCGTTCGGCATGAAGCTGTTCGAGCGCCGCGAGGAGATGGAGGCGATCCCGCGGATCCGTAGGCCGAAGTCGGTGCACACGCTCGACCAGGTGGTCGGGCAAGCCGCCCGCCTCGGCTGGACCGTCGGCATAACGGCCGATGACCTGGTCGGAGCGCAATGCCGCGCGGTGGTGGGTCTTGGCCTCGCCAAGGACGAAAAATGGCGCTCCGGCGAGCACATGGTCGGGGTGTGGTACAGCGGGCCCGAGGATGCGCGGGCGCATCAGGCGGCAATGGAATGCGTGCCGGACGGCCGCTACGAGGCGCTCGCCGTGGCGCCCTTGGCGAGCGGCCGGCTCGACCCGCCCGACATCGCGCTGTTCTATGCCACCCCCGGCGCCATGATCTACTTCATCAACGGGCTGCAATGGGCGGGCTACAAGCGCTTCGACTGGAGTGTCGTTGGCGAGTCGGCCTGCGCCGATTCCTGGGGCCGCGCGCTCAAGACCCGCGAGCCCAGCCTGTCGATCCCGTGCTTTGCCGAGCGGCGCTACGGCGGGGTGCTCGACGACGAGATGCTGATGGCGTTGCCGCCCGACGACATCGGGAAGGCGGTCGCCGGGATGGAGGCGCTGGCCAAGAACGGGCTGCGCTACCCGTTCCCGCAATACGGCATCCAGCAGGATGTCCGCGCCGGCATGGCGGTGAGCTACCCCGGCCGCGGCGCCTGACCGGCCGATCCGGGGGTGCGGCGGCTCAGTTTCGGACGCAGCGCCCCGGGACCCAGGCGCCGTACCGGTTGCGGTGCCTGCCGGCCCAGTGGAAAGCCCGGGCCGCATCCTTGGGCGCCCTCTTGGTAAGACGATGCAGAGCCGAGCTGCGCCCGCCCGGTGGCGGATGGGAACGCACCCGCCGCCCCCGGCAGCATCGCCAGGCTGCCCAAACCAACCAACGCCCCCCACGCGCATATCGTGCTCCGTCGAGTAGCAGGCTATTCTAGCCCAGGCGATAGTTACCCCGGAGCGGGAATGCCGGAGCTGGCGGAATTCGACTACATCATCGTGGGCGCGGGCTCGGCCGGCTGCGTGCTGGCGAATCGGCTGACCGCCGACCGCACGGCCCGTGTGCTGCTGCTTGAAGCCGGCGGCAAGGACCGCAACCCGTGGATCCATATTCCGGCGGGGTTTTACCGCAACATCTTCCACCCGAAGATCACCTGGCAGTTCGAGACCGAGCCGCTCGCCGAGCTCGGCGGGCGCCGGATGATATGGCCGCGCGGCAAGGTGCTCGGCGGGTCGAGCTCGATCAACGGGCTGATCTACATCCGCGGCCAGAAGCAGGATTTCGATCTGTGGCGCCAGCTCGGCAACACCGGCTGGTCCTATGATGACGTGCTGCCCTATTTCCGCCGCGCCGAGCACCAGGAGCGCGGCGCCGACGCGCACCACGGCGCCGGCGGTCCGCTCTGCGTGTCGGATTTGCGGGCGCGGCACGAACTGCACGACGCATTCATTGCCGGTGCGCAGGAGGCCGGCCACAAATTCAACCCGGATTTCAACGGCCCCGAGCAGGACGGCGTCGGGCCGTTGCAGGTGACGGTCCGCAACATGCGCCGCTGCAGCGCTGCGGTCGCCTATCTACGCCCGGCGATGCGGCGGCCTAATCTGCGCGTCGAGATCCGGGCCTTGGCGCACCGCATAGTGTTCGAGGGCAAGCGGGCGGTCGGGCTCGAATACTCGCAGAACGGCGTCGTGCACCGGGCGCGCGCGCGGCGCGAGGTGCTGCTCGCCGGCGGCTCGATCAACTCGCCGCAGCTGCTGCAGCTCTCCGGCGTCGGGCCGGGACAATTGCTGCAGCAGCACGGCATCGCGGTGGTTCAGGATTTGCCGGGAGTGGGCGAGAACCTGCAGGACCATCTGAACTCGCGCGTCGTCTACCGGGCGCGGCGCGCCAACACCCTGAACGAGGTTTCTCGGAGCTGGCTGCGGCAGACCCATGCCGGGTTCTCCTACGCGCTGGCGCGCCGCGGCGCCTTGATGATGGGCGCGGCGCCGATCGGGCTCTTCGTGCGGACCCGGCCGGGCCTCGACTCGCCCGATGTGCAGTTCCAGTTCCTCGCCGGCAGCTTTGTAAAGCCGGGAGAGGCGATGCACGATTTTCCGGCCTGCCAGGCGACCTGCATCCCGTGCCGGCCGGAAAGCCGCGGCCGGCTCAGGATCCGCTCGCCCGACCCCGCCGACCCGCCCGCGATCCAGCCGAATTACCTCGCGACCCAGGCCGACAAGGACACCTTGATCGCCGGGCTCAGGATCGCGCGCGGCATCTTCCGGACCGCGGCAATGCAAAAATCGGTGTCCGAGGAGTTTCTGCCCGGCCCGGCGGCCCAGACCGACGAGGACTTCCTCGACCACATCCGCCAGACCGCCGGGACGACCTATCACCCGACCAGCACCTGCATGATGGGCGAGCACGAGAAGGCGGTGGTCGACACGGAGCTGCGGGTGCGGGGGGTCGAGGGGCTGCGCGTCATCGACGCCTCGATCATGCCGGCGGTGGTTTCCGGCAACACCAACGCCGCGACGATCATGATAGCGGAGAAGGGCGCCGATATGATCCTCGCCGAGCTGCGGGCCGCCTGCGGCCGGGCCGAGGCGAGGGCCGCCTGAGGCGCGGCGCCGATGTCTTTGGGCTCGGGCGGCGCAACACGGTAGACGGAGCTGTGCGCATCTCCGACCGGGGGCTCGACGCGACCGCTCGCCGCGATGCGCCGCATTGCGGAAAAGCACGGGCCACGGGCGATCGCAATTACGCTGTCATCTCCCTCCACCACGGCAATCGCGAACTCGAGTGGCTTCATCCAGCCGCTGGTCAACGCCTTTGGCACACCGAATGCGGCTTTCACCCTCGACGTCTGCGGGTGGGGGCGCGCCTTTGCCACGCGCTACACCTTCGGCATCGGCAGTGTCGGCACCGGCGGGCGGCCCATGCCCGACATCGCCAACAGCGGTGTTCTGATCGTTCCGCCGCCCGGCGAAGCCCGGCCTGACACGGATGTCATTTTCGACCTTGCCGCGCGTCTCGGCTTCGCCGAGCAGTTTTGGAACGGTGACATCGATGATGCCTACCGCCACCAGCTCGCACCGATCGGCATAGGTTTGGAAGAGCTGCGCGCTTGACCCGGCGGCATAGGGGTGCCGTTGCAAACGCGCCACGCCAAGCACGCGGGATTGGACGCCAATGGTGCCCCGTGCGGTTTTGCGACACCCTCGCGAAAGGTCGAGCTCTATTCGCAAACCCTCCTCGAGCACGGCTATCCGGCATTGCCCGAGTTCGTAGAGCCGCCGATCGGGCCGGTGGCGCGGCGCGATTTGGCGGCGCGCTTTCCGCTGATCCTGACGAGCGCGAAACCGACGCTGTTCTGCCAGACCCAACACCGTGCCTTGGCCAGCTTGCGCAAGCGCGCTCCACACCCCGAAATCGAGCTGCATCCGGCCGCAGCGCTATCGCGCGGCATCGCCAACGGCGAGTGGGTGGCAATCGAGCCCTCCTTTCGCGAGCGCGACCGCGGCGGCGGGACGGCCCGACAAGGCTGATCCGCATCGAAGGCAGGAACGTCGAGAGGATCCGCCGCTCCCCCACGAAGCCCGTCTAAAGCAGAGGAGGGCGCCCTGAGGCGCCCTCCTCGGTTTCCGGCTACGAGGAGGGCGGCGGCCCGCCGAGCATGACCTCGACCCGGCGGTCTTGGCCGGGGGTGGCCCCGCTGCTGGTTTCGCCGGCGCCGCTGACCACGATCGCGTTGCGCGGGACGCCGTCCCGCGCCAGCTCGGCGGCCACCATCCTGGCCCGCCGCAACGAGAGCCGCTGGTTATAGCCGGCGGGGCCCGCCGGGTCGGCGTATCCGGTGATTTGGACGCCGCCCGGGCTACCGGCCTTATAGGCGTTGGCGGCAAACCGCAGGATTTCCCGCCCGCCTGGGTCCAGCCGCCAGCTGTTGTCGTCGAAGTAGACGGTGAAGGCGGTCGGCGGCGGAGGAGGGGGCGCCGGGGCCGGGGGTGGCGGGTTTGCGGCGACCGGCGGGGACGGCTGCTGGGCGCAGGCCGCGATCGCCAGCATCGAGCAGACCAGAACAATGCGTTTCATCTGTTCCTCCCACAGTTGAATGAGGCAGGTTACGACGAAATCGGGAATCGCGCTAGACGCGATCCGCTCACCCGCCCAGCACCCCCTGGGTATTCACGTAAACCGAATACAGCGATTGGCTGGCGGCCATGAACAGGCGGTTTCGTTTGCGCCCGCCAAAGCACAGATTGGCGCAGCGTTCCGGGAGCGAGATGTGGCCGATCATCGTCGCATCCGGCGCAAAGACGGCGATCCCGTTCAGCCCCGCCGTCATGCCCCAGCCGCACCAGAGATTGCCCTCGACGTCGCAGCGGAACCCGTCCGGCGCCCCGTCGCCGGCATTGACGAAGGTTCGTCGGTTGGCGAGCTTGGCGCCGTCCTCGACCAGGTCGAAGACACTGATCAGCCGCGGCCGGGCGCGCGATTCGACAATATAGAGCCTGCTCTCGTCGGGCGAGAAGCACAGCCCGTTGGGTCCATTGATGTCGCCGGTAACGACGGTCGCAGCGCCGGTCCTGCCGTCGACGCGATAGACGTTGGTCGGCAGTTCGGGAGGCGACTGCTCGCCCTCGTAATTGCCGAGAATCCCGAACGGGGGATCGGTGAACCAGATCGAGCCGTCCGATTTGACGACCACGTCGTTCGGCGAATTGAGCCGCTTGCCGTCGAACCGGTCGAGAACGACGGTGAGGGATCCGTCGTATTCGGTGCGGGTCACCCGCCGCCCCTCGTGCTCGCAGGTGACGAGCCTTCCCTGGCGGTCGCGGGTGTTGCCGTTCGCGTGGTTGGACGGCTTGCGGTAGACGCTCGCCGCGCCGGTTTCCTCGTCCCACCGCATGATGCGGTTGTTCGGGATGTCGCTCCACAGAAGATAGCGCCCATCGCCGAACCAAACCGGGCCCTCGGCCCAGCGGAACCCGGCGGCCAACCGCTCCACCGCCGCGTTGAACGGCGGCTTGATGTCGTCGAAACGCGGATCGAGAGTGCGGATCGCCGGGTCGGGATAGCTCGCCGCCGGCTGCCACCTCGGCGGGGGCGCAGACAGCGGGTCGAGCGTCGGAGCCGTGCTCGTGTTCATTCCCTCCCCGTGAGGCCCCCCATTCCCTCCCCCGCGAGAGGGGGAGGGCTAGGGTGGGGGCGCGGCCTCAGATGATCTTTTCTTCGCGCAGGGCGGCGAGCTCGGCCTTCGACAATCCCAGCAGCCGGCCGTAGACCTCGTCGGTGTCGGCGCCGAGGAGCGGAGACGCGGTGATCGGCACCTTCGAGCCGCTCATCTTGACCGGCCAGCCCGGCATCTTGAAGTCGCCGCGCACCGGATGCTTGACGGTGACAAAGATTTCCCGGCGGTTGAGCTCCGGGTCCTCCGACAATTCCATCGTATCCATGATCGCGCCGGCGGGAATGCCCTGCTCGCCGAGCCGCTGCATGACCTCCATCTTGTCATGGTGGATCGTCCATTCGGCGATCATCTTGTCGACCAGCTCGCGGTTCTTGAACCGCTCTTGCGGGCTGTCGAACCGCGGGTCGCCGATCAGGTCCTCGCGGCCCATGATCTTGAGCAGCCGCTCCCAGTGTTGGGGATTGGCACGTGAAGTGTAGACGTAGCAATAATCGTTGGGGCCGCCGCCTTTGCATAGGTAGGTCTCGCTCGGCGAGTTGGTGCCCATGATGCTCTGATTGCCCATCCGCGGCGCCGCTTTGCCCCACAGCGCCTGAGCGGCGTAGGAGATGCGGCCGTAATTGATGACGCATTCCTGCATCGCCAATTGGATGCGCTGGCCTTCCCCGGTGAACTGGCGCTGGTAGAGCGCAGCCAGCACGCCGATCGCGCCGTGCAGCCCGGTTCCGGTGTCGCCGATCGTCAGGCCGGGCTTGATCGGCCGGCCGTCGGGCTCGCCGGTGATCGACATCGCGCCGCCGGTCGCCTGGGCGATCATGTCGAAGGCGAGAAAGCTCTTGTACGGACCGTCCTGGCCAAAGCCCTTGACCTGCGCATAGATGATCCGCGGATTGATCTCGCGCACGACGTCGTAGCCGAAACCGAGCCGCTCGATCACGCCGGGGGCGAAATTCTCGGCAAAGACGTCGGCCTTCTCGATCAGCCCGCGCAGGATGGCGCGGCCCTTTTCGGTCTTCAGATTGGCGGTGACGCTGCGCTTGTTGGCGTTGAGCAGCATGAAATAATGCGAGTCGACCCCTTTTTGATCGGTCGAGGCGCCGCGGCCCTGCTCGCCCTTGGTCGGCTCCTCGACCTTGATCACCTCGGCGCCGAGCCAAGCCAAGGTCTGGGTCAAGGACGTCCCCGCCTCGAATTGGGTCAGATCCACTACCCTCACGCCGTGCAAAGCGCCGCGTTGAGCTATGCTCGCCTGGTCGGTGGCGCCGGGCGTTAGGTCGTTAGGCATATGATTCCCTCCTGGTCGTGACAGGTTGCTGCCGCGCGCTGCCTGATCCCTTAGGTCTCCGGGCGGCATTACAATGGTCGATTACGGGGCCTTCCTGGGCTGAGGATCATTCACGGAACTGTCAGCCTTCTCAGCCGCGCCGTCAACGCCAAATGCCCCACGCCCCAACCTTCCACCTGTTTTTGCGTAGAAGGTCGGCGACCTAAATAAAGCCAGGCTCTGTTAATTCGGCGTCCACGCCAAGGCGCGGATCTCGCTGAACTCGCGGCGCAATTTGACCCAGCTGTCACCTCCGTTGGTGCTGGCAAAGACTTCGCCGTAATGGCTGCAGGCGAGGATCCGATCGGGATCCGCGCGGTGGGTCCCGAACGACCATATCGGCGAATTCGGCTCGACTGGCAGCGGCAGCATCTGCCAATTCCGCCCGCCATCCCGCGAGCGCTGGATCGCTCCGGTGCTGCCGAGCGCGCCGTCCCCGGTGGCGACGAACAGCACATTCGGGTCGTCGGACTTCAAAGCCAGGCTGCGGCAGTAGGGCAGGCGGAACTGCCGGCCGACGCCGAGGCCTTGCCACGTCTCGCCATTGTCGGTGCTGGCGAAGATCTCGCGCGGCGTGCTGGTCAGCACCGTCTTGGCGCCGTTGGCCATGACCGCGGTGTCGTGGATGTCGGGATCGTCGAGGCCGCCGGCGATCCGCGTCCAGCTTTCGCCGCCGTCGCGGCTGCGCCGCACCCCGTCGACCTCGACTCCCGCCCAGACGGTGCGGTGATCGGTTGGATCCACGCTCAACGCCGTCACCCGCGGGATGCGCACATTGGGGCATTCCTCGGCCATTTCGGCCCGGAGCTTGTCCCAGTGCCGCCCGCCGTCATGCGACCGGAACAGCGCCGCCGGGCGAGTGCCGGCAAAGATGATCTCGGGGTCGGCCGGGTCGAACGCCACCTTCCAGACGTGAAGCCGGTTCATCGGCGAGTTCGAGCCGCTCGAAGCGCTCGCCGCCGTCTTCACTGCGGTAGACGCCGTCATCGGCGCCGGCCAGCAGGGTCCGCGGCTCCTTCGGATGCGCTGCAAAGCCGAACACCCGGCTCTCGGACCACAGCCCGGCGCGCACTTGCCGCCAACTTTCGCCGCCGTCGGGGCTGACCCAGGCGCCAGTCCCGACCGTTCCGACGCAGATCGTGAAATTATCGGCCATCGCTGTTTCCTCCCCGAATTCCCTTATTTCGATCGGGTCTCCCATCCGGTATGAGAGATGTCGAGGACGACACCGTCGGGCCCGGCCCATTTCATCTCGAAATTGCGATGGCCGCCGGCCGCCATCTCCATGTCGAGCCCGGCCTTCTCTTCGAGCCGCTTGCCGTGAGCGCGCTCGAGCTTGCCGGCGGCGGCGTCGAGATCTTCGACCTCGAACCCGAAATGATGGATCCCGCTGTAATTGGGCCCGTTGGCGCCGACATCGGCGGATTTTTCGGTCTTCCAATTGAGGATGGCCAGATTGATGTAGCCGTCAGTCAGGAACACGGCGCCGTTCGGGGCTCGCCGGATCTCCTGCATCCCAAAGGCTTGCTTGTAGAAGTCCGCGACCTTTGCGGGCTCTTTCGTGGTCAATGCGATATGCTTGATGCGCGGCATGGATTTCTCCTCCCTCAAACGTTCCTCCAGAATGCGCCGGTTCGTGGTTGCCGGCAAGGCCGAGGCGGTCGACCGGATGTTGATCGGGGAGACCTGCAGATAGAGGGGCGGCAGATGATTTGGCGATTTCCGGCTCGGAGCCTCAGAAGAAAACTCGGAATCGGATTGTGTGCTGTGGGGCTGGTCGTCTGGGCCGTCTCCGCAGGCTGGCCCGTCCTTGGCGGCAGGGGTGTCTCGATGCCCCATTTCGAGGCGAGAGCGCTGGGGGTCATCGCCGGCGGCGCAGCAGTCGCGGTCGGTGTCATCTTGATTGTCACCGCCGTTTGAAGCAGCCCGGTTTTTTTCTGGAACAGGTTGAATGGCTGCCATCGCGCAAAAGCGGAGAGCCGCCAAGCGAGTCTACGGCATCATGCAGGCAGCTTTTCATTGAGGCGGTGACGGCGATTGCGTCGGCCGTCACGGAGCGGACGCATGAGCACGATCGGTTCTGTGCAACCAAGGCTCGAAAGCCGCCGGGTCGCCGAAGGCGCCGCGTTCTCGGTCATCCTGGCGCTCAGCTTCTCGCATTTCCTCAACGACATGATGCAGTCGCTGGTGCCGGCGCTGTACCCGGTGTGGAAGGGCGAGTACGGCCTCAGCTTTGCCCAGATCGGCTTGATCACGCTGATCATGCAAGTCATCTCGTCGATGCTGCAGCCGGCCGTCGGGCTGATCTCCGATCACCGGCCGCAACCCTATTCGCTGGCCGCCGGCATGGGCGCGACCCTGATCGGCCTGGTATTGCTGGCCAGCGCGGCGAGCTACCCGATGCTGATCCTGGCGGCGGCGCTGGTCGGGTCCGGCTCCGCCGTGTTCCACCCGGAGGCTTCGCGCGTCGCGCGGCTCGCCTCGGGCGGGCGGCATGGGCTGGCGCAATCCTTGTTCCAGGTCGGCGGCAATATCGGCTCGTCGCTGGGGCCGATCCTCGCCGCGCTGATCGTGATCCCGAAAGGGCAGTCGAGCATCGCCTGGTTCTGCTCGGCGGCGCTGCTGGCGATGGCGGTGCTGTTCGGTGTCGGCAATTGGTACCGCAGAGAGCGCACCGTGCCGCGCGGGCAGGGCAGGGGGCTCACCGTCGAGCGCAGCCACTTGCCGCGGCGGAAGGTCGCCTGGTCAGTCGCGATCCTGCTGGCGCTGGTCTTCTCCAAATCCTTCTACACGGCGAGCCTCAACAGCTATTACACCTTTTACCTGATCAGCAAGTTCGACCTTTCGGTCGAGAGCGCGCAGATCTACCTGTTCGCCTTTCTCGCCTCGGTCGCGGCGGGAACCTTGATCGGCGGGCCGGTCGGCGACCGCATCGGCCGCAAGGCCGTGCTGTGGATCTCGATCCTCGGCGTCCTCCCGTTCACCCTCGTGCTGCCCTACGTCGATCTGTTTTGGACCGGCATTCTGAGCGTGGTGATCGGGCTGATCCTGGCCTCCGCCTCCTCGGCGATCATCGTCTACGCGCTGGAATTGGTGCCGGGGAAGGTCGGCACCGTCGCCGGGCTGTTCTTCGGCCTCTCCTTCGGCATGGCCGGTGTCGGCGCCGCCGCGCTCGGCCGGCTCGCCGACGCGACGAGCATCGACTATGTCTACCAGATCTGCGCCTTCCTGCCGCTGATCGGCTTGTTGACCGTACTGCTGCCGAACCTCGGCCGGCCATCGGCGGTTTTAGCAAAAGCCCCGGCGCCCGGCTAAGCGCCTGACCCAAAAGCATGTTGCCTTGCGCAGCCGGGCGGCCGGCCGCGCGCCATTGACATGCACGCGGCAATGAAGGCCATTCTCTATTGCCGCGCACCAACTGCTTTTGGCGCTACCTACCCCGCGCTGCGTGAACCGATGGCCCGGAGGCTGTGGTTCTCGACAGCCAATCGGTCAAATCGTCGGAAAAGGGGACAGGGCGGGGGTCCTCGACAAGATGCGCCGAAGCTTCCTCTGGCTCGAATTGATCTGGGCCGACGACGGCTACGACGCCTGGCAGGTTACCGCTGCGGTGGCAACGGCGCCGTGTTGGGCACGGAGATCGTCAAGCGGAGGAGCGACGGCGTGAAGGGCTTCGTCGTCCTGCCGCGCCGCTGGGTGCCGAGCGCACCTTTTCCCGGTTCGGAGGAAACCGGCGTCTCGCCAGGACTTTGAGCACCTCGCCGCCACCTTCGTTACCCTCTCGCCTCGTTCCAGCTTGTCCTCAGGCGACTCGCCAGGGCGTAGGCGGGGCGTCCGCAAAGGGGTGGTGAAAGGACCCTTTGCCGGAACGCTCGGCAACGGCGAGGAAGCGCCAACTCCG
>CAWILK010000042.1:0-8338 GCA_963836845.1 uncultured Alphaproteobacteria bacterium | reverse complement strand
GAACTGCCGCAAGGCGTCGGACCCATTCGCGGCATGACCGATTACCAGGAAACCCAGTATGCCAGCCCGGTTGGCCGGCGCGGCACGCTCGCCCATGCGCAATCCTTCGGCGAGGCCCCGGAGGAGCTTCGCAAGACCGAGCTGATCGAGTTCCTGCACCGCGTCGCGTCAGGTTTCGAGCCACATCTGAAGCGGAATCCCGCGCCTCTTGTGTTGGCTGCTCATCCCGAGATCCAAGGCAATTTTCGGGAGATTGCCGGATGGAGGGAAATCCTCCCCGAAGGGATTCTGGAAAACCCGGATGCGCTCGCCGAGGACGCACTTCACCGGCTCGCCTATGCGCTCGTCGAACCGAAGGCGGCTCAAGCCCGCGCTGTCGCGCTCGATCGCCTCAATGCGCTGCTTTCGGCCGGCAAGGCTTCGACAAAACCCGAAGAAATCGTCAAGGCGGCCCGTTACGCACGGGTCGATACGTTGTTTTTGTCCGGTGACGAACACCTTTGGGGGCAGTTCGCGGAGACCGAGGACCGGGTCCTCGCTCACGGCAGCAAAGGCGAAGGCGATGTCGACCTGCTCGACTATGCGGCCCTGATGACGTTGCGCCAGGGCGGATCCGTCATGCTGGTCGATCGAGCGGCGCTGCCGCCACCCGGAATGGCTGCGGCGATCCTGAGGTATTGATCGAGCCTCGCTATGTGCCGATGCCGAGAAGCTCGCCGATTCGGTCGGCGGCCTTGAGGCCGGAGCCGGTCAACACCACGACCGTCGATTGATCGGCCTGCGATCGTGCCGTCGCGCAGCAGCCGCGTCAGCGCCGCGCCGGCAATCGCGGCAGTCGGCTCGACAAACAGCCCGAGGCGTCCGAGCGCGGCGAGCGCCGGCGCGATCTCGTCTTCCGCCACGGCGACGACCCCACCCTTCGAATGGCGCAGGGCAGCCAGCACCTCGGCTATCCGAACGGGTTTCGGGGTGGCGATGCCGTCGGCCACTGTCGGTTTTGCTGCAAACGGCACGAAACGGTCTTCACCGGCGGCCCAGGCGGCGGCGAAGGCGGCACAGTTTGCCGCCTGCACCGCGAAGAGGCGCGGCGGCGCGGCGATCTCGCCGGTTCCGCGCGAGCTCCTCGAAGCCGCGATCGAGCCCGAGGATGTTGCTGCCATACCCGGTCGGCACCAGGATATTGTCGGGAACGACAAAGCCCAGCTGCTCCCAGAGCTCATAGGCGAGGGTCTTGGTGCCCTCGACAAAGAACGGTTGCCAGTTGTGGCTGGCATAGAAGCTTTCGCTGGCTGCATCCAGCGCCGCTTCGGTGACGTCCTGCCGGGTGCCGGGGATCGCGCGCGACCTCCGCACCCGAAGCCGCGATCTGGACCAGTTTGGCGCGCGGCGCCGCCGCCGGGACATAAATGCGGCACGGCATTCCGGCCGCCGCCGCATAGGTCGCGACCGACGCTCCCGCATTACCCGAGGAATCCTCGTGGATTGGCCCGACGCCCACCTCGAGCAGGTGATTGAGCATGACCGCCGTGCCGCGGTCCTTGAACGAACCTGTCGGCATCTGCGATTCCAGCTTGAAGCGGATTTCGGCGCCCTGCCAATCGCGCAGAACGAGCGGGGTCCAGCCTTCGCCGAGCGAGACCCGTGGGGGAAGCGATGTCGCCAACCCTGCGGCGTAGCGCCACAGCGAAGCCTCGCCGGCTGCAATTTCGCCGCGGGTGAGGCCGCGGCCCGGCGCCAGGTTGAGGTGGCTGCCGCATTCGCAGCGCCACAAAGGCCGGTCCGCCAGGCAAATGCGCCCGCAGCCCGGGCAGTGATAGCTCGCGATCATCATCGTTCCTCCAACCCGCTCAGGCATGCCGAGAGCGTAGCTGAACCGGATGCCCGCGACTCCCGTTAATCGCGGAGAGGCCTCGTGCACAGCGGCACCGGGCACGGATAAAGGAGCAGGCATGGCTCAAGCAAAGATGACGACGGACCACGACGAGATCCGCCAATGGGCTGAGGCGCGCGGCGGCCGGCCCGCAACGGTTCGCTCGACCCATTCGAAGGACAACCCCGGAATAATTCGAATTGAATTTCCCGGTGCGCCGAACGCCAACGACGATGCCCTCGAAGAGATCTCCTGGGAGGAATTCTTCGAGAAGTTTGACGAAGCAGATCTGGCGCTGCTGTATCAGGAGACCACGGCGGGCGGCGAGCGCAGCAATTTCAACAAGCTCGTGGGCCGCGAGACTGCGGAAGCCCGCGAGCAGGGCGAAACCCACGCGAGCCGCCATCGCGGCAAACGCTGAGCGCCGCGCTCTGTTGCGCCCCTTTCCCCCGCCGACCGCCCTTGGGTAGTGTCCGCGGGGGAAAGGCTGTGCGTAGGAGAGCGGGGTGGTGGGGGGTGCAAAGCTCATCGACGGCAGAGCGGTTGCTGCGAAGCTGCGCCACCGCGTCGGCGAGGTTTCAGCGGGCCTGCGCCGGGAAACCGGGGTTGCGCCGGGGCTCGCCACGATCCTGGTCGGGAATGACCCGGCGAGCCAAATCTACATCCGCGCCAAGGCACGCGCCTGCGCCGGCTCGGGGCTTGCCGCCTTCGACATTCGTGCGCCGGCTGATATCTCGCAGACTGATCTTGTCGCAAGGATTGAGGAGCTGAACCGCGACGACAGCGTCGACGGCATCTTGGTGCAGCTGCCGCTGCCCTCCCAGATCGAACCCGAAGCCGTCATCGCCGCTATCGACCCCGCCAAGGATGTCGACGGCTTCCATCCGATAAATGTCGGACGGCTGTGGAGCGGCGCCGCCGGGCTCGTGCCTTGCACCCCCCAGGGATGCATGCTGCTGCTCCGGACCGTGCATCGAGAGCTGAGGGGTGCCGAGGCCGTCGTCCTCGGCCGCTCCAAGATCGTCGGAAGGCCGATGGCGGCTCTGCTTCTGGCCGCCGATTGCACGCTCACGATGGCCCACTCGCAAACCGCCGACGCGCCGGCGGTCTGCCGCCGCGCCGACATTTTGATCGCCGCGGCCGGCCGCCCCGGAATGGTCAAAGCCGACTGGGTAAAGCGCGGAGCAACCGTCGTCGATGTCGGCATCAATCCTGTCCCGGAACCGGGCGGCAGGAACCGCCTTGTCGGGGACGTCGATCGGGAGGTGAGCGCCGTGGCTGGAGCTATGACGCCGGTCCCCGGAGGGGTCGGGCCGATGACGATCGCCTGCCTGCTGAAAAACACCGTGCTCGCTGCTTGCCGCCGCCGGGGTCTTCCCGATCCGACCTTCTGAGGCAGGCCTCGATTGCGCCCCCCGCTGCGCGCCTCACCGCTTTGCAATAAAGCTGCGGCCGATGAGCTGCCGGTGGATCTGGTTGGTGCCCTCCCAGATCTGGGTGATCTTGGCGTCGCGCATCAGCCGTTCGACCCGGAGATCCTTGCAGTAGCCATAGCCGCCATGGAGCTGCACGGCTTCGGTGGTGATGCGCATCGCCAAGTCCGAGGCGCGCATCTTGAGCATCGAGGCCTCGGGCCCGAAATCGCCGGCTCCGCTGTCGACGAGCTTTGCGACATGCCATAGCCAGCTCTCGCACATCGCAAGGTCGGTCGCGAGGTCGGCCAGCAGGAATTGGATGCCCTGAAACTCGATAATCCGGCGGCCCGATTGCCGGCGCTCGTTGATGTAGGCGACCGCATCCTCAAAGGCGGCGCGGGCGATGCCGAGCGCGTGGGCGGCGACGCTCGGCCGGGATTTGTTGAGGGAGGCGAGCAGCAGCGGCAGCCCGGCGCCGGGGCCGCCGACCAGATTGGCGCGCGGCACCACGCAATCCGCGAAGGCGAGCGCCGCGGTCGACGAGGCGCGGTGGCCCATCTTGTCCTCGGTGCGCAGCACGGTGAAGCCCGGTGTTCCCTTCTCGACAATGATCGCCGAGATCGATTTCCGGTCATCGGGAATGTCGGCCCATTTGCCGAAGACGAGGATCAGATCGGCGACATCGCCATTGGTGATAAAGGTCTTGCCGCCCGATACGACGACATTGTCGCCGGCCGGGACGAACCGCGTCGTCATCCGGGTGGCGTCGGAGCCGGCGTCGGGCTCGGTGATCGCCAGCGCTGCGAGGGCTCCTTCCACAACTCGCGGTAGCAGCCGGCGCTTCTGCTCCTCGGTCCCGAAATCTACGAGCGGCTTTGTCGCGTGGAAATTGGTCGCCCAGATGATGCCGGTCGAGGCGCAGGCTCGGCTGATCTCACGCACGCAGGCGAGGTACGCCGGCGTAGCCGAGGCCGGCGCCGCCATAAGCCTCGGGCACGAACATCGCGTTGAGGCCGAGCGCGTTGATCGCGCCAATATTGTCCCACGGAAACTCGGCGGTGCGGTCGTAGTGCCCGGCATGCGGCGCGATCCGGTCGCGGGCGAGGCTCTGCACGCTATCGAGGATTTGGGTCTCCTCGGCGGAGAGCGCCGGCGCCGCGTCGAGCCGCTTGAATAGTCTCCAGCCTGGCGTCGACTCACTCATCGCGGAACACCGGCTTGCGCTTTTCGAGAAACGCCATCATGCCTTCGACGGCGTCCTCGGTCTGAAAAGCCAGCGTATTGAGGTCGGCTTCGACCTCGAGACCTTCGCGCAATGCAAAGGCGAGCCCGCGATGCACGGCGTCGCGCGCGAAGCGCAATGCCGGCAAGCTGAAGCCGGTCATCTCGCGGGCAAAGCCCTTTCCGGCTTCGATCAAATCCCCTTCGACGATCCGGTTGACGAGGCCGACCCGTTGGGCTTCCTCGGCCTCGACAGTGCGGCCGGTCAGGATCATCTCGAGCGCCCGCGCTTCCCCGATCAGCCGGGGCAGGCGCTGGGTGCCGCCGTAGCCCGGGATCAGGCCGAGCTTTATCTCGGGCAAGCCGAGCCTTGCCTGCGGGGACGCCACGCGAAACGTGCAGGCCATCGCTAGTTCGAGGCCACCGCCAAACGCATATCCGTTGATCAACGCAATCGACGGGATTGGCAGGGCGTCCAGCTTGGCGAACACGGTCTGCCCGAAGGCGGCGCCCTCGCGCAGGGCTCTGAGCGAGCGCCCCATCAGCTCCTTGATGTCGGCGCCGGCGCAAAAAGCGCGGTCGCCGGCGCCGGTGACGAGCAGCGCGCGAGCATCGCCCGCCGCCACCTGATCGATGGCAGCGGCGAGATCGCGCAGCAATTCGAAATTGAGCGCGTTCAGCACCTCCGGGCGGTCGAGGGTAATCAGCGCCAAGCTCGTCGATGCGCGTCAGATGGATCGCCATCCTTTCAGAGCCTGCGAACTGCCACGCATTGGCGTTGCATCAGCCCCCTCACAGGCTCAGCCCCCGATTTGCCTGGACGGATCGCTGAAGCGGATCGGTGTCGGATCGATGCGGCTGTCCTTGGCCCATTGGATAAGCTCGCGCTTGAGGATCTTGCCGCTCGCGGTCAGCGGGAAAGCGGTCATGGCAATAAAATACTCCGGCATGTCGTATCGCGACAGGCCCGCCTTGTGCAGATGCGAGAGCAGCTCGCCCGGCTCGACAGACTGGCCCTCATGCAGGATGACGGCGAGGCAGACCTTCTCGCCGAGCCGCTCGTCGGCCACCGGGAAAGCGGCGCAGCGGGCGACCGCGCCGTGCTGCATCGTCAAATCCTCGATGCGGGCGGGATGGATGTTGCGCCCGCCGCGGATGATCAGGTCCTTCTTGCGGCCGACGATTTCGAGACAGCCCTGCTCGTTCGAGCCGGCCGAGGTCGCCGCTCATGAACCAGCCGGAGCGGTTGAACGATTCCTCGGTTGCCTGTTGATTGTCGAAATACCCCAGGGTCAGGCAGGCGCCGCGGCCGCCGATCTCGCCGACCTCGCCGGGCCGGGCCAGGACATCCGGATTGTCCTGGTCCCATATCTGTATCTCGTACGCACGGCAGGCGCGGCCGCAGGTCTCGACGATCGTGCGCGGATCGTCACTCGGCAAGGTGTATTGATGCGACCCGTTCTCGGTCATGCCGTAGACGTTCTGCGGCAAGACGCCCCGATCGAAGAAGGCTTGCGCCGTCTCGCGCGGGATCGGCGAGCCGGCCATGTAAAAGACTTTGACGGCGCCCAGCCGCTCGAGCCCGCGGCGGCGCAGCTCCGCAAGAACGTCCATGGCATGGGTCGGGACGCCCATGACGTAAGTGGCGCGGGTCTCGAGGATCCAATCGAGCTGCGTCCGGCCCGGGGCCGGGGCGTTGACCACGAGCTCGAGACCCGCCGCCATCATCTGCTCGATCGCCACGGTGCCGATGTGATGACTCATCGGGCTGAGGCTCAACAGGACCGTGCTGTCGTCGTGATGCCAGTCGGCAACCATCGCCCGGCCATTTGCCAACAGGGTGTTATCCGAGTGCATGACACCCTTTGGCGCGCCGGTAGTCCCCGAGGTGAAGGCGAGATAGACGATCTTGTCGGGGTCGTTGTCGGCCGGAAAGGCATAAGAGGGCGAGCCGGCCGCAGGAAACGGCGCCACGTCGGGCGGGCCATCCGCGAGGGTATAGACGCGCCGCAGCGACGGCAGGGCTGCCGCGGCGGCAAAGACGTCAGCGACGTTCGCATCGGCCCCGTAGCCGGGCTGCGCAAAAAGGGCCGCGGCGCGGATCCTCGCCAGCAACGCGACGACCTCGCTGACCGTGTAGTTCTGGTGCAGCGATGGATTGCACACGTAGCCGTTTCGCGAGCAGGCGAGCAGGATCGCCACGGTCTCGACCCGGTTCGGCAACCAGACCGAAACCCGCTCGCCGCGTTTGACGCCGGCCTGTTCGAGATCGGCGGCAACCGCGTCGACAAGCGCACGGAGCTCCCCCCAGTTGAGCCGCTGCTGCCCATCGCGCACCGCGAAAGCCGCGGGCCGCTGCGCCGCCCGATCACGCAGCAACGTATAGAGCGTATCACGTCGCCATAGTCCCTCGGCATAATACCGCCGCGCCATCCCGGGGTCGTGCAGGGTCAGAACCGTGTTGGTCATTCCGCCGCTCTACAGTCGGCAGCCACGGCCTATTGCGGGCCGCCGCGCATCGAGGCCGGGTGGCCCGGCATTTTGATGCGCTGCGCGGTGTCGGTCAGCATGCTGCCATCCACGCGCAAAACCCACAGGTCCTGGTTGATATAGTTGGCGACGTAAAGGTATTTGCCATCGGGCCGAAGGCCACGCCTTCGGGGAGGGCGCCGACATTGAGGCTGCCGGCGTTGGTGACCCGCTTGCCGTCGATTTTGAGAGCGGTAACAGCACCCGCCGAATGATAGGGAAACGCGGTCTTTGGCAGGTTCGAACCGCGCAGCTCGATCACGACCGCCAGATCCCCCTTCGGGCTCATCGCCAGCCCTTCGGGGAATCCCCGACCGTCACTCGGTCGATTACCCGCGGCGGGTTGGCTTCGAGGTCTATCACGCTGACGGTATCGACGCTTCCGTCGGAGCCGCCGCCCGCGCCGCTGTCGGCGGTAAGTGCAAGCTTCCCGTCGGGGCTGATCACGATGTTGTAGGGGTAGACGCCCCCGGGCAGGTCGCGTTTGTCATAGGTGACCTTTTCGCCGTCGATGGACAGCAACGCCACTTTGTTGGCGTTGGATTTGACCGCGAGCGCACGCTTGCCGTCCGGGGTGATCGCCACCGCGGAAACCTGGTCGGCGCCTGCCCACCGTTACTGTGTCGACGACGAGGACGTCTTTGCCGCGGATCGTCAGGACCGAGATCGTCCCGTCGGCACGATTGGCTACGAGGGCGATTCGCCTTTCGGGCTATCGCCATCCCGGAGGGCTGCTTTCCGACCGTGATCGTGCCGATCACCTTGGGCGGGTTTGCCTTCAGGTCGATCATGAAGACCTTATTGTCGGGCTCCAGCCGGTGGCCCCACCCCTCGATGACCGGGGCCACGGAATTGGCAACAGGCGATTTCTCCCGAGGGCCGGGATGGAAGTTGGTGGGCGGCCCGGCGATGGATTGATCAGCGGTATGGTCGCGGTGATCTGCGGGATATCCGGCTTGGAGATGTCGACTACCGACACGTGTCTTTGCCGGGCTCTTGAAGGATCCCCTTGCCGGTTTCGTCCCACCCCTGCTTTTCGTCGTTCCCGACAATCAAGATTTGAGCACGGACGGGCGTCACAACGGCGCTCATCGGAGCCAACGAGCACGCGACGGCTATTGCCGCCCCGAACCTCGATCCACGCATGCTTTCCCCCCTCGCGCAAGCGCCGCACTTCTCCGCGGCCTCGGCCGATGCTGCCCCGATCCTACCCGCAGGACAAGCAGCTGCTCAAAGGCTGTGAACCTTTCGATGGGCAACACGGACCAGCTCCGTGCGTCCTTCGAGACAGCCGCTCCGCGGC
>CAWILK010000041.1:0-15582 GCA_963836845.1 uncultured Alphaproteobacteria bacterium | reverse complement strand
AGACCAGCGCCACCGCGGTGAGCGTCGGCAATGTCGTCTCGCCGACCCACCCACGCTCTGCGTTCGTCACCGGGTAGAGCCTCGACCGATCTTGTCCGGGCGCTCGCTGCGGCAGATAATTCCCTGGGCACTTGCCCGGGGGAAGAAATGCCGGAGCGGCGCCGCATTGTGATAGCCGACGATCACCCGCTGATGCGCAGCGCGCTGGCGCAGGCGATCTCGCGGG
Source organism: uncultured Alphaproteobacteria bacterium (assembly GCA_963836845.1). GTDB lineage: Bacteria > Pseudomonadota > Alphaproteobacteria > ATCC43930 > CGMCC-115725 > AP-15. Next base: position 15,356 of record CAWILK010000041.1, on the reverse strand, counting down.
CATTGCCCGATGCGGAGGCTATCGAGGCCGCGAACCTCGATCAGGTAACCGCGGCAATCCTCGCCGCACCGCCTGAACGTGCCGTCGATCTCGTTCTGCTCGATCTCCACATGCCGGGCATGAACGGCTTTACCGGATTGCTCTTGATCCGCGCCGAGTTCCCGGCGACCGCAGTGATCGTCGTCTCGGCGAGCGAAGATCCGGTAACGGTCAGCCGCGCCCTCGACTTCGGGGCCTCCGGATTTATCCCGAAATCGGCGCCGAGCGAGCATCTGGCCGAGGCGATGCGCGCCGTGCTCGACGGCGATCTGTGGTTTCCCGAACATGCCCAGCCCCCCGACCGCGCCGAGGATATCGCGCTCGGTGCCCGCCTCGCCTCGCTGACGCCGCAGCAGCTCAAGGTATTTACGATGATCGCCGAGGGGCGGCTCAACAAGCAGATTGCGTATGAGATGCAGGTCACCGAGGCGACAATAAAGGCGCATGTTACGATGATCCTGCGCAAGCTCGGTGTCGGCAACCGGACCCAGGCGGTAATTGCCGCCAGCCGGCTCCTCGTCGACCCGCCGCCTCCGCTTAGCGGACCGCTTGCTGCGCCAGCTGGACCAAGCGGCCCAGCAGCGCCCGCAGTGCGGCAGGTTTGACCGGCTTGTAGAGCAGCGGGTAGCCCCGGCCGCTGATCAGTTCTCGAGCCGTCTCGCTGTGGTCGGCGGTCAGGAAGACGGCCGGGATCTCGCCGAACCGGGCCCGCAATACATCGATTGCCGCAAGGCCGGTGGCGCCGCCGTCGAGGTGATAGTCGACGATGGCGAATTCGGGGCACTGACTCCCGAGCCGAGCCAGGGCTTCCTCGGCTGTGCTCGCTCCAATGACCCGGCAGTCCCATCCCCGCAGCAGGGCGACCATCCCGTCGAGAATCGCCGCGTCATTATCGATGCAGAGGACGAGGGCGTCGCCGAACCCGCCGCGCCGGCGCGGCAACACCACGGCCGGGGCCAGGGGTGCGCTCGCGACTTCGGCGACCGGTAGAGTTACCGAAAAACAGCTGCCGCGCCCAAGTTCGGAGCGCACAGCAACGGGGTGGCCGAGCATCCCGGCGATGCGGTCGACGATCGCGAGGCCCAGCCCGAGCCCCCGCTCCGTCTCGCCGGACTTGGGCGCCAGGCGTTGGAACTCGACGAAGATATCGCCGAGGTGCTCCTGCGGGATGCCTGGGCCGGTATCCCAGACCTCGATGCGCAGATTTGCGCCACAGCGCCGGCAGCCGACAAGGACGCGCCCCGTGCTCGTGTAGCGCAGCGCGTTCGACAGGAAGTTCTGCAGGATTCGTCGCATCAATGCCGGGTCGCTGCGCACCCCGGCCGTCGATCTCACCACCCGCAATTCGAGGCCGCGCTCGCGCGCGATCGCGGCGAATTCCTCGGCCAGGGTCGACAATAGGCTGTCGATCGCGAAAGCGACCGGCTGTGCCGTGACCGCGCCGCCGTCGAGCTTGGAAACATCGAGCAGCGCGCCGAGCAATGTCTCGACCGAGCGCAGTGAGGCATCGATCCGCCCGACCAGCGGCTCATTGCGCCGCTCAGCGAGCGCCGAGGTGAAGAGCCGGGCGGCGTGCAGCGGCTGCAGCAGGTCATGGCTCGCCGCCGCGAGAAACCGCGTCTTGCTCAGATTAGCCCGCTCGGCTTCGGCCTTGGCGAGCGCGAGGGCGGCGGTGCGTTCCTCTACCCGGCGCTCGAGGTTTTCGTTCGCCTCGCGCAGCGTCGTCGCCGCATTGTGCCGCTCGGTCACGTCGGCGCAGGTCACGACGGCACCTCCGTCGGGCATCGGGTTGGTCGCGATTTCTAAGACGGTGCCGTCCGGACGGATGCGCTCGTAGATGTCGGGCCGGTTCGTCTGCTCGATGCGCTGCAGTAAGCTCTCGATCTCGTCGCTGCTGCCGTACTCGCCGCGCGCCGGGTTGAAAGCGACGAGTTCGGCGAGCCCGATGCCGACTTGGACGAAGTTCGGCGGTAGACCAGTGAGCTCGAGAAACCGTCGGTTCCACGCCGCAAGGCGCAGCTCGCTGTCGAAGACGCAGATCCCCTGATTGACGTTCTCCAATGTTGCGCGCAGCAACACGCGGTTGAAGCGGATCGCCTTCGAGGCTTCGTCGAGCACCGACATCACCTCGCCTCGCGGCAGCTTCTTCTGCAGCGCGCCCGCGACGACGATACGGGCCGAAGCGGCGCCGATTGCGCCGGCAAGCAGGCGCTCGGTAAAGCGCAACGCGTCACGGTCGGCGAGCGCCATAAGCGCGGCGTCGCCGGCGGTCAGTGCAGGTCTATCCAAATATTGGCGGAATTCCCCGAGGGCGCGGTCGCCACTCAGATAGGTCTCCGCCAATGCCATCATATCGGCGAGCGTTGTCTGACCCTCGACCAGGCCACCGAGCGGCGCGTAGGGTATCGCTTCGACAAAGGCCACCGCCTGGCGACGTTCGATCGCCGTGGCAGCGGTGAGCAGCGAGCCGAGGACGTAGCACAAGCAATTGCCGCCAAGGCTCCACAGAACGCTATGCGTCAGCGGGTCGAAGCCGGCTAATCCGAGCAATGCCCGCGGTCGCAGCCAGCCGATTTCCCACGGCCCGTGTTCGAGCAGCGCCGGGGCAAAGAAGCCGGCTTCGGCAAAGACAGGCAGTACCTGCGTATAGAGCCAGAGGGCAAACCCGGCGCCGATCCCGGCGAGAGCACCAACCCGATTGCCCTGCCGCCAATAGAGGCCGCCCACCATTGCCGGCGCGAACTGCGCCACGGCAACAAACGCGACAAGACCGATCGATGACAGCGAGGAGGCGCTGCCGACCAGCAAATTGTAGCCGTTGGCGAGGAGCAGGATCACGACCACCGCGAGGCGGCGGATGCCAAGCAGCAGAGGCGCTCGATCCCGCGGCCGCTCTTCGCCGCGCGCCGGCAGGCGCAGCAAGAGCGGCATCACCAGATCATTGGAGATCATCGTGCTTAGTGCGACGGCGGCGACGATGACCATGGCCGTCGCCGCCGAGAACCCACCGATGAAGGCGAGAAGGCCGAGCCCGCTCGCTCCTGCGGCGACCGGTAACGACACAACGAAGTTATCGGCCTCCGCGCCGCCGCTGCCGAAATGAATGAGCCCAGCCAGCGCCACCGGCACGACGAAGATGTTGATCGCGACGAGGTAGAGCGGGAACAGCCACGCGGCCTTGCGCAGGTCGGCCTCACTAGTGTTCTCGACCACTGCGACATGGAACTGGCGTGGCAGGCAGAGGATCGCGAGCGCGGCGAGCAGCGTCATCGACCACCACTCGGGCCGGTCGAAATTGAGATCGAAAACATGAGCAAGCGACGGATTGTTCCGCGCCTGCTCGAGCATGTCGGGCAGCCCGGGCGAGAGCACGAAGGTCACCGCGGCGCCGACCCCGAGAAAAGCGACGAGCTTGACGATCAACTCGAACGCGATCGCCTTCATCAGCCCGGGATGGTGTTCGCTCGCGGTGATGTTGCGCAGGCCGAAGAGGATGGCGAAAAGCGCCATCAACCCGGTGACCGTCAGCGCGGTGACACCGAAAAGGCTCGGAGCCGTGCCGGTGAGCACCCCAAAGCTGCTGGTCACTGCCTTGAGCTGCAATCCGATATAGGGAGTGATCCCGATGACCGCGACGATCGTGACGAGCGCGGCAACTGCTTGGCTCTTGCCGTAGCGCGAGGCGATGAAGTCAGCGATCGAGACGGTGTTCTGCTCCTTGGCGACGCGCACCATTTTGGCCAGGACCGGCCAGAAGACACTAATAACGATGATCGGGCCGAGATAGATCGGCACGAAGTCGAAGCCGGAAGAGGCGGCGCGTCCGACGGAGCCGTAGAAGGTCCAGGACGAGCAGTAGATGCCGAGCGACAGGCTGTAGAGAATTGGCGCGCGCCGAGCGGCTGCCCCCGCCGGCCGGTCGCCTCGCCAGGCGATCGCGAACAACAGGCCGATATAGAGCAGCGCAACCGCGACGACGACCCAGCTCTGCACCCGCTCGCCCCTCCATCGTGTCGGCCACACCCCGTCCCCCAGCTATGGAGGAGGAAGAGACCCGCGAAGCGGGAGGGTGAGGCCGGCGGAGTTGTTCGACCTTAGTCTAAGAACTCCGGTTCGACTTGGCCTAACTTCTTGATTGTCTTTGTATCGAAGAATCCGAGAAGCGCCTATTCGACCAAAGTCGGGGTCGCCCTTCACCGTCGTCGCCGCCTAGCCTTGATTTCCTTGGAACAAGGAACTCGGCTGTGCCCGCCGGCAAATGCAGAGCCTGGCGGACCAGCTGCTTCCCACGAAGGAGAGGAACCATGGCGAGACGCTCATTGTCAGCGATTTTCAATCAAGTCACGAGCAAGTCGAGCGTACCGAAAACGCTATCGTGGAAAGCCGTAGCCCTCGCCGGTGGCCTCGGCCTCGGCATGCTTTCCTACCCTGCTCATGCTGCGCCGGCGAGCGGCGGCGATACCGTGCAGGGCCTCTACGACGCTCTGCTCAACACGATGAAGAACGGCCGGACGCTGGGGCAGAGCGGGCGTTTCACGCAACTAGCGCCGGTGATTCGCCGCAGCTTCGACATCGCTTCGATGGCGCGGCTGTCGGTCGGCCCGTCCTGGGCGAGTCTCACCGAGGCACAGCGCCAGCAGGTGAGCGAGAGCTTCGGACGCTACATCTCGGCGATTTATGCCGACCGCTTCGACAGCTATGACGGACAGAAGCTCGAGGTGATCGGCGAACAGCCGGCCCCATCCGGAGTGACGGTGCGCAGCCAGATCATCAAAGCCAACGGTGAGCCGGTCAAGGTCGACTACATGATGCGCCGTAGCGGCGACAGCTGGCTGATCTCAGACATCTACCTCGACGGCGCGATCAGCGAAGTGGCCACCCGCAGATCAGAATTCGCTGCCATCCTGAAGAACGACGGGATCGACGGTCTGATCGCAGCGCTCAACCGCAAGGCCGATATCCTCACCGCGACTACGGCAAGATCCTTCTAGAGACTGTGAGGATTTGAGGTGCGGATCAGCACCCCCGAAGGCGCCCCGCTTTCCAACGAGCCGACGCACGGAAGGAGCGGTGATTATGGCGGAACAGGAGGCCCATAGTACCCTAGTCCCAGCAATTTCTTGCCGTCGAAACAGGCCGACGACCTGACCAGAAGCAAGATAATCAATAGTTCAGCCGGAGGAGCCACGATGTTAGACCTTGATCAAGCGATCAGAGAGCGCCACTCGACGCGGCTGTTTTTGTCCCAACCGGTGCCGCGGGAGTTGGTGAATGAGGCCCTCGCTCTGGCCCAGGATGCGCCGTCGAACTCCAACATTCAGCCTTGGCATATGGTGTTCGCATCCGGAGCGTCCCGCGACCGCCTCGTCGCTGCCCTGCTCGACGAGGCCCAGCGTCGACCGCCCACTATTCCACCCCTGCCCGGGTCGTTCCAGCACTTTCGCAGCGAGCTGGGCGCTCAAGTCTACGGGGCGATGGGAATCGCTCGCGCGGACACGGCGAGACATGCAGCTGCAGTCCTGCGCAACTGGGAGTTCTTCCGCGCGCCGCTGGCCGGCATTGTCTGTATGCACCGGGACCTCGGTCCAGCGGACGCCGTCAGCGTGGGGATGTTCCTGCAGACGTTGCTGTTGGCCTTGACCGAACGGGGGCTAGGCAGCTGCGTCGAGGTCTCGATCGCGGGATATCCCGAAATCGTCCGCGCGCAGCTGGCTATCCCGGCGGAACTGTCGGTCCTGTGCGGTCTGGCAGTCGGCTATCCCGACCCGGACTTCCCTGCCAATAAGCTGCACATCGGCCGCGAGCCCATCGGGGAGAATGTGGTGTTCCTCGACAATTAATTCGGCAAGGTCGACCGTGCCGGTAGCGGCGCAATGGAGAAAGGTATGCGACGATGACCCCAAGGCTGAACCCCTACAAGGCTGCGCCCGAGGCGATGAAGGCGTTGGGGGCGCTCGAGAATTACGTGCAGGAGAGCGGGCTCGACCATTCGCTGATCGATCTGGTCAAGACGCGCGCCTCGCAGATCAATGGATGCGCTTATTGCATCCATATGCATACGCGCGAAGCACGCGCCCGCGGCGAGACCGAGGAGCGGCTCTACCTGCTCGACGCATGGCATGAATTGCCGCTCTACAGCGAGCGCGAACGCGCTGCCCTCGCCTGGACGGAGGCGGTGACCCTGGTCTCAGAGACCCATATTCCCGACAGTGTCTACGACCAAGTGCGGCAGCATTTCTCCGAAACGGAACTGGTCAATCTGACAGTGTGCATTGCTGCGATTAATGCCTGGAACCGCATCGCAATCGGCTTCCGCTCGGTGCATCCGATGCACTGGAAGGGTGCCGCCTAAAGACGCAAGCGCCCTCTCCTGAGTTCGGGGAAGCACGATGAGGTACCGCCTAATTGCAGGCGGAGCGACGCTCGCCGCACTCGCCGCTCCGCTCTGCCTTCTGTCCCCCGGGCTATCCCCCGGGCCGCGCGGCCCCGCCGCAGCATCATGCGCGCTCGGCATTCATCACAGCCTACGTGCTCTCGGGCTCGATCCGCAGCCAGGTCGATAACGGCAAGGTGCAGATGTCCCGCGCGGGCGAAAGCTGGACGGAAGCACCTGGCGCGCACCATCAAATCAGCGAGAATGCGAGCGCCACCTGTAATGGCATCGCTAATCTGGGATGATTTCTACGATCCAGGTTCTGGTGCTGCTGCTGGGGGTGGTCGCCGCGGTTGCCGTCATCTCGGCGCGCCTCAGAATTCCAGATGCAATTCTCTTGGTGTTGACCGGTGTGGGGCTGGCGCTCGTTCCGGGTCTACCGCCAGTCGAGCTCGCTCCGGAATTGGTCCTCCTCATGGTGTTGCCGCCTGTCGTCTACGTGTCGGCGGTGGCGATGAGCTGGCCGGAGGTCCGGCTCAACCTGGGTCCGATTTCGCTGCTTGCGGTGGGTTGCGTACTGTTCACGACGGTAGTGACCGCCGCTGCAGCCCATTGGCTGCTGGGGTTCCCGTGGCCGGTTGGCTTCGTCTTGGGGGCAATCGTCTCGCCGCCGGATACAATGGCGCCATCGTCGATCGCCCGGCGAATGGGGATACCCAGACGCATTCTGATCATCCTCGAGGGAGAAGGGCTGGCGAACGACGCGACCGCATTGATCCTCTACCGGTTCGCGGTAGCGGCCGTAAGCCTGGGTGTGTTCTCGTTCGGCGAAGCGGTGGAGATGTTCGTCATCATCGCTGTCGGCGAGATCCTTTGGGGGATCGGTGTCGGGTGGGTGATGCTGCGCCTGCGGCGCTGGATCGCCGATCCGCGTATCGAAATTACCCTCTCCGTTCTAACTCCGTTCCTGGCCTATTGGCCACCAGAGCATCTCGGCGGTTCCGGCGTTCTCGCGACCGTGACCACTGGGCTCTACGCAGGCTGGATGGCCCCGCACCTGATGGGTGCTGCGACGCGGCTCCAGGGGCTGTTGTTCTGGGATTTCTTGATTTACGCGATCGAGGGCCTGGTATTCCTGATCACTGGATTGCAGGCGCGTACTCTGATGAGCCACATCGGCGGCTACCGACTGTCGGAATTGATCTTCTCCGCCCTAATCGTCAGCGCTTTAGTGATTTTGGCACGTTTTGCATGGACCTATCCGGCGGCGTACCTACTGACCCGGTTAGGGTTCTTGATCCGCCGCGCGGATCCAGTGCCGACCTGGCAACGGGCATTTGCTGTCTCATTCACCGGAGTCCGCGGCATCGTCTCGCTCGCGGCGGCGCTGGGCCTGCCGCTTGCCGTGGCCGGTGGCGGGCCATTTCCGCATCGCGATCTGATCCTGTTCCTGACCTTTTCGGTCATTCTGGTGACACTGGTCGGTCAGGGTCTGTTGCTGCCCTGGGTGATGCGGGCGCTGGGCCTCATCGAGACCGGCCGCCATGAGCACGATACGGCTCGTGCCGAGGAATACCACGCGCGACAACGCGCAATCGAAGCGGCACTCGAAAGGCTTGATCGATTGTCACGAGAGGGCCGCTTCGCAGCGGAAGTCCTCGAAGGAATCCGTGCACAGTACCAGGATCGGCTCAGAGTTACCCGGCACAGCAGCGACGGCGATGCGCGCCACCGGGAGCTCAGCGAGGTCCACGACGAAATCGAGCTGGCGCTGATCGGGACCGAGCGAAACGAAATCGACGGGCTGTTTCGGAAAGGAATGCTAAACGGCGAAGCACGGCGCCGCATTGAACGGGAGCTCGATTTGCGTGAGGCCCACCTTCTCAACCGCCGATCGGAGGATGTGAAACCCGCTGCGACATGCTAAGGGGAGACATGCCGGTGTTGACGCGCGAAAATCGTAAGAAGCCGGACAATCCGAGCTACGCGCTCCTCCGCGGCGCGCGGTGGAACGGGTTTGCGATCCTGCTCGTGTCGCTGCTGCTCTGTCCTGCCGCCGTTGCGCCCGCGCAGCCGACGGAACGCGCACCCGACACGATGGAGGCGCGACTGCTCGCCTGCGCGCCCTGCCACGGCCGGCAGGGCGAGGGGACGAAGAACGACTATTTCCCGCGGCTCGCCGGCAAGCCGGCCGGCTATCTGATGAACCAGCTGGTCGCGTTCCGCGACGGGCGCCGCCGCTACCCGCCGATGAATTATCTCTTGGAGTATATGCCGGACGCGTATCTTCACAAGATGGCGGACTATTTCGCAGCACTGCGCCCGCCGCCGGTGTCGCAAGCGGTAGCTGACGTGAGCCCCGCCTTGCTCGCTCGAGGGCGCTCGCTCGTAGCCGAAGGCGATCCGGCCCATGGCGTTCCAGCTTGCTCCGGATGTCACGGACCCACCCTGACCGGGATGGAGCCAGCCATTCCCGGCTTGGCCGGGCTGCACGCGAGCTATATCAGCGCGCAGCTCGGTGCCTGGCGCTACGGCACACGCACCGCCGCCGCACCGGACTGCATGCAGCTCGTCGCGGCCACCTTGACCGAAAGCGACGTCACCGCCGTCGCTGCCTGGCTCGCCGCGCTGCCGATACCACCCGACCCGTCACCCGTGCCGAAAGGCTCGCTGTCCTTGCCGCTCCCCTGCGGCAGCGAACCAAACTGAGAGGGAGGGCGAAGTGCGGATCGATCGGCTCTCGTCCCTACCCTCCCTTGCGGTATTCGTGCTTTTGGCCGGCGCCACCGTGGCGCAGGCTGCCGACGACGTCCTCATCACCAAGGGCGAATACTTGGCCCGTGCCGGCGATTGCGTCGCCTGCCACACGCAGCCAGGCGGCGCTTTGTTCGCCGGCGGCCGGCCGATGGCCACCCCGTTCGGCACGATCTATACGTCAAATATTACCCCCGACCCCAAAACCGGCATCGGATCATGGACCGCGGACCAGTTCTACGGGACCATGCACACCGGCCGCTTTCCCGATGGCGGCCTGATCTATCCGGCCATGCCGTTTGGCTCCTATACGAAGGTGACGCGCGAGGATTGCGACGCGATCTTCGCCTATCTGCGCTCGGTCCCGCCGGCAAGCCAGCCAAACCGGCCGCACGACCTCCGCTTTCCCTTCAATAACCGCCAGCTCATCCTGGGCTGGCGCACGCTGTTCTTCCAGGAAGGCGAATATCGGCCGGACCCGACCAAGTCTGCCGAATGGAACCGCGGCGCCTATCTCGTGGAAGGGCTGGGCCATTGCGCGATGTGCCACTCGCCGATCAACGCCCTCGGGGGCAGCTCCGAGTCGAAGGCATTCGAGGGCGGGCTAATCCCGATGCAGAACTGGTACGCGCCCTCCCTCACCTCGAACAAGGAGGCCGGGCTCGGCGAGTGGAGCATCGACGAGATCGTCGATCTGCTCCGCAAAGGGGTGTCGCAACGCGGTGCCGTCTACGGACCGATGGCGGAAGTCACGTTCAACAGCCTGCAGTACCTGAATGATGCCGATGTGCGAGCTATGGCGATCTATCTCAAGAGCCTGGGTGAGGGCAGCCCGCCTGAGACCGAGGTCTCCGCAATTCCGACGCCGGAGAGCAGCCTGCTGATGAATTTCGGCCAGACTGTCTACGCGACGCACTGCGCGAGCTGCCATGCAGTGGACGGCCGGGGCATGCCGCCCGAATATCCGCCGTTGGCAAAGAATCCGTCGATCCAGATGCAATCGGCCGTTAACCCGATCCGCATGGTCCTCAATGGCGGCTTCCCGCCCGGCACTGCCGGCAACCCGATGCCCTACGGCATGCCGCCCTTCGCGCAGAGCCTCTCTGACGACGAGGTGGCTGCCGTCGTGACTTATATCCGCGCTGCCTGGGGTAACCGGGGCGCGGCGGTGTCGGCGCGCCAGGCCAATGAGCTGCGCACAGCCCCTCTGGATTGAGGCAGCAATGATCAACTCGGACTTGGGCACCGGCGATCGCGATACCACCGCGCAGCAAGACGCGGACGTGAATGCGGACGTGAACGCGATCTTGCGATCGGGTGCGACGGGCGCGGTCGTGCTCGCCGGCCTCGCGACCGCCATCGTTGTGGCAATCTGGTTTGCGTTCTATCTTCTCGTCTTCGTGCCGCGTGCAATCGCGCCATGACGCAACCCCCGCCCTCCGACGATGGGGCCGATCGCGTCGAGCGGGTCGAGCACCGCTGGGCAACGGTCTCGGTCGTGATCGTGGTGCTGCTCGTGGTCTTGGCGACCTTCGCCGGGCTGCATCAAGGAGCCATGCCGCAGAGCCGCGTCGAGACCGTCGACCCGCGCACCTTGCATCTCGGCGGAGAATTCATCGAAAGCAACTTGGGTAGCGCGCTCGAGCCCGACGGCTCCATCACGGTGCGCGGGATTGGCCAGCAATACTCCTTTACGCCGTCCTGCATCGTCGTGCCCACCGATACGCCGGTCACGTTCCGCACAACCAGCGCCGACGTGGTGCATGGCTTCCTGATCACCGGGACCAACATCAACCTGATGCTGGTGCCAGGCTACGTCTCCAGCCTCAACGCGCGTTTCGAGACACCAGGCGAACGCCTGATGCCCTGCCATGAATTCTGCGGCATGGGCCATGAGGGCATGTGGGGCAGGATCAAGGTCGTCGACAAGGCCGCGTTCGCGCGCCTGGCGGCAGATCGCCGGAGGCTGAGCTGTGTGGAATAGCAAGCGGCTGGTCCTCGCCCATCTGTGGTTCGCCTTCGCCGGCTTCGGCGCGGCGCTGCTGCTCGGTGAATGGCAGATGCTCGTCCGCAGCCCGCTGCACCCCTGGATCGGCGACCCGGAATGGTACTACCGCTCCGTCACGGCCCACGGCACCACGATGGCCTACGTATTTCCGACGCTCGTGGCCATGGGGTTCGGCTACTTCGTAACCGAGAAATCGCTGTCTCGACCGCTAGTCGGGCTGTCCTGGGCCTGGATCGGATTTGCGCTCGTCGTCCTCGGCACGTTCGCGGCCATCGTCCCGGTCGCCCTCGGACTGGCCTCGGTGCTCTACACCTTCTACCCGCCGCTGATCGGCAACCCGTTCTACTATATCGGGGTCGTCCTCGTGGTCGTCGGCTCGTGGGTCTGGGTCGCGCTGATGTCGGTGAATCTGTACCGCTGGAAGCGCGACAATCCCGGCGCGCCGGTGCCGTTCGCGATGTTCGCCACGGTCGCGGGGTCCTATCTGTGGGGCTGGACCGCGGTCGGCGCCGCGCTCGAGCTGTTGTTCCAGATCATCCCCGTGGCGCTCGGCCTGCGCGACACGATCGACGCCGGGCTGGCGCGCGTCTTCTTCTCCTGGACATTGCACGCCATCGTCTATTTCTGGCTGATGCCGACCTACATCGCCTACTACACGATCGTGCCGCGGGCGATCGGCGGCCGGCTGTTCAGCGACAGCATGGGGCGGATTGCCTTCATCCTGTTCCTCATCGTGGCGATGCCGATCGGCATTCATCACGCGTTCGAAGATCCGCAGGTCGGCGCCGGCTTCAAATACCTGCATTCGGTGTTCACCGCGCTCGTCGCGCTGCCGACCTTGCTGACCGTATTCACGATCTGCGCATCCGTCGAGATCGCCGGGCGCTTGCGTGGCGGCAAGGGCGTGCTGGGGTGGCTGACGGCGCTTCCTTGGCGCAACCCCGTCATGCTCGGGGCCGCCCTGTCCTTTGTCATGCTCGGCTTCGGCGGCGCCGGCGGGCTGATCAACATGAGCTACCAGCTCGATGCCACCATCCATAACACCCAATGGATCACCGGCCACTTCCACCTGATCTTCGGCGGCGCGATCGTCATCATGTATTTCGTGATCGCCTACGACATCTGGCCGCATCTGACGGGACGCGCGCTGGACAGCTTCGGCCTGATGCGGGCTCAGCTGTGGACGTGGTTCGTGGGCATGATCGTGCTGACCTTCCCGTGGCACTGGGTCGGCATTCTCGGCATGCCGCGCCGGATGGCGTTCTACGACTACACCGACCCGGCGATCGCCGCGCAGGCTGTATCGGTGACGATGTCGGTCATCGGCGGCGCGATCCTCGTGCTGTCGGGCGCGATGTTCCTCATCGTGCTGGCGCGCGGGCAGACGGCGCCGCGGACCGAGCCGGCGGCCTACCGCTTCAGCGTCGCCGCGCACCCGCCGCGCTCGTTGCCGGCCGCGCTGAACGGCTTCGGTCTCTGGCTCGGACTGATGGTGGGCCTGACCATTGTCAATTACGGCTTCCCGATTGTGCATCTCCTCGCAACGCCGGGCACGGCGGTTCCGGCGATCAATATCGGAGCGCGGTAATGCGCGGGGAAAGGCTCGCGTCCCTGCGCAATCCCTGGTTTACCGCAAGCGTCGGGATCACCGCGGCGATCGCGATTGTCGCAGCCATCGCTGGCTTCGCCTGGTTGCCGCTGCAGCAGCAAGGCGAGCGGTTCCGCGGGGTCTGGGACGCGATCTGCAGTGCCGCCGGGCTCGTTCGGAACGCGCCTTCCGACGCCCGAGTCGTCCGCGCCGATTACCCGACCACGCGCGTCGAAGTCATCCCGCAGATGCTGCAGGGCGCGAGCGCGGAAGCGATCGGGCGTGGTGCAACACTGGCCCTGCGCTGCACCATGTGTCACGGCGCTCGCGGCTTGAGCCAGGCCGACTCGCCCAATCTCGCCGGGCAAGATCCGATCGCGATCTACAAGCAGCTGAGCGATTTCAAGACAGGCGCGCGCACCAGCGCGGTCATGGCCCCTCTGATGGCCGGTCTCAGTGACTCGGACATGCGCGATCTCGCCGCGTATTACGCCTATCTGCCACGGCCCTCCGACCAGCCCCCCGTCACCGTCGTCCGGCCCCGCATCGTGGCGAACGGAGCGCCGATGCGCGGGATTGCGCCTTGTGGAGCCTGTCATGGCGTCCTCGACAGCAAGGCCGGCGCTGGTTGGCTCGGGGGACAGCCCGCGGTCTACCTGCGCGCCCAGCTCGATGCTTTCGCGTCGGGCGACCGGCGCAACGACATCGGCGAGCAGATGCGCAACGTCGCGCGCCGGATGACATCGGAGGAAATCGATGCCGCAAGCCGGTTCTACGCGGACCGTCCCTAGTCTTCGCGCCGTGGGCTCGGTGGAGGGCACCTGGGGGAACACGATGGCGCAAAAGCGGTTCATGCAGCTCCTCATCCTGCTCCTGATCCTGGTCGTGCTCCCCCTCTTCGCCCGGGCGCAGCCAGCGCCCGGCGGGCCGCCGGCGGTCGGGATCATGCGCGCCGAGCGGCAACAGATCACCGAGACCGATGAGTTTATCGGTCGCATTCAGTCGATCGGGCGGGTGGCGCTCGTCGCGCGGGTCACAGCCTTTCTCGAAAAGCGGCAGTTTGTCGAGGGCGCCGAGGTCAAAAAGGGCGATCTCCTTTACCTCCTCGAGCAGCCGCCATTTCAGGCCCAGGTGGAGAACAACAAGGCCAATGTCGCGCAGCTCGAAGCGCAGCACCGCAATGCCCAGCTGACGCTCGAGCGCGCGCAGTATCTGTTGAAGACTGTCGCCGGCCAGCAATCGAATGTCGATGCCGCCCTCGCCTCGGAACGCTCGCTGGCGGCGCAGATCGAAGCCGCCAAGGCCCAGCTGGAAATAGCCGAGATCAATCTTGGCTACACCGAAATCCGCGCGCCGATCGACGGCAAGATCAGCGCCACCGAGGTCACCGAGGGCAACGTCGTCTCGCCGACCAGCGGGACCCTGGCTAATCTCGTCAGCCAGGACCCGATGTATGTGCTGTACCCGGTCTCCGTGCGCGCGGGCCTCGATCTGCGCAACCGCTATGAGGCGAAGGGCGGCTTCAGCGCAGTCGTGCTCAAGGTCCGCCTGCCGGATGGGCGGATCTACGGACAGACCGGTAAGCTCGATTATGTATCGCCGACGGTCGCGACCAACACCGACACGATCATGGTGCGCGGCGTCGTACCCAACCCGCTGCTTCCTGGCGTGCCGCCGAACGGGCCCGCCCCGCGCGAGCTGTTCGACGGCGAGTTCGTGACCGTCATGGTCGAAGGCGTGGAGCCGATTACCGTTCTCGCCATCCCGCGCGCCGCGGTGCTGTCAGATCAGCAGGGCGATTACGTCTACGTCGTCGATGCGCAGAACAAGGCGGAGCAGCGGCGCATCCTGCTTGGTCAGTCGACGCCGTCAACGGCCGTGGTGAGCAATGGGCTCAAGGAAGGAGAACTGGTCATCAGCGAGGGGCTGCAGCGAGTTCGCCCCGGCCAGACCGTGTCACCCAGCCCGGCGACCCCGCCGCCGGCGATTTCCCCGGCGGCCGAACCGGCTGCTGAGCAGGGTTCGAGCGATGGCGCCGCCAACTCCGCGGCCGGCGGCGGGCCGAGCGCGCCGAAAGCGAAACAATGATCTCGGCGATCTTTGTTGATCGGCCGCGGCTCGCCGTCGTCATCGCGATCGTCATCACAATCGCCGGCGCGCTGGCGCTTATGCGCATCCCGGTCGCCCAGTTCCCGGACATCGTGCCGCCGCAGACCGTAGTTTCGGCCACGTTTCCCGGCGCCTCCGCGGCCGTTGTCGAGTCGACGATCGCGCAGCCGATCGAGGCGCAGGTCGTCGGCGTCGACAAGATGATCTACATGAGTTCGACCAGCGGCAATGACGGCAGCTACAACCTCACCGTCAGCTTTGTGCTCGGCAGCGATCCCGACATCAACACCAACGCCGTCAATAACCGGGTGCAGACCGCCCTGGCCCAACTCCCCCCCGAGGTCCAGCTGGAGGGGCTGACGATCCAGAAGAAGTCGTCGGCGGTCCTGCAGTTCATCATGCTTTATAGCGAGAACGGCAAGCAGGATCCGCTGTTCATTACCAATTACGCGATCATCAATGTGCTCGATGTGTTGTCCCGCACA
>CAWILK010000040.1:0-43290 GCA_963836845.1 uncultured Alphaproteobacteria bacterium | reverse complement strand
GCAGTACCGTCTTGGAAGGGCTACCGGGCGATCCAGCCCTGCCCCTTTCCCGTCGCCGCGCGTTGATCCCCGCCATAGCCCGCCGGGCCGCCTCCCGCCGCGCCTCGCTCGCCGGCTTTCGCCACGGGTCGGTGCCCATGCGGAAGGGCCAGGAGGGGCAGTCGACCGCGGGGCAGAGTGCGACCTCGTTCGGCTGTTGAGCGCAGCAATCCAGGCATTTTGCCCGGATGGCTCGAAGGGGCGACATCGGTTCGTGGCCAGCCTCCCCCAGTTCGTCCGGCGTCATCTCGCGCGGGTCTCGGCCAACCGGCCGGCCCTGGTGCAATTTGAGGCCGGGCTTCAGCATCAAGCCGCCTCCCGATCCGAGGCCCTGGTCCCGGGGTCGCTCGTGGATCGTCGCAATCCGGTTGTCCGCGATTGCGCCCAGGCCAACAAGTCAGCCTCTCGGTACAGCGGCCGACGGCCGAAGCTCTGAAAAGCTGGCCCGCCCCCAATGCACGCAAGTTTCGCTAGGGTCGCGGGTGCCGTTCGAAAGCCGCGCTCGGTCAGAAACTGCGCGGCTTCTTTCCTGCTTAACCTACGTTCGTAGTCAGCAATCATAATGTTCTCCTCTCGCTTGATAGAGCAGTCTCCGGAAAGACCCGGCATTAGCTGCCCTTATATCGCAAGGAGAGGGGCGGTTCGCAACTATTGCGCGCAGGGGAGAAATTCAACACGCGCTACGGATTTTTCACCCTATGACACTACTATCCGCAGGCCAATGCTTACGCAACTCGTCGGCCAGCGCGGATTGCGTCGGAGGCAGGGCATCTTTGCTCTCGCGGATATGAGACCGCAGGCATCGCCAAACGGCGACGGCGAAGGGATAGAACTTACCGCCGTAGCGGCGGCTGTCGGGGAGCCAGTGCGGTTTCAGCGCCGCGTGGCCCGTTTGTCGCTCATAGATCCTCATGAGCGCCGGGGTCAAATCTCGGAACGCTGATTTAGGCGGGCGTCCCCGGGGGGAGGGCGTTGCCAAGATGCGTCGCACGCTTGTGGTAGCCGCCTCTTCCAATTCTTTCACTCTGTCTTGGAAGTCACCGTCGATTTCCCGAAGAATACCCCACGGGAGATCTACCCAGGCACCGCCGGGGCCGAGGGATGCGCTCACGACAGCAGCTGCATCCCGCAGCGCTTTCAGCCGTCTGAGCCGTTCCGCACGAGAGCGCTGTTTGCCGATGCTCAGGTAGAAAAAGTGGAATTCGGGTAGAAGCCAATCCCGGAGTGCTGCAAGATTTTTCGGTTCGGCGTTGACCGCCAGCGCCCGCGCGATTGGCTCGAACGCATCTACGGGCAACCTCGCCGCGAAGGCATCGAAATCGGCGTTCTCGCGCTGGCATGCTTCGTCCGGTCTTGGTTGCTCGCGCATCGGACTTCGTCGCCCGACTATCGGCGCAGCGGAATTATCTCTGCGCTCTCGCCGTCACCCTTTACGCTCTCCAGGCCGGCGACGGCAGGCGCCGCGGCACGCTCCGCGAGCGCATTCTTCCTAGCTTCGGCGAAGTGGATATAGCGGACCGAGGTGGCGATGCTCGCATGCCCCAGGGCAGCTTGGATCTCCGGTCCGCTCGCGCCGGCCATCGCCAGGTGGGAACCGATCGAGTGGCGTAAGCCGTGAATAGTAAGCCCAGGTGGCAGACCCGCTCGGGCGCGAACCTTGGCCCATGGCTTTTTCAGCGAAATTGGTGAGCCTGGCCTTGAGGACTTGAAAACCAGATCGTTGGGCTCGATCCCGGCCGCAATCGCGGAGATGAGGATAGGCACCGCAGCAGCCGGTAATGAGATGAACTTCGGGCGGCCAGTTCGGCGACCAGCCTTATGCTCGTGTGGGGCGAGGACAATCCGCTGCCGAGACAATTCCAAGTGGCGCCCGCGCAGATTTAGGATTTCCCCACGCCGCGCGCCTGTTAGGGTGATCAGACGTAAGGCGTTTGCTGCCGGGTCTGTGATCTCTCGCTCGGCCTCTAACTCGTTCAGAGCGCGGAACAGCCCTGCATATCCCGTCTCGTCTTCGACGATCGCATCCCGAGTGCCGTTCGATCCGAGCTTAAGCCCGACACAGGGGTTGATTGAGATAAGGGCCTGGTCCAAGCCGTAGGCGAAAATTGCGCTCGCAAGCTGTAACGTCCGTCGGGCGGTGCCGGCGCCTCCCGTGACACGGATGCGGCCCCTTGGTTTGCTGGACTTCTGGTCAACCGCCGTCCTGCCGTCTCGGATGTCCCTAAGCGTCTTCTCCATATCCCGGCGGGTGATTTCCCTCACGCGCCGCTTGCCTAGCAATGGCAGCAGATGCCGCTTGATTAGGCCGCTCTCAACATCCCGCGTGCTCTGTGCCTTCCTCAGCCAAGCATCCGAGAGCAAATAGATGTCGACCATCTGCTCAAAGGTCTCCGCTGCGTGTATTTCGTCTTTCTCCGCAGCAGGATCGTATCGTTCGCGGGGGTCGTCGATCCGCGCTAGTAAGCTGCGAGCCAGTTGGCGAGCTTCTTCGGGGGTCACCGCGTTCGCGTTACCGAGGGTGAAGCGTCGGCTCAACCCTTCACGGTTCCGATATTGGATCACATAAGAAAGGGCACCCGGGGTATTATCGGGTCGCCGGCCTTTCTGCCTAAGTCCAAACCGGGCAAGCTCAGCATCCCAGTGAAGCCTGTCTCTGTCGCTAGGGTGCGATCGCACCCCATCCACATAACGCTTGGTGAGCTTGTTCCTATCGCCCAACGTCTCCTCCAGGGTAAGCGTGAGGTAAGCACGGGAACGAAAATCCTAGCCCACGCGAAGAAACGCTGGTAACGAATACGTAGTTAATTTCTCCTTAATATCAGCAGGTTATCCAGGGAAAGAAACCTGCGGAAATCTGTGGATATGAGGTGCGCACTACGTTGACATCGTAGGGGTCACTGGTTCAATCCCAGTCGCGCCCACCATACACATCAGATGCTTACATGGCCGCCCGCGGACAATGCGTGAGCACGTAAGCACCTATAAGCAGCCGGAAGACGCCGCCGACAATCTGGTCGAACTCTCGGGAATTGGCCGGGGGTTGACCTTCGTGAAGGGTGGCGGTCGATATACAAACTAAAATGTCTTCACCTGTTCGCTGCAATGCTCGCATTTACCGGGCTCAGTTGTGGATGCCCGAAGCGCCGAACTTGAAGGCGCACTCCAATATCCGCCGAGACAGGATGCCCAACCGCCGCCGCCGGCCGGAATGGTGCCGCAGCCTGTGGCGCCCCATCGCATCGAGTTGGGGGTCAGCGGGTCGAGCGTGCCGCCCAGCATGCATGCCAGCCGAGTAGTATGGGATGTACTAAAAAAACGGCGGCTCCCGGACAAACCGCCTCAATTCACCGACTGTGTCGGAGGTTTTTACGCTGCCTTGCGCCGGCGCCGATTAAGCCAGGTCAGCCCGACGAGCGCACTGCCCAGAATACCCAGAGATGCCGGCTCCGGTGTCGCGACCGCAACGAGTTTCTCGCCGCTCGATATCGGTGCGCTCGCCGAAGTCGTCGTGGTTGCCAACTGGTCCAAGGTCGTGCAGTTGGCCGGCACCGCACAGGTGATCGGCATTTCGATCCAATCGAACGTGTCGATTGTTCCGACCGGACCAAAGGCGGCCAGGAATGCCGCATCCCCCGAGATGGCCGTCGTTATCCCGGTGCCGAAGAACTTCGGTTGCGGCGTATTGTCCTGAATAAAGGTGACATGCCAGGTCTCGGTCAGGGTATCCCCGTCCGGGTTGGTGTAGGTGAACGTCGCCGTGTTGGCTCCGGCCGTGAAGATGCCCCCGCTCTGCGGGCCGGCCGTAAAGGACAGCCCACTGAGGGTGAAGGTTCCGACAAGGCCATTCGTCGTGTCAAAAGCCGAACCCGTGAGGGTCGGGCTTGTTACCGTCACGGAATTGGCGCCATCGCCCGTGAAGGTGATGCTCTGGTTGCTCGGTCCGAAGGTGATCTGGGCCGCCCCCGCTCCCGACGCCCACAGAAGCGGGCTCATCGCCAAGGCGAGTGCAGTTAGAAGTTTGGTGTTCACGAGGTCTACTCCAAAAAAGAGACTCCCTGCCTGTACAAGGGTGAAGCAAGACCTATGCCAACTAAAATTTTGCAGTAACCCCAGTGACTTGCCGCAGCATGCCCAGCACGAGTGTAAGGACAACCTACACTAGTATAAAGTGGCACAGGCGGTCTCGATTAAAACTTTTCTGACGCGATGGTAGAGGGACACGATTCGATGAACACTCGACAGCGCCCGCCGGCGTTTGTTCGACTGGGTTTGCAGGCCCCGCTTCGATGCGTCCCAATGCATACAAGTACCGGCGTCGGCGCGGGGTGGTGTTCGCCGCTGGCTAAAGCGCAAAAACCTGCGCGTTCCCCCGCCGAAAGTGAGCAAGCTCACATTCGGGCAGCGCTTTGGTTAAATATCCTGGCGGCGCGAACCCAGGAGAAAGCGCCATGATGGATCTTACAAGCATCACAACATTCTTGGCGATCGCGTTGCTCATCATCGTCCCTGCCCTAATGCATTGGACCGCGCCGGCGCCGACTCCAGCGCGTCAACCGAGCAGCGACAGTTCGAAACTTAGTCAACCCAGACACATACTGACCGGCTAATTAAAGTTGGTTGCAGCCGCCGAGAGGACGCGCGGGACCTCATCGACCCGTGCTCCGCGTCGGGTCTCGCGCCCCGCTGCCAGCACCATCGCAACGGAACCCGAAAAACCTCGACGAACCCTTAGCTTAGCTGGCTTCACGCCTTCTTCCGCCGCCGCTGCGCGGACTCGGCGGGCTCCGTTGAGGTTCGGCCTTTGCCCGCAACCGGCAGCAAGAGGCTCGGCTGCCGGCGATCGCCGGCTGGTTTGTGCCTGGATTTCGGCGGCGTCTCGCCCTTTTCCCTTGCGAGGCTGCGCTTCAGCGCGGCCATCAGATCGATGACGGGCGGCTGCTCGACCACGGGCGGGCTGGCGACCCTCTCGAGCCTGCTCGAGGGTTCACGACCTCCGGTCCGCGAAGGCGAGGTGCCAATCGCGACCCTCCCGACCCTGATCCGCAGAGCCCGTCGGATGAGCAGGCTCGCAGGGCCTCGCTCGAGCGTCAATGACGGTGGACTTCTCCGATGGCGCTTGCAGCGCCGGAGCGAGCCAGCTCGACCGGGCTGCCCTCGATCACGCGCGAAAGCGGAGCGGAACGGGCTACCAGATGAGTAAGGAGCCCGTGCAGGGCGACCAGCAGCGTCGTCGCCGCGAGCGTGCCCAAAGCGGGGCGCCGCCGGTCAGCGCGCGGCTCAGGTTCGAGTCGATGACGAACGAGACGATGATGTCGAGCGCCGACCACTTCCCGAAAATCCGCCGCCCGGCGGCAAACGCTGCGGCCGGGCCTATGTTGCAGTTCCGGCGATCCGCGCATCCCGATAAAAGTGCGCTGCCGGGCCGTGACGGCCCGGGAAAAGTTCGGTATTATAGACCTCGCACGATGCCGCGCCGCTGAGTTCCCCGTTGGATCACGGGATCACCCGGCCGGCCTTCGCGCCGCTGTTAACCGAGACTACAGAAGCGTGGGTGAGATCATGATCGGCCCTCCCGGATTGCCGAAATATGGCCGCCGAGTCTTTGCGTTTGCTTCGCCGAGACAGGATCGATCAAGACAGCACCAGCATGGCTGGAAGTGGCTCACCGGGCTTTACCTCGCCGGGGTGCTTGCGCATTTCAGCCACCACATGGTCGCGCTTGCCCGACGGCAGCAACGCCGGCGCGGCCTTGATGGGCGCGCCGCTCAGCCTCGTCTGGCCGGCCGACCTGATGAAGACGCTGATCACCCTCGGCTGATAAGGGGGGCCGGCTTCTACGGGCGCGGGCGGCGATGGCGGGCCCGCAGCAGCCGGTACCAGATCGCGACCGCAAGCAGCAAGGCCAGCACGCCGATCAGCAGAAACGGCGAAAACCGGCTCTCCGGCTGCGCCTCGCCGCCGACACGGATCATCAGTCGGCCGACCTGGTCGGCGCCGCGCGCCTCGGCGCTCCAAAAGCCGTCGCGATCGGCCTCGAACGCGAATTTGCCTTCGCTGTCGGTGCGCCCGGTGATTGCCGGGGTCTTGGTTTCGCCGGGCGCGAAGACGCGCACTTCCGCATTGCCCAACGGCTTGCCGTCCTGAGTCGCGAACTGGACCGAGACCTCGTGCCGCGTGCCGAACAGGTCGAGGGCCGCGGCAGGCGACAAGGCTAGGGCAAAGACGATCGCGGCCGCGGCCACCAGGCCGGCGCCGCGCGAGAGACAATTGGCGAGCCATCCTCCTCTTGCCCGGGCGGCACCCTTGTGGCACAAGCCGCGCGGGGGAGAAGGATGCCGGATTTCAGGATCGAGCGGCGCTGCACGGGGCTCATCTGCGGGGTCGACGAGGCCGGCCGCGGCCCGCTCGCCGGGCCGGTCGTCGCCGCCGCGGTGGTGCTCGACCCGCGACGTTTCCCGAAGAGCTTGCGCGACGGGCTCGACGATTCGAAGGTGCTGAGCAGCGAACAGCGCGAAACCTGCTATCGGGCGCTGCGGCGGTGCGCCGATCGCGGAACCGCCCGCATCGCAGTCGCCGCGGCGAGCGTCCCCGAGATCGATCGCATCAATATCCTGCGCGCGGCGCTGCTGGCGATGGCCCGCGCGGTCGCGGGGCTCGGCGTTCGCCCCGACATGGCGCTCGTCGACGGCAACATCGCCCCGCCGCTCGGCTGCGCGGTGCAGACCGTCATCAAGGGCGACGCTCTCAGCTTCTCGATCGCCGCGGCCTCCGTGATCGCCAAGGTGACCCGCGACCGGATCATGCGC
Organism: uncultured Alphaproteobacteria bacterium; assembly: GCA_963836845.1. Taxonomy (GTDB): domain Bacteria; phylum Pseudomonadota; class Alphaproteobacteria; order ATCC43930; family CGMCC-115725; genus AP-15. The sequence continues at coordinate 36,445 of CAWILK010000040.1, read as the reverse complement.
TCGCTCGCGCCGCGCTATCCGGTCTATCGCTGGGAAACCAATGTCGGCTATGCGACGCTCGACCATGGCGAGGCGATTCGCCGATTTGGCGTCACCCGGCATCACCGGCGGTCCTTTGCGCCGGTCCGGCTCGCCCTGGCGGGGGAGGATTTTCTGCCGCTGTTTGCCGAGCCTGAACCGGCGTCGGAGCTGTCCCCGCTGCCGTGAGGCCGGGCGAGCGCCGAGACAGCGTGCCCCGCGAGCTTCTTCATCAAGGTCGGCAATGCGTGCTCGCCGAGCCGGTCGATTTGGCTCCACAATCCCTCCGCTGCTCCGGATCCCGCCAATAGTCGCGAGCTCGAGACGAAAATGCGTAAAGCCGTGGTGGACCGCGCCGGGCAGCGCCGTCCACGCGACCGCCGCCGGCGCCTCCGCGACTGCCTCGGCAAAGCTCCATGGCTGGGTCCGCCACGGCGTCGACGGGATCTCGATCATGCCGCCGAGCAAGCCTCTCTCGGGCCGGCGGCGCAGCAAGACCGCGCCATCCGCCCGGGTCAGCCAGAACGCGACGCCGTAGCGCAACGGCCGCTCCGGCTTCTCGGCCCGCGCCGGGAGCGCCTCGGCGAGCCCCGCAGCGGCGGCGGCGCAGCAGGCGCGCCACGGGCACAACACGCAGCGCGGCTTGCGCGGCGTGCAGAGCGTGGCGCCCAGCTCCATCAATGCCTGGGCGAAGTCGCCCGAGCGCCGTTCCGGGACCAGCGCTGCGGCAAGCGCCTTGAGGCGTGGTTTCGCCTCGGCGAGCGGCTCGGCCACCGCGTAAAGCCGCGCGAGGACGCGCTCGACATTGCCGTCGATCGCCGCCGCGCGCCGATCGAAGGCGATCGCGGCGATCGCCGCGGCGGTGTAGTCGCCGATGCCGGGCAATGCGCGCAATTCCGCGGCCTCGGCCGGAAAGGCGCCGCCATGCCGCTCGACGACGGCGCGGGCGCAGGCATGCAGGTTGCGGGCGCGCGCGTAATAGCCGAGCCCTTGCCAGAGCTGCAGGACCTCGTCGAGCGAGGCCGCGGCGAGCGCCGCGATATCGGGCCAGCGCGCCATGAAACGGTCGAAATATGGCCCGACAGTCGCCACCGTCGTCTGCTGCAGCATGATCTCGCTGAGCCAGACGCGGTAGGGATCGGGGCGCGCGCCGGCCGGAGCCCGCCACGGCAAGTCGCGGCGGTGGCGGTCGTACCAGGCGAGCAGCGCCGCGGGATCGGGCGTTCTCGATGCGGACAAGCCTAGGCTCGGCAAGCTGGCATGGCTCGAACTGATCGGCGATTCGATGCACCCAACCTAACCGGTCCGGTGCGGGAGCACGAGCGGCGCTCCGGATTTCGCGCCGTCGGGGTCGCCGCCTCGCGGCTCGCCGTGCCGATCATCGGGAAGCGCGGCGGCGGGATCCTCGTCCGCCTCAAATCCGAGTGGGCCGCGATCATCGGCCCCGATTGGGCCAACGTGACCTGGCCTTCGGCGCTCGGCCGCGACGGGGTCCTGAAATTGCGCACCACCTCCGGCGCAGCGCTCGAAGCGCAGCACCGCGCGCCTCTCTTGATCGAGCGGATCAACGGATTTTTCGGCCGCCCGGTCGTCAGCCGGTTGGCTCTCGTGCAGGGCCCGCTGCCCCTCCCCGCGCTCCCGAAGGCCCCGCTGCTCCGTTCGCTGGCGCCCGGCGAAAGCAAGGCGCTCGACGATCGGCTCGCCGGCATCGCCGACCCTGAGCTGCGCCGCGCATTGGCCGGCCTCGGCCGCGCCGTTATCGCCATCAGCAAATCGTCGTAAGGAACCGGTTATGCGCAAGATCTGGCTTGCCCTCCTCGGGATACTCGGCCTCGCCATCGCATTGCCGTGGCAAATGCAGGCGGGCGCCGCGCCGGCGATGCTGGCGGAGGCGCGAGCCGGGTTGTCGATCACCAAGGACGATCGGGTGCTCGGCAATCCCGACGCGCCGATCACGATTGTCGAATACGCCTCGCTGACCTGCCCGCATTGCGCCCATTTTGCCAATGAGGTGCTGCCCGAGCTCAAAAAGAAATGGATCGACACCGGCAAGGCGAAATTGGTGCTGCGCGACTTCCCGCTCGACGAGCCGGCGCTGCGTGCCGCGATGATCGCCCGCTGCGCGCCGCCCGATCGGTATTACGCCTATGTCGACACCTTCTTCGCGGCGCAGGACAAATGGGTCATGGCGCGCGATTACCGCGAGGCCCTCGCCCGGCTGGTCAAGCTCGGCGGCATGGGCAAGGACGAGTTCGACAATTGCCTGAAGAACACCGCCCTCGAAAACAAGATCGTCGAGGGGCGGCTGATCGCGTCGAAGGAATTCGACGTCAGCTCGACCCCGACATTCTTCATCAACGGCACGAAATTCACCGGCGCGCCGACCGTCGAGGAGTTCGACAGGGTGCTCGCCGGGCTTTCGGCGAAATCGTGACCCTGGCTGTGCGGCCGCGATAGCGGGCGATGCAGATAGCGCGGCTGCGGCTCGCCGGGTTCAAATCCTTTGTCGACGCAACCGAGCTGGCGATCGAGCCCGGCCTGACCGGGATCGTCGGGCCGAACGGCTGCGGCAAGTCGAACCTGGTCGAGGCATTGCGCTGGGTCATGGGCGAGGGCTCGGCCAAGCGCCTGCGCGGCGGCGAGATGGACGATGTGATCTTTGCCGGCACCGCGGCGCGGCCGGCGCGCAACATCGCCGAGGTCGCGCTGACGATCGACAACAGCGCGCGCGACGCGCCGTTCGCCTTCAACGACCGCGAGGAGATCGAGATCGTCCGGCGCATCGAGCGCGGCGGCGGCTCGACCTACCGCGCCAACGGGCGCGAGGTGCGGGCCCGCGACGTCCAGCTGCTGTTCGCCGACGCGGCGAGCGGCGCCCATTCCGGCGCGATGGTGAGCCAGGGCCGGGTCGGCGCGTTGATCGATGCAAAGCCGGCCGAGCGCCGGCTGCTCCTCGAAGAAGCCGCCGGCACCGCCGGGTTGCACGCCCGCCGCCGCGAGACCGAATTGAGATTGGACGCCGCCGCAGACAACCTTTCGCGGCTCGACGATGTGGTCGCGACGATCGGCGCGCAATTCGAGGCGCTGAAAAAGCAGGCGCGCCAGGCGCAGCGTTATCGGCGGGTCGGAGAGCAGATCCAGCGCACCGAGGCGTTGCTGTTTCATGCCCGCTGGCGAGCCGCCGAGGCGGAGGCCGAGCGCAGTGTCGCCGAATTTCAGGCAGCGGAGCGCACCGTCGCCGAGGCGTCCGAGCGCGCCGGCGCCGAGGCGCACGCCCGCGCGGCGGCGGAGGCGGCATTGCCGCCGCTGCGCGCCGCGGATGCCGCGGCAGCGGCGGAACTGCAGCGCCTGAACGCATGCCCGCACCGGGCTCGAACAGGAATTGCAGCGCGTCCTTGCGGCGCGCCGCGAGGGCGAGACGCGGCTCGCCCAGATCGAGGCCGACCGCGAACGCGAGGACGCGCATTTCGCCGAGGCGGAGGCGGCGCTCGCCCGCTTGTCGCAGGAGCGCGAGGCGCTCGCGCAGGCCGAGGCGGAAAGCCGCCCGGCTCGCGAGGCGGCGGCCGCCCGGGTGCAGAAGGAAGGCGCGCGCCTCGCCGAAGCCGAGGCGGCATTGCAGGGTGAGACCGAGGCCGCCGCCGCGTCCGACGCCTGCCGCACCGCGATCGAGCGGCGCCGCCGGGAGCTCGCCGACCGCCGCGCCCGGCTGGAGGCGAGGCGCGGCGAGGCCGAACAGCAACGGGCGAGCCTGACCGCGGCACTCGTCCCATTCGACGCGGTCGGCGCAGCAGCCGGGGCCGTCGCGGAGGCGGAACGCCAGGCCGAGCATTGCCGCGCTTTGGTCGAGTCGGGTGAAGTCGGAGATCGCCGCCCGCCTCGCCACCGAGCAAACGGCGCTCGATGCGGCGCGGCGCGCCGAGGCCCGTCTGGCGCGGCTCACCGCCGAGGCCGAGGCCTTGCGGGCGCTGCTTGCGCCGGCGCCGAAGGCCGGCGCCGGCACCCCGATCCTGTCCTCGCTGCAGGTCGCGCCAGGGTTTGAGGCGGCGCTCGGCGCGGCCTTCGGCGATGAGCTGATGGCCCCACTCGTCGAGGGCGCTGGCCCGAGGACGGCGCGGTTTTGGCTGGAGCTGGCCGAGGCGCCCGACGCGGCCTCCCTCCCGGGGGGCGCCCGGCCCCTGGCCGAGACGGTGACGGCGCCACCTGCGCTCGCCCGCAGCCTCGGGCAGACAGGCTGGGTCGACAGCGAGGCGGCCGGGCATGCATTGCAGCCGCGCCTCGCGCCGGGCCAACGGCTGGTCGATCGCGACGGGCGGTTATGGCGCTGGGACGGGTTCACCGCGCTGGCGGCGGGCCCCTCTCCGGCGGCCGAGCAATTGCGGCATAGGAACCGGCTCGCACTGCTCGACGGCGAGATCGCGGCAGCCGAGGCAGAGCGTGCCTCAGCCGCGCAGAACGTCGCCGCAGGCGCAAGCCGAACGCCGCCGCGCGACCGAAGCCGACAAGCTCGCCCGCTCCGGGCTGCGCGAGGCCGAAGCGGCGCTCGCCCGGGCCCGCGCAGCCGAGGCCGATCTCGCCCGGCGCGCCATGACGACCGAAACCCGGCTCGCCGCCGCCGTGGAGATCCTGGACAAGCTCCACGCCGATCTCGCCGAAACCGCGGCGCAGGCGGAGGAGGCCGAGCGGGAGCTGACGGCGCTGCCCGAGCCTGCGGCCGCCCGGGCGGCGCTCGACCGGGCGCGCGCTGCCGCCGTCGAAGCGCGCCGGCATGAAGCCGATGCGCGCGCCGCGAGCGAGCGGCTCGCGCAAGAGGCGGCGCGGCGCCGCGAGCGGATATCGGCGATCGGGACCGAAGAGCATGCCTGGCGCAAGCGCGGCGAGAGCGCGACGGCGCAGCGGACGGCGCTGTCGGAGAGGCGGGGAGCGCTCCAGGCCGAGATCGCCCGCGCTGGCGGCCCGCCCGGCGGCAATCGCCGCGGACGGCGAGGCGCTCGGCGCCGAAATCGCCGGCGCGGGGGCGAATGCCCGGCACGCAGCCGACGCGCTCGCCGCCGGCGAGGCGCAATTGCGCCGCGCGGCCGAGGCCTCCCGCCTCGCCGATCATGCCCTTGCCGAGGCCCGCGAGAGCTTGGCGCGGCTGGAGGTGCTGCGCGACACTGCAGCAAATGGGCTGGGTCGCCTGGTTGGCGAGATCCGCGAGCGGCTGGATGTCGCCCCCGAGGCGCTGCGCGAGCTCGCCGGGCTGAGCCCGGATGATGCGCCGCCGGACCCGGCCGACACCGCGGCGCGGCTCGACCGCCTGATCCGCGAGCGCGACGGCATGGGCCCGGTCAATCTGATGGCCGAGAGCGAGGCCGCCGAGGTCGAGGCGCGGATCACCGGGTTGCAGCGCGAGCGCGCCGACCTGACCGAGGCGATCACGAGGCTGCGGCGCGGCATCGCGGCGCTCGACCACGAGGTGCGGCAGCGCCTGACGGCGGCGTTCGAGCGCATCAACGGGCACTTTGCCGAGCTGTTCACCCGCCTCTTCGGCGGCGGCAAGGCGCATCTGGCGCTGGTCGACAATGACGACCCGCTCGCCGCCGGCCTCGACATCGTGGCGAGCCCGCCCGGCAAGCGGCCGCAGAGCCTGTCATTGCTGTCCGGCGGCGAGCAGGCGCTGACCGCCTTGGCCTTGCTGTTCGCGGCGTTTCTGACCAACCCGGCGCCGGTCTGCGTGTTGGACGAGGTCGACGCGCCGCTCGACGACGCCAATGTCGACCGGTTCTGCAAACTGGTCGGCGAGATCGCCGACACCGCCGGCACCCGTTTCCTCGTGGTCACCCACCACCGGATCACGATGGCCCGGGTCGACCGCCTGTTCGGCGTGACGATGGCCGAGCGCGGCGTCTCCCAACTGGTCTCGGTCGACCTCGCCCGCACCACCCGGCTGCGGCAAACCGCATAATGCGAGGCGGGCTATACCAGATTTCGTGGCTTTCCTTCCCCGGATAGACGAAGTTACAGCCGGCTCGCGTCAAGATGCGGCGCAGCTGACGATCGAACGTCGTGGGCATTCATGCCGCGGGCACCACCGGCACAGATTGCACGCGCTCCGCGATGACGTGCACCTCGATCTCGTCGCCGGCGGCGGCAAGCCCATTCTCCGCCGCTATCTCGGGAGCGATTTCGAGCACGCGGGCAACAAGCTGCTCAAAGGTCGGCGCCTCGGTGGTCAACGGCAGCTCGTCATTGGAGCACCACCACACCCCGGCCTCACCGTCCCACTCCGCCCGGACCTGGAAACGCTTTAGCTGCTGCAAGCTAGCCATCCGGCTCTCTTTCGCTTTCACAGTGGTCCAGACTCGCTTTACGAGATGGTAGTGATGCCGACACAAACCGTCGGCGGCTGAGAGCCAGGCGGCTGCGTGCCGACTTTGGTCAGTTGGCGATCGGGCATGATCGCACGATGATCTTACGGCGCCCCCCGATCCAATATTATAATGTGCGCAAATACTGCTGGGGGCAACGCGATCTCGACTCCGCGCGGGGAGCCCTACACGTATTACTCAAAAGAGGTCACTGAGCGCTTTCACGGGTTCATGGACACGCGCCGCTGAGCCCCGGCGAACGGCTACCCTTCGACCGCTACACCAAGGAATCCCACGCCCATATCTTCGACTGCATCTCCCGCGACGACATCGTCGCCGAAGGGAGATGGGCCCCCACCGTTAGGAAGAACTCGGTGATGGCGCGGCACGCCGCCAAATAGGCGGCGACGTTCCGGCGTGAGCGGCCGGCCTTATTACTCCAGAACGAAACGCCGCGTGTACCCTCGAACGTGTGGGTACAGCGACTCCAATTCTGGTGTAATGGGCACGGAATAGCTATCTCGGGTGTATCTAATGAGTGAGTTCAGGGTGGCTTCTGCGAAGCAAAATTGGAACAGTGATAAGCTGCGTGGAAAATGGCTTGGATCTCTTTCCGCAATTAGATCGATAATTCCACGCGCGATGGAAACGGCGTTTTCGGAGCCTAATCGTGCTGCTCTTATCATATCGCAGAAGTTTTCTACGAACCTCGAAAAATCTTTAGGGAGCCTCTCCTCGGGTATCTTTTTCTCAGCCACAGCGCGCGTGAAGAGGTCACCAATGTCGCGCCTTATCTGGAGACGTCGGTCTGGATTTTCCGCTATGAGGGGAGCCATTTGCTCAAATCCTAAAATTGCCACGTCCAACTGCTCCACAACTGCTTTGATCTGTGCGGACAGACGTAGCCGGCGCCAGTCGATCTGGGCAGATTTGTATGTTAAGTCATGCGTGGCGGTCGACCATGCATGATAAAGGCACTCTTTATTTTGCACTTCGAACAGAGGCGATACTTCTCAACTTCTGATTCGTCCTCTCCCATACGTGGCCGGAGGCGGTAATATAACCGAGTGGCGTCGAACCGGAACACGTGAACGGTTTCTCCAGGAGATCCTTGACGTCGAGCGGTGTGCAATAGGAATACTATTACAAAACGCCTCTACGCTCAACTCCTCGTTCAACGTAAGAATTATAATGGTGCACGCAAAAAGGTCATCAAGCTCCCACCAAATCGAGTACCGTCCACATTCTATTTTTTCCGCCAAAAATCTAAGTTGTTGATCCGCGATTTGAAAGGCATAGCCCTTCTCTCGCAAAACGTTTGCAAAGTCGCCCGGACCTCCTGAGCAACGGCTTCTATATGGGGCAAGGCTACCTCAAAGCGCTGCCTCGGTGCCGTGGAGATGAACATCGCGAATGGCCTCCGACGATTACCCTCTAAGTACCTCCTTGATGATGTCTATCCTACTCGACGTGGGCCGGGATCGTTGGATGCCGAGCGCGCTGCGTGGTAATAGGCGGCTGCCTTTGGCTTATCAGACCAAATAGCTTGGTTGCCGACCTAATCAAGAAAGTCAAGGAGTTGCTCACAGGCGCTATCTGCGACTGGCATCATGCCGTCCTCATGCAGCTCATAAACTGCGCCAAACAGTGAATAGAAACTGCTTGGTTCCTCAACCGGCTACGGCTTAATTCTCCCCACAGGCAGATGCGGTAAGTACCGCAATTCCTCGATTAGTCTTTGGAAATTATCGACGACTGTAACCCGAGATTCCCATTGGGCATCTCTCGTTATGAATTCAACATCAAGGTCTATTTGTGAATAAGAGGTGGGCCTTGTTCCAAGAATAACAGTAAAAGTGAAACAAATTAGACGTCTTTCATCTGGCGTTTTATCTATCTGGTATATTCGGAAAATTTCTCGGTAATTTGTGGTCATCCATTCCGCGATTCTTTCTGTCTCGTTTATAAATAGGCCATCTAATTTGGCGTGTCGAAGTTCCTGAGCCGACAGTTTCGCGACATTTCTATTTATCCGGTCAAAGATTCGGTTATAAGGGTTTCGTCTTCAGAGGGCACGTATTAATGGAGAACTGATAGCGCCAGAACGGCCTCATTGGTCAAATCATTAAATACCTGCCCTGGTAGTCAGGGTTCTGGTCGGGGACGGGAAATCACCGCGCACAAATTCAAACGAAGTCGCTGCTTTCCATGACAACGGCAAAAAGGAGCGACCATCAGGCTTTACTTTCATAGAGGAAAATTGTCGCGGAGGACGGTGAGGCAGCCGATGACGCACCGGACATCAGGCCGGTGCCACTGGCGTAATTGAGGAGGCAGGGGCTATCGACGACTTCGACGGCGGCGTAGATGCCGGGGATCCGGTGGCAATCGGGTCCTCGATTTTGGATCTTTGCGAGCCGCAGCGAGCGCGATGAGAACCAGCCCCGCTATTCCGCAAAGGTTGGACCATGAAACGGGTTGACGATGCGGAGCCCGTCATCGAGCACGATCCCGTCTTGCATATCTTCGGACGAAAGCGTGTCGCAATCGGCGCGCAGCGCGGCGGCAGCGATCATGGCATCGTAGATCTACAATGCGTAGCGCTCCGCGGTGCCAGTCCGGTTTCGTGGATGTCGATGGTAGAGACTGCACCGGCAGCACTCCGCGTGTCATGGGCAGAAACGCTCCTGTTGCGAACGACATCGCGATCTCGTTCATACCCGCACGCTGATTTATTCCGCCTGCGCTTACCAGCTTTTCTGATCGGTCCGCCTTGGCGGGATCATCGGACGCGACGTAAAACAACATGTTCGTATCGAGAAATCACCGGGCATTCGCCTCGTCGCGGCCGAACTTGAAGTCGGCGGGAAGCCGCCCTCGAAAAGCTCGCAGCCGCCGCAGCAGTCCTTCCGCCCGGGCTTGCGAGAAACCCCGAACTCACGCGCGGCGGCAAGGTGGATTTCGATCTTGCCGCCTTCCTTCAATTCAAGCGCCTCGACGACAGCGGCGGGAAGGCGGACCGCCAGACTGTTGCCCCATTTCGCAACTCGCATCGATTTCTCCCGCGAAAAGAGGACCTGCCGTCGATCTTTGCGGACGGCCCGGAGGCGAAATCAAAGCCGATCCGGACCGGTCAAGTCGGCATTCGGGCTGACTAGGAGACCTGAAACGCCAAGGTTCTGCCTTCGCTCGCCTTTGGCGGCAAAAGCCGGCTCTTTTTCCTTGCGCCTCGACGACCCGAAAATGGCCTTCTTTGCATGCCAAAATAAAACCTGTTGGGCCAGACACGGAGGGTCCCCGCGGTGGGCATTTGGGCTGCCGAGTGGTACTACCATAGGAGGAGTTTTGCTGCAGATTTGCTGCAGACTGTACGCCGGCGACTTGTTTACACAATTCATGATTGTGCTGTGACCTGCGTGCCTCGCCGGAGCACTCGTGTGAGCGTCCATCCACCGGTTGCTTCAGCTTCTCGCCCGCGCCGCCGCGCTCCTTCCGGCGATGCGGCCGAAGACGGCGCCGGACATCAGGCCCGTGCCGCTGGCGTAGTTGTGGAAATAGAGCCCGCCGGCGATTTCGCCGGCGGCGTAGAGGCCGGGGATCGGGTGGCCTGCCGTGTCCTCGACCTCGGCGTTGCTGGTGATCTTGAGGCCGCCGAAGGTGAAGGTGATGCCGGTCGTCACGGCATAGGCCTCGTAGGGCGGCTGATCGAGGCGCTGGGCCCAGTTGGTCTTGTCGATCGCGAGGCCATTGGTCGCGAGCCCGTCGCGGATGTTCGGGTTGAACGGCACGTCGGGCCGCGGCGCGGCGTTGAAGGCGCGGACCGTCTCCAGGAAGCGGCGGGGGTCGACGCCTTCCAGCCGCTCGGCCAACGCCTCGAAGCTGTCGGCCTTTTCCTTGGTGATGCGCGGGATGCGGTACTCCTCGCGCAACAGATGGGTGACCTTCTGGTCGAAGACCTGCCAGGCGAACATGCCGGGCTGCTTCAGGATCTCGCCGCCGTATTGGGCGTAGGTGTAGCTGTGGAAATCGAGCCCCTCGTCGAGAAACCGCTCGCCGCGGGCGTTGACGACGATGCCGAACGGGTAGTTGTGCTTCTGGAAGCGGTCGCCGACATCGAGGTCGCCAAAGGGCGGCGCGTTCAAATCCCAGGCGACGGCATGCGCCCCCGACCAATGCCCGGCGACGGCGGCGCCGAGGTCGAGCGCCATCTTCAATCCCTGGCCGGTGTTGAAGCGGGTGCCGCGCACCTTGGCGAGGTCCCAATTCGGCCCCAGATAACGCGCCCGCATCTCGGCATTCGCCTCGAACCCGCCGCAGGCGAGGATCACCGCCTTGGCGCGCAGCTCGTGAAGACGGCCCTGATGGCGCACCCGCACGCCCTCGACGCCGCGGTCGCCTTGCAGCAGGCCGATCGCCGGGGTCTCGTAGAGCACGGTGATCCCGTCGCGGGCCGCGCGTGCATGCAAGGCCTTCATCAATTCCTTGCCGCCGCCCCAGATATGGCAGGCGAGCCCGCCCCAGAACTTGAACTTGCCGTCGACCCGGAAGGCCTGGCGGCCGAGCCCGAGCTGAAAGCGCACGCCCTTCTCCCGCATCCACACCCCGGCCTCGAAGCTGCTGCGGATCAGGATCTCGGTCATGTCCGGGTCGCAGCGGTACTGGGTCAGCCGGCCCATATCGTCGAAGTATTGCTCCTCGGTGTAGGTCCCGACATCGACGTTGCTCAGCTCGTGATCGCTGATGTCGGGAATGAGCCGAGCGAGGTCCTCAAAGCCATGGTAGACCACGCGAAAGGCGCCGCCGGTGAAGGCCGAGTTGCCGGCGCGCGCCTCCTCGGGGGCGATTTCGAGCATCAGCACGCGGGCGCCGTTCTCGCGCGCCGACAAGGCGGCGCAGGCCGCGGCGTTGCCGGCGCCGACGACGATCACGTCGAGCTCTTCGCGGCCGATGCTTTCCATGGCTTAATCCTCTGCGAGGCTATTTCCGAGGAGCAGAATAGCATGGCGCAGGAAACCGTCCGGCTCGCCGAATACGCCGCCGCCCTCCGCTACGAGGACCTGCCCGCCGCGGTCGTGCAGCAGGCGAAGGACTGCATCATCGACACGGTCGCCGCCGCGATCTGCGGCGCGGCGATGCCGTGGAGCCGCATCGTCATCGACTATGCCGAGCGCACCGGGCCCGGCGGCAGATGCCGTATCCTCGGCCGCGACGGGGCGGCGGTGCAGGCGCCGGCGGCGGCGCTCGCCAATGGCGCGCTCTCGCATGCCTTCGAGCTCGACAGCCTGACCCGGCCGGGTGCCGGCGCGCATCCCGGCGCCACCGTATTGCCGCCGGCGCTGGCGATCGCCCAGGAGCGCGGCGCCGATGGCCGCGCGTTGATCGCCGCCTTTGTCGCCGGCAACGAGGTCATGATCCGCATCGGGCGCGCCACCGGCCACACCAACGAGGCGCGCGGCTTTCATGCGCCGGGCACCACCGGCCCGTTCGGCGGCGCGGTTGCGGCCGGCCATTTGCTGCGGCTCGACGCGGCGGCGATGACCAACGCGCTCGGCATCGCCGGATCACTGTGCGGCGGGTTGCTCGAATTCGCCCGCGGCGACGGCGGCATGGTCAAGCGGCTGCATTTGGGGCGCGCCTCGGAAGCGGGTGTGCTGGCGGCGAGCCTCGCCGCTGCCGGTTTTGCCGGGCCGCGCACCGTGCTCGAAGGCGAGTTCGGCTTCCTCAAGGTGTTCTGCACGAGCTGGGATCTGGCCGAGCTGACCCGCGGGCTCGGCGAGGATTTTGTCGTCTCCTCCGCGGTGCTGAAGCGCTATCCCTGCCATGCGACCGCGCACGCCGCGGTCAGGGCGGTGCGCGACCTGCAATCCGAGCACGGCTTTACCGGCGCCGATGTCGAGGCGATCACCGTCACCGGCACCGCCGCGCATGGTCGAGCGCCACAACATCCTGGAGCCGGCCGATCTGATGCTGGCGCAGTACAGCATCCCGTTCTCGGTCGCGCTGGCATTGAGCCGCGAGGCGCGCGACCCCGAATCCTGGGACGAGACGGCCTTGGCCGACCCGCAGATCCGCACCCTCTGCCGCCGCGTCCGTGCTGATCCCCGGCGAGGAGCATGGCGGGATGGCGAGCACCGTCGCGGTCACGCTCGCCGACGGGCGCCGCCTCGAACACCGCAGCGAAAGCGGGATGCTCGAAGAAGGCGAGCTGGGGGACAAATTCCTGCGCCTGACCCGCGGCGAGCTCGGCGAGCGCGCCGCCACCGCGCTCTACGAGCGCCTGCAGCGCCTGGAGGACGAGAAGAGCCTCGACTGGCTGAGCTAGGAGCGCGACAGCCAGTTGCCCGGCCTTCGTCACCCCCGCGCAAGCGGGGGTCCAGGGGACGCAGTGTGGTTTGCCGGCCGCCCTGGGTCCCCGCTTTCGCGGGGACGACGAATTATCTTCACAGGCCCAACCGGGGGATTTCGATCGCCGGGCAGCGGTTCATTACGATCTTGAGCCCGCGCGCTTCGGCGCGGGCCGCCGCGGCATCGTCGCGCACCCCGAGCTGCATCCACACCACCTTGGCGCCGGCGGCGATCGCCTCGTCGACCACCCCCGGCCACGAACTCCGACCGGCGGAAGACGTCGACCATGTCGATCGGCTCGGGCACATCGGCGAGGCTCGCGTAGCAGGTTTCGCCGTGGATCGTGCCGCCGGCGGCATTGGGGTTGACCGGGATCGCGCGATAGCCGCGCCGCTGCAGATAGGCCATGACGCCATGGCTCGGCCGGCCGGGCCGCGGGCTCGCGCCAACAACGGCGATCGTGCGCACGCCGGTCAGAATATCGAGCAGATAAGCGTCTGGATAAGCGTCGTGGTCCATCGGCGGGCCTCAACGGTCCTGCCATATCGGGGCACGCTTGCCGAGAAAGGCGTCGATGCCCTCGCCGGCGTCTTCGGCCAGCATGTTCGTGGTCATGACTTCGGCGGCATAGCGATAGGCGCCGGCGAGGTCGAGCTCGGCCTGGCGGTAGAACGCCTCCTTGCCGATCTTGACGACGAACGAGGATTTGCCGGCGATTTGCCCGGCGAGCGCGTCCACCGCTTCGCGCAGCCCTTCGCGCGGGACCACCCGGTTGACGAGCCCGAGCGCGCGCGCCGCCGCCGCGTCGATCAAGTCACCGGTCAACAGCATCTCCATTGCCGCCTTGCGACCGACCGCGCGGGAGAGCGCCACCATCGGGGTCGAGCAGAACAGGCCGATATCGACCCCCGGCGTCGCAAACCGCGCCTCCTCGGCGGCGACCGCCAGATCGCAGGTGGCAACCAGCTGGCAGCCGGCCGCAGTAGCCACCCCGTGCACCTCGGCGATGACCGGCTTGGGCAATCGGACGATCGTCAGCATCAACTCGCTGCACAGCGCGAAGATGTGCTGATAGGCCTCGCGCCGCCGGTCCTGCCGCAGCTCCCGCAGATCGTGCCCGGCACAGAAAGCGGGGCCCGCCCCGGCGATCACCACGACCCGGGTCTCGGAGTCCCTCGCCGCGCGGCCGAGCGCTTCGATCAGCGCCGTCATCAGCGCGATCGACAGCGCGTTGCGCGCCTCGGGCCGGTTCAGGGTCAGGCGCAAAACACCGCCGCGCGCGTTCCTCCAACAGCATCGCATCCTCCTGCTTTTCCGGCTATGTAAGACCGGCGGCCGGCGCGCGGCAACGAAGCATTGCTTGACCCCCGCCGGCCGATCGCTTACATGAGCGCCTTTCACGGGACCGGGCCGGCGCTCGGCCGCCAGGCATTTCGCTTGCGAGCCATGAAGACCTTTTCCGCCAAACCATCCGACATCGACAAGAAATGGCTGCTGGTCGATGCCGACGGGCTCGTGCTGGGCCGCCTCGCCGCGATCCTCGCGACCCGCCTGCGCGGCAAGCACAAGCCCTCCTACACCCCGCATATGGATTGCGGCGACAACATCGTCGTCGTCAACGCCGAGAAGGTGCAGCTGACCGGCAACAAGCGGGCCGCCAGCATCTTTTACTGGCATACCGGGTATCCGGGCGGCATCAAGGGGCGCAGCAAGGGCGCCATTCTCGCCGGCAAGCACCCTGAGCGGGTGATCCAGAAGGCGGTCGAGCGCATGGTGCCGCGCGGGCCGCTCGGCCGGCGGGTCATGAAGAACCTGCGGGTGTTTGCCGGGCCTGACCACCCGCACGAGGCGCAGCAGCCGAAACGGCTCGACATCGCGGCGCTGAACCGCAAAAACCGAGTATGACAATGGCCGATAACGACCCGCCTTCCGGTCAACGCCCGCAGACCTTTCAGGGGCTGGCAAGCCTGCGCCAGGCGTTGCAGGCGCGCTCCACGCCGGCCGCGCCGCCGCCGGGCGCGGCGGCGGCAGTGCCCGAGGACGTCAAGCCACAGCTCGACGCGCTCGGCCGCGCCTACGCGACCGGCAAGCGCAAGAATGCGGTGGCGCGGGTCTGGATCAAGCCCGGCAACGGCCGGGTCGATGTCAATGGGCGCGAGAGCCCGATTTATTTCGCGCGGCCGGTGCTGCGCATGCTGATCAACCAGCCGCTCGTCGCGACCAACCGGCTCGGCCAGTTCGACGTGTGGTGCACGGTCAAGGGCGGCGGCCTCTCGGGCCAGGCCGGCGCGGTGCGCCACGGCATCAGCCAGGCATTGACCCGCTACGAGCCCGGCCTGCGCCCGCTGCTCAAGGGCCAGGGCTTCCTCACCCGCGACAGCCGGGTCGTCGAGCGCAAGAAGTACGGCAAAGCCAAAGCCCGCCGCAGCTTCCAGTTCTCGAAGCGCTAGACGGTGCGTGCGCCGGGGTCAGCGAGCGGCGGCCATCCGCTCGCCCCCCAACGGATCAGCCTCTCCGGCGCTGCTCTTCGAGCCAGCCCAGCATGATCCGGTTGAACGCGTCGGGCGCTTCGACATTGGGGAAGTGGCGCATCCCGGCGATCTCCTCATAGCGCCCGCTCGGCGCCAAACCGGCGAGCCGGCGGTTCTCGGACGCCGGGGTTCCGGGGTCCTCAGCGCCGCACACGACCAATACCGGGGCGCCCACCGAGGATAGCCGGCCGGTAAAGTCGAAATTCATGATCGCGGCCGAGCAGCCGAGATAGCCCGCGGGCGTGGTTGCCGCGACGGTGTCGCGGATCTGTTTCCAACGCCCCGGGTTCTTGGTCTTGAAGGCGTCGGTGAACCAGCGCTCCACCGTGGCGTCGGCGAGCGGCTCGAGCGAGCCCGCTCGACGCACCGTGTTCATCCGCTCGTCCCAAAGCGCCGCCGCACCCGATGGGCTCGCCGGCAAGGTGTCGCACCACATCGCCGAGATCAGCTTGGCGCCGTGCTCGATTGCGAAGGCCTGGCCGATCATGCCGCCGATCGACAAGCCGATATAGTGCACGCGCGGAATCGCCAGCGCCTCGAGCACGGTGGCGACGTCACCGGCCAGCTGCTGCATCGTGTAGTCGCCGGCTACCGGATCGCTGCCGCCATGCCCGCGCATGTCGAGGCGCAGCACCCGAAAGCCGGCCTGCAGCAGCGGCGGCAGCTGCTCGGCCCAACTGCCGCCGTCGGACGCCAGCGAATGCGTAATGCAGACCACCGGCGCGTTTTCGGGTCCGGCGATATCGTAATAGAGGCGCCGTCCTTGAAGCGGTAGCAGCATCGAAATCTCCTATCAGAGAGGCGGGAACGAACGGGGCGAGCTTATCGCGGCCGGGCCGCGGAGGGGAGGCCGTCAGGGAACCACGATCGGCACGCCGGCGATGATCGCATGGCCTCGGTACAAGACAGCATAGAGAAGCAGGCCGGCGGCGATGCGCAAAAACCCGATTTCCCGCCAGCGCAAGCCGGTGCGTCCGGCCAGCAAGGCGGCGAAGGGCAGGTTCGAGGTGACTTCGGCGAGGCGCGGCCAGTTGCTGCCGAGAGCAAGCTGCTTCTTGCGATCGATCAATACCGTGCCGCCGAGCGACAAGCCGGCAAACGCCCCGAAAAACAGCAGCGAGCGCAGATCGCCATTGGCGATCAGATGGCTGAGCGCCCATAGCCCGATCGCCCACATCACCGGGTGGCGCGTGACGCGCAGGATTCCCGGGGCCGGGTCGTTGGCTCTCGCCCAGCGCTCCATCATGACGGCCGTCGGATTGGGGGTGGTATAGCCGGCGATCAGCAGGATCGCCGCAAGAGGCATCACCACGACCGGCACGAGAGCCGTCCACCCTTGCCGCGGCCACAGCGGGATCGTCGGGGCATGGGCGTAGGCGGCGAGAAACCAGGCGAAGGTCGCCAGCGCGGTCAGCGAATACACCGCAAGAAAGCCCCGCTCGCCGAGCTGATCGCGTAGCGACCCGCGCAGCCCCGTGCTTGACAACAGGATATGGCTGCCGCAGAACGCCAGCCCGGCGAGAAGCAGTGAAAACAAGCCGTGGCTCATCACGAGCGACCGGTCACCATCCCGGCAAATCCGCGATCGCGATGGTGATTTTGCTGATCAGCCCTTGGGGATCCCCGGCCAATCGCACCGCCTTGTTGCGGCTCGCAGCGCCGGCGGCGATCGAGAGATCGCCCCGCGGAAGATCCCAGGCCCGAGCCAGCAGCCGCAACAACGCCTCATTGGCCTTCCCGCCCTCGGCGGGCGCCGCCACCGAAGCCTTGAGGACGCGCCGGCCTGTGGCGTCGACCGCAATCTCTGTTAGGCGATCGGCTCTCGCCCCGGGCGACAGGCGGATTGCGACCCGCAGCCCGCCGCGGGCCACCCTTAGCGGTCCATCAGACAAGGTATTCGAACATCAAGTCCCGCGCGAACCAGAGGAGCAAGATCAGGATCACCGGCGAGATGTCGATTTCCCCGAGATCGGGGATGACGCGCCGGATCGGCCGCAGCACCGGCTCCGTTATGCGCCAGAGGAAATCCCCGATCGTCGCGACGGCGCGGTTGTAGCGATTGACGACGCCGAAGGCGACGAGCCAGCTGAGCACCGCCTGCGCGATCAGCAGCCAGATGAAGATCGAGATCACCGTGCTGACGAGGTGGACGAACGCATACATCTGAACGAGAACCCCGGCGGCGGCGAATGGCGCGAGGACCGTAACGTCAGCAGGCGGGGTCCGCAAGGCGCGGCCGGCCGGCCGGGCTCCTTGACAGGCAACGGGCCGATCCCCATAGTCCGCCGCGCTCCGCAAACGGGGCCACCGACGCGATGGGGCCGTAGCTCAGCTGGGAGAGCGTCGCGTTCGCAATGCGAAGGTCAGGGGTTCGATCCCCCTCGGCTCCACCAAATCCTGTCGGAGAAGCGGGGCGGTTGCCGCCCCACAGGTCGCCGGCTCCGCCCTCCGCGGCTACCGGATTGGGCCGAGCGGCGGCATGGTCAGCACACCGGGGGAGTCGAGGATCGTCTCGAGGCGTTGCAGAAGGGGCTGCACTGTCCGGAAAGAGCGCTCCAACGCGCCCGAGCTGACCGTGCCGTCCTCGCGCTCGCGGTCCTTGCCGAAGACCCGGTTGTACAGGAGCTCGGGCAGGCTCTCCTCGCGGGGAAAGGCGGTCAAGGTGACCGGCGCCTCAGGCGGGATCTTGGCCGCTTCCTTGGCGAGGCGCAGAGCCGCTTCATAACCGCCGAGCTCGTCGACGAGGCCGTGAGCCTTGGCATCCTCGCCGGACCAGACGCGGCCCTTGGCCGCCGCCTCGACCTCTTCCTGCGTCATATGGCGGCCGGTCGCGACGTGGTCCTTGAAGCCCTTGTAGATCTCGTCGAGAAAGGCTTCGAGACGGGCATGCGCGCGCGCCGAGAATTCTGCGGTCGGGCTGAACATCGCTGCATTGGCCCCGATCTGCGCGCTGTCGGTCGAAACCCCGATCTTTTTCAACAGATCGGCCACCACCAATTTGCCGGCCAGGACGCCGATCGAGCCGGTCAGGGTCGCCGGCTCCGCGACGATCTTGTCGGCTGCCGCGGCGACGTAATAGCCGCCCGAACCTGCGACATTGCCCATCGACACGATGACCGGCTTGCCGCGCTCGCGGGCGAAGACGACCTCCCGCCAGATCGTCTCGGAGGCGACCGCCGAGCCGCCGGGGCTGTCGACCCGGAACAGGATCGCCCGCACCGACGCGTCCCGCACCGCGGCGCGAAAAGCGCGCGTCATCTCGGCCGCCGCCATGACGTTCGATCCGGTCAGCGGGTTGGCCGCGCCGCCGCCACGGACCACCAGCCCCGTGCCATAGATCAGCGCGATCGTCGGGCCGTCGCGATGGGGACGTCCGGCGCGGTCGAGATACGTCATGAGGCCAGTCAGCTCGGCGCCGGACCCTGCGCGCGTCCGGGCATGCGCGATCGATCTCGTCGCGGTAGCCGAGACGGTCGACCAGTTTTGCCTGCACCGCCTCCTCGGCGAGCAACGGCCCGCGGTCGATCGCCTGCCGCACCTCGCTCTCGCGACAATTTCCGACGCTGGGAGATTCCTCGGACGATCTGCCCGGCGACCGAAGACAGCAGCGCCTCGACCTCCTCGCGATGCGCCGGGGTCATCTTGGTTTCGGTCAGCAGGTTCATCGCGGTCTTGTATTGCTCGCGATGATCGAATTCGGGGACGACCCCGAGGAGGTCGAGCGTTCCCTTGACGAACGGCGACTCCGCGTAGAGCCCGGTCAGGCCGACATTGCCGATCGGCTGCAGCCAGATCTCGTCGAACGCCGTCGCCAGATAATAGGGCCGCGTTCCCGGGCCAAACTCGCCAAAGCTGTCGGCAAACGCTATGGCGAGCTTGCCCTTGCCTCGGAACGCCGTGATTGCGTCGCGGATCTCTTGGATCTTGGCGAGACCGAGCTCGTCGTCACCGAGGCGGGCGAGCAGCACCTTGACCCGCGGATCGTCGCCGGCGGCTTCGACCGCATCGAGAAAGTCACGCAATGTCGGCTTGCTGCCGGCAATCAGACGCAGCAGCGGGTCTTCGCTTGCGCCTTCGGGCAGATCCTTCGTCAGATCCACGGTCAGGACGATGTTGCCCGGGAGCGGCGTCGACCGTCGGCTTCAGTCCGGCGACGACGACCAGGACGCCGGCGACGAGCAGCACCGTGAACAACCCTATCGCCGCGAAAAAGCCGACGATCAGCCGCCGCATGCCCCGGCCGGTGCGGTGATTGCGCCCATCTCAGACGTCCCCGCCGAGGGCGCGGTGTCGCAGCAGATGATCGGCGAGCACGCAAGCGACCATCGCCTCGCCGACCGGAACGGCGCGAATGCCGACGCAAGGGTCGTGCCGCCCGTGGGTTTCGATCTCGACCTCGTTGCCGTCGACATCGACGGTGCGCATCGGATGCAGGATCGAGCTTGTCGGCTTGACGGCGAATCGGACGACGATGTCCTGGCCGGTCGAGATGCCGCCGAGAATGCCGCCGGCTTGTTCGACAGAAACACGACCCGGCCCTGCTTCCATCCGCATCTCGTCGGAGTTCTCCTCGCCCTTCAGCGCGGCCGCGCGCGAACCCGGCACCGATCTCCACCCCCTTGACCGCATTGATCGTCATCAGCGCGCGGGCGAGATCGCCGTCCAGCTTGTCGTAAACCGGCTCGCCGAGCCCGGCGGGCATGCCGCTCGCCACGATCTCGATGACGGCGCCGGCCGAGGACCCGGCCTTGCGCACACTGTCGAGATAATCGGCCCAATAGAGCGCCGCAGCGGCATCCGGGCACCAGAACGGGTTTTCCTCGGTCGCGCGCCAATCCCAGGCGGCGCGGTCGATCGCGTGCGGCCCGATCTGGACGAGTGCGCCGCGGATCGTCACGTCGGGGCCGAGGATCTTGCGCGCGACCGCGCCGGCGGCGACGCGCGAGGCGGTCTCGCGCGCCGAGGCGCGGCCGCCGCCGCGATAGTCGCGGATCCCGTATTTCTTCCAGTAGGTGTAGTCGGCATGGCCCGGACGGAAGCGGTCGGCGATGTTGCGGTAGTCCTTCGAGCGCTGGTCGGTGTTCTCGATCAAGAGCTGGATCGGGGTGCCGGTCGTCATCCCATCGAA
This sequence comes from uncultured Alphaproteobacteria bacterium, assembly GCA_963836845.1. Lineage (GTDB taxonomy): Bacteria > Pseudomonadota > Alphaproteobacteria > ATCC43930 > CGMCC-115725 > AP-15. The sequence continues at coordinate 16,076 of CAWILK010000040.1, read as the reverse complement.
GACGCCGCTCAGGATGCGCACCTGATCGGCTTCCTGCCGCTGGGTGGTATAGCGCGACTGGCCGGGCTTGCGCTGGTCGAGCCAGTGCTGGATGTCGGGCTCGGCGAGCGGCAGGCGCGGCGGCACGCCGTCGACGACGACCCCGATCGCCGGCCCGTGGCTCTCGCCCCAAGTGGTGAAGCGAAAGAGCGTGCCGAACGAATTGCCGGCCATCGATTACACCACGGAGATGTCCGGGGCATCGACGGCCTTCATGCCGACGACGTGATAGCCGCAATCGACGTGGTGGACCTCGCCGCTGACACCGGCCGAGAGATCGCTCAGCAGATAAAGCGCCGGCGCCGCCGACGTCCTCGATCGTGACGTTGCGCTTCAGCGGCGAATTCAGCTGGTTCCACTTCAGGATGTAATGGAAATCGCCGATACCCCGACGGCAATGTCTTGATCGGACCTGCGGAAATCGCGTTGACGCGGATGTTGTCGCCGCCGAGGTCGACCGCAAGATAGCGCACGCTCGCCTCGAGCGCCGCCTTCGCGACGCCCATCACATTGTAATGCGGCATGACCCGCTCGGCGCCGGAATAGGTCAATGTCAAAAGGCTCCCGCCCGCAGTCATCAAAGGCGCCGCGCGACGGCAGACATCGGTAAACGAGTAGCAGGAAATCTCGAGAGTGCGCACAAAATTGGCGCGGGTCGTCTCGATGTACTTCCCTTTCAGCTCGTCCTTGTCGGAGAAGGCGATCGCGTGAACCACAAAATCGAGCCGTCCCCAGCGACTGCGACAATGGCGCGAAAGACAGCATCGAGGCTCTCCTCGGAGGCGACATCGGCCTCGATCACGAAATCGCTGTCGAGGCTGTCGGCGAGCGGCCGCACGCGCTTCCCCAGCGCCTCGCCCTGATAGGTGAAGGCGAGCGTCGCGCCGTGCTCGTGCAGCGCCTTCGCGATGCCCCAGGCGATCGACCGCTCGTTGGCGACACCCATGATGAGCCCCTGCTTGCCCGCCATCAGCGGCATCGTCTTCCCCATTCTCGCGGCTGCCGCGACATCCTACACGAAGCTATAAGCCGGGGCCAATCGGGGTCGCCGAGGCGGAGACGATCCCCGGCCGCTGCTTGTTTAGCAAGCAATCGGGCACCTAAGGTTCTCTGCGATGATTTCTGCCGAGGAAGAGAGCCGGGCTCGACCCGGGGCGCCGAAACAGTGCGGCGAGCGCTCGCGACGTCGGGGGCCTTCGCGATGTACTCGCTGCGCCGCTTCATCGCCGACGGCTGCTTTTCGGCATCGGGCGCGCTGAGCTATACGACCCTCGTTTCGCTGGTGCCGCTCGCCGTCATCGCGTTCGGCACCTTGTCCGCTTTTCCGATCTTTGCGCAAGTGCACGACGAGCTGGTTGCGCTGGTGTTCCGCACATTGGTGCCGTCGATTGGCGAGCAGGCGGCGTGGTGGTTCCGCGCGTTTGCCGATTCGGCGGCCCAGACCACCGCGTTCGGGATCGCCGGGATCGCCGCGACCGGCATCCTGCTGCTGGTCACTGTCGAGGACCAGCTCAACCTGATCTGGCGCGTCGACTTCGCCGCGCCCGTGGGTCCAGCGCATTCTCGCTTATTGGACTTTGATAACGCTGGGCCCGTTGCTGATCGGGATCAGCCTGTCGCTTTCGACTTATTTCGAGATTGCCGCGCGCCAGGTCGGGTTCGGGCAGGAAGCGGTGGCGTGGTTTGCGAGCAGCTGGCTGCATGGTCTCGCGCGTGCGGTGCCCGCTTTCCTCGAATTCGTGGCGCTGAGCTCTGCTCTATTGCCTCATCCCGAATTGCGCGGTGCGCTGGCGGGACGGCGCGCTCGGCGCGATGATCGCGACGGTCGCGATCGAGATCCTGAAGGTCGGGTTTTCGATCTATATTGGCGCCTCGTCCTTTTACCAGACGGTTTACGGGGCGCTCGCCATCATCCCGATCTTTCTGTTGTGGATGTACATTTCGTGGATGGCGGTGCTGCTCGGCGCCGTAGTCGCAGCGGCGCTGCCCAACTGGCGGATCGACGAGCGGGTGGGCACGATCCCGTCCGGCGGCGTGCGCCTCGGCTTCAGCCTCGCCTTGATCGCGGCGCTGGCGCGCGCGCAACGGCACGGCGAACCCCGGTCGACGCCGGCGCTGGCCGCCGAGCTCGGGGTCGCGACCACGGTCATCGACGAGCATATGCGGCCGCTCGCCGAAGCCGGTTTCGCGGCCCACACCCAGGAGGGGTGCTGGGTGCTGGCCTGGAACCCCGAGACGGCGACGTTGCACGACCTCTACGAGGCGCTGCACCTGCCGCTCGCGGGCCGGTGGATGGAACAGGATTCCGCGCCCTGGCAGCGCCAGGTGGCGCCGGCGATGGATCGGATCATCAATGCCGAAAGCGCTGCGATGGGCGCGACCATCGCCTCTCTCCTCGCCGAGACCGTCGACCCGGCGCCGCGTCGGCGCCACCGCTGGCGCCACGCCGAACCGGTTGCCGAACGCGCAGCATCGGATTAGGTCCATTCCTGCGCTGTCGAGGAAAGCCGCATCATGGACGAGATCGCAGAGGCCGAACCGCTTGCCCCGTTCCAGCGGTGGCTCGACGAGGCGTGGCAGGGCGAGCCCAACGCGCATGCGATGACCTTGGCCACCGCGAGCGCGGCCGGGCGGCCGTCGGCTCGGGCGGTATTGTTGAAGGGGCTCGATGAGCGGGGATTTGTCTTCTATACCAACCTGGAGAGCCGAAAGTCTGACGAATTGCTCGCCAACCCGCACGCCGCCTTGTGCTTCCTGTGGAAGTCGCTGAACCGGCAAGTCCGGGTGGAGGGCGTCGTCGAGCTGGTCACCGAGGAAGAGGCGAACGCCTATTTCGCGAGCCGGCCGCGCGATAGCCAGATTGGCGCGTGGGCCTCCGATCAGTCGAAGCCGCTCGCCGGCCGTGCCGAGCTCGAGCGGCGGGTTGACGAATTTTCCCGGCGCTTTGCCGAGGGCGAGGTGCCCCGGCCGCCCTTTTGGTCCGGCTTTCGGCTGGTGCCCCAGCGCATAGAGTTCTGGCAGGAACGGCCCTATCGGCTGCATGATCGGCTGTTGTTCCTCCGCGAAGGCATCGGATGGCGACGGGAACGGCTTTTCCCCTGATCCACGGGCCGGCGGCGGACCGGCTCCGCCGCTCGGCGACCTACGCCTCGGTTTCGGTCGCGGTGATCCTGATCGTGGTCAAGTTCGCCGCCTGGCTCGAAACCGGGTCCGTCGCGCTGCTGTCGAGCCTTGTCGACTCGCTGCTCGACGCGCTGGCATCGCTCGTCACCTTGATCGCGGTCCGCCATGCGATGAGCCCGGCCGACCGCGAGCACCGCTTCGGGCACGGCAAGGCCGAGCCGCTCGCCGTGCTCGGGCAATCCGCCTTCATCACCGGCAGCGCGATGCTGCTTCTCGCCGAGGCGGTCCGGCGCCTGCTGTGGCCGTTGCCCGTCGAGAACCCGCCGGCCGGCATCGCCGTGATGATCTTCTCGATCGCGCTGACGATCGGGCTGGTGCTCTATCAGCAGCACGTCGTGCGCCGCACCGGCTCGATCGCGATCACCGCCGACGAGCTGCATTACCGCAGCGATCTGGTGTTGAATTTGAGCGTGATTGCCGCGCTGGTGCTGGGCAGCGTTCTCGACCGGCCGATCCTCGATCCGCTGTTTGGCGCCGCGATCGGCATCTGGATCATTTATTCGGCAGTGCGTCTGGCGCGCCTGTCGCTGTTTCAGCTCATGGACCACGAGCTGCCGGACGACGAGCGGGAGAAGATCCGCACGATCGCCCAATCGCATCCCGATGTGGTCGCCGCGCATGATTTGCGCACCCGGGTGGCGGGGCCGACAGCCTTCATCCAGATTCACATCGAGATGGATGGTGGATTGAGCCTGATCCGGGCCCACGAGATCTCGGACGAGGTCGAGGCGCAGCTGCGTTCCGCCTATCCCAACGCTCAGGTCATCATCCACCAGGATCCGGAGGGCATCGAGGAGCCGCGCTCCAATTTTCCGCGCCGGATCGGGGCGGTATAAGCGGCGCACGCGCCCCGCCACATAGAACGGGAGGAAGGGATGCTGACACGGCGGACGGTACTGAAGACGGCGGCGCTTGCCGCGGCGGCGGCGCCCTTTGTTCGGGGCGTCCATGCGGCAGGAAAGCTTTCCTGCGGCTTCTGGGACCATTGGGTGCCGACCGCGAACGAGCCGCTGGAAAAGCTCTGCCGCGAATGGGCCGCCAAGGAAAAGGTCGACCTGACGATCGACTTCATCACCTCGAACGGCGACAAGGACCTGCTGACGATGGCGGCCGAGTTGCAGGCAAAGTCGGGCCACGACATCCTGCAGTTCATCAGCTGGTATCCGTCGAGCCAGGCCGAAAACCTCGAACCGGTCGACGACGTCGTGAACGGGATCATCGCGCAGAACGGCGCCACCAGCAAAGCCGCCGAATACCTCGGAAAGGCAAATGGCCACTGGATCGTGGTGCCGACCGGATACGGCAGCACGATATCGCCGCCCTGCGCCCGGATCGATCTGATGAAGCAGCTCGTCGGGCTCGACGTGACCAAGATGTACCCGGCCGGGGCGCCGCCCGACCCGCAGCTCTCCGAGAACTGGACTTGGGACTTCTTCCTGAGCGCGGCCGACAAGTGCCACAAGGGGGGCTACCCGTTCGGCATGCCGATGGGCACCACCCCCGACGCGGTGAACTGGATCGGCACGATGTTCGCGGCCTACGGCGTTCAGCTGGTCGACCAGGAGGGCAACATCACGGTCAAATCCGACGCCACCCGGCAGGCGCTGGAATGGTTTCAAAAGGCGGTGCCGCTGTTCCCGCCGACCGTCTTTGCCTGGAACGACGCCTCCAACAACAAGGCGCTGATCTCCGGCCAGAGCGCGCTGATCATGAACTCGCCGAGCGCCTGGGCGGTCGCCAAGCGCGATGCGCCAAAGATCGCCGAGCAGTTGTGGACCTTCCAGCCGCCGAAAGGCCCGAAGGGCCGGTACGACACCGGGATCAACCGCTTCTGGGGGATCTGGAATTTCTCGCCGAACAAAGCGGCGGCGAAGAGCCTATTGGCCTATCTTTCGACCCGTTCTTCGGTCGAGAAGCTCGTCAATGCGAGCCAGGGCTACGATGTGCCGCCCTTCGAGAAGCTCACCGATTTCAATGTATGGGCAGAGGCCGAGCCGCCCAAGGGCACGCTCTACAATCTTCCGCCCAGAGGCGACACGATCGTGTCGGTGACCGGGTATCCGGCGCCGCCGAGGCTCGGCGTGCAGATCTATTCGCAAGGCACGATGTGCAAGATGATCGCCAAATGCACCCAGGAAGGCCAATCGATCGACGCGGCGATCGACTACGCCCAATCCGAGCTCGAAGGCTTTTTGCGGACATAGCTGAGCTCAAGGGAGCCAATCGGCTCGACGTTCCCGGGAGGAAACATGTCAGCGACAATTACGCGGCGAACTGTTCTGAAGACAGCGGCACTGGCGACCACACTGACCACCCCCTTCGTTCATGGCGCTTACGCGGGCGGCAAATTGTCCTGCGGGTTTTGGGACCACTGGGTCCCTGGGGCGAACGAGCCGTTGGCCAAGCTTTGCCAGGAGTGGGCCGCGAAGGAAAAGATCGACCTGACGATCGACTTCATCACCACTCAGGGCGACAAGCTCAATCTGACCATCGCGGCCGAAGCGCAGGCGAGATCCGGGCACGACGTTTTGCAGATGGGGGACTGGTACGCGGCCGCTCAGGCTGACAATCTCGAGCCGGTCGACGAGCTGGTGACGGCCCTGATCACAGAGCATGGCAAGCTCCTCCAGGGCTCCGAATATATCTGCAGGCAGAAGGGTCGCTGGATCGCCGTGCCGACCGGCATCCAAACCACTGCGATGACACCCTGCGCTCGCATCGACCAATTCAAGGAATATGTCGGGCTCGACGTGACCCGGATGTACCCGGCGGGCGCGCCGCCGGATCGGGCGCTCGCCGAAGCTTGGACCTGGGACGCGTTCCTTGGGTCGGCCGAAAAATGTGCCAAAGCGGGCCACCCGTTCGGTATGCCGCTCAGCACTTGGAGCGACTCGGTCAACTGGGTGGGTGCCGTGTTCGCCAGCTATGGCGCGCAGCTCGTCGACATAGAAGGCAATATCACCGTCAGATCGGATGCGGTGAAAGGGGTCCTGGAGTGGTTCAAGAAGGTCGTCCCATTCTTTCCGCCGAGCGTGTTCGCTTGGGACAACGCCGCAAACAACAAGTGGCTGATCTCGGGCCAAGGCGCCCTAATCATGAACCCGCCGGGCGCCTGGGCGGTAGCTGTGCGTGATGCGCCGAAAGTCGCCGAGCAGCTGTGGACGTTCCATTCGCCGAAAGGTCCGAAAGGCCGCTTCGACCCGACCAATTTCGGCTTTTGGGGGATCTGGAATTTCTCGGCCAACGCGTCCGCGGCGAAGAGGCTCTTGGCCTATTTGTCGACGCGCTCTTCGGTCGAAAAGCTCGTCGCCGGGAGCCATGGCGTCGATATCCCGCCTTTCGAGAAGCTGCGCGACTTCAAGACCTGGGAGGAGGAAAAGCCGCCGGTTGGCACGCTGTACAATTATCCGCCGCGCGGCGATGTGACCGCCTTGCTCGCCGGTTATCCGGCGCCGACGAGCCTCGGCGCGCAGATGTTCGCGCAGGGGACGATCTGCAAAATGGTCGCCCAGTGCACGCAACAGGGCAAATCGATCGACCAGGCGATCGACTTCGCCCAAGTCGAGTTGGAAGGCTTCCTGCGGACGTAGCTGGATGCCCCGTTACCCTCAGGGGTGGTATCTGGCGAAAGAGGCGCGTGACTTTCGCATAGCTGTGCGCCACTATGCGCAAGGCTTTGGAACCGGCCGGCGTGACGCGACGGCCGCACCGACATGATCGACGGGAGAGGAACAATGGGTAGAACTTTGCTGACACGGCGCACGGTGCTGAAGACCGCGGCGCTGGCTTCGACTGCGCTCGCGGCGCCCTTCGTACATGGCGCTTACGCCGCTGGAAAACTCGCCTTCGGCGTCTGGGACCACTGGGTCCCCAAGGAGAGCGAGGTGATCGTCAAGCTCTGCAACGAGTGGGCGGCAAAGGAAAAGGTCGACATCACGGTCGACCTGATCACCTCCAACGGCGACAAGGACCTGTTGACCCTGATGGGGGAGGGGCAGGCGGGAGCCGGCCACGACATCATGGGCCTGCGCACGTGGTACGTCGCCGCGCAAGCCGACAAATTCGAGCCGGTCGACGATGTGGTGCTTCCGCTGATCGAGAAGTACGGCAAGACCAGCCAGGTGTGCGAATATCTCGGCAAGATCAACGGCCATTGGATGGGGGTGCCGACGGCCTACGGCAGCAGCGCATTGCCGCCCTGCGCCCGCATCGACCTCTTCAAGCAATTTGTCGGGCTCGACGTGCAGAAGATGTACCCGGTCGGACCGCCCGACAAGGAGCTCACCGACGCTTGGACCTGGGAGTATTTTCTGACCGCGGCGGAGAAATGCTTCAAAGGCGGATATCCTTTCGGCCTGCCGATGAGCACCTGCACCGACGCGATCAACAACAACGGCGTGGTGTTCACCGCCTACGGCGCGGAACTGGTGGACGTCGAAGGCAACATCACGGTCAAGAGCGACGCCACCAGACAGGTGCTCGAATATTTCCAGAGGCTCGTCAAGTTCCTGCCGGAGAGCGTCTGGGCCTATGACAACGCCTCGAACAACAAGGCGCTGATCTCCGGCCAAGCCGCCTTGATCCAAAACCCGCCTTCCGCCTATGCAGTCGCCAAACGCGATGCGCCTGACATCGCCAAGCAGTTGTGGACCTTCCATTCGCCCAAAGGCCCCAAGGGCAGGTTCGACCCGTCCGGCTATTATTATTGGTCGATCTGGAACTTCTCGAAGAACAAATCGGCGGCAAAGAGCCTCTTGGCCTTCCTGTCGACGCGCGAGTCCCAGGACCAGCTGGTGACTGCGAGCACCGGCTTCGACCTCCCGGTCTTCGAAAAGCTGAGCGACTTCAAGATCTATGAAGAGGAAGGACCGCCCAAGGGCACCAACTATAACATGGTGCCGCGCGGCGATGTGATCGCGTCGATCGTGGGCTACCCGGCGCCGTTGAAGATCGGCACCCAGATGTGGGCCCAGGCGACGATTCCCAAGATGATCGCTCAGTGCACGCAATCCGGCAAATCGATCGAACGCGGCGATGGACTTGGCCGAATAGGAGATCGAAGGGTTGTTGCGGTCGTAGATCGGTCTCCAATTTCTCCCTGTATTCGAAGAGGGGTTGGCATCATGCATGCATAGGTGTGAGTTGCTTAACCCTACCTCTGAAGAAGAGCGACCAAACGCCGGAGAGGCGGTCTGAGACTGTTACAGGGAGGATGGAAATGAGCCAGGGTTTGCTGACACGCCGCACCGTGCTCAAGACTGCGGCACTTGCGACAACTGTGCTGTCAACGCCCTTCGTGCGCGGCGCCCACGCGGCGGGCAAGCTCTCCTTTGGTACCTGGGACCATTGGGTTCCTGGCGCCAGCGAGGTCCTGGGCAAGATATGCCGCGAATGGGCGGAAAAGGAAAAGGTCGACCTCACCTTCGATCTGATCACTTCGAACGGCGATAAGGATCTGCTGACCTTGATGGCGGAAGGTCAAGCAAAGGCGGGCCATGACATCATGGGCCTGCGCGTGTGGTACGTCTCCGCCCAGGCCGACAAATTCGTCCCGGTGGATGATGTGGTGGATCCGGTCATCGAGAAGAATGGCAAGGTCGCGCAGGCCTGCGAGTATCTCGGCAAGATCAAGGGCCACTGGATGGCCGTGCCGACCTGCTATGGCAGCGCTGCCGGGCCGCCTTGTGCCCGTATCGACTTGTTCAAGGAATATGTCGGGCTCGACATTCAAAAGATGTACCCGGTCGGACCGCCCGACAAGGCGCTGACGGATCAGTGGACCTGGGACTATTTACTGACGGCGTCCGAGAAATGCATGAAGGCCGGAAAACCTTTCGGTATCGGGCTGAGCACCTGCACCGACGCGATCAACATGGCGGGTTCCGTGTTCGCCAGCTTTGGCGCGCATCTCGTGGATGCGGAAGGCACCATCACGGTCAAGACCGATGCCACCAGGCAAGTCCTCGAATGGTTCCAGAAATTTGCCAAGACCGTGCCCGACAGCGTCTACGCTTATGACAACGCCTCGAACAACAAGGCGCTGATTTCCGGACAGAGCGCGTTGATTTTCAACGCACCGAGCGCCTATGCGGTCGCCAGGCGCGACAATATCAAGGTCGCCGAGCAATGTTGGACCTTCCCTTCGCCCAAAGGCCCCAAAGGCAGGTTCGACAATAGCGGCTACTATTACTGGGGGATCTGGGACTTCTCCAAGAATATCCCGGCGGCGAAGAGCCTCCTGGCTCACCTGACGACGCGTGAAAGCCAGGAAAAGCTGGTCACGGCGAGCGTCGGCTTCGACATTCCGACCTACGCCGGAATGAAGGATTTCAAGGTGTGGGAAGAGGTCGAGCCGCCCAAGGGCACGCTCTACAATTATCCGCCGCGCGGCGACGTAATTTCCAGCATTGCGGGCTACCCGGCTCCGCTCAAGATCGGGACCCAGATGTGGGCGCAGGCGACGATCATGAAGATGATCGCCCAGTGCACGCAATCCGGCAAATCGATCAACGCCGCGATGGACTGGGCCGAAAGCGAGATCGAAGGCTTCATGCGCTCGTAAGGGCCTCCCCTCCCGTTCCCTCCCCCGCAAGCGGGGAGGGTTAGGGTGGGGGCTTGCTCGTTGCGCTTTCCAAAAATTACGCCGGCCTTGTCCGATCCGGGATCGCAGCCGCATCCCGATCGTTTCCGATTCAACGGGCACGATCTGGACGGCGCTTCATCAATGGGAGGACGAGCATGGCGGCAACAATCCTGACACGGCGGACATTGCTGAGGACCGCGGCGCTGGCGGCGACCGCGCTGGGGGCGCCCTATGTGCGCGGCGCTCACGCGGCCGGCGAGCTGAATGTCGGGTTTTGGGACCACTGGGTTCCCGGCGCCAACGAGCCGCTGCAGCAGCTCTGCCACGAATGGGCGGACAAGGAGAAGGTCGCCCTCAACATCGACTTCATCACCTCGAGCGGCGACAAATTGGCGCTGACCGCGGCGGCGGAAGCGCAGGCCGGAGCGGGCCATGACATCCTGCGGATCAGCGACTGGCAGCCCGGCGCCTATGCCGACCGGCTGGAGCCGGTCGACGAGCTGGTGAATGCGCTGATCGAGGAGCACGGCAAGGTCCTGCTCGGGACCGAATATGTCGGCAAGCAGAAGGGCCATTGGGTCGCCATGCCGACCGGCAACGGAACGACGGCGCTGGTGCCCTGCGCCCGCATCGACATGTTGAAGGAATATGCCGGGCTCGATGTGGTGAAGATGTATCCGGCCGGCGGCTCGCCCGATCGGGGTCTTGCCGACGCCTGGACCTGGGACGCCTTCCTCGGCGCCGCCGAGAAATGCGCCAAGGCGGGTTACCCGTTCGGCCTGCCGCTGAGCAATCAGAGCGACGCGGTCAACTGGGTGGGCGCCGTGTTTGCGAGCCATGGCGCCGACCTGGTCGATGCGCAGGGCAAGATCACGGTCAAGTCCGATGCGACCCGGCAGGTGCTCGAATGGTTCAAGCGGCTGGTGCCGCTGTTGCCGCCGAGCGTCTTTGCGTGGGACAACGCCGGCAACAACAAATGGCTGGTTTCGGGCAAGGGCGCGCTGATCATGAACCCGCCTTCCGCCTGGGCGGTGGCGGTACGCGACGCGCCCGACATCGCCAAACAATTATGGACATTCCCGTCACCCAAGGGGCCCAAGGGCCGCTACGACCCGAGCAATTTCGGGTTTTGGAGTATTTGGAACTTTTCGCCCAACAAATCGGCGGCCAAGAGCCTGCTGGCCTATCTGTCGACGCGCTCGTCCGTCGAAAAGCTCGTGGCCGGGAGCCACGGCTACGACATCCCGCCCTTCGAGAAATTGCGTGATCTGAAGACCTGGGCCGAAGAGGCGCCGCCCCAAGGCACGCTCTACAATTATCCGCCGCGCGGCGAAGTGATCTCGTCGCTGTCGGGCTATCCGGCGCCGATCAACATCGGCAACCAGATGTTCGTGCAGGGCACGGTGTGCGACATGGTCGCGCGCTGCACGCAGCAAGGGCAATCGATCGACCAGGCGATCGCCGCCGCCGCGGACGAGATCGAGGGCTACATGCGCAGCTAGTCCTCGGGACCCGTTTACGCGATTCACCAGTCGCAGCCTTTCGGTGGGAAGACCGGACCAGCACCGCGCGTCCTTCGAGACGGCCGCCTAGCTGGCGGCCTCCTCAGGATGAAGGCTTTTCTTAATGCCAGCAAAGGTTACCTCATGCTGAGGGCGCTCGAAGAGCGCGTCTCGAAGCACGCACGAACGCGGTGCAGTCAATTCCTTCACACGCTCTCAGATGAGGTACATCCTTGATGGCATTAAGAAAAACCTCATTCTAAGGCGTGAATGAATTCAAACTCGCTCGGATCGTCATTCCGGGATGGCCCGCAGGGACAGGCCCGGAATGACTGCGTGAAAGATTCTCTGGGGAGCACCCCCTTCGCCGGGAAGGCGAGGAGGAGGTGGTCCGCAGGAACGCGCCCCGTGCTCGGCGTCAGTATAAATTGGCAATTCCGCAACAGCGTGAAACCATACAGGCAGAAGCCATCCCGGGAACCGCGATGCTGTTGGCTGGTAATTCCCTGGAAATAACAGCAAAAACAGCCAGGCTGCCACGACCCTCTAACCGGGCTGCAGGCCGCCTATTTGTTGCAGTCGGTGGCGCGGACGACGCAATCGCCCGCCTTGTCCTTCTCGCAATTTCGCAGCGCCGCGAGGCGCGCGGCCTCGCGGTCCTTGCGCCAGGCGGCGCCCGCATGCTTGCCGTCATCAGTGGTTGCCAGGGCGCCGCACATTTTCGGGCCGATCTTGGACACCACTTTGCAGCCGGTGGCGCCGCATTCCCCGACCGCCACCTCTTCCGCCCGCTTCGGCGTCGGCTGGTTCCAGCTCGCTCCGTATTTGCCGCTTCCCTTGTCCCAGGCGATCGCGCCGTAGGCTGCAAAGGCGGGCATGCCGGGCCACAGAGAATATCCGAACGCCAATAGAGCAATGACAATCCACACGATACGGCGCATCGAGCTTTGCTCCCGGTCGGGTCCTCCAAATTAAGCCCCGGCACAGTAGGGTCGCAAGATGCCGTGGCGCAAGCCGCTCGCGTTTCCGGCCTCGTTGGCGTTGACCATCGAGCAGGCGACACAGGGGTGTTCAATGAGCAGTCTCGTCAAGCGGGGGTTGATCGTGGGGGTGAGCGCTGCATTGTCGGCGCTGACGATCTGCGTCAGCGCGCATGCGCAATCCGTGCTCGATTACCACGGCGATATCAGGCGCAGCGGAAAGTTTGTCGTCCCGCAGCTGACTTGGGAGCGGGCCCGTTCGGTGCATCTCGACCCCGCGTTTCACCCGCGCTTCTCTGGTCATGTCTATGCCCAGCCGCTGTTCTGGCAAGCACCGGAAGCGCCCTCGGGGATGCTGGTCGTCGCCACCGAGGACGATACGGTGCACGCGATCGACTCGCAGTCGGGCAGCCAGGTCTGGGCGAGAACTCTCGGCCGCCCGGTCCCGCTCGCGACGCAGCCTTGCGGCAATATCGATCCGCTGGGGATTACCGGCACACCCGTGATCGACAGGGCAAACGAGGCGGTCTACCTCGATGCGATGGTCGGCGAGGCCTCGGGGCCCCGCCACCTCGTCTTTGCATTGTCGCTGAAGGACGGCGCGACCCTCCCGGGTTGGCCGGTCGATGCCGCCGAGGCACTCGCAGCGCAAGGACAGCGCTTCAACCCGCGCTATCAGAACCAGCGCGGCGCGCTCACGATCCTCGACGGCAGGGTCTATGTCCCCTATGGCGGGCATTTCGGGGATTGCGGCGATTACCGCGGCTGGGTCGTCGGGATTAGCCTGCGCAATCCTCGCGATGTCGTCAGCTGGAGCACGCGGGGGCGGGGCGGCGGGATCTGGGCGCCGGGCGGGGTCAGCAGCGACGGGCGGTCGCTGTTCGTCGCGACCGGCAATACGCTCGGCGCTACGGTCTGGAGCGATGGCGAAGCGGTGTTCCGCCTTACCCCCGAACTGGGCCGCGACGACCGGCCGGAGAGCTTTTTCGCCGCGTCCGACTGGCGCGCGCTCGATGGCCGCGACGCCGATCTCGGCGGCACCAATCCGCTGCCGCTGGATGTCCCCTCAAATCCGGTGATATGAAGCTGATCCTGGCGCTCGGCAAGGATGCGCGCGCGTATCTGCTCGACCGCAACAATCTCGGCGGCATCGGTCACAGCCTCGCCTTGGAGGCTGTTTCGACCCGGCCGATCCGCACGGCGCCGCCGTCTATCCGGGCGCCGATGGCCTGTTTGTCGCATTTCAAGGACAGGGTGCTCACTGCCCGATCCCGCACCGGGACAATAACCTCACGGTTCTCCAGCTCCGCGCCGGCTCGCCGCCCTCGCTGGCCACGGCATGGTGCGGCGCTTTCAGCGGCGAGGGCTCGCCGATCGTCACGACCACCGATGGCCGTTCGAACCCGATTGTCTGGATCCTCGGCGCCGAAGGCGACGGGCGGCTGCACGGTTTCCGCGGCGACAATGGCGAGCCGCTCTTTGCCGGCGGCGGACCGGGCGACAGAATGACCGGCCTGCGGCATTTCCAAAGCTTGCTCGCGGCGGGCGATCGGCTCTATGTCGGCGCCGATGATCGCCTTTACGCCTTTTCGTTCTAGACCCGCCGGCCCGGTATGACGATGTTCCGCTCCATTTTGCTGTTATTGGGCCTGCTCGGGCTGTGGAGCAGCGCCGGCGCCGATACCTACCCTGATCGGGCGATCCACCTGGTGGTACCCTTCCCGCCGCGCGGCCCTGCCGGCGTGGTGGCCGAAATCGTCGCGCCGCAGCTGAGCGAGCGCCTCCGACAAAATGTCGTCGTCGAGCACCGCAGCGGCGCCGACGGGATCGTCGGAAGCGAAATGGTCGCGGCCGCGCCCCCCGACGGCTACACCCTGCTGTTGGCCACCAGCTCGCATGTCATCCACCCGGGCACCTACAACATTCTCCCGTTCGAGACCGAAACGGCGTTTGCTCCGGTTTCGCTGCTGGTCGCGGCCGAATACATCCTCGTCGTCAATCCCGCGCTGCCGATCGAGTTGGTCGAGGAGCTGATCGGGTATGCAAAACGTTACCCCGGCGGCCTCATCTATGCATCGGAGGTCTCGGGGGACCGACCCAGATGGCTTTCGAGTTGTTCAAGCTGACGGCCGGCATCGCCATCAGCCACATCGCTTTCGACGGCGGGGCGGCGGCCCTGCTGGCGGTCGCCAATGGCGATGCGAAAACCATGATGGCGCCCACTCTTGCTGCGCTGCCGATGATAAAGGATGGGCGGCTGCGGGCGCTCGCCGTCACCGGCCGCAAACCCGATCCGGCCGCACCCGACCTGCCGACCATCGCGGCGACCCTTCCCGGCTTTTCAGCTACCTCGTGGTTCGGCATTTTGGCGCCGGCCGGCACCCCTGCGGCGGTGATCCAGCGGCTCAATACCGAGCTCGATCGAATTGTTCACGAACCGGAGACCGAGAAACGCTTCGCCGGCATGGGCGGACTTGCGACCGGCGGCCCGCCTTCGACGCTCGCCTCGCTGATCCGCGACGAAATTCCCCGCCGGCGGCGGGTCGCCAAGGAAGCAGGCATTCACATCGAATAAGCCCGCCGTCGGGTCGAGCGGCGGAAAGGAAGGGAGTGGCCCGATGGTGGATTTTGCAGGCAGTCATGTCGTCGTTACCGGGGGGACGGGCGCACTCGGCCGAGCGGTCATCGGGGCATTGCGCGCCGCCAATGCGGTGTGTCACGTCCCGAACCTGATCGCCGCGGAGCTCGACGGCTTTCCTGACGCTGCGGACCCGGGAGTGAGGATCGTGCATGGTGTCGATCTTGCCGACGAAGCGGCGGTCAGGCGCTTCTACCGGGATCTGCCGCCGCTCTGGGCCTCCATTCACCTCGCCGGCGGCTTTGCGATGTCGCCGATCGGGGAGACCTCGGCCGACGATTTCATGGCGCAGTTCCGCATGAACGCGCTGTCTTGCTTCTTGTGCTCGGCGGCGGCGGTCGCCGCGTTCCGCGCGGCAGATGCCGGGGCCGGGCGGCGCCGCCGGGGGTCGGATCGTCAATGTTTTGGCCCGTCCCGCCCTCGAACCGAGGCTCGGATCCGGAATGGTCGGCTATACCGTGTCGAAATCCGCTGTCGCGGCGCTGACCCAGGCTCTGGCGCAGGAAGTGACCGATGAACAGATCTGGGTCAACGCGGTCGCCCCTTCTATCCTCGATACTCCGGCCAACCGCGAGGCGATGCCGGATGCCGAGCACCGACGCTGGGTCGCGCCCGGCGATCTCGCGGAGATGATCGTGTTTTTCTACTCGCCGGCCAACCGGGTCACCCGCGGCGCCGTGATCCCGGTCTACGGCGGGTCATAAGCAGAGCCCGGAGAAACTTCGGTCATTCCCGCCGGACGCCACCAGGAATTTGACGACCGCTGGACCGGCTCGGTGCGTCCTTCGAGACAGCCGTGGGCCAAGACGGTGGCCGGCTTGCGCAAGATGCGGCACCGCGGACTGCTCAAGGTCGACTGGCAATTCACCCTGGCGATGACCGCCTATAACCTCGTGCGATTGCCTAAACTGCTCGCTCAGGATGTCCAATGACCCGACAAACCCACCCGACCGGGTATTGCTGCTCGGCCGCGGACCATTCAAGCTCTCGCAACACGCGACGACCACCCCAAACCCGGTCATTCCGAAAGCCAAATCGCGCCGAACTTCGGCATTTTTCAGCACCCTGCTAGCCCTTTCGCTACTCGGAGCCGGGAACTAAGCGTCAGATTTCACCACTACTGGCGGCAAGGCCCGCGTCAACGGCGCGCG
>CAWILK010000039.1:0-95257 GCA_963836845.1 uncultured Alphaproteobacteria bacterium | reverse complement strand
TGTTCAATGAAAAGGCGGCCCAATGTCTGATCTTGCGTTTCGCTCGACGGTGACTGAATCCTTCGCCCTGTGCAGCATTTGCTACAAACTAAATCTTACCGCATCATAAGTAATCGGTTCTTGTAACACCGAAAGATACCCGGAACGATACTTTTCTTCTGGGTGTTGCCAAGATGACGTTCCCGATGACGCGAATGTCGCAAAGGAGGAGAACGTACAATGGGACGATACGACCGGCTGATCCCGGAAGAACGGGCGAGGGTAACGGAAATACAAGACTTGCTCATCGAAAGATACGTAGAACGAAAGGAGGAAATTGAAAAGGGCAATAGAGACCGTATCAAAGAAATTGATGCAGAGATTAAAGGTCTTCTGCACGAGAGGGAGGAAATTGAGGAATGGGCAAATGCTTAACTGTCTTGTCCGTTAATCGCGTATATTACGCTCGTTAAAATAAGCTGCACCAGGGAGGTCTTCAGAAAGAGTTCAGCAGGCAAATGGAGTGAGGCGCTGATGAAGATGATCGGCTTAGGCGTGATCGTTGCCGTCATTGGGTCTATGGTGCCGACTGAATTGCGCACCGCGTATGGACAAATCGACGGAGCATTGCAATACCCGCCCCTTTCGGTCGGTCAGGACGCTCAACCCCCACCGCCGGCCAGAATGGCACCGCAGACTGTGTCGCCCCGCCGGATCGAACTAGGCGTCAGCGGATCAAGCCAGCCGCCCGCCGATCGGCTTACCAGACCGACGGCGCCTCCGCTCGGCGCATCGCCTACCCCGCCCCCGAGCGCAGGCAGGAATTAGCAGCGGTTTTGAGGGCGCCACCTGGCCGTTGCCGGATCGGCTTGAGGACCCAGCGCCAGCGCAGTGCTCAGCGGGATCACGAAAACGACCCCGGAAACGCCGGTGCGAGGACGTATCCCTTCGGGGCAGCGTACAGTTATGCGCTATTCCGCGCCGCGGCCCTCTCGACGCGGCGCTTCAGCCGCCGGATTTCCGGGGACAGCTTGCGGTCAGGCGTGGTGCGCAGGTACGCGTCGATGCCGCCCTTGTGCTCGATGGTGCGGATCGCCGCCGCGGTCACCCGCAGCCGGACCGAGCCGAGCACATCGGACAGAACCGAAGTGCGCTGCAGGTTCGGCAAAAAGCGACGCTTGGTCTTGATGTTGGAATGGCTGACATTGTGGCCGACCTGGACGCCCTTGCCGGTCACAATACATTTGCGCGCCATGCGGCACCTCACCCGAGCACACTTCATCAAACGGCAGCGCGGCCGCCCTCGCAGGCGCCGCGCTTCGTTGCAGTCTTACGCTACTCGGCCGATCACCGTCAAGCTGCCGGAGCAGATCAGCCCGCCGCTGCGGCGATCTTGACGTGCTCGGGGCGAAAGCCGAGGCCGATCAGGCGGGCCGGAATTCGCGACATGAACGGGATCTGCCCGAATATTCGCAACAGCAACGGCGTCGACAGCTTTCCGGTGCTCCCGAGCACCCGCCCGATCACCCGGTTCTGGATAAACACCTGCATCGCCTGGGTGGCACGGGTCGGAAAGGTGCGCCGCCGTTCGACCGCATGCAGATCGTCTTCGGAAACTCTCCCCTGACGCAAAGGTTCGGCCAAGATATTGGCTGCGGCGACTGCGTCCTGGATCGCGAGATTGATCCCGACGCCGCCGACCGGCGACATCGCGTGGGCGGCGTCGCCGATGCACAGCAGCCCGGGCCGGTGCCAGAGCCGCAACCGGTCGACCGAGACGCTCAGCAATTTGATGTCCGACCAGTCGCCGAGCTCCGCGGTCCGGTCCCGGAGAAAGGGCGCCAAACGCGCGATCTCGTCGCGAAAGGCGGCCAAGGCGCGGGAGCGAATTTCATCAAACCCGCCCTTCGGGATGACAAAGGCGCATTGCCAGTAATCCTCGCGGTTGAGCATTACGAAGATCCGGCCCGCGTCAAATCGGCCGAGGGTTTGCCCCGGATCGTCAGGCCGCCGCGACAGCCTCATCCACAGCACATCCATCGGCGCGCCGACATCGAGAACCTCGAGGCCGGCCTTCTCGCGCAAGGTCGAATGGCGCCCGTCGGCGCCGACCACGAGGTCGGCGCGAACCCTCAGCTCCCCTGCCGGCGTCGCCGCCCGCAAGCCGCTGACGCGTCCGGCGTCGAGCACCAGGTCGGTGGCCTCGGCCTCCATGTGCAGCTGGAAATGAGGGTATCGCTTCGCGTGCTCCGCGATGAAGTCCAGGAAATCCCATTGCGGCATCAACGCGATGAATTTGCAGCGCGTCGGCAAATGGGCAAAATCGGCGAGCTGAATAAAATCGTCGCCGATCTGACCGGTCAGCGTCCGCGCCTCCTGGTGCGGCCGCTGCAGGAATTCGTCGAGGAGCCCGAGCTCATGCATTATTTCGAGCGTCGAGGGGTGGATTGTATCGCCGCGGAAGTCGCGCAGAAAATCGGCGTGCTTCTCCAGAACCGCTACCGAAACGCCGGCTCGGGCCAATAGAAACCCCAGCATCATGCCGGCCGGGCCGCCGCCGGCGATGCAGCAGCGGACCGAGATCTCGCCTGCATCCATCGGGCCCCTCCTCGCGAAATGCGCTTTCCCGAGTTACATGGGCGGCGTCAGGGGAAGGTGAATGATCTGCTGCAGCGATTTCAGCTTTTCGACCCGGGCTGCTTCCTTAGCGGCGACATAGTCGCGGTAGGCGGCGCGATCCGCCTCGCCGACCGAGGCTTGAGTAGGCACGGCACAAACGGTTGGGCACCTCGTGACCCCTTTGCTGCGCAGAAACGCGGCAACCGCAGCTTCGTAATCGGCCGACGACATGTGAACTCCTGTCTGGGTGAGCGTGTGCGCCCAGATAGCCCGCCACCGGTTAATGACGGGTTTAGAGCAATACCGCTAAAAAAGTTTTCGAAATGCCGCGGAACCCGGCCGGTCGCGGCTGGTGTTTTTCACATTTCCAACGATATTATGAGAACTAGGAGCAGTATCAGTGACGGGGTTGGACCTTGGTCCATCCGGATTACACGGTGCGGTTTTGGGGAGTGCGCGGCAGCATCGCCTGCCCGGGCCCCGACACGATCCGCTACGGCGGCAACACCTCCTGTGTCGAGATCCGGTGCGGCAATCATCTGCTGGTCTTCGACGGCGGCACCGGGCTGCGGCTGCTGGGGAACGAGCTGATGGCCGCGGGCGAGCCGGCGGCGCTCGACCTCTTCTACAGCCATACGCATTTCGATCACATCTGCGGGCTGCCGTTCTTCGCCCCGTGCTACGACGCGCGCAGCAGCATGCGCATCTGGGCCGGTCACCTGAACGGCAACAAGGGCATCCAAGCGGTGCTCAACAACATGATGATCGCGCCGCTGTTTCCGATCCCGATGGGCATCTTCACCGCCAAGATGGCGTTCACCGATTTCGCAGCCGGCGATGTGCTGACCCCGCATCCCGGGATCCGCATCCTGACGGGGCGGCTCAACCACCCCAACGGCGCCACCGGCTATCGGATCGAATATGACGGCAAGGCGGTCGCCTACATCACGGACACCGAGCACCGGCCGGGTGCGCGCGACCCCAATGTCCTCGGCCTGATCGATCGCGCCAATGTTATGATCTATGACGCCTCCTATACCGATGCCGAATATCCGGCGCACAAGGATTGGGGGCATTCGACCTGGGAGGAGGGCGTGCGTCTCGCCGATGCGGCAGAGGTCGCGACATTGGTCGTCTTCCATCACGATCCCGGCCATGACGACGACTTCATGGACCGGGTGGCGGCCGATGCGGCGGCGGCCCGCCCCGGCACGATCGTAGCGCAGGAGGGTCTCGTCCTGCGCCCGTGATAGGCTGTCTTCGGGCCATCGCCCGACGCGCCATTCACGGAGGAAATGCATGACGGCATCTCCATCCGACGAGAAACGCCCGCTCTTCGCCGGCGCCGCGCGCCGCAGCTAACGCCGCGGTGATGGCCGAGCCGTTCCGGGTAGAGCTCGCTGCGACGCAGAGCGTCACCGCGCTCCATTACCCGGCGGCGCCACCGGCGGCCATGACGATAATCCTGGCGCATGGCGCTGGGGCGAACCAGACGAGCCCCTTCATGGTGAGCTATGCCGAAGCGCTGGCGGCGCGCGGGATCGGCACGGTCACCTTCAACTTTGCCTATAGCGAGCGCGGCCGCCGCCTGCCCGATCCGAACAGCAAGCTCGAAGCCTGCTGGCGCGCGGTCATCGAGACGGTTCGCCGCCGATCGCGGGCGCCCGCCGACAAACTGGCGATCGGCGGCAAATCGATGGGCGGGCGCATCGCCTCGCAGGTCGCCGCATCCGGTCTCGGCGGCCTGGCGGGCTTGGTCTTTCTCGGCTACCCGCTGCACCCGCCTGGCCGACCCGACCGGCTTCGCAGCGCTCATCTGTCGGCGGTCAGGCTGCCGATGCTGTTCGTCCAAGGCTCGCGCGACGCTTTTGGCACGCCTGACGAGCTGCGGCCGATTATCGCCGGGCTCCAGCCCTCCGCCGAGCTCCACGTCGTGGAGGGCGGCGACCATTCGTTCAAGGTTCCGAGAAGCGCCGGCGTCCGGCAGCAAGATGTGCACGAGGCCATTCAGGATCGCGTCGAGGAGTGGTTGCGGCGGCTGAGCTGATTTTGGGGGCTCGGGGAGAGGCTGCTCTCCACCGGCGTTGATCCTGCGCAGCGACGCTCTGGCCGCTGCCGACCGTGGAGACGAAAATGTCAGAACGCTTCGCCGCCCATCGCAGGCTCGTGCTCGCCGCGGGCGCCGGGCTGATCCTTGCCGGCTCAAATGCCTCTCTCGGTTTTGGCGCCGAAGAGAAAAAAGTCAGTGCCACCGAAGATCTGATGCGCGAGCACGGTGTTCTGCGCCGCCTCCTTCTCGTGTATCGCGAGAGCGCCGCGCGGCTGCGCAGCTCGGCCAAGCTCGACCCGCAGCCGCTCCATCGGGCGGCCACGCTGTTTCGCGGTTTCGGCGAGGAGTATCATGAGAAACAGCTGGAAGAGGCGCACCTCTTCCCGGTGATCCGCAAAGCGGGCGGCCCCGCGGCGGCCGATGTCGATGCGCTGATCGCGCAGCACGATCGCGGCCGGGAGATTACCGGCTACATCCTCGCAGCGACCGGCAAAGGCGCGATCGGGGCGGGCGAGGCGGAACCGCTGGCGCGCGTCTTCGATGGTTTCGCTCTGATGTACGAGAACCATGCGGCGCGCGAGGACACGATCACCTTCCCGGCCTGGAAGGCGGCGCTCTCCGAGCATCAGCTCGATGAGATGGCCGAGATGTTCGAGGACATCGAGCGCCGGCAATTCGGCAAGGACGGGTTTGACGACGCGGTCGCGCAGATCGGGCAAATCGAGAAGGCGCTCGGCTATGCCGACCTCGCCCAGTTCACCGCCCCACCCCCGCCGAAGGCGTAATCAGCCCGAGCGAGGTTCCTCCCCGAACACGCGGGCGAAAATCGTGTCGACGTGCTTGAGGTGGTAGGCGAGGTCGAAGAGCCCGTCGATGGCTTGCGGGTCGAGATGCCGGGTGACCTCGCGATCCTCTTTCAGCAGGTCGCGAAAGCGGCCCCGGCCGTCCCAGGCGGCCATCGCGTTTCGCTGGACCGCGCGGTAGGCGTCCTCGCGGCTCATTCCGGCTTGGGTCAGCGCCAGCAATACCCGCTGCGAGTTGACAAGGCCGCCCGTCGATGCGAGGTTCTCCCGCATCCGCTCCGGATAGACGACGAGGCGGTCGACGAGCCCGGTCAGCCGCGCCAATGCGAAGTCGAGCGCGATCGTGGTGTCCGGGGCGATGACCCGCTCGACCGAGGAATGCGAGATGTCGCGCTCGTGCCACAGCGCCACATTCTCCAAGGCCGGCACGACGGCCGACCGGACGATGCGGGCAAGCCCGGTCAGGTTCTCGGCGAGCACCGGGTTGCGCTTGTGCGGCATCGCCGAGGAGCCCTTTTGCCCCGGCGCAAAATACTCCTCGGCCTCGCGCAGTTCGGTGCGCTGCAAGTGGCGGATCTCGATGGCGAGCCGCTCGACCCCGGCGGCGATCAATGCCAGGGTCATGAAGTACTGGGCGTGGCGGTCGCGCGGGATGACTTGCGTCGAGACCGGCTCGGGTGCGAGGCCGAGCTTTTCGGCGACATATTCCTCGACCCTCGGGTCGATATTGGCAAAGGTCCCGACCGCGCCCGAGATCGCGCAGGTCGCGACCTCCTTGCGGGCGGCGAGCAGCCGCTCGCGGTTGCGCGCAAACTCGGCGTAATGCCCGGCGAGCTTCAACCCGAAGGTCGTCGGCTCGGCGTGAACCCCGTGGCTGCGCCCGATGGTCGGCGTGTATTTATGCTCGAAGGCGCGCCGCTTCAGCACCGCGAGCAACCGGTCGAGGCCGGCCAGCAGGAGGTCGGCGGCCTGGTTCAGCTGAACCGCAAAGCAGGTGTCGAGCACGTCGCTCGAGGTCATCCCCTGGTGCAAAAAGCGCGCCTCGGGGCCGACATGCTCGGCGAGGTTGGTCAGGAACGCGATCACGTCGTGGTGGGTTTCACGCTCGATCTCGTCGATGCGCTCGGCCTCGAACCTCCCGCGTTCCCGGACGGCGCGGGCGGCGCTCTCGGGAATGACGCCGAGCGCCGCCTGGGCCTCGCAGGCATACGCCTCGATCTCGAACCAGATCCGGTACCGGTTCTCCGCCGACCAGATCCGGGTCATCTCGGGCCGGCTGTAGCGCGGGATCATTGTTCAGGAAACCTCTTCGTAACCCAGCCGGCGCAGGGCGGCGAGCATATGGGGCGGCACCGGGGCGGTGATTGCGAGCGGCGGCCGCGCCGGGTAAAGCGGCAAGGTGATGGAGCGCGCGTAAAGCATCAGCGGCTCCCCGCTGCCGCCGGCTCCATAGGCGGGGTCGCCGACCACCGGGCAGCCGAGCTCGGCGCAATGCACGCGCAGTTGATGGGTCCGGCCGGTGCGCGGCCGCAATTCGAGCCAGGACCGCCCATCGGCACTGCCGCAGAGACGATATTCGGTGACCGCCCTTTGGCCTGCCGGATCGACGACCATGCGCCAGCCGTTGCCGCGGCCGAGTTTTCTGAGCCCGGTTTCGAGCCGGCCCTCGGCGCTCGGAGGGCTGCCCGTCGACGATGGCCCAATAGACCTTCTCGACCTTTCCATCGGCGAACAACGCCCCGAGCCGCCGCAATGCCTTTGGATGACGCCCGAGCACCAGGCAACCGCTGGTGTCGCGGTCGAGCCGATGCGCCAGCGCCGGCGGATGCGGCAGGCCGAAGCGCAATTCGTCGAACCGGCTTTCGAGGTCGGGCCCGCCGCCGGGTCCCGGATGGACCGCGATCCCCGCCGGTTTGTCGATGACCAGGATCAGCCCGTCGCGATAGAGGACGCGGTCCTGCAGCGGCCCCTCACCCCATCCCTCTTCCCGCGAACGGCTACGGGGGCGAGAATTGCGTCGCATCCAGCGCTGTGCGTGCTTCGAGACACGCTCCGGCTGCGCCGGACCGCTCCTCAGCATGAGGTAAGCATTTGATTGCATTAAGAAAGTACCTCATCCTGAGGTGCCTCGCGAGGCGAGGCCTCGAAGGACGCACGGCATTCTTCCAGCCCCTCTGGATTTTTGCCCAGCCCGGGAGGTGAAATCCCTCGTTTGCGGCCGGCGTGATGGGTTTCGCGATGCTCAACCCATCCTACAGGGCTGCAGGATTCGACCATGTGAATGCTTCTCGCTACTCCGCTGCCTCGCGTGTCGCCGGTCCACTGCGGAAACGGTCGCGCAGACTGTCCCATTCGTCGGCGCCAAAACGGCGGAACATCTCGGGGACCGTCATCTCCTTGGGCGGCGCCGGGTGGCGGTGGTTCGCCTTCAGCTCGGCCAGCGCTCTGTCGCATATGCCGACGACGCTCTTGATCAGCAGGCCCGGCACGATGGCGAGCTTGTAGCCCATCCTTTCGGCGTCCCGCAGATCGAGATCGGGCGTCTTGCCGCCGCGCACGACGTTCAGCAGGCACGGCCCGCTGACTTCGCGCGGGACCGCTGCGACTTCCTCCATGGTTTGCGGCGCTTCGACGAAAGCCATATCGGCGCCTGCCGACAGCGCGGCGTTGGCGCGGGCCACCGCCTCGCCGAGCCCCGCGACGGCCCGGGAATTGGTGCGGGCGATGATCATGAAATCACGGTCGCCGCGGGCGGCGACGGCAGCCCGGATCTTTGCCAGATAATCCCCGCGAGGAATGACCTGCTTGCCTTCGAGATGACCGCATTTCTTGGGGAACTCCTGGTCCTCGATGTGGATCCCGGCGACGCCGCTGCGCTCGAATTCGCGGACGGTGCGGAACACGTTGAGCTCGTTGCCGTAGCCGGTGTCGGCGTCGGCGATGACCGGCGCTTGGACCGCAGCCGCGATGCGCCCGGCATTGGCAACCATTTCGGACATCGTGACGAGGCCGAAATCGGGGTAGCCGAGGCTCGCGGCGGTCCCGGCGCCCGTCATGTAGACGGCGGCAAACCCCGCCTGCTCGATCAGCTTGGCGGTGATGCAGTCATAGGCGCCCGGCGCCACGACCATCCCGTCCCGACTGAGCAATGCACGCAACCGGCCAGCCTGCGTCATCTTTCCCTCCGTTCGACCGTTCGGCGGCAGGCTAGGTCGCACCTCCGGTCGCGTCCAGCACGATCCACGACCTGCTGCTTGATGAGGGCAGCCGCCACCAACTAGGTTGGGCTGAAACGACGAGAGGTCCAGTCATGCAGATTTTCAACCTGAAGACCGAGCAGGCCTTCGATCCGAAAAAACACATGGAGCGGGTGCTCGGCAGGATCGGGGAAGGAGACGTCACGATCGCCTGCTGGGAGCCCGGGCAAACCAGCCCCTATCACTGCCATCCCAATGCGACCGAGATCTATTTTTGCTTCGAGGGCGGTGGGACGATGCGCACTCCGGCCGAGACCGTCGAGATCCGGCCGGGGTCCTTCGTCGTCCATCCGCGCGGAGAGCTGCACGAATATGCAAACGGCCCGCGACGCACGCTGTTGTTTCGGGTGCGCTATGGCGAGGACATGTCCGGGCGCACCAAGGAGTGGCCGAGCAACTCGAGCTGGCAGCCCCGCGCGGAAGATTTGAAATACTTCCAGGCGCCGGCTGAGTAGCGTGCGGCCGATGCGTTCTCGCCCGGCTCAGTAGTGGCGCACCTGGCGGTAATGGCGGGGGCGGTATGCCGAGCGCGGTCGGGCCGGCGTCGTTGCCGCGCCGGCCACCGCGCCCACGCCGCCGCCGACCGCCGCGCCGATGCCGGCGCCGCGCCCACCGCCCGCAATCGCGCCGATCACCGCCCCGGTTCCGGCGCCGACCAGTCCACCCCCCAACGCGCGTTCGCCGGGATTGTACGGGTCGGCGGAAGCGGCCGCCGTCAACAACAAGCCAGCGCCGACGACGCCGACGAAACTCGATCGCTTCAACATTTGCCTGCCTACCAACAAAGAGGAGACGAGCACCCCTCGCAGACGACTGGGGGTTGACGAAACCCGTCAATTTCACGAACCACACGGCCGGGACTGCAGTTCCCTCTCCCTCCCGATCGCCGCTTTGATTTCGGAGTTTCGCGACCGTCCCAAAATTGACATGGATCGCTCGCCGAGATCGAGATACGGTTAACGTCGAGAGACGCTGAGCTCGGGAGGGCGGACGGTGGTGCTGCCATCGGCCAACGCGTCACAACTCGGCGGCAGCGCCGCCCCGTTATCCCTGGTCGGGCTTCCCCCGTTGATGGGGCGCACGAGCGGCAGCCCCGCCATCGCCATCGGGTTGATCGACGGGCCGGTGGTCATCGACCACCCCGACCTGACCGCCGAGAACGTGAAACACGTCGCGAGCAGACACCCCGGCGTGTGCACCGATGCCGGCGACGCAGCCTGCGCTCACGGCACATTCATCGCCGGCATCCTGCTTGCGAGGCGCGGCTCCGGCGCGCCGGGCATCTGCCCCGAGTGCAGCCTGCTCGTCAGCCCCATCTTTGCGGCGGCGAGCCCGGCCGGCGCAGAAATGCCGAGCGCCGCCTCGGAAGAGCTCGCCGAGGCGATCGTCGCCGTAACCGAAGCGGGTGCGCGGATCATCAATTTGAGCGCAGCCCTGGTGACCGCGTCCGCCAGGGGCGAGCGCGAGCTCTGGCAGGCGCTCGATTTCGCGCTATTGCGCGGAGTTGTGGTGGTCGCGGCGGCCGGAAACGAGGGTGCGGTCGGCAGTTCGGCCATTACCCGTCATCCGTGGGTCATACCGGTGGTGGCCTACGACCTCCGAGGGCGCCCTATGGGTTTGTCCAATTTAGGAGCCTCGATCGGCAGGCGAGGGCTGGGCGCACCCGGGGAAGCCGTCACCAGCCTCGGCGCGGCGCAGCGGCCGCTGACGATGTCGGGCACCAGCGTCGCCACTCCGTTTGTTGCCGGCGCCGTCGCGCTGCTGTGGTCGGAATTTCCCGACGCAACCGCCGCAGAGGTGAGAGCTGCGGTCATCGAGGTCGCGGCGCCCCGGCGGAGCACGATTGTGCCGCCCCTGCTGCAGGCCTGGGCGGGATATCAGGCAATGTCCAAGGCTCGCAGCTGATCGAGAGGGAAGGCCGTCGCATGCAGGACCCAAATGCCGCCGCTCCGGACGAGACGGAAGCCAGACCGCGCAAGGTGAGGCTGCCCGGCTTTATCACCGGGGACGAGATCGGATTGGGAGATGCCGTGAAGAGCGTGAGCTATGCGATGGGGATCAAGCCGTGCGGCGGGTGTGAGCGCCGCGCCGCTGCGATGAACCGCTGGATGGTCTTCACCAGATGATGCCCGCGGTCGCTCTTCAGCACGATAGGGAGGCGCCATGACGGCGGGATCGGAGCTCATCGAAGCCTCGGGGGAGCAATTGTCGGACCCCGCCCCAGCTGAACCGGTCAGCTCGGCACCCGATGGATCGATCACGGCCTCGCAAAGTCCGCCGCTGTCGCAGCAGCCATGTCCAACTTGCGGAACGGCAGGGGGTTCAATGCCAGCTTCGTATGTGTATGCGCTCGGCAAGATCGAGCCCCGCTTCCCGCGTTTGTCGGTGGAGAAAGAGTTTGCCCAGGCGACCGGGCGTGCCGAAACCGTCAATCTTACCGACCGTCAAGCGCTGCAACGGGTGCTTCAGCAAAATCGTTATTTGGTGAAGCAGCTGTGCTGGGTGATGACGATCAGCGGTCTCGAGACCTACATCGTCGTCCCCGCCGACCCGACCGACGCGAACCTCCTCGTCGAGACGCTGCGGCCCAATCCGCGCCCCGGCGATGTCGATCTGGTGGTCGGGATGCGGGGGCCCTTGGCTCCCGCTGAAATGTGCAATGGGCTCGTTGTTCCGATCGTGTCCTTCGACCAGCTCTACTCTTTCGACCGGGAGTTGCTGATCGCCTCGATCCCACGGCCGGACGCGGTTCCGGCCGACCGGTTTGGCGAAGCCGCGGGGGAAGTATTCGACAGGATCATGCAGATGGCCGACAACGCAGGCGCGACCGACGAGCACCGCGCATTGAACTATCTCACGGTGCGCTACCCGGCCGTTTATGCCGCAGTAGCAGATGGCCACGGCCGCAATTTGTCGCTGACCGCAGTCGATGTGCGCCCCTCGGCCTTGGCCGGCGTGCGCACTGTCGTCGATGTGATCTTCTCGTTTACCAATCGTGCGACCGATGTGGTCGAAAAGCAGTTCGTGAGGGTCGACGTGACCGAGGAATTTCCGTTCTTGGTGACCAAGATATCGCCCTATTACGACCGGTGACGGCTCCGTCGGAAAGCCCGGGCTGGTCTATGGCGACGAGAGGAGGCGAGCGATGATGTTTCCGGGATTTACCGCAGAAACAAGCTTGTATCGCGCGGGTTCGTCATATCGTGGCGCCGCGGCCGCGAGCGGGGCCCGCTTTGGCCAGCACCTGACGCCCGCCGCCGACAGCTGCGTGTGCACCTCGCCGAATTGCCAATGGTCGTGCCCGGTCACCACGCCGCCCGATTGCACCACGACCGGCTGCCGGCCCGGATTGGTCTGCTGCGACTGCGTCGGCCCGCCGCGGTGCACCACCCCGGCGATTTGCAACAGGTTGTGCCGTCTGTGATTTGCTCGAAACCATCTTCGATCGGGAGGTGAGAGGTGAATATCCCAGGCTTTTCGGCGGCCGCGTCGCTGTACCAGACCAGCGGCTCGTACCTTCAGGGAGGTGCTGCGCAGCCCTCCGGCGGCAATGTCGTGCCGGCGATCCCCTTTTGCGGCAACTGCGACTTCATTCTCGACAACTGCGAGCGGAACGGCTGGCGCCCGCGGGCGGTGTGCAACGCCTGCGCGGTCGGCGATTGCTTTAGCGGGGTGGAACGGCCCCCGTGGCTATTGAATTCGTTCTAGCCGATCCCCGACAGCAGGAGGCGGCGTGAAGCTGCCCGGATGACCGCGTCGAGGGGCCTGTTGCGCAGTCCGGCGGCGATCGCAGGTCAAGAGGTGCCAAAATGAACCTGCCAGGATTTGACGCAGAATCATCTCTCGGCCCGGCCAACGGCGTTTACCGGGGGCGCGCCGGCGGCCGTGGCCGCCGCGGCAGCCCTTTCGCCGGCCCAGGGCTTCATGGGATCGTCCGCTTTCAATCTGATCGGGTCCCCGTTTCCGATCCAAAGGTGCTGCGCATACGTGCCAAAATTCCACAGCGTCGTATGCGTCTCCCACCAGACGCGACCGTTAGAGTTCTGTGAATGCCGGCGCCCTCCGGGCGAAATTCCGTTCTTCGTGTGCCGTGGCCCGGTGAACGCGCCTTTCTGATTAGAACCGGCTCGACGCCGGCTCGCGCAGCGTGCGGGCTTCGCTGGCCATCTCTTGGAACAAAATCGAAACCTTCAAAATCGCGACGCGATTTGATTTGCTCTGGTGTGAACCATCTCACACCTCCCGCGCGCCCGATTAACTAAGTTTATGGAGGGCCCGTCGCCGAATCAAAGGAGCGAGCAATGAACCAGATGCAGATCGACGCCAGTTTCGTGGTGGCGCTGTTGCTCGTCTGCGTTTACGCCACGAACCGCTTCAACACGCCGCGGGCAGCGCGCTCGCAGACCAGCCAATTCCAATACATCGGGAGCTGTGTGGCCTATGTGCTCTCTTCCACGGGGCTTTTCATCTTCCTGACCTGGCTGCTGGTGACGAACCCGCAGGCGCTGGGCTTCCTGCATTTCGGCGGGTCCGGCCAGCTGCCCGGCGAGGTGACGCAGCTCGCCGCACCGCTGATCGTTGCCCTCGCCATGACCACTCTGCTGCCGTCCTTCCCGATGTTGCGCGAGGTCGACGCCAAGCTGCTGCGGCTGTTTCACCGGATGGGCTCGATTCCGATCGCCGCAGCCCAGTGGTCGCAGCAGATGAGGGAGGCCGAGTTCGTGATCTCCCCCGACCTCCTGATGCAAGTGCATAACTACATCAGCAACAGCTCGGTTCTGGCCGACGACATCGTCACCGAGCTGCGGACCGACCCAACGAAGGACGGCGCCCGTTACCGCTTCACTCGCAATCTTGCGCTCTACGTCGCGCTGCGGAACGAGGATAGCCATACCCGCTTTGACGAAGACTACCCCGAGGAGCACGCCGCATTTCAGAAAACGATGGTCAGCTTCTTCGCCCAGTCCGCGGGCTTCTTTGCGCTGACGAAGCAGCTGGCGTTCCAGCAGCAGCTCGATCCGGTGCCGGAGCCGATCAAGCAGGCGCGAGCAGGATACCGCTCGCTTTGCCTCGAAGTGTACGAGGAAATTCGACTGATGCTGGCCCGCGTGATGCTCTACAGCAGCAACGGACAGCACGAAGTCGGGCGGCGTTTGGCCGGCCTTGGCTTTACCATCCGGTGCCCCAATCGGATCAGGATCTCTCCGAACCTGTTGGTTCTGAATGGGATCGGGGTGGTGTCGCTGTTTCTTGCGGCGACGGTTCTGGCCGCCGGCAGCGGGTTGCGCATAGGCCCAGTGCTAGTCATCGGATGCCTAGTGGCCGTGAACCACTCGATCGCTGCGATTGCCGCCGTGGTCCCAAAGCAGCTTTGGGGATTTGCCGATATCCGCAGCTCGGTCGAACGACCGATCCTCGCCTACGTGGTCTCTGCGGTGTGCACATTTACGATCTGTTTCCCCCTTTCGCTCGGCTTCTGGCTGCTTCGCCCTCACTTGTCGCTGCCGGAGATCCCCTTTTCCGCGCAGTGCAAATGGCTGCTCCTCCCCGTCGTAACGGCCGCCGTCTTGGCTTTCGAGTGCGATGATCACATCGCCGAGCGCAAGGCGCCTGCTTGGCTGCGGTGGGTCGAAGGCGCCGCATTGGCCGTCATTATGGCAATCGCCGGCTTTGTCGTCGTTCGGTGGATCTACGAAGCTCTCGGCACCGGCCCGATCCCGCCCCGCGTATTGCTCCCCATACTGCTCGCCGCATCGATGGGTTTCCTGTTCGGAGCCACCATCCCGACCGGTTACCGCAACACCCTGCGGCAGGCCCGTGCCGCGGGCGCCGCCCATCGCGGCGATCCGACCCTCACGAACTGTGACGTGACCGAGGAATTTCCGTTCTTGGTGACCAAGATATCGCCCTATCACCCTCCGCTGCCCGGATTCGCTGCGGGCTCAACGGAGCCCGATCCGATCACCCGGTCAGAGGCACGCGCCGGAGTCGGTCAGGCCGCCATCGTCCAGGCAGCTTGATGCGCGAGCTGCGGCGCCCTGGAGCCCGGCTCCTACCGGCGCGAGTGCCTCGCGCCGGCCGTCGCGCACGCGCCCTGCCGTTCGTAGCTCCTCCGCTGCAAGGCACTGGGCGGCGTCCGATTGCTTCTGCCGCGAAATGTGGTCACGAGGACCCGCTCTTCTCTCCTCTCCCCCGCCGGCCGGGGGAGAGGGCAGGGTGAGGGGGGCCGACGGGCCGGTTTGCGGCGCCGCGCACCTCACCCTCCCAGGCGCAGTCGCGCCTGGGCCCCTCCCTCTCCCCCCTAGAGGCGGAGAGGGGCTCTTCCTCGAAAGCTATCCCGCCGAGGCGCATCGCTCGAGCAGCCGGGCCTGCTGATCGAGCCGCCGCAGCGCGCCCAGCTCCTCCTCCCGCCCGAGCTTCGCGCCCTGAACGGCGGATTTCAGCACCCGTATCGTTTCGCCATAGACCCGGAGCGGCAAAAGGCCCGCCGGGCAATGCGGGTCGGCTGCCCTTGTCTACTTCGACCTTGGTT
The DNA here is from genome assembly GCA_963836845.1 of uncultured Alphaproteobacteria bacterium. GTDB lineage: Bacteria > Pseudomonadota > Alphaproteobacteria > ATCC43930 > CGMCC-115725 > AP-15. The sequence goes on along the minus strand of CAWILK010000039.1, from coordinate 80,017 downwards.
CTGCCACGCAGAGCGTCTAGTAGCGATGGGCGCAGCGACCGGCTAGGAATATCACGCAGGGTTGCTCGAGGTCGCTTTTAGCGGAGAAGCGCGCATGAACTCGTCGGGCGCCGTGGCGAACGGCATTGGCCAGCCGGTGCGGCGCAAGGAGGATTTTCGTCTCCTGACCGGCAGAGGCAGCTTCGCTGACGATATCTATCTCACGGGATTGGCGCATGCGGTGATCGTGCGTTCGCCCCATGCGCATGCGCGCATCGTATCCGTCGACAAGGCTGCAGCGCTTTCCTCCCCGGGCGTGCTCGCGGTGCTCACCGGGCGCGACTATGTCGCCGACGGGCTCGCGCCGATCCCGCACGGCGCCGGACTGATGGGTCCCCCGGATGTGGCCGCACGGCTTCGAGGCCCCGGCCCGATCACGACCCGCGATTACCCGATGCCGCCCGATACGGCCCGCTTTGTCGGCGAGCCCGTCGCGATGGTCGTGGCCGAGACCAGCGATCGGGCCAAGGATGCTGCCGAGCTGCTCGATATCGCCTATGAGCCTCTGCCGGCAGTGGTTCGGGCCGCGGACGCGATGCAGCCGGGCGCCCCGCGCCTGTGGGATGACGCGCCGGACAATCTATGCATCGACATCGAGGTCGGGGACGAGGCGGCGACTGCAGCGGCTTTCCGGAGTGCCGCGCACGTCGTTCGGCTGGAGACTTGGGTGCAGCGCGTCACCGGCGTCCCGATGGAGCCGCGCACCACAACGGCCGACTACGATGTCGAGACCGGGCACTACACCCTCTATTCAGGAAGCGGCCGCGGCGTCGCCAAGCTGAGGCTCGACCTCGCCCAGGTGTTGGGCGTGCCGGCCGAGCAGGTGCGCTGCCTGTGCGGGGACATGGGCGGCAATTTCGGGACGCGGAACTTCTTTTATCCCGAATATGCCCTCCTCGCCTGGGCGGCGCGCCGGGTCGGCCGGCCGGTAAAATGGACCTGCGAGCGAACCGAGGCGTTTCTCAGCGATTATCAAGGCCGCGACCTCACCGTCGAGGCCGAGCTCGCGCTCGATCAGGATGGGAACTTCCTCGCAGTGCGCGGCTCGAACCTGAGCAATCTCGGTGGGCACGCCGCGGCCTTCGTGTCCCTGCAGAAGGGGCTCGGCCTGATGTCGAATGTCTATCGCATCCCGGTCGGCTATTTCCGCGGCCGCGGCGCCGTCACCAACACCGTCTCGACCACCCCTTATCGCAGCGCCGGCCGGCCCGAGGCGATCTTTGTCATCGAGCGCCTGATCGATCTGGCGGCCGACCAGCTGGGGCTCGACCCGGTCGCGCTGCGCCGCCGGAACATGATCCCGCCTGACGCGCAGCCCTACGCCAACCCTCTTGGCGTCACCTACGACAGCGGCCGGTATGAAGATGCGATGGACACGGCGCTGGCGCTCGCCGATTGGGATGGATTTCCGGCCCGCCGCGCCGAGGCGAGGGCACGCGGCAAATTGCGCGGCATCGGCATCGGGAATTATGTCGAGATCACCAGCGGCGCCCCTCGCGAGCGCACCGAGATCACCGTGCTTCCCGAAGGGCCGGGTCGAGCTGGTGATGGGCACGATGTCATCGGGGCAGGGCCACGAAACCAGCTTTGCGCAGCTCGTCGCCGAATGGCTCGGCGTGCCGTTCGAGACGCATTACCTACGTCGCCCACGACACCGCCCGGGTTGCACGCGGGCGGCGGCTCGCATTCCGGCCGGTCGATGAAGCTGGCGACGACGATCATCGGCAAGGCGACCGACGACATAATCGACAAGGGCCGCAAGATCGCCGGCTTCCTGCTCGAGACTGGTGAAATCGACATCGAGTTCGACCAGGGGCGATACCGCGTCGCCGGCACCGATCGCGAAATCGGCATCTTCGAGGTCGCCGCGGCCGCCGTTGCGCGCAAGGATCTTCCGGAGGATTTGCAAGGGCCGCTCGCCGGCATCTCCGACCAGACCCTCCCCGTCGCCAGCTTCCCTTACGGCACGCAGGTCTGCGAGGTCGAGGTCGATCCCGAAACGGGCGAGGTCGAAATCCTCCGCTATGCTGCGGTCGACGATGTCGGGCGCGCCGTCAATCCGCTGATCCTGCACGGTCAGACGCATGGCGGAATCGCCCAGGGCGTCGGCCAGGCGCTGCTCGAGAACAGCTATTACGAGCCTCGGAACGGGCAGCTGCTGGCGGCGAGCTTCATGGATTACGCGATGCCGCGCGCCGACACCCTGCCGTTCTTGGAGACAGCGCTGAGCGAAGTGCCCTCGCCGACGAACCGGCTCGGCGTGCGCTCCGGTGGCGAAGGAGGCACCACACCGGCGCTGGCCGCGGTGATCAACGCGATCGTCGACGCGCTCGCCGAGTTGGGAGTGCGCCATATCGAGATGCCGGCGACGCCCGAGCGGGTATGGCGCGCCATCCGTGCAGCTGGCACAAGAAGAATGTGAGGGCGCCCAGCATACCAAAAGTCCCGCCGCGCGTTCCCGGTGGTGCGCGTGTCGGTGGATACCGGAGCACTCGTTCTCGGTCGTATCGGAGGCTGGCGCAAACCAGCGCATTGGGTGCTGTGCAAGCTCAAGGCAGCACCGAAGGCGATCCGCGTCTTGGTGATTGCCGCAGCTGCCCTGGCCGTCTTTTTCGCGGCGAACCTCGCTTATCAGGTGCTGCGCAAGCCGACCGAGTTGTTTTCTCCCGCGAGCAGCGCGTTCAATAAATCACCGGTGGAGACCTGGGGCCGATATGCGCCGCTCTTTCGCGAGTATTCCACCGCCTCCATCTCACCCGAGCTGCTGGCCGCATTGGCGCAGGTCGAGGGCGCCGGCAATCCGGTGGCGAGCACCTACTGGCGGTGGCGCCTGACCTGGAACCCCCTCGCGCTTTACCAGCCCGCCTCGAGCAGCGTCGGCATGTACCAGATGACCGACGCGGCCTTCGCCGAGGCGCGGCGCTATTGCGTCCGCCACCATACCGTCGTCGAGGACGGCTGCTCGTTGAGCGGGCTCGATTCTCGGGTCCTGCCAAGCCGCGCCATCGAGCTTACGGCGGTGTTTTTGGACCGCAACGTCACGGCGGTTCTCGCGCGCCCGAAAATGGCGGCCAACGCGCAGCAGAAGCGGGAGCTTGCCGCGATAATCCATCTTTGCGGCGCAAGCTCCGCCAAGGCGTTCGCGCGCCGCGGCTTCCATCTGATCGCGGGTGAGCGTTGCGGCGATCACGACGTTGCGGCATATCTTGCCCAGATCAATGCAATGATGCGGAAGTTCCTGCGCCTGGCCGCCGATAACTGAGCAAAGGGTGTGGGGACCACTTCCCTCCACCGCTTGCGGCGCTCGTGGGAGAGGGTCAGGGAGGGGGCATGCGCCTACGGCCCTGTGGCGAGGACCGTCTGCGCTGTTTCCAATCCGCTGGCGAGGGCCGCCTCGACGGTTCCCATATCCGGGCCGGCATAGAGCGCCTCGCCGGCAAAGAATATCGGCGCCGCCATCCGATTTGTCTCAGGGCTGACTGCGCCGCCCGCGTCTTGGGCGTGGCATAGGAATAGGCGCCGCGCGCGAACGGGTCGTTGCCCCAGTCGATCGCGCGCGATGCGACGAGATCCCGTCTGATGCGGTCCGGAGGCAGATCGAAGATCTCGGCGAGCGAGGCGAGCCCCATCTCGACGAGGTCGCCCGCGGCGAGTGACGACACGGTGTCGGCCTTGGGTCCCGCAAACCAGCCCGTCAGCACCGGGTGGCTCGCCGGATATTGCGTCCACCAGGTCGGGACTGTTGCGTCGGAAACCAGAAAGGACAGGTCGGCCAGGTCTCGCCCGCCGGCATCGGCCCACCATCTCGTAGCGAAGCGCAGCAGGATCTTGACGACATTGCCGAACCCGATATCGGCAGCGGCAGCTGCTACCCGCTCGCGCGCCGCCGGCGGAAGCGCGATTTCGGACAGGAGCGGCGGCGGCACGGTAATGATCGCAGCATCGGCCTCGAAGACGGCGCCGTCGTGACAGCGAGCGGCGATCCCTCCGCGCGCCTCGTCGATCGCGGCGACACAAGCGCCGAGATGGATCGCAGCATCGTGCCTGCGGCATTCGGATGCGAGATACTCGACGAGCGCGCCATAGCCTCCCGCGATCCGCCCGTGCTCACCGTCGTCCCGGGCCATCCACTCGTCGCGGATTGCGAGGGTGCTGGCACGGCGCGGGTCGGCCGCGTCGTAGCCCTCGACCGTCCGCGTGATGGACCGGCGCAACCGGTCGTATTGCGGTTCGGCAAAATGCGTCTCGAGAAATTCGGCAATCGGCAGATCGGCTTTCACCTTGCTCAAGGCTCGGTAAAACCGATCCATATGAGGAGCCGAATAGTCGTCAGGGGCTAGCGCCCCGGTACGGCTACTCCATCGGGTACCCCCGCGTCGCAGCAAAGAGATGCCCGCCTCGCGCATCAAGGCGCGCGTCAGCGGTGCGGCGCCGTGGACAAATTCGGCGCCCCCCTCCGCCGGGTAGCCGAATTCCTCAACGGGCAGCGGGTAGATGCGGCCGCCGCAACGGTCCCGCGCCTCGACTACCGCCACTCGTTTCCCGGCACGCGCGAGCTCGCGGGCAGTCATCAGGCCCGCAGCGCCGGCGCCAACAATCAGAAAATTCGCCAGATGTGGCGGGGTCATCAACCCTTGTGCGCGGCGCTGAGCGCGCGGATCTGGCTGGCGGCGTTCTTCAGCTCTTGATCGCCCAGCCGGGAGGCCGCCTCGTCCTCCTCGGCCAGCGCTAGTAGCCCCCGGAACCGAAGCGGCTTTTCGAAGAATGCCAGCGTGGCATCGAGTGGGCTTTGCCCGTCGGCGACCGGGAGTGGGATCTGCTCGGCGAGGCCCGGCCGGATATGGTAGTGGGCGCCCATGCTGAACGGGTCGAAACGCAGCGCCTGCTCGCGCTTGCCGGCGACGGCAACGACGATCGAGGTCCGCTTGACCTGGTCCGGCTCACGGCCGGCCGGCCGCCGGTCGGGGTGGAACAGCATCTCGAGATGCGGCCCGGCGTCGATATGATGCCAGCCGCTCCTGTCCTCGGGCATCGCCTGCTGTATCCGCGGTCTCTGCATCACGCACCTCTCTTTCAGTGTCTGGCCCAAAATGGCCCACATAATATCAAAGCTTTACACGTCGCCCCCGCGAAAGCGGGGGTCCAGAGCCTGCCCCTGGCCTGAACAGGGGCAACCGCTGAGACCGTGCGGCCCTAGATTCCCGCTTTCGCGGGAATGACGAATAAGCCTCGGGTGGATCCGCCGATCGGCTGACCTCACTGCAAACCGTAGAACCCCATTGCGCCGCCGGCCATCACCTGGTGCCGCGCCGCGGCTGACAACGGCCCGAGCCGTTCGCGGATCATGTCAGGCGCGCCCGGGAAAAAGCCGTCCTGGTGCGGATAATCGGTCGCCCACATGATCTTGTGCGGGCCGATATAGTCGGCCAAGACGGCGATGCTGTTCTCGACCGGCTCGAACGAGATCCAGCAATTGCGCTTGAAGAGCTCGGTCGGCCGCATCTTCGGGGCGGTCTCGTTAAAGCCGCGGTCGTCGAAATGCCGGTCCATGCGGTCGAGCCAGGGCGCGATCCAGCCGCCGCCCAATTCGAGGAACGCGACGCGCAGACGCGGGTGGCGATCGACGACGCCGCCCCAGACCACGGCCATCGCCGCCAGCATCATCTCCATCGTGTGGCTGATCATGTGGCGCGCCGCGCGGTCCTTCTCGAAGCGGTCGACGCCGACGGTCGGCATCGCATTGGTCGAGCCCTCGTGGAAGCCGACCGAGAAGTCGAGCTCCTCGGCCATCGTCCAGAACGGCTCGTAGATCGGGTCGCTGATCATCTTTTTGCCGTGATAGGGGTTCGGCCGCAGGAACCCGCCGCGCATCCCGAGCTTCTCGCGCGCATAGCGCATCTCGTCGATCGCGAGCTCGACCGACTGCATCGGCAGCATCGCCACCCCGAACAGCCGTTCCGGGTAGGGCTTGCAGTAATCGGCGAGCCAGCGGTTGTAGGCGCGGCACATCGCGCCCGCGAGCCCGGGGTCCTCGACGGCGCCGGCGAAGAGGCCGAGGCTCGGGTAGAGGAAAGCGGCGTCGATCCCGTCGGCATCCATGTCGACGATGCGGGCATGCGGGTCGAACCCGCCCTTCTTCCCTTCGGCGTATTTGAGGCGTGTCGGGCTTGACCGCACCCTGCCGGACGCCGACCGAGCCGAGGCTGCCGATCCCCCGCGGATTGCCCAGCATTTTGCCCTCGACCTGGAGGCGCTCCTTGCCGTTGTCGTCGATGACAAACCGCGGCCGGCGCTCGCGGAATTCGGGATCGATGTATTTGTCCCAGAGATCGAGCGGTTCCAGGATGTGGCCATCGGCGTCGATGGTGTTGTAAGCGCGGGTCATCGACATCTCCTCCGGATGTTATCGGGTCCTGCGGCACCGTAGCGCAGCCTGGGATAGGGGCGCCAGTCCGAACGCCATTCAGAGCGGCAAGCCAGCCATGCCGGCAACAGCCGGAACGGCCTCGGACGCGATCGGCACCGGTGGCGATAGCGACCTGATGGCCCTGGACGACCCGAGCCGCCGCGAATATCCGGCGCTACCTGCGCATGAGCGTGCCGCGTGGCCCAGTCGCCCGTCCCTTGATCCAACCCGGCGGTGCGACCCTGCTTCTCAACAACTGCGGGCACTGGCCGCCGTTCGAGAAGCCGGCCGAGTGGACCGCGCAGTTACTCGCGTTCCCGCAGGGCTATTGAGCGGGACGGTTTTGAGCAGCATTCGATCTGGTTGGATCGGTAGGGCGGGTGGAGCGCAGCGCAACCCGCCGAAGCCGGCGAAGATTTTGGCGGGTTACGCTTCGCTCACCCGCCCTACGCCACTCAGGCATACTCAGAAATTCCATGGACAGATGAGTTCAAGACCTGTCGTTTCGAAGTCCGGCAGGTTCCGGGTCGCCAAGCGTCCGCCGTTGATGCGCGCAATGGCTGCGATCATTCCGTCGGGCGCAGTCATGGGTCGGCCCTGTCGGAGGGCTGCGCTCATGATGTCGCCGTAGGCGAGCGCGGCGGCCTCCGTGAACGGGAAGATCCGATCGGCAAAACGGTGGCGCCAGGAGGCCAAGCCCTGCTCCAAGCGCGCGGCCCTCTGGTCGGGGCGAATTTTCCCGATACCAAAGGCGATCTCGGCAATTGTCACCGTCGGCAATGCCAGCTCTGCATCGTTCCGCACGAGCCAGGCGATCACGGCCGGGTTTGGCGTCTTGCGCAGCGTCTCCGAGATGACATTGGTGTCGAGGAAGATCAAAGCTCCGGTCCCGGATCGACCTTCCGGTTTTCGCGAATGACGACCTCCAGATCGAGATCGCTGCCATAGTCATTCGCGAGGCGAGCATAGAAAGCGGCAGCCGGCTCGCGCCCCGCCTCGCGAATTTCATAAGCTTCGAGCGCCCGTTCCACGACATCGGCGATGGACCGATGCTCACGGCGCGCCAGGCGGCGCGCCAGTCGCGAGCCTTCGCGCTGCGCACCGAGAGCTGGGGTTCGGCCATGCTGGAGATCCTGCCTGAGTACCACTCCGTCGATTAGATAGAAAGCCGGCATAAGATGGCAAGATGGCAGGCACCGTTCACCTTGCGCAGCAAATCCTCGCGGCAACCGGGGTTTGCTGTATTTTGTTCTGCGAATAACAGCAAAAACAGCGAAGGGAGAGGGCCTTCGGTAGGGGCGGGCGGTGCTCCGACGGCGCCCTCGCGGCCGAGAGCTGCGCTTGCTGCGAGCGAGAGGCAGCCGTAAAACGGCGCCTGTGGAATGCCGTTTCCCTCCCTCTCTGTTCAGGAGGTTGCGATGGCCGAACCCGAACGCATCGATCGGCGCCGGGAGCGCCGAAGCTATCAGGCTTGGCGGAAGTTGCGAGCGGATTCGTCGGGAGCCCGGGAAATTTGATGTCACGGCCCCGCGCAGCTGACGATTTCAAGACCATCCGCGCCCGCCTGGAGGAGTTGCGGCGGGAGAGGCTGCCCGAGCAACCGGCCTCGCCAACCGACACCGGCCTCGCGTTTCATCGTGGCCCTTGCGCCTGCGGCAGGAGCCTCTTCCCGGACGAGTGCGACGGATCGTGCAAGGCGTTTTGAAGGGCGCCAGATCGCCATTGGGGTGTCGTCGTCCTTTGCGGCGAGCCGCCAGGGCGTTAGATTGCCGGACAGCCCATGGAGGAAACAGCCATGATATCGACATGCATGCCCATTGGAGGCCCGCCGAAGTAGCCGACGCCTTGCGCGCCCGCACCAAGGAACCGCGCATCCTGCGCAACCAGGACGGCGCCGAGGTGCTGAAGGCCCCGCGGATGGGCGAAGAGCCGCTCGCCAAGGCCTTCGACGACGTCGATTTCCATCTCGCGCGGATGGACCGCCAGGGGGTCGAGCTGAGCGTGCTGTCGCTCCTCGGCTCGTTCTGCTGGATCGAGTCCCAGCCGCTGGAGGTGTCCGGGCCGCTGTGCCGGCTCGTCAACGACGGGCTTTCGGCGATTTGCCAGAAGCATCCCGGCCGCTTCGCCGCCTATGCCGCGCTGCCTTTGACGGACATTTCCGCCGCCGCCGCCGAGCTCGAGCGGGCGCTCGGGCTGCCGGGCATGATCGGCGCGCAGATCCCGGGCAACGCCTTTCTCACGCGCAGTGACGCCGAAGCGATGCGTCCGCTGCTGGAAGTCGCGAACCGCCACCGCGCGCGTGCTGTTCATCCATCACGGCCCGCGGCCGGGCGACGCTTTCCCCAAGGTCGCCGGCGACACCGACAACGCGCGCCGCCGCAACGGCACGCTCGACATGCAGGCGAGCCTGTCCTCGGTGATGGTGACGTTGTGCCTCACCGACTACCTCGCCGACTACCCCGATGCGATGATCCAGGTCCACAATCTGGGCGGCAACATTCCCTACGAGGTCGAGCGCATGGATCACCGCTCCCTGCTCGACACGCCGAAGGAGGAATTGCCGTCGTCGCGCTTCCGCAGGGCGAAGGTGTACGTGGATTGCAACTCGTTCGGCCCGCGCGCGATCGAGGCGGCGGTGAGGCTGTACGGCGCCGAGCGCATCGTGTGCGGCACCGACGGCACCGAATTCGGCTGTCGACTGGACCAGCAAGGCGCTCGCGGAAGCGCAGATCGGCGAGGAAGCGCGCGAGCAGATCCTGCACCGCAATGCCGCGGCGATGATCGCGCGCGCAAAGGCCGCGCAGCGCGAAACAGCCGCCGCCTGATCCTCGCGCGCCCGGCCGCGGAGCATGGCGCGAGCGACGCGCTCGGCCTCCGCCAAATCTTCCGGCTTCGCGGGGCGATAGGTGATGTCCATTGAAGCCTCCCCGGTGCCGCCAGATCACCCCCGCAGCGGCACCAGCCGCTTCATCATGTAGTAGCGGGTCAGACTCTGCGGATCGCAATTAATCGTCGCCGCAACCTCGCCGGTCTGCAGGGCTGTCCGGGGAATCGAATTCGGTTGTAGCATCGCCGCCAGCTCAACCGAAAGCGCAGAATTCGGCGGGATGGGTTTCGAGGAAAAGCCCCTCTCCGCCCTTCAGGGGGGAGGGGAGGGGCCCGGCGCGACAGCGCCTGGGAAGGTGAGGTGGGTGGCGCCGCAAATCCGTCCGTCGGCCCCCCTCACCCTGCCCTCTCCCCCGGCCGGCTCACCTGTGCACACATCTTTTAGGATAGGGTGTGACATTTTGACTCACCCTTTGATTGGGTCTTGCGATCCCGGCGTATTGTGTGAGGTTCTGGATGCCGACCGCTACATGTTGAGGAGGGGGTCGGCATGGACGGGTTTGCGGTTGGCCAGTTCGGGGATGCCCGGCTGGAAAAAGGGGGCTGTGCTTGTGCAGCGCATGGTCGAGCGCTCGACCGTGCGGCTGCGGCAATTGGCGTGCAATCGCGCCGAGGAGGTCAGGCTCGGGCGGTTTTTGCGCAATGACCGGGTGAGCCTGGAGGCGCTCAACCGGGGGGCCGGCGAGCGGGTCGGCCGGCTGGCGGCGGGGTGCGGTCATGTGCTGGCGATCCAGGACACCACCGAGCTCAACTTCCAGCGCCATGCCCGGCGCACCCGGGGGCTGGGCCCGGTCGGCAACGGCACCGACCAGGGGCTGTTTCTGCACCCGTTGCTGGCGATCGAGGCGGCTGGCGGGCGCTGTCTCGGGCTGGCCTGGGCCAAGCTGTGGGTGCGGCCCGGCAAGATCGCCAGCGGGCGGCGCCAGCGGCCGACGGCGCAGAAGGAATCGCAGCGCTGGCAGGAGGGGGTCGCCGCAGCCGAGCAGGCGCTGGGCGGCGCCGCGCTGGTGACCGTGGTCAGCGACCGCGAAGCCGACATTTACGAGAGCTGGGCGCGGCCGCGCCCGGCCCATCTGCACCTGCTGGCGCGCGCCGCGCAAAACCGCAAGCTCGCCAGCGGCGATTGTCTGTTCGCGGTATGCGACCGGCTGCCGGCCACCCTGTGCTACGAGCTTGCGGTGCCGCGGCAGCCCGGCCGTCCGGCGCGGCAGGCCAAGCTCGAGCTGCGCTTTGGCCCGGTCGAGCTGATGCGCCCGCGCTGGCTGCGCCGCACGCCGCGTCTGCAGGAGGCCGCCGCGGACAGCGTCGCCCTGCATCTCGTCGATGTGCGCGAAATCGGCGCGCCCGCCGGCACCGAGCCGCTGCATTGGCGGCTGCTGACCACCCACGCCGTCGACACCCCGCAAGCCGCCCTGGAAATCGTCCAATGGTATCGCCGGCGCTGGAACATCGAGCAGCTGTTCTGGACCCTCAAGCGCCAAGGGCTCGACATCGAGGCCAGCCAGGTCGAGAGCGCTGCCGCCCTTGTCAAGCTGGCCTTTCTCGCCACCGTTGCGGCGACCCGCATCATGCAGCTGGTGCGCGCCCGCGACGGCACCCAGCCGGCCCCGGCCGCGGAGGTCTTCTCGGCCGCCGAGATCGAGGCCCTCAGCCTTCATCTGCCGAGCCTCGAAGGCAAAACCGCAAAGCAGAAAAACCCTCATCCCGCCGCCTCCCTGGCCTGGGCCAGCTGGATCATCGCCCGCCTCGGCGGCTGGAAAGGATACGCCTCGGAAAGCCCGCCCGGACCGATCACAATGCGCCACGGCCTCACCAAACTCCAAGCTCTCTGCCAGGCCCGTGCCGTCATCGGAAATGTGCATAGATGAGGCCCTTCAGGGGGAGAGGGAGGGGCCCAGGCGCGACGTGGGGCTTCAGCCCACGGACTTGATCCGTGGGGCCTGGGAAGGTGAGGTGGGCGGCGCCGCAAATCCGTCCGTCGGCCCCCCTTGTATCTGAATTTGGCGCCGGGTTGTGATGGAGAGCGGCGCGGCACGGGGTCCGGTGGCCACCGGACCCCGTGCGCGGCGGGCGACGCCCGTGCCCCCTCAGGCAACAACCGCGGGTGAGCCTCGGGCGTACCGCCTGCCGCCGTGTCACGCACGACCGAACAGTCGCTCGATTGTCGATCGCATGGACAAGGCAGGTTACCGTGACGAACCTCATTTGTGGAGTTGATGTCAGCTCGACCACGCTGGAAGCCCGGCTCGGCCGCGACGGGCCGGTCAAGAGCTTCGAACGCAGCGCCGCCGGGATTGCCGGGTTGGCCGCCTTCTGCAAGGAACACCAAGTCGCCTTCGTTGCGATGGAGGCGACCGGCGGGTATGAAGAGGCTGCCCTGTGGCCTGCTGTGGGCCGCGGGCGTGCCGGCGGCCATCGTCAACCCGCGGGCGGTGCGCCGCTTTGCCGAGGCGATGGGCATTCTCGAGAAGACCGATCGCATCGATACCGGGGTCATCGCCTGGTTTGCCGAAGTCAAACACATCGCGCCGCAACCCCCGGCTTCGGACGCCCAGCAGCGGCTCACCGCGCTGGTCACCCGGTTGCGCCAACTCACCGAGTTGCGCACCGCCCAACTCAACCAGCGCCGTCTGGTGACCGACCCCGAGGTGCGCCACTCGTTCGATGAGCTCCTGCAACTCCTCAGGAAGCAAATCCGCAGCCTTGAAGGGCAGATCGCCCAGCTGATCGACAGCGATCCGCTGTGGCAACAGCTCGATGCCAGCTTCCGCACCACCAAAGGTGTGGCCGATCGAACCGTCGCCTGCCTCTTCGCCGAGCTGCCCGAAATCGGCACCCTGTCGAACAAAGCCGCCGCCAAGCTCGCCGGCCTCGCCCCAATCGCCCGCGACAGCGGCAAGCTCAACGGCAAACGCCCGGTGCGCGGCGGCCGCAGCGCCATCCGCTCGATCCTCTTTTTTGTCGTCGCCGACCTGGTGCGCCGATACAATTCCGACTTCACCGACTGCCATGCCCGCTTGATCCACGCCGGAAAGCCCAAAAAGGTCATCCGCGTCGCGCTCGCCCGCAAACTTCTCGTCCGCCTCAACGCCAAAGCTCGCGATGTCCGATGCAATTTTCCTAATCCCGCTCGACAGATCAGACAGTCGCTCACCCTGCCCCCTCCCCCCGGCCGGCGGGGAGAGAGGAGAGAATAGCGGCTCCCAGACAGCCGATTTCGCGGCCAAAGTGTAGCGTCAACTTTCCCCGGGACAGCCCTGCGCCGGTCTGCGGATCGCGGACGAACACGGCGAGCGGGCGAAATCGTAGTATCCGCTCTGGCTCAAATCGTAGGCGCGGAGACCATCGGTGATCACCGCTACGTCGCCAACATCGTACACAAGGCCCCGTGGCCGGGCTTGACCCGGCCACCCCGCCGGCTATCGCTCATGCCGGCTTTCGCTCGCACCGTCCGAGGGTCGTCGACATCGAGCTCGATAACCTCGCTCGGAGAGGGCGTCGCGGTCATTAGCGTCACGCCCTCCGAAGAGTGAAACCGGTGCCACGCACCCTGCGGAATGACGGCGATCGTTCCGGCGCGGAGCGCGAAAGATTGCGGCCCGTCCTCGCGCATGATCTCCAGCGTCGCCGTGCCGTCGAGAATGTGGATCAGCTCGTCGCCGGTCGAGATGGGCTTCCCAATGACCCTTCCCGGCGAACTTGGTGATGATAAGGGCGCCGTCGCGGTAGGAAGCCAATCGTCCGCCGCTGCCCTTTCGATCGGCCATCGTCGACCGCGGGGTCCGTCCATGGAACATCGTCAGCTTCGCGAGCTCTGCGTTGAGATCGATGATGCTGGGCGTTCTGCTTTCGATTTCTCTCTCCATTAATGACGGCTTGGGTCGAACCCGTCGGTTTCACGATCACGCATGTTCCCCTCCGGCGAGCACCGTGGTAGGGGATCGTAACGCCACAATTTAATGGCAGGGATCGCCGTTTTTGGAGACCATTGAACCGTTTTCGTGGCACTCCATTTGATGGTACGAATTACCGTCCGAAGACGACATTTCTAGCCACAGCCATAAAGGAACAGGTCATGGCTGTTCTCGACGGATTGGCCATTGCGGGGTGCGAGACGCGGACATAAGCCGGCGACCCGCCCGCCACGATCCCCTCGCGGGGTGATGGACTGGGACGATGTCCGGGTGTTCCTCGCCATTGCCCGGGAGGGCTCGATGCGTGCCGCGCGGCGGGCGCTCGGGCTGAGCCAACCGACCATCGCCCGCCGATTGGCCACATTCTAAGCCACCTTTGGCGGGCCGACCTTGTTCGACCGCCTGCCCGAGGGGCTGCGCCTCAACGCCGCCGGCGAGCAGCTGGTCCCGGCGGCCGAGAGCGTCGAGGGCGGCCGGCGCTTGCCGCCACGTCCTGATACATTCTGCACAAGCGCTGGAAGTCCGGTGGACCCGGTTGTGGTTGTCTATCGCCGAGCCGTCCGATCGGCGCCCCGGTGGCCGGCTTCACAGAGGACTTCGACACCGCTGATCTACAGGAAGCAGAGGCGCGCTCCTCGACATCCTCGGCTGACGTCGCGTCGCATTTTCCCTCGTTTGTCCCCGTAGTCCCCGAGGGGCGCAAAGTCGAAAACCGTCGTCGGCTCATTATTGATGCGGCGGTCGCCGATATCCATTTCTGATATCATGCCCAGGTGAACAGTCGGCACCGACGAACTCTGGCCCGGATCTTTGCAGAGCCAACGCCCGCCGATCTTCGATGGAGCGAGATCGAAGGGCTGTTGCGGACCGTCGGGATGGAGGTCAGCGAGGGTGCTGGGAGCCGGGTCCGCGTCGCGCTCGGCGGAGTGCGGGCCGTGTTCCATCGGCCGCACCCGGGCCCCGAAACCCGGCGGAGCATGGTGCGCGCGGTTCGGGATTTCCTCGTCGCGGCCGGGGTAAGACCGGAGAGGGAGTAGAATAGGTGCTAGAATATAAAGGCTATTTCGGGACGGTCGAGGCCGACGACGGCGTTTTCGTGGGCCGGGTCTCCGGCCTTCGCGACGTGATCACCTTCGAGGGAGCGACGTTCGCCGAAATCGAGCAGGCCTTCCGCGACAGCATCGATATCTACCTCGCCTTTTGTGCGGAGCGCGGCGAGCCGCCGGACCGGCCCTACAGCGGCAAGATCCCGCTTCGCGTGAGCCCGGAGACACACCGCCGGGCGGCGACGCGCGCTCAGGCGGCGGGTATGAGCCTCAATCAATGGATTGCACACCGGATCGAGACTAGCACGTAAGTTCGAGGCTGCCGCGGCGGGACGCGATTGCTTCGTCCCCGCGAGTTGAGCCCGCGGGTCCTCGCAATGACGCACCCTCTTGCTGTCATTTGCGAGGACGGCCCGTTCAGCGGAAGGCGGGGATGATGTGCGAGACGCGGCATGAGCCGGCGACCCGTCCGCCAAGATCAAGTCGCGGGGCGATGGAGTGGGACGATGTCCGGGTGTTCCTCGCCGGTGTTGAGCGGCACGGTGCGGGTATCGAGCGGCGAGTGCGCCGCCGGGTTTCCGGCTCGCTGCCTGTCGGGATCGACAACGACGGCGCTTCCTTCCGGCATCACCCTGGAATTGGTCGACTTGCGGCAGTCGGCAAACCTCGCGCGGCGCGAAGCCGATATGGCGTTGCGCCACCATCCGCCGGAAAGCGGCGACTTCTACAGCTCCAAGGGCAGGCACCTTCGCCTGTGCGGTCTACCGGCGCCGCGGCGCCGACCCGGATGCGTGGGTCACCTATACCGGCGAGCAAGCACACTATGCGCCCGCGCGCTGGGTCCAGCGGCAGGTAGAAGAGGCGGCAATGCCGGTGTCGCCTAGCGAGGAATTTGTCGGCGCATGGCCGTTTCAGGGGGGAGGGCGAGGCGGGTGCCGGCGAGCGCTCTGGAATCCCCCACCTCACCCCGACCCTCTCCGCCCCCGGGAGCGGAGGGGGAGATAGGGGGCACCCGGCGCACGCAGAGCGTGCAGGCCGACGGCCCGCCGATGCCAGGCGCGCCGCCAGGAACAGCGTTCACGCTCGCGCCGCTTGCGGAGCTGCGTTAACATCCGACCGACCCGCGGGATGCGCGCTCCGACGGCGCATCGGCAGTGTCGGGCGTGCAATGCTTCGAGGAGTCCATCTCCAGTGTCTGGGACAGAAAGCATGATTGCCTTACGGGCGGCACCACGCGGCGTCGCGGCCGACCGGGCCTTGGACTTTGACGCGGTCGTCATCGGCGCCGGCGTTTCCGGGCTCTACCAGCTTTACAAGCTGCGCGAGCTCGGCCTGAGAGCGCGGGTGTTCGAGACCGGCACCGGCGTCGGCGGCACCTGGTACTGGAACCGCTATCCCGGCGCCCGCTTCGATTCCGAGAGCTATTCCTACGGCTATTCCTTTTCCGCAGGAATTGCTGGACGAATGGAATTGGGCCGAGCGCTTTGCGCCGCAGCCCGAGACCGAGCGCTATTTGAACTATGTCGCCGACAAATTCGACCTGCGTCGCGACATCCAGTGCAACAGCCGCGTGACCGCCGCGCACTACCGGGAGGACACGCGCAGCTGGGATGTCGTGCTCGAGGATGGCCGGCGCTACCGCACACGCTTCCTGATTACCGCGATCGGCGTGCTCTCGGCCCCGACCATGCCGCGCATCACGGGCGTCGACACCTTCAAGGGCCAGTCCTGCCATACCCACTACTGGCCCAAGGAACCGGTGAACTACGACGGCAAGCGCGTTGCGGTGATCGGCACCGGCGCGACCGCCGTGCAGACCATCCAGGAGGTCGCCAAGACCGCCCGGCAGCTGACCGTGTTCCAGCGCACCCCCAATTGGTGCGCGCCCTTGCACAACGGCCAGATCGGCGCGGAGGAGATGGCCCGGATCCGGGTCAGCTATCCCGAGATCTTCGCGCGCTGCAGCGACACCCCCGGCTGCTTCATTCACGCCCCCGACCCGCGCGCCACCCACGAGGTGACACGAGAGGAACGCGAGGCCTTCTGGGAGAAGCTCTACGCCGAGCCCGGCTTCGGCATCTGGCAAGGCAATTTCCGCGACGTCCTGGTGGACCGCGAGGCCAACGCGCTGATCTCGGATTTCATCGCACGCAAGATCCGCCAGCGCGTCAAGGACCCGGCGGTGGCCGAGAAACTGATCCCGAAAAACCACGGCTTCGGCACCCGCCGCGTGCCGCTCGAAACCCGCTACTACGAGGTCTACAACCAGCCCAACGTCACGCTCGTTGACATCAACGAGACGCCGATCGAGCGCATCACGCCGGCCGGCATCAAGACCAGCGATGCCGAGTACGAATTCGACATCATCATCTACGCGACGGGCTTCGACGCGATCACCGGCAGTTTCGACCGGATCGACATCCGGGGCATCGACGGGGTCTCGCTGAAGGACAAGTGGAAGGACGGGCCGCAGACCTATCTCGGCATCCTGGTCGAAGGCTTCCCGAACATGCTGATGGTGATGGGCCCGCATGCCGGGCTCGGCAATTTTCCGCGCGCCGCCGAATACAGTGTCGAGTGGGTGACCCGCCTGGTCCGCTTTGCGCACGACCGCGGCGTGACGCGGGTCGAGGCCACCGCGGCGGGCGTCGCCGAGTGGACCGACCACGTAAAGTCGCTGGGCGAAGGGTTGCTGATGAACGAAATCGACTCGTGGATGACCGGCGTCAACCGCAATGTCGAGGGCAAGCAGACCCGCAAGATCATGCGCTACAGCGGCGGCCACCCCGCCTTTCGCGAGCACTGCGATAGGGTGGCGGCAGACGGCTATCGCAAGCTGGCCCTGGCTTAGCGATGCCCGAACCCGAACGCATCGATCGGCGCCGAGCGGCGCTGATCGCCTACGATGTTTGCCGGCGGGCGCTAACTCCGTCGGATCCTGCACGGAGGGCTGCGATGCGCCCCGTGCTCGATGCCTGGGCGCAGATGATCGCGGTGGCGCGGGCGGCTGGCGTGCCGGTGATCTACACGACGCCGGTCAGCCGCGCCGATGGCGCAGACGTCGTCATATTGCCGACCGACCTCTCGGCGGAGACCGGCGTGCCGCCCCTCACCAACGCTGTCGAGGGCACGGCGGAGGCCGGCTTCCCCGACGAAATCGCGCCGCGCCCCGAGGATTACGTCTTCCTCAAGCGGCGGCCGAGCGCCTTCTACGGGACGGGGGTCGCCGAGCTCCTGCACATGCTGCGGCGCGACACCATCATCATCGGCGGCGGCGCCACCAATCGCGGCGTCGAGACGAGCGTCCGCGAGGCCTTCAACCTCGACCTCGCGTCTGTCGTGGTGCGCGAATGCTGCTGGAGCAGCGACAGGGCGGCCCACGCCTACAGTCTCGACAAGGCGATGAAAATGTACGCGCGCATCCGAACCCTCGACCAGGTGGCGGCGATGCTGCGGCAATGAGGGGCCAGCAGTCGTCGATGTGCCGCTGATGCGAGCGGCCCTGCGGGCGCCTGCCGAAAGGCGCGGCGCCGCTGCTCGTCGGCGATTGCGCCGATTTGCCACATCGGGGTGAAACGTAAGAGATGCTGCCCTATTTGCCCTACAGGACGTGATCGTCTTGCGTTGAGCGCCTGACGTCGGGGTAGCCCGGCTCCAAGCGATTCGCGTGCTCCGCAATCTTGTGCATATTATGGCGGTTCGCACCGCACCATGGCGGCGCGCCGCCCACACTCGCGCCAACAGCTTTGGGTGAAGAGCACACGCCGATGGGATTGCCGGAGAGACAGGGCCTCTACGACCCGCGCAACGAGCATGATTCGTGCGGTATCGGTTTCGTCGCCAACATCAAGGGACGAAAATCGCACGACATCATCGCGCGCGGGCTGCAGATCCTCGTCAATCTCGACCATCGCGGCGCCGTCGGAGCCGACCCGCTGGTCGGCGACGGGGCAGGCTGCCTGATCCAGATGCCGGACGGGCTGTTGCGCGACTGGGCGAGCCGGCAGGGGCTCACTTTTCCCGAGCCCGGCCATTATGCGGTCGCGATGTGCTTTCTGCCGTGGGACGAGCGGGCGCGCGCGATCGCGGTCGAGCATGTCGAGGGTTTCATCCGGGCCGAAGGGCAGACCCTGATCGGCTGGCGCGACGTCCCGACCGACACCACCGGTCTCGGCGCCAAGGTCATCGAGGCGATGCCGTGGATCCGCCAGGCGATCGTCGCGCGCAGCCCGGATGTCCCCGATCAGGATGCTTTCGAGCGCAAGATCCTGACGATCCGCAAGCAGGCCCTCAACAGCGTTGTGGGGTTGGCCGAATACCACGGGCTGCCCGCGCTGCGCGACCTCTACATGCCGTCCTTCTCGACTCGCACCGCTCGTCTACAAGGGCCTGTTGCTGGCGCCGCAGGTCGGCAGCTTTTACGAGGATCTGCGCAACCCGCTGACGGTTTCGGCGCTAGCCCTCGTCCATCAGCGCTTCTCGACCAACACCTTCCCCTCGTGGCGGCTCGCGCACCCGTACCGGTTTCTCTGCCATAACGGCGAGATCAACACGGTGCGCGGCAACGTCAACTGGATGGCGGCGCGGCGGCAGGCGATGACCTCGGAACTGCTCGGCCCCGATCTCGCCAAGATGGTGCCATTGATCGGGCCGGGGCAATCGGACACCGCCTGCATCGACAATGCGCTCGAGCTGTTGGTGGTCGGCGGCGGCTATTCGCTCGCCCATGCGATGATGATGCTGATCCCCGAGGCCTGGGCCGGCAACCCGCTGATGGACCCGGAGCGGCGGGCGTTCTACGAATATCACGCGGCGCTGATGGAGCCGTGGGACGGCCCCGCGGCGATTGCCTTCACCGACGGCCGCCAGATCGGCGCAACCCTCGACCGCAACGGCCTCCGGCCGGCGCGTTATATCGTCACCGACGACGATCATTTGATCATGGCCTCCGAGGCCGGCGTGTTGCCGGTGCCGGAGGACAGGATCGTCCGCAAATGGCGGCTGCAGCCCGGCAAGATGCTGCTGATCGATCTGGAAGAGGGCCGCATCATCGACGACGACGAGATCAAGCGCAAATTAGCCGCCGAGCATCCCTACGCGGCCTGGCTCGAAGCGACGCAATTCAAATTGCACGAATTGCCGGATCTGGCGGAGGAGCACCGCGAGGAATTCTCTCGGGCCACCGTGCCGCTGCGGCCCAATGACCCGACGACCCATCTCAACCAGCAGCAGGCCTTCGGCTACACGCAGGAAGACATCCAGTTCTTCCTCGAGCCGATGGCGCGCGATGCGGACGACCCGGTCGGCTCGATGGGCACCGACACGCCGATTGCTGCCCTCTCGGCCAAGCCGAAGCTGCTCTACAATTACTTCAAGCAGAATTTCGCTCAGGTCACCAACCCGCCGATCGACCCGATCCGCGAGGAACTGGTGATGTCGCTGGTCTCGATGATCGGGCCGCGGCCGAACCTGCTTGGGGCACGAGGCCGGCACGCATTATCGGCTCGAAGTCGCGCAGCCGATCCTGACCGACGGCGATCTCAAAAAGATCCATGCGATCGAGAAGCTCGTCGGCGCCTTCCGCACCGATACGCTCGATGCGACCTGGCCGGCCTCGGAGGGCGCCGACGGCATGGCGCCCGCGCTCGACCGCCTGTGCCGCGAGGCGACCGAAGCGGTGCTCGCCGGCCACAATATTCTGATGCTGTCGGACCGTGCGACCTCGGCCGAGCAGGTGCCGATCCCGGCCTTGCTCGCCACCTCGGCGGTGCACCACCACCTGATCCGCCAGGGCCTGCGGACTTCGACCGGCATCGTCGTCGAGACCGGCGAGGCGCGCGAGGTCCACCATTTCTGCGCACTCGCCGGCTATGGCGCGGAGGCGATCAACCCCTATCTTGCCTTTGCCACGCTCGACCAGATCCGGGTCGAGAACGAGCTGCCGCTGACCGCCGAGCAGGTCCAGAAGAACTACATCAAGGCGGTCGGCAAGGGGATCCTCAAAGTCATCTCCAAGATGGGGATCTCGACCTACCAGTCCTATTGCGGCGCGCAGATCTTCGACGCCGTCGGGCTGGCCAGCGATTTTGTCGAGAAATACTTCACCGGGACGGCGACGACGATCGAGGGCGTCGGGCTGCGCGAGATCGCCGAGGAGGCGGTCGCGCGGCACCGGCACGCCTATGGCGACCATTTGATCTACCACGAGATGCTCGACGCCGGCGGCGACTACGCTTTCCGGCTGCGCGGCGAAGACCATGCCTGGACACCGGAATCGGTCGCGAGACTTGCAGCACGCGGCGCGCGGCAACTCGCTCGACGATTACCGGGCGTTTGCGGCGACGATCAACGACCAGAGCGAGCGCCTGCTGACCATCCGCGGGCTGATGTCGTTTAATTTCGCCGCGGAGCCGGTGCCGCTCGACGAGGTCGAGCCGGCGAGCGCGATCGTCAGGCGTTTTGCGACCGGCGCGATGAGCTTCGGCTCGATCAGCCGCGAGGCGCACACCACCTTGGCGATCGCGATGAACCGCATCGGCGGCAAATCCAACACCGGCGAGGGCGGCGAGGAAGCACAGCGCTTCAAGCCGCTCGAAAACGGCGACTCGATGCGCTCGGCGATCAAGCAGGTCGCCTCGGGCCGGTTCGGCGTCACGGCCGAATACCTGGTCAACGCCGACGATCTGCAGATCAAGATGGCGCAAGGCGCGAAGCCCGGCGAAGGCGGCCAATTGCCGGGCCGCAAGGTCGACAAGACCATTGCCGGGGTGCGCTACTCGACCCCCGGCGTCGGCCTGATCTCGCCGCCGCCGCATCACGACATCTACTCGATCGAGGATCTGGCCCAGCTGATCCACGATCTGAAAAACGCCAACCCGCGGGCGCGCATCTCGGTCAAGCTGGTCTCCGAGGTCGGGGTCGGCACGGTCGCCGCCGGGGTCAGCAAGGCGCGCGCCGACCATGTCACGATCGCCGGCTTCGAGGGCGGCACCGGCGCCAGCCCGCTTGACCTCGCTGACCCATGCCGGGTCGCCCTGGGAGATCGGGCTCGCCGAGACGCAGCAGACCTTGGTGCGCAACGGGCTGCGCGGCCGCATCGCGGTTCAGGTGGATGGCGGATTGCGCACCGGCCGCGATGTCGTCGTCGGCGCCTTGCTCGGCGCCGACGAGTTCGGCTTTGCGACCGCGCCGTTGATCGCGGCCGGCTGCATCATGATGCGCAAGTGCCACCTGAACACCTGCCCGGTCGGCATTGCGACCCAGGACCCGGTATTGCGCAAGCGCTTTACCGGCCAGCCCGAGCACGTGATCAATTACTTTCTTCTTTGTCGCCGAGGAAGTGCGCGCGCTGATGGCGAAGCTCGGCTTCCGCCGCTTCGACGAGCTGATCGGCCGGGTCGACAAGCTCGACATGGTGCAGGCGATCGATCACTGGAAGGCGCGGGGGGTCGACCTGTCGCGGCTCTTGTACCGGGAGCCGGCGAGGCCCGGTGTCGCGATCCACAATTGCGAGCGCCAGGAGCACCACCTCGACAAGGCGCTCGACAACGAGCTGATCGGCGAGGCCGCAGCCGGCCTTGGAGCGGCGCGACCCGGTGCGCATCGAGCGCCCGATCCGGAATGTCCATCGCACCGTCGGCGCCATGCTGTCGGGCGAGGTTGCGCGCCGCTACGGCCATGGCGGCCTGCCGCAGGACACGGTCTGGGCGACCTTCCGCGGCAATGCCGGGCAGAGCTTTGGCGCTTTCCTCGCCCACGGCGTCACATTGGAGCTCTATGGCGACGCCAACGACTACACCGGCAAGGGCCTCTCGGGCGGGCGGCTGATCGTTCGCCAGCCTCCCGCGGCCCGGCGCGAGCCGACCGAGAACATCATCATCGGCAACACCGTGCTCTACGGCGCGATCGCCGGCGAGGCCTATTTCGAGGGGGTTGCCGGCGAGCGCTTCGCGGTGCGCAATTCGGGCGCCGTCGCGGTCGTCGAGGGGACCGGCGACCATGGCTGCGAGTACATGACCGGCGGAGTGGTCGCCGTGATCGGCGACACCGGACGCAATTTCGCCGCCGGCATGTCGGGCGGCATCGCCTATGTCTGGGACCCGAAGCGCCGGTTCGCCCGGCTGTGCAACAAGAACGAGGTCGAGCTTGAACCGGTCGTCGCCGCGGCCGAGGCGGGAGAAGACGCCGAACCGGAGGAGCGGCCGCGGCAGCGCGCGCCGAGCGTCAACGACAACGGCATGGGCGACCCGCTGCGTTTCGATGCCGCGCGATTGCGCATTCTATTGGAGCGCCATCACCTCTACACCGGCAGCGCCCGCGCTCGCGCCTTGCTGGAAGACTGGGACAACGCGCTGGCTTCGTTTGTGAAGATCGTGCCAAAGGACTATCGCCGCGCATTGCTGGAGCTGAGGGCCGAACGCGAAGCCGCCCGCATGGCGGCGGCAGAATAGCCGCCGCGAGCCGGGCAAAAAAAGCGCCTTCCGCTCGTCAGGCCGAGCAAGGGAGGAGGCCATCATGAGCAATACAGCCGAACAGTATGAGGGCGGGTGCCTGTGCGGCGCCGTCCGGTTTGTCGCGAGCGATCAACCAAAAGGCGTGTATTGGTGCCATTGCCAGAGTTGCCGCAGGCACAGCGGCGCTCCGGTCTCGGTATTCGTCGCGTTTGAACACTCCGCCTATCGGGTTGCCAAAGGTGAGATCACCAAATTTGATTCGACGCCGGGACGGACGCGGCGAGGGTTCTGCGCCAGGTGCGGCTCTACCTTGACCTGCGAAAGCGCCGGTCTGCCGACCGAAACCCATTTCCACATCGGCGCGTTCGACCAGCCCGATCGGCTTCCGCCGTCGTCGCGGCACGTGTTCGCCGACGAGCGCCTGCCCTGGCTGCATCTCGGCCCGGGCTGATCGCGCCGGCTCGCCCGCGCCGACGAGGTCATCGAATAGGCCTCGTCGAATGCCGCCCGGCGTGCTGCGGCTGTCGGCTACTGGTTGCCCATCAGGCGCGCAGCGAGCGCGGTCATCACCAGGGACAAGCCCAGGAACAGCATGTTGATGCCGACGAGCAGGCCGATTGCCCATGCCGCCGAGCTTGGCCACCCCTGCCAGATCAAATAGGCAAGGAGCAGGTCGATGATGCCGCTGAACAACACCCAGCCCCAGCTCCGCAGGTGCTGGCGATGCTCGACGGCAGCAACGATCGAGGCGATCCCTTCGATGATGAAGAACGCGACCAGAACCATGGTCAAGGTCAGCACGCCTGCAAGCGGACGGAAAATCAAGATCAGGCCCAGCACGACGGACA
The DNA here is from genome assembly GCA_963836845.1 of uncultured Alphaproteobacteria bacterium. GTDB lineage: Bacteria > Pseudomonadota > Alphaproteobacteria > ATCC43930 > CGMCC-115725 > AP-15. Next base: position 56,425 of record CAWILK010000039.1, on the reverse strand, counting down.
GCACCGCGGCCAGCAACGACCAGGCAAAGCCCGGCGCCCGCCGCGAGCGCCACACCGATATCGCGCGGAAGATGCCGCCCACAAAGAACAACCAGCCGGCAAAGATTTCGACCGCCAATGTCGCTATATTCGGCACTGCTACGGCGAGGAGCCCCAGGACCATCATCACGATGCCCTGGGCGAGAAACAGCTTCCAGTGCGCGTGAATGGTCGACGCCAACTGGCGCCGAAGCCCTTCGAAATCCGTTATGTCGGTCATCTGCGAACCCGTCGAAATTGCGCTGATTGGTTAGGTAGGGCGCTTCAGGGGCGGCTGCCAATTAATAAGCCTCGAGGTTCCGCAGTCCTAGCGTCCCGTGAAATCGCCAAATGTCTGACCCGAAATGAAGCACGTTACCTCAATAGGTTATCGTCGCCCTCGCGAAAGCGGGGGTCCAGAGCCTGCCCCTGGCCTGAACAGGGGGCAACCGTTCGAACCTTGCGGGCCCCTGGGTTCCCGCTTTTCGCGGGAATGACGGATAAACGGTTGATCTTGCAGGAATCATTGTGGTTCAGGCTCATAGGGGGAAATCCCACTGCAGACCCGCTGCAGGAGCAGCGGCGGGCAATAGCCTATGAAATCTAAAGTTGTACGGGAGACAATCAGCTGGCATTCGCGAGATAATCGAGGCAACCCTGGAGGATGTAGGCGGCAGCGACCCGGTCGACGATTTCGCCGCGTCGCTTGCGGGTGAGATCGGCGGCGATCATCTCCCGGGTGACCGCCGCAGTGGAGAGGCGCTCGTCCCAGAACGCTACCGGCAGATCACGCAACACGACGAGGTTTCTCGCGAATTGGCGCACCGATTGGGTGCGCGGCCCGTCGGTGCCGGCAAGCGTCAGCGGCAAGCCGATGACGAGGCCGCCGACCTTATGGGCGTCGATCAGGGCAAACAGCCGCACCATATCCTCGCGGAAGCGGCGGCGCCGGATCGTCTCGAGCGGGGTGGCGATGACCCGGCGCGTGTCCGACAGAGCAAGGCCGATGGTCTTCGTCCCGACATCGAGCCCCATCAGCCGGGCCCCCGGCGGGGTGGCCTCGCGCAATTCCAAGGCATTGTTTAGGATCATTCCCGATGATAGCCCGTATCGACCACGTATTCCGGGGACGTTGAGCGCATGGCATTGGACAAGGCCGCCGTGGCGCATATCGCCGCCCTCGCCCGCATCCGGCTTTCGGAGGCCGAGCTCGAACCCCTGGCGGGCGAGCTTTCGCAGATTTTGACCTGGGTCGAGCAGCTGAACGAGGTCGACACCACCGGAGTGGCGCCGATGGCGAGCGTCGCGGTGGCAGGGCTGCCGATGCGCGACGATTTGGTCAGCGACGGCAATCGGCGCGACGATATCCTCGGCAATGCGCCGCGCACGGCTCGCGGCTTCTTTGTCGTGCCCAAGGTGGTCGAGTGAGCGATCCCTCGCTGCTCGCATTGACTTTGGCGGAAGCACGCGACGGGCTCGCCCGGCGGGCCTTCACTGCCCGCGAGCTCGCCGCCGCCTATAATGACGCGGTCGAGAAGACCCGCGCGCTCAACGCCTACATCACCCCGACGCCCGAGCGGGCGCTTGCCATGGCCGATGCGGCGGATCGACGGCTCGCCAGCGGCGAGGCCTTGGCGCTCGGCGGCATCCCGATCGCGGTCAAAGACCTCTATTGCACAAAGGATGTCCTGACCACCGCGGGGTCGCACATCCTCGACGGATTTCACCCGCCTTACGAATCGACGGTGACCGAGAAGCTGTGGAGCGCGGGCGCGGTCATGCTCGGCAAGGCCAATCTCGACGAGTTCGCAATGGGCTCGTCGAACACGACGAGCTATTACGGCCCGGTCGAGAACCCGTGGCGGGGGCCGGGAGATAACCGGCCGCTCGTTCCGGGCGGCTCGTCGGGGGGATCGGCAGCGGCAGTCGCGGCGCATGCGGCAATAGCGGCGACCGGCACCGATACCGGCGGCTCGATCCGCCAGCCGGCGAGCTTTTGCGGCATTGTCGGATTGAAGCCGAGCTACGGTCGCTGCTCGCGCTGGGGCGTCGTCGCCTATGCCTCGTCGCTCGACCATCCCGGGCCGATGACCAGGACGGTGCGCGATGCGGCGATCATGCTGCGCGCGATGGCGGGGCACGACCCGCGGGATTCGACGTCGGCGCCGATCGCGGTGCCGGATTTCGAGGCGGCGTTGACCGGCGACATCCGCGGCCTGCGCGTCGGCATCCCCCGCGAATACCGGGCCGACGGCATGCCCGGCGAGATCGACGCATTGTGGCTGCAGGGTGCCGAGTGGCTGCGCGCGGCGGGGGCGAAGCCGGTCGAGATCAGCCTGCCGATGACCAAATACGCCCTGGCGGCCTACTACATCATTGCACCGGCCGAGGCCTCCTCGAACCTCGCGCGCTATGACGGCGTGCGCTTCGGGCTTCGGGTCGAGGGCGACAGCCTCGACGACATGTACGAACAGACGCGCGCCGCCGGGTTTGGCGCCGAGGTGCGGCGCCGGGTGCTGATCGGGACGTATGTGCTCTCAGCCGGCTACTACGACGCCTATTACCTGAAGGCGCAGCGGGTGCGGACCTTGGTGGCGCGCGATTTCGCCAGCGCGTTCGAGCGGGTCGACTGTATCCTGACCCCGACAGCGCCGTCCGCCGCCTTCGCAATCGGCGATAAGAGCGACGACCCGATCGCCATGTATCTCAATGACGTCTTCACCGTGCCCGCCAATCTCGCCGGTGTCCCGGCGATCTCGGTGCCGGCCGGGCTGAGCGCCGACGGGCTGCCGCTCGGCTTGCAGATCATCGGCCGCGCCTTTGACGAGGCGACGGTATTGCGGGTCGCCGAAGTGTTGGAGAGCGCCGCGCAATTCCGGCATTTGCCGGGCTTTGCCGCGGGAGACCATCGGTGAGCGCCAACTGGATCATCGTGGCTCAACCAGGCGAAGCCCACCTCACCCTCCCCGTCGCCGAGGCGACGGGTCCCCTCCCTCTCCCCCCGAAGGGCGGAGAGGGCCGTTTCGCTGAGGTTCAACGCGCATCGGGGAGAGATTGATGATCAACGGCCGCACCGGGCCGTGGGAGACCGTCATCGGGCTGGAGGTGCACGCCCAGGTGGTCTCGAAGGCGAAGCTGTTTTCCGGCGCCGCGACCGATTTCGGTGCCGAGCCGAACACCCAGGTGTCGCCGGTCGACGCCGCCTTCCCCGGGATGCTGCCGGTCATCAACCGGTTCTGCGTCGAGCAGGCGGTCAAGACCGGCCTCGGCCTCGACGCCGAGATCAGGCTGCGAAAGCGTCTTCGACCGCAAGAACTACTTCTATCCGGACCTGCCGCCAGGCTATCAGATCTCGCAATACCAGCAGCCCGTGGTCGGGCGCGGGAAGGTCGTGCTCGACATGCCCGACGGGACGACGCGCGCGAGATCGGCATCACCCGGCTGCATCTCGAGCAGGACGCCGGCAAGAGCCTGCACGACCAGCATCCGAGCCTCACTTATGTCGACCTCAACCGGGCCGGGGTCGCATTGATGGAGATCGTCTCCGAGCCCGATCTGAGGAGCGCCGAGGAGGCCGGCGTCTATCTGCGCAAATTGCGCTCGATCCTGCGCTATCTCGGCACCTGCGACGGCAATATGGAGGAGGGCTCGCTGCGCTGCGACTGCAACGTCTCGGTGCGCCGGCCGGGCGAGCCCTACGGCACGCGCTGCGAGATCAAGAACGTCAACTCGATCCGCTATGTCATGCAGGCGATCGAGCACGAGGCGCGGCGCCAGGTCGAGGTGCTGGAAGAGGGCGGCACGATTGCGCAGCAGACCCGCCTGTTCGACGCCGGCCGCGGCGTCACCCGGTCGATGCGCTCGAAGGAAGAAGCCCACGATTACCGCTACTTTCCTGACCCCGATTTGTTGCCGCTGGTGCTCGACCCCGAATGGGTCGCGCAGCTGCGCGCCGGGCTCCCGGAACTGCCGGACGCGAAAAAGGCGCGTTTTGTCGCCGATTATGGCCTATCGGCGGACGACGCCGGGGTGCTGGTCGCCGAGCAGGAGACCGCTCTCTTTTTTGAGCGAGTTGCCCGAGGCCGCGACCCGAAGGCCGCCGCGAACTGGGTCATGGGCGACCTTTTCGGTGCCTTGAACCGGCTCGGGGTGGGCATTGAGCAATCGCCGGTTTCGGCCGACCAGCTGGGCGCGCTGATCGACCTGATCGCCGACGGAACGGTATCGGGCCGGCTCGCCAAGGATGTTTTCGCCGAGATGGTTGCGAGCGGCGCCGACCCCGCCGTGATCGTCGAGGCTAAGGGGCTGCGCCAGGTGACCGACGCGGGTGCGATCGAAGCGGCGATCGACGCAGTCCTCGCCGCCCAGTCCGACAAGGTCGCCGAATACCGCGCCGGCCGCGACAAGCTCTACGGGTTCTTCGTCGGCCAAATCATGCGCGCGACTCAGGGCAAAGCGAACCCCGCCCTGGTCAATCGGCTGCTCAAGACGAAACTGACCGGATAAACGGTGGTGCTGGGGAGAGTGCGGGTGAGCGAAATCGCAGCGCTGGACGGGGTCGATTGGCGGGATGAGATTTTTGCGGCGCTCAAGGCGGCGGAGATCCGGCAGGTGGGCTACGTCCCCGATGCCGGGCATGCGCGGCTGATCGAGCTCTGCCATGACGACCCCGAGATCCGCGCCGTGCCGCTGACGAGCGAGGAGGAAGGGGTGGCGCTGCTCGCCGGCGCCTGGCTCGGCGGACAGCGCGGGGTTCTGCTGATGCAGTCGAGCGGCGTCGGCAACTGCATCAACATGCTGTCCCTGACCAAGACCTGCCGCTTCCCGCTGGTGATGCTGGTGGCGATGCGCGGCGAGTGGGCCGAGTTCAATCCTTGGCAGGTGCCGATGGGCTCAAAAACCCAGGCGGCGCTCGAATTGATGGATGTGCACGTCTATCGCGTCGAGCAGCCCGAGGACGCGGCAGAGACCGTTGCGGCGGCGCTCGACCTCGCCTTCAACGGCGAGCTCGCAACCGCGGTCCTGCTGTCGCAGCGGCTGATCGGCGCAAAGCGGTGGGTGAAATGATTTCGAACGACCGGCGGCTCGACCGGCGCGCCGCGATGCGAACCCTGCTGGAAAAACGCGGCGACCTGCTGCTTGTGACTGGTCTCGGTTCGACCACTTGGGACGCTGCCTCGGTGGGGGACGACGAGCGCAACTTTTATTTGTGGGGCGCAATGGGTGCGGCGGCGATGGTCGGGCTCGGCCTGGCGATTTCCCGGCCGGATCGGCGTGTCCTCGTCGTCACCGGTGACGGCGAGATGCTGATGGGACTGGGCGCGCTCGCCACGATAGGCGTCCAGCGTCCGCCGAACCTGGCGATCGCAGTCTTCGATAACGGCACCTATGCCGAAACCGGCATGCAGGCGAGCCACACGGCGGAAGCGGTGGATCTGATCGGCGTCGCTCAGTCCTGCGGTTTCAAGGAGACCTTCGACATCACCGACGAGCTCGGACTGCACGAATTTGCCGCCCACCTCGCCGATGCCGGGACGACACTGTTCGCACGGGTCGCGATCCGCGCCGAGGAGCCGCCCCGCGTGCTGCCGCCCCGCGACGGCGTCTTGCTGAAGAACAGATTTCGCCGAGCGGTGGGCGCTGAATAGCGCGCCGTCTTTACCGGGTCAGCGCTGGTTCGATATCGGTCCCGACAAAGTCGTTCCCGACAAACAGCAGCGGTGCATCACGCACCTTGGCAAGCGCATATGAAAAGGTGTCGCCAAAGTTAAGCAGGCCGCCGTGACCCATACCCCGACCGTAAGTGATCCGTGCCCGCAAGGCGAGCCGCGCGTGCCTCGCATTGGCGGGCGCGATTTCGATTCCGGCGGTCGATAAGAATGTATCCAGATCATCCATCGCTCGAAGCCGATCCGAGCGGCGCCGTCCGGCCAGGACGGTGCCGGCTTCGATGTAGGAGGCAACCGAGATGACTCGGTCGAGATCGGCCGCCAAGCGGGCAGCGAGCGCACCGGATTGCGGCTCCCCGAACAGGATCGCGATGACTGCCGACGCATCGACGACAATCATGCCTCATCACCGGAGGCAGCATCCCACTCGGCTCTGTCGACGGGGCGGGTATCATAAACAATGCGCAGCCGTTCAGACAGGGCCGCAAGTCGCGCCGGCAAATCTCCCGCAGCCTTTTGGCGCGCCTCCTCTCGGTCGAGCCGTTCGCGCAGCGCGGCCGTCACCGCTTCAGTTAGCGTTTCCCCAGTGAGTTTTGCGAGAGCGCGCGCGAGGCGGTCGGCTTCCTCGGTCTTGATGCTGAGCGCCACGGTCGATCCTTTGCATTCTAGATCTGATTTCTAGATGAGACGCAGGTCGAGCCGAAACAAGGCTTCGCCACCCTGCACGCCAGGACCGCCAATCTTGACGCGGCAGCGACGGAAAGACGAAAGTTGCTCCGGCCAAGCTGTTTCAAGAGGAAACCTCATCGTGAGCATCGGATCGCTGCCACTCGCCCGCTTCACCGTTCTCGATCTGTGTCATGCCCGCGCCGGGCCGACGGCGGTGCGCCAGCTCGCCGATTGGGGCGCCAATGTGATCAAGATCGAGCCGCCGGGCGAGGCGAGGAGCGACGTCACCGGCTCGCGGCGCGAGGGGTTCGATTTTCAGAATTTGCATCGCAACAAGCGCAGCCTGACGCTCAACCTGAAGACCGAGGAAGGTAAGGCGATCTTCTTCAAACTGGCGCAGAAGGCCGACGTCATCGTCGAGAATTTCCGCTCGGAGGTGAAATACCGGCTCGGCGTCGATTACGAGTCGGTCAAAAAGGTCAATCCGCGCATCGTCTACGGCAGCATTTCCGGGTTCGGCCAGAGCGGGCCTTATGCCAAGCGCCCCGGGGTCGACCAGATCGCCCAGGGGATGGGCGGGCTGATGTCGATCACCGGCCTGCCGGGCCAGGGCCCGGTGCGGGTCGGCATCCCGATCGACGATCTCTGCGCCGGCCTGTTGCTCGCCCAGGCGATGCTGATGGCGCTGATCGAGCGCGAGACCAGCGGCGAGGGGCAGTGGGTGCACACCTCATTGCTCGAGGCGCAGATCTTCATGCTCGATTTCCAGGCCTCGCGCTGGCTGATCGCCGGCGAGGTCGCCAAGCAGGCGGGCAACGACCATCCGACCGGCATCCCGACCGGGCTGTTCCCGGCCTCGGACGGACAGATCAACATCGCGGCCTCGGGCGACCACATGTTCCGGCGGTTCTGCGAGGCGGCCGACGCGATGGCGTTGCTCGACGACCCGGATTACGCGACCGGGCCGCAGCGCTCGAAGAACCGCAAGGCGCTCAACGAACGGATCGGCGAGATCACCAAGCGGCGCCCTGCCGCCTATTGGGTCGAGCTGATGAACGAGGTCGGCGTGCCGTGCGGCCCGGTCTACACGATCGACCAGACCTTTGCCGACCCGCAGGTGCAGCATCTCGAAATGGCGCGTCCGGTCGATCACCCGAAGCTCGGGGCGATCAAGGTGGTGGGCCAGGCGATCAATATGACCCGCACCCCCGAGCCCGCAAAATTGCGGCCGACCCCCGATCTCGGCCAGCACAGCGAGGAGGTGTTGCGCGAGCTCGGCTATACCGACGCCGCAATCGCCGATCTGCGCGCCCGCAACGTCGTCTGAGGAGCCAGAGCAATGCTCGACCAGCCTCTTACCAGCAAGATGATCGCCGAGAAGGACGGCGGGATCGGCCGGCTGATCTTCAACAACCCGGCGCGCCACAACGCGGTGTCGCTCGAGATGTGGGAAGGGGTCACCCGCATCATGGACGATTTCGAGCGCGACGACGCGATCCGGGTCATCGTCGTCAGCGGGGCCGGGGGCCGTGCCTTTGTGTCGGGGGCCGACATCTCCGAATTCAAGGAGAGGCGGGCTTCCCAGGAGGCGGCCGCCGCCTACAGCAAGATCTCCGAGAGCGCGCGGCAGCGCCTCCAGGACACGCCGAAGCCGACCATTGCGATGATCCAGGGCTATTGCATCGGCGGAGGCGTCGGCACGGCATTGGCCTGCGACATGCGGATCGCCGCCGAGGGCTCGCGCTTCGGCATTCCCGGCCGCCAAGCTCGGGCTCGGCTATGCCTATGACGGAATCCGCCGGCTGATCGATCTGGTCGGCCCGGCCTGCGCGCGCGAAATCTTTTATACGGCGCGGCAATTCACTGCCGAGGAGGCGCTGCGCATGGGGCTCATCAACCAGCTCGTTCCGGCCGACAAGCTCGAACGCTTTGTCAACGACTATTGCCAGATGATCGCGGCCAATGCGCCGCTGACCGTCCGCTCGGTCAAGGCGATCGTGCGCGAGGCGATGAAGGACGAGCGCGAGCGCGATCTCGCGCTCTGCAAGCGAATGGTCGACGACTGCTTTGCCAGCGAAGACTACGCCGAGGGCCGCACCGCCTTCATGGAGAAGCGCAAGCCCGTGTTCAAGGGCCGCTGATCCTTCGTTCACCCTCACCCACCAAGCCCTGTGGGCTTGGTCCCCCTCTCCCGCATTGCGGGAGAGGGTGCCGAGCGCAGCGAGGCGGGTGAGGGTGGGCGGTGCGAAGCGCCGTCCATTCGAGTCCTACGAGATGAAACTCCCCGCCCACAATCGCTACGACTACGTGCCCATCCACAAGCGGCCGCAATATGAATGGCCCGGCGGCGCGAGGCTCGCCGTCACTTTCAACAACAATATCGAATATTTCGCGTTCGGCGCCGGCCTCGGCAGCGACTCGACGGGCGCTGCCGCCGCGCAGAGCCAGCGCAACTATGCCTGGCGCGATTACGGCAACCGGGTCGGGCTCTGGCATTATTTCGACCTCCTCGACGAGTTCGCCCTCCCCGGAGCGCACAACGTCAATTCGGCGGTGCTCGAGCGCTGCCCGGAAATCGTAGAGCGGCTCAACGGGCGCGGCGACGAATATGTCGGCCACGGCAGGACCAATTCCGAGCGCCAGGACGTGCTGTGGGAGGAGGACGAGGCGCGGCTGATCGCGGAATGCACCGAGGTATTGACGCGGGTCTCGGGCCGGCGCCCCGAAGGCTGGCTCGGCCCCTACATCGCGCAGAGCGCGGTCACCTTGGATCTGCTGAAGGAAGCCGGCTATCGCTACGTCATGGACTGGGCGATGGATGACCAGCCGGTCTGGATGCGGACCCGCTCCGGGCCGATCCTCTCGGTGCCTTACCCGATCGAGATCAATGATTCGCCGGCGCTCGTGTACCGCCGCCATACCGGCCGCCAATTCGCCGAGATGGTGATCGACCAGTTCGATGAGATGCTGTTCCAATCACGCAAATACCCGCTGGTCTTTGCGGTCTCGGTGCACCCCTTCATCATCGGCCAGCCATTCCGGCTGCGCGCCTTTCGCGACGCCGTCCGCCACATCCATGCGCACCGCGAAGGGCTGTGGATAACCACCCCCGGCGAGATCGCCCGCTATTGCGAGACCTTGCCCAAAGGGACCATCCCCGGGCCGCAATAGCGTCTACGCAGCAACGCCTCGGAAGGCCCGCCCATAGCGGGCGAAGACCTCGTTGAACTCGGCGACAGCCGCTCGCGGGCCCCGGGGGTGTGACCAGATGGCGCCGATGACGGCGAGGAAATCGGCGCCCGCTTCGACGAGCGCGCCGCAATTTTGCTGGGTGATGCCGCCGATCGCGCAGCACGGGACCACCGTGGTTTCGCTCCAGTCGCGCAACAATTCGGGGTCGGCGCGGTGCTTGGCGGCCTTGGTCGTGCTCGGGAAGAAGGCGCCGAAGGCGACGTAGTCGGCGCCCGCCTCGGCGGCGGCGATCGCGCGGTCGCGGCTCGCGCCGCAAGTGACGCCGACGATACGGTCGGGCCCTAAAAGCCGGCGCGCCTCGGCATAAGGCATGTCCTCCTCCCCGACATGCACGCCGTCGCAGCCGAGCTCCGCGGCGAGGTCCGGCCGGTCGTTCATGATGAAGGCGACGCCCTGGCCCTCGGCGATCGGCTGCAACACCTTTGCGGCACGCCGGACCGTGTCGTCGTCGACCTCCTTCAGCCGCAATTGTAACGAGGCTACGTCGCCACCGGCGAACGCTTCCTCGAGCTCTTTGGCAAACAGATCCGGGTCGAGCGCGGGCGGCGTGATCAGATAGAGCCGCGTCGTTGCCCCGCTCTCGCTGTGCATCACGCCTACCTCCAAATCCCGTGGGGTCTCGTCATTCGCGCCGAGCGCCAGAGAGAGCGGCGCCGCACGGGGGCGGCGCCGTCAGTGGGCGGAAGGTCAGCGCAATGGCGAGAACGAAGCGGGGACCACCAGCATGTTTTCCTGCTTCAGCATCATGCCCGGCTGGCCTCCCCGCGGCGGCCAGATGCCCTTGGACCGCGCCTCTTCGCGGATGCGGAAGCGCTCGCCGGCATCCTTGTAGGCCCAGATATGGACCCATTTGTTGAGCCCGCCGAGCTCGGAATGCCAGGCGCCAACCAGCGGCGACAATTTGATGCGCTCGGCGATCTGGGTGCTCCACCGGTCGATCGTCGCCGGGATGCCGCCCGGCTTGAAGGTATAGGTGCGGATCTCGTAGATCCCGCCGAGCTGGCGCGGCTCGAGCGCGGGCGAGAACGGCGCCGGCAGGTAGATCTCGCTCTGCTGCTCGACGACGAATTCCCGCGTGTTGGGCGGCCAGCCCTGCAATTTTGTCGCCTCGGCCCGCAGTCGGGTGCGTTCTTCGAGGTTCTCGTAGGGCCAGACATGGATCACGCGGTTGAGCGGGCCGACCTCGGTGTGCCAGAAGGCGGCGAGCGGCGACAATTTTGCCCGCACGGGGAGCGCCTCGGCAAAGCGCTCTTCGAAGTTCGCGACCGTGCCCGGCTGCAAGGTGTAGGTGCGCATCTCGATGATCATCGGGTTTCCTCCGTTTCGGGGGTGGGCCCGGCGACGCTAGAGCCTGCCGCCCGCGTGTCAAGCGCGCCGTGCGGGCGGGCTCGGCCGCCGGGGCCGGATCACCGGCGCAGCGGCTGCGTCGCCGCCGCGTCGCCGCCCATCAAATAAACCAGGTACCGAACGGCGGCGCGCTCTTCCTTGTAGGGCATGATCTGCGCCCAGATGCTGTTGGCGACGAGGCCGCTCTCATCGAGAAAATTGGCATAGCCGAAGCGGCGGGCGCATTGCGGCGTGGCGTGGCGGCACCACAGCCGCACCGCATTCACATAGCTGATGTCGTTCTCGATGGCGTCGATGTTGCCGACGGCCGCGGGCGGCATGCACCAGTAGTTCTGATAATTCTCGAACTCGGCTTGCTGATGGTTCACCAAGCCGCGGAAACATAATTCCCCATCGAAGGAGACAAAGAATTCGGCGTGCGGATCGATATATTTGACCCCGTTGTCGATATACCGGATGGTTTCGAGGTAGCCGGGCTGGCCCGGCTGCGGCGCCCGCACCGCGAAGGCGGGGGAGTTGATGACGTTCGGGTCGGGGGCTCCCGGGAACCAGGCGAGCTGCGGCCCGAAGTAACGCGGCGGCTCGGGGGCGCAAGCGGTCAGCAAAACCGCGGCGGCGATTGCCCCGATCATCGACCTCGCGCTCATAGATCAACTCGCGGATGTTCCGGAGGCGCTACGATTATCTCATTTCGGCAGCCCTCGCCATCGCCAACCGGCGGGTCGCGCGCGAACCAGCCGGCGGTTCCCGCCGCAAAGCACGGCCGACTGGACCTCGCCTGTCGCTTTCCTCACACTCCCCGGCGGTTTCGAGGATCACGCCATGGACGAGATCGCGCCTCCTTACATCGGGCGTTCGCTGCCGAGGCGGGAAGACCGCCGCTTGTTGACCGGCCAGGGGCAATTCATCGCAGATCTCGTATTGCCGCGGATGCTGCACGCGGTCCTGGTGCGCAGCCCGGTGGCGCATGCGCGGATCCGCTCGGTCGAGCTGTCGAGCGCTGCCGGGATGCCCGGCGTAGCGATCGCGCTCAATGGGGCGGGCCTATTGCAGCTGCTGCCGCCTGTCCCTGAAGGGCAGATCTCGATGCCGAGCAAATGGGCGACCTCTATTCAGCATAAATTCCTCAATCCGCAGCAGCCGCTACTGGCGCATGACAAGGTGCGGCATGTCGGGGAGGCGATTGCGGTCGTCGCCGCGGAAACCCTCGATCAGGCCCAAGACGCGGCCGAACGGGTGAGTTGGGACCTTGAAGAGCTGCCGGCGGTGGTGGACCCGGAGGCGGCGCTGCGTGCCGACAGCCCGATCATCCATGACCGGTTTCACACCAATCTGATCGGCTCGTTCTCGGTCGGCAAGGGCGACGCCGGCGCGGCGCTGGCCCGCGCCCCGCATCGGCTGCAGCGCCGCTTCTACCACCATCGCTACGCCGCGATGCCGATGGAGTGCCGCGGCGTCGTCAGCGCCTACGATCCGCGCACCGATTCGGTGACCATCTGGTCCTCGACCCAGGTGGTTCATGCGGTGCGCCGCGAAGCCGCCGCCCTCCTTGGCCTGCCCGAGGCGCGGGTGCGTTGTCTCGCGCTCGATGTCGGCGGTGGATTTGGCGGCAAGGGCCATGTCTACCCCGAGGACCTGCTGATCACGTTTCTCGCCCGCAAGCTGGCTCGGCCGGTGCGCTGGATCGAGGGGCGCAGTGAGCACCTGATGAGCGCCACCCATTCGCGCGACCAATGGCACGATCTCGAAATCGGGTTCGACGGCGACGGTCAAATCCTCGCGGTGCGCGACGATTACATCGTCGATTGCGGCGCCTGGAACCCGATCGGGTCCGGGGTTGCCTACAACACCGCCGCCCACCTGACCGGCCCTTACAGGGTCGAGAACTTGGCGGCGTCCGGGAAAATCGTCGTGACCAACAAGGTGCCGAACGCTCCCTATCGCGGCGCCGGCCGGCCGGAAGCCGTCTTCACGATGGAACGGACCATCGACCTGGTCGCGCAAAGCTTGGGCCTGGAGCCGGCGGAAGTGCGCCGGCGCAATATGATCCGCGCCGAAGAGATGCCGTATCGGGCCGGCATTCCGTACCGCGACGGCGAGCCGATCGTCTACGACAGCGGCGACTACCCGGGCGCGCTAAATAAAGCGCTTGCGGCGATCGGCGGTCTCGCCGCCTTCCGTCAGCGTCAGCAGCAGGCGCGCCTGGAGGGCCGGTGTCTCGGCCTCGGCCTCGGGTTTTACGTCGAGGGCACCGGGGTCGGGCCGTTCGAGAGCGCTTTCGTCCGCATCGACCCGTCCGGAAAGATCTACGTCTCCTGCGGGGCAGCACCCCAGGGTCAGGGCATGGAGACGATCTTTTCCCAGGTCGTCGCGGATCTATGGAAGGTCACACCCGAGGATGTCGTTCTGACCTTTGCCGATACCGCGGCGATCGCGATCGGCTTTGGCACGATGGCGAGCCGCAGCACCGTCACCGCCTCGGCAGCGATGCACGCCGCGAGCGCTCGCCTGCGCGACAAGGTGTTTGCGATCGCCGCCAATCTTCTGGAATGCGCGCCGTTCGATCTCGAGCTGCGCGCCGGAGGGGTGGGGGTGGTCGGGGTGCCGGGGGCGCAGGTCAGCCTCGCCAATGTGGCGCAGGCCGCTCGGCCAGGCTGGGAAATCACTCGCCCGCCGGGGGTCGAGGCGGGTCTCGAGGAGACCTGCTACTGGCAGCCGGAGACGGTTACCTGGAGCTATGCAGTCCACGCCGCGATCGTCGAGGTCGACCGCGAAACGGGCCGCGTCAGCCTCGACGATTACGCGGTCGCGCATGATTGCGGCGTGGTCGTCAACCCGATGCTGGTAGAAGGCCAGATCATGGGCGGCACTGTGCAGGGTTTAGGCGGCATCCTGTGCGAAGCCATCGCCTACGACCGGAACGGCCAATTGCTCAGCGGCTCCTTTATGGATTACGCAATGCCGATCGCCGGCGACATCCCGGCGATGCGCATTGTTCACCAGCATTCGCCGTCGCCACTCAACCCGCTCGGAGTGAAGGGGGTCGGCGAGGGCGGCGCCGTCGCGCCGCCGGCGGCTATTGCCAATGCCGTCTGCGACGCGCTGGCCCCGTTCGGGGTCGAGGTGAATTCGACGCCGATCAAGCCGGAGGAGCTTGCGCGCGCGATGCGAACGCCCGCCGCGGTCAGCCCTTAGCAGCCGAGTCCCGGCTGTCGGTGCTCAGCGCCGACCTCGCCCATGCAACGAGGCCGTGCGTGCCGCCTGTGCCGGCGCGACCGTGCGATCTCACGGCCATGCGATCCACACGCTAGCCGCCCCTCCTCCGAAGAGCTTCATTGACCATTGCCGGGACCGCTGCTAACCCTAACTTCCGCCGAAAAGTTGAATTCGCGGCTCAGTAGTGCGCGTATTCTCAAGATAGGGGGTAGGGAGATGTCCTCGCAGATTTTCGCGAACCCTCCCTTTGATGGATCGCCGGAACGGACCCGCCGCATCACGCGACAGTCCGAGCCTTCCCGGTCTCTGGCGATCGCTCGGGGTATCGATCGCGGCACCGTCGCCTATTTGGCTATCGTGGTCCTGGTCGGGAGCCTCACGATCTACGTTTTCTTCGGCCTCGGCCTTTATGCTCTCGATCACCCAACGGCACAGAATGTGTCCGGTCCGGGGACACACCAGGAAGACGCAGCCATTGAAAGCTCGGCAAAGGACGAGACCCTGCCCTCGGCCGGCGAAGCTTCGGCAAGCCCCGCAATTGCTGCGCCGCTCGGCTCCGAGGGGACGACGCCGGAAAAGGCCGAACAGCAAGACGGCAGGCATCCCGAGCCGGTCAAATTCGGCAACGCCGCGAGCGACCGTCTGATCGGCACGGTCACCGAGGCTGCCGATGCGATGACCTGGGTCGTCGCCAGGAGCACCGTGCGCCTCTGGGGCATCCGGCCGGCCCTCCAGGGCCTGGCTCCGTCATTGGTCAGCTTTGTGGAGTGGGTGCGCAGGAAGGGCCCGCTCGAATGCCACAAGCACGCGCACAGCAACCGCTACCGATGTTCGACCCCTACCGGTGAAGATCTCGCGGAAGCAGCCCTTCTCGCCGGCATCGGGCGGGCCGCGGAGGGGGCGGGCGCCGCCTATCGGGATGCCGAAGCAAAGGCGCGGCGGCAGGGCAAAGGCCTGTGGGCCAAGCAATAAGCCGCTCCGCGCGCAATCCCTCGAGCGCCTCTTCGGGAGCTGGGCTATTCGCGCAAGCCATCCATGCCGGCTACGCGTGTTGCGACATCCCCGAAAACGCGGAACGATAGCCATCGCGGACCGGAGAAGTCCGGGAAATGTCGGTGAAGGGGGAACCATGAAATATGACGTGGTGATCGTCGGCGGGGGCGCGGCCGGATGTGTGCTGGCCGGCCGGTTGGCGGCAAACGCGCAAACTTCCGTGCTGCTGCTGGAAGCCGGCTCCGATTACGCCGATCCGGCCCATCTTCCGGACGAGATCAAGCTGGGCCACACGCGCTTTGCCGAGGCCCCGGACTCGCGACACAACTGGGCCTTGCGAGGCACCATCACCGAGGAGCAAGGGGCGATCCACGTCGCGCAGGGCAAGGTGATCGGCGGCGGGTCGTCGATCAACGGCCAGGCCATGCAGCGGGGGTTCCCCGAGGATTTCGACTCCTGGGCGGCGCTCGGCAACGACGAATGGTCGTATGACAAGGTCGTGCCGTACTTTCGCAAATCGGAGCGTGACCTCGACATCCAGGACAATTATTGCCATGGCGCGGACGGGCCGATGCCCGTCAGGCGCCGTCAGTCGGGCCCCTGGCCCGCCATCCAGCAGGCGTTCCATGCGGCCTCTGTAGAGGCGGGGTTCGGCACCACGCAGGATAAGAACGGCCTGCACCCGGCCGGGCTCGGCGTGTCGCCGTCGAACAACATCGACGGCGTGCGGATGAGCACCGCGATGACCCATCTCGATCCGGTGCGTCACCATCTGAACCTGACGGTGCGGGGCGGGGTGTTCGTCCGGAAGATCGTGATCGAGGATGGCAAGGCCGTCGGCGTCGAAGCCGAAAGCGGCGGGAAGGTGTTCCACATCGAAGCCGGCCGGGTGGTGCTGAGCGCCGGGGCGATCCGATCGCCCCACCTGCTGATGCTCTCGGGCATCGGCCCCGAGGACCATCTGTGGCAATTCGGGATACCGGCGGTTCGTCATCTCCCGGGCGTCGGCCAGAACCTGTGGAACCACCTCAGCGCCCAGACGACCTTCAAGGTCAAAGACGGGGTCTCGCTCGCCGCTCATCGCGACGCGGTGCATTTTTCGCTGCACTACACCGCCCCGGGGTCGAGCGCCGTCAACGACATGGTGCTGCGGACCAGCCCGGTGGTCGACGAACGGCAGGAGCGCGTCCCGGGCGTGCGGACCAGGTACCTGATCGGTGACGTCCCCCCGGAGCAGGCGGCGCGGATCTTGTGCACGCTCGGGCTGCCCGACGGCTCGGGACACGTCAGGCTTGGCCTCGGCCGACCCCAAGGTCCAGCCGTCCTTCAACTATCGCTATCTGCAGCACCCCAACGACATTCGACGGGTGCGGGAAGGCGTGCGATTGGCGGCAAGACTGCTGGAATCCGACGCGTACAAGGACGTGGCCGACCACCGGATCCAGCCGGCGGACGACATTCTCGCCGACGACGACGCCTTGGACCTCTGGATCCGCCAAACCGTGGGCACCGCGAGGCACGTCTCCGGCACCTGCAAGATGGGACCCGATGCAGACCCGATGGCGGTCGTCGACCAATACTGCCGGGTCAAGGGCGTCCAAGGCCTGTGGGTGGCCGACGCGTCGATGATGCCGCGCATTCCCCGGTCCGGCGGCGCCCATGCCACGGTGATCATGATCGGCGAACGCGTCGTCGACTGGATCGCGGCGGGCTAACCCCCGCCTTGCCCGCTGTTTTAAATATTTGATGCTGCAAAGTCATTGACTTAAAAGATTCTGTCGTGGCTCCCGATAGAGCCGCGCACGGGCGCGACTGGATTAGCAGCGGCTTGGCGTTGGCGTGCGCGGCTGCGCCGGAACGATTACACAAAGGGGGGCGCCGTTTAAGGTCGTCAGTACTTCCCCGCTACCCGCAATCCGCGCGAGCGTCCCTCGGTTGACGGCAGCATCAGATGGAGGACGCGCTCTGCATCTATCGAGGCACGCGCGAGGGCGCAAAGGCAGTTGGTGTGCGGGTCAATCGTCGTGAAAGAGCGCCCATGAGCGACTTCCCGAAAGACTTGCGGCAGTGGGTCGGACAGGGCGGCGCGGCGCACGTCCAGCACCTTCGCCGCCTCGCTCACTGGCAAGCCCAGCTCATCGAGAATTCCTCGCGGATAAACACGCCGGGGTGCCGCGGGGTCATCCTATTTTCGCGGGTGTGCGGCTCATCAGTGATAGTCCTCCAAATCGAGGTTGCAGATTTTCCCTGCCGGATGTCGAAGGTCAGGCGCCAGTCGCCGCCGACCGAAGTGCCTACTGAGCGAAGGAGGTGAGGACCACATGTCGCGTATGCACAATCCGCCGCATCCCGGCGAGGTGATCAAGGAATTATGCCTCGATCCCTTGGACTTGACGGTGACGGCCGCTGCCGAGGGCCTTGGCGTTTCCCGCCGCACCTTGTCGGCGCTGCTCAACGGTCATGCAGGGATTTCCCCAGACATGGCGATCCGATTGTCCAAGGCGTTCGGCCGGTCGCCGGAAAGCTGGCTGCAACTACAAATGCAATATGATCTGTGGCAGGCCGATGACGAGCACCGTGTTGCCGGTCTCTATATAAGGTGCGTATCATAAGGTGCGACCGGTGGCACTGCGCGCGCCAATGTGAAAAGCGAGAATATCGCAGAATTCCTCTGATGCAGCGGCGCATTAACCACGAGTTGAAGCGCCTGGTCAGGACTCCTGGACCACAAGCGGCAAAAGCGTCTATCGGGTTACGTGCGCCGAAACTGCGAGCCAGCATCCGTTTCGGCGCACCCAGACGTCTGTATACCGCCCGTTCCGCTGCTCCCCATTTGCCGTCATGTAGCTGGTTCGCGCGTGAATGATCGCGACATCCCCGAGAATGCGCACCCGAACCTCCTCCGCGGTCAGGCCGCTGATCGTCACTGCACGTCCGGTCTGCGCGAGAAAGCCTTGCTTGTCGACGAGCGACCCATCGGGGTTTGAGCACAAAAAATCCTCGGCCAGGATCTCCCCGAACCGCCGTACGTCGCCGTGCTGCACCGAATGGATGTAGTCGCGGTTCAGCGCGGTCAAGGCGTCAAAGTCGCCTTGCGTCGCTGTGTCGGCACTCATCAAATCCTCCGTGGAGTGGCTTCCATTGTACGCGCATCGCCGCCCCGCCGGATCAGGCGGTCAGCTCGCAATTCACCTCGGCGCGGCCGAGGGACAGGGGCGGATCCCGGCCGGTGAGGCCGGCGGAGCTGCCGGTACGAAAACGGCGAGGTAGGTGTTTTCCTGAAGCTCGTGGAATGCGGTTTGGCGATAACCGACGGCGGCGAGCTCGCAGCGCAGCAGGTCGGGCGGAGTACCGTGGGAAGCGGTTTCTTTGCGCGCGTCGATGATCGCGACACGAGCACCGGGCCGCAATCCCGGGCGCAAATTCCATAACAACCCGTAGGGCTGCTCGACCTCATGGTACATGTGGACGAGCAGAGCCAGATCCACCGATCCGGGCGGCAGCCGCGGGTCGTGCGGCTCGCCATGTACCAGCGTGACCCGGTCGGCGAGACCTTCGTGGGCGACCCGCTGGGCCAGGCGGTCGAGATAATCGGGCACGACATCCTCGGCATAGACGTGGCCTTTTGGCCCGACCCGCCGTGCCACACGCACGGTGTAGTAGCCGCCGCCGGCGCCGATATCGGCGACGTCGAGACCGCGGCGGACGCCGAGCAGGTTCATCACCCGCTCGGCCTCGCCGGCACGGTCACGCGACTGCTCGTCCCGCCAAGTATCGGTGACGATGCCGGCGACCGGCCGGCTCGGCGCCGGAAACGCGCTGGCCGGAACACCGGGCGGCGCCAGCCCGCCGGCGTAATCTTGCGCCAGGAGCTGGGCCGGCAAAAGGAAGGCCAGCAAAACCAGCGCCAGCCGCGACACCGCTTTACACCGTCGCGGCGCGCTTTTGGAGGGCTTCCAGCCACCGCCGCAGCAGCGCGGCGTGTGCAGCGAGGTGCCCCTCGATCTGCTGCCCGACCTGGTCGCGATACATATGGACCGCGAGGTTGCGTTCTTCGCCCAGCTTGATGGCCGCCTCCGCGTCCTCGTCCGACAGCCAGCCGAGAGCGCGTGCGGCCCGAATGGTTGCGTTGGGCGACGCGGCGCTGACATTCTCCACTGCCGCGAGCATTTTCTGGCAGGCTTTCCAAACCGCTTCGTAAGAATAGATCAGCCGCAGGACCGCGCCGTCACGCTCCACGAGCGTGCGATCGGTCTTCAAGGCAAGCTCGTCCAGCGTAGCGAGCGCCGCGGCTGCTTCGGCGAGCCGCCGGTTAGCCTTTCCATTTCACGCCCTCGCGGCGAACCTCGTCGATGAGGGTAGGAGCGGCACGACGCAGGTCGACGATATCGACATCGTAGGGAATTGAGCTTTCCTCTACGCGCTCCGCCAGATCTAGAGAAGAAGCCAGAAGGCAATTCGTCCCGAGGCAGTATCGCGACATCGATGTCGCTGTGCTGGAAAACCTCACCGCGGGCACATGAGCCGAACAACCATACCTCGGCATCGTGCTCGCCGAGCGCGGCAAGCACCATGCGCCGCAATTCTTCGATGTTTCGTTGCTCGGGTCGGGTTCACAGCAGTTCTCGGAGCGTTGGATCCATAGTGTCGATCCCGATCGCACAATACGGCGGCCGCTTATTGACCCGGGCCGGAGCGCACCGGTCACCCCGCGCGGCGGCGCGGCACCGGGCGGCGGGCGAGATAGGGGCGGAGATATTGGCCGGTGTAGCTGGCCTCGCATGCGGCGATGTCTTCCGGGGTGCCGGTGGCGACGATGTGGCCGCCGGCGTCGCCGCCTTCGGGGCCGAGATCGATGATCCAGTCGGCGGTCTTGATGACTTCGAGATTGTGCTCGATGACCAGCACCGTATTGCCGGTCTCGACCAACGCGTGCAGCACGTCGAGGAGCTTGCGCACATCGTCGAAATGCAGCCCGGTCGTCGGCTCGTCGAGGATGTAGAGGGTGCGGCCGGTGGCGCGGCGCGACAGTTCCTTGGCCAATTTGACGCGCTGCGCCTCGCCGCCCGACAAGGTCGTCGCCGGCTGGCCGATATGGATGTAGCCGAGCCCGACCCGCTGCAAGGTCACCAGCTTGTCGCGGATCGCCGGCACGGCGCGGAAGAAATCGGCGCCCTCGTCGACCGTCATGTCGAGCACGTCGGCGATGCTCTTCATGCGGAACAGCACCTCGAGCGTCTCGCGGTTGTAGCGCCGGCCCTTGCAGACGTCGCACTGGACATAGACGTCGGGCAGGAAGTGCATCTCGATCTTGATGACGCCGTCGCCCTGGCAGGCCTCGCAGCGCCCGCCCTTGACGTTGAACGAGAAGCGGCCCGGCAGATAGCCGCGCGATTTGGCCTCGGGGAGCCCCGCGAACCAGTCGCGGATCGGCGTGAAGCAGCCGGTATAAGTCGCCGGGTTCGAGCGCGGCGTGCGGCCGATCGGCGACTGGTCGATATCGACGATCTTGTCGAGAAACTCGACCCCCTCGAGCCCGCCGAGCGGCGCCGGCTGCTCGCGCGCGTTGTTGAGCCGCTTGGCGAGCGCCTTGTAGAGGGTCTCGACGATCAGGGTCGATTTGCCGCCGCCCGAGACCCCGGTCACGCAGCAGAACGTGCCGAGCGGGATCTCGGCGGTGATCCCCTTCAGATTGTTCCCGCGCGCGTCGAGGATGCGGAGGATCTGCCCCGGATGGCCGATGCGGCGGACCGGCGGCACCGGGATCTGGCGCTGCCCGGTCAAATATTGCCCGGTGATGCTGTCCGGGTTGGCCATGATCGCTTCGGGCGTGCCCTCGGCGACGACATGCCCGCCATGCACCCCGGCGCCCGGCCCCATATCGACGACCCAATCGGCGGTGCGGATCGCCTCCTCGTCGTGCTCGACGACGATCACCGTGTTGCCGAGGTCGCGCAGCCGCTGCAGGGTCGCCGAGCAGGCGGCCGTTGTCGCGCTGGTGCAGCCCGATCGAGGGCTCGTCCAGCACATAGAGCACCCCGGTCAGCCCCGAGCCGATCTGCGAGGCGAGCCGGATGCGCTGGCTCTCGCCGCCGGAAAGCGTGCCCGAGGCCCGCGACAGGGTCAGGTATTCGAGCCCGACATTCTTCAAAAACCCGAGCCGCTCGTTGATCTCCTTGAGGATGCGCTCGGCGATCTCGCGCTGGCTCGGGGTCAGCTCGGCGCTGATCCCGGAGAACCAGTTGCCGGCCTCGGCGATCGACAGCGCCGCGACCTGGCTGATGTGCTTGCCGGCGATCTTGACGGCGAGCGCCTCGGGCTTGAGCCGGTCGCCGCCGCACACCTCGCAGGTCTTGGCGCTCTGATAGCGGCCCAGCTCCTCCTTGACCCAGGCGCTGTCGGTCTCGCGGAAGCGCCGCTCCATGTTCGGCAGAACGCCCTCGAACGGCCGCTCGGTCGTGTATTTCCTGAGCCCGTCATCATAGGTCATCTGGATCGGCTCGCCGTCCGAGCCGTAGAGGATCGTGCGCCGCATCTTCTCGGGCAGATCGTGCCAGGCCGTGCGCATGCTCCGGCGGAAGTGCCGGGCGATGCTCTCCAAGGTCTGCGTGTAATATTGCGAGCTCGAATGCGACCACGGGCTGACCGCGCCCTCGGCGAGGCTGCGCCCCGCATCGTGCACGACCAGGTCGGGGTCGAAATAGAGCTTGGTGCCGAGCCCGTCGCAGGCGGGGCAGGCGCCGAACGGGTTGTTGAACGAGAACAGCCGCGGCTCGATCTCGGAGATCGTGAAGCCCGAGACCGGGCAGGCGAATTTCGCCGAAAAGATCGTCTGCTCGCCGGTGTCGGCGTTTTCGGTGATCGCGATGCCGTCGGCCAGCTCGAGCGCGGTCTCGAACGAATCGGCGAGGCGGTTGCCGAGCTCGCCGTCGACGATGACGCGGTCGACGACGATCTCGATGTCGTGCTTCAGATTCTTGTTGAGCCCGCGCACCTCGTCGAGCTCGAACATCTTGCCGTCGATCTTGACCCGCTGAAAGCCGCGCCGCTGCAATTCGGCGAGCTCCTTGCGGTACTCGCCCTTGCGCCCGCGGACGATCGGCGCGAGCAGGTAGAGCCTGGCGCCCTGCGGCATCGCCAGCACCCGGTCGACCATCTGCGAGACGGTCTGGCTGACGATCGGCAGGCCGGTCGCCGGCGAGTACGGGACGCCGACCCGCGCCCACAGAAGGCGCATATAGTCGTAGATCTCGGTCACCGTGCCGACCGTCGAGCGCGGGTTGCGCGAGGTCGTCTTCTGCTCGATCGAGATCGCCGGCGACAATCCCTCGATCAATTCGACCTCGGGCTTCTGCATCAATTCGAGGAATTGCCTCGCATAGGCCGACAGGCTCTCGACATAGCGGCGCTGGCCCTCGGCATAGATCGTGTCAAAGGCGAGCGAGGATTTGCCGGAGCCCGACAGGCCGGTGATCACCACCAGGCTGTCGCGCGGCAATTCGACATCGATATTCTTGAGGTTGTGCTCCCGCGCGCCGCGGATGCGGATCTGCTGCTGCATGCCCCAGAACTTAGCGCGGCGGCCCGGCTAGCGCCACCGCAGGCAAAAGGCGGAAAGGGCGCTGGCCGCAAGAACGGCGCGCTCGCTTGCTTCCACGCTCCCAGGTGCAGTAGATGGAGAGCGGGAGGGATTTGTGCCATGTCCTGTCATCAACAGCTCCGCAGCGGCCGCCGGGCCCTGCTTGCTTGGGGTGTGCTCTGTTCGACTGCGGTGTCGCTGCTTCCCGGCTGCGCCGACATGAAGCGGGCTATCGGGCTCGAGAGGACGTCGCCGGACGAGTTCGCTGTCGAATCGCGCGCCCCATTGACGATGCCGCCCGATTTCGAGCTGCGCCCGCCGCAGCCCGGCGCGGCGCGGCCTCAGGAGAAGAGCTCGGGCCAGCAGGCCCGTCAGGTGATCGAGCAGGCCGGGCCGGGCGAGCCGGGCAAGCAGGCTCCGGACTTCCGCCTGCGCCGCGCCGCGGACGGGCTGCCGGATATCGGAGCGCGCAACGCCCAGGCGCCGGATGCGGACGCAGTCGTCGGGGAGCAAAGCCTGTCGAGCAAATTGCTTGGCACTCAGGAGACCACGGGCAGCGGGGCTCCGGAGAAGCGCGAAACCACCCCGTTGAAGGGCGTCTATTGAGCAGCTCGAATTGAGCGCCGCCGAGCCGCTCCGCCGTGGCCGAACCAACAAGGCGGCGAAGCTTCTGGGACTCGCCTGCCTAGCGTTGGGGCTGCTCGCAGCTCCGGCTCGGGCGCAATCCTTTGGCGCCGAGACCTTTACGCTCGGCAACGGGATGCAGGTCGTGGTCGTGCCGAACCATCGCACGCCCGCGGTGTTGCAGATGGTTTGGTACAAGATCGGCGCCGCCGACGATCCGCTCGGGAAATCGGGGATCGCCCATTTTCTCGAGCATTTGATGTTCAAGGGGACTGCAGCCAACCCGCCGGGGACGTTCAACGCGCTGATCTCGCGCAACGGCGGACGGAACAACGCATTCACCACGCAGGATTACACGGCGTACCACGAGACCGTAGCACGCGACCGGTTGGATCTGGTGATGCGACTCGAAGCCGACCGGATGACCGGCCTCGTGCTCGACGACAGCGTCGTGCTGCCGGAGCGGAACGTGGTGCTCGAGGAACGCCGGATGCGCATCGACAACGAGCCGGCGTCGTTGCTGGCCGAACAGCTGCGCGCCGGGTTGTTCCTGCACCACCCTTACCGCAATCCCAATATCGGTTGGGAGCACGAGATCCGGGGTCTCGGCACCGCCGACGCCGTCGCGTTCTACCGCAATTGGTACGCGCCGAATAACGCGATCCTGATCGTGGCGGGCGACATCGGCGCCGCCGAGGTCCGCGCTCTCGCCGAACGGTATTTCGGCCCGATCCCTGCCCGGCCGGTGCCCCTGCGGCTGCGGGTCGAGGAGCCGCCTCACCGCGCCGCGCTGCGCCTCGAAATGAAGAGCGCGCGGGTGGCGCAGCCGCGCTGGAGCCGCTCTTATCTGGCGCCGAGCTACCGGGCCGGCGAAACGGCTCATGCCTATCCGTTGCAGGTATTGGCCGAAGCGCTTGGCGGCGGCGCCAGCTCGCGCCTCTACCGGGCGCTGGTGCTCGACCGCGGCCTGGCGCTCTCGGCTGCGGCCTATTATTCGCCGGGTGCGATCGATTTGACGAGCTTCGGCCTCTACGCCACCCCAAAACCCGGGGTTTCGGTCGCCGACCTCGAAGCGGCGGTCGATGCGGAGCTGAGTTGGCTGGTGCGGGACGGGATGGAGCCGGACGAGGTCGAGCGCGCAAAGCAGCGGATGAAGGCGGCTTCGGTGTATGCCAGCGACAGCCTGTCCGGGCCGGCCAACATCATCGGCGCGGCGCTCGCGATCGGGCAGCGGCTGGAGGAGGTGGAGGCTTGGCCCGAGCGGATCGGCGCGGTCACTCCAGCGGAGGTCGAGGCTGCGGCGCGCGCCGTGCTCGTCGAGCGCAACTCCGCGACCGGAGTTCTATTACCCGAGCCTACCTCGTGAGGCCGGGATGAAAAGAACCGTCTTGGCGCTGCTGGTGCTGCTCTGGCCGCCAAGCGCCGGTGCCGTGGCCATCGAGCGGGTGACCAGCCCGGCCGGCATCGAAGCCTGGTTCGTCGAGGACCATACGGTGCCGGTCGTGACGATTCGTTTTGCCCTCCCCGGGGGGGCCGGGCTCGACCCCGCAGGCAAGAGCGGGCTCGCGGCTATGGCGGCCGGATTGCTCGACGAGGGCGCCGGGCCGTACGACACCGCCGCATTCAAGGCGAAGCTCGAAGACCTCGCGATCGATCTGCGGTTCGAAGCCGGCCGGGACGATCTCAGCGGCAGCATGCGCAGCTTGAAGGCAAATCTGGGCGAGGCCGTCGATTTGCTGCGCCATGCGGTGACGGCGCCGCGGTTCGAGGCGAGCGCCATCGAGCGGGTCCGCGGCGAGATCGTGGCCTCGATCCAGCAGCAGGCGCAGAATCCGCGGGCCCTCTCTGGGCGGCTCTGGATGCGCGACGCCTTCGAGAACCATCCCTATGGCGCCGATGTCTCCGGAACCGCACAGACGATCGGCGCGATAACGCGCGACGATTTGCGCGGCTTCACCTCGGCGCGGCTGCATCGCGCCGGTCTTTTGATCGGCGTGGTCGGCGACGTGACCAAAGGCGAGGTGTCGGCGCTCGTCGATCGGATCTTCGCGGGTCTGCCGGACGGCGTCGAGGCCGCTCAGATCGCCGAAGCAAAGCTCGCCGAGACCGGGGGATTATTGATCACCCGGCGCGCGGTGCCGCAGAGCGCCGTCACCTTCGGCCAGGTCGGGCCCAAACGCGACGATCCCGACTGGTATGCCGCGCGTCTCGTCGTCGACATTCTCGGCGGCGGCGGGTTTCGCGGCCGCTTGATGAAGGAGATCCGCGAAAAGCGCGGGCTCGCCTACGGCGTTTCGAGCGACCTCGTCTCGTTTCGCCGCGCAGGGCTGGTCCTCGGCAGTGTCGCCACCGAGAATGCCCGGGTCGGAGAGTTGATCGCGCTCATTCGCGGGGAATGGCGGCGCATGCGCGAGGAGGGTCCGACCGAGGCCGAGCTCGACGACGCCAAGACATATCTGATCGGCTCTTTTCCGCTCAGCCTCGACACCAGCGGCCGTCTCGCCGCGCTGCTGGTCCAGATGCAGGTCGAGAAGCTCGGGATCGACTATCTCGACCGGCGTGCGGGGCTGTTCGACACCGTGACGCCGGAGCAGGCGCGCCGGGTGGCCCGCCGCCTGCTCGATCCGGACGGGCTGAGCTTTGCCGTCGTCGGCGACCCGGCCGACTTGACCGCAACCCGCAACATCTCCGACCCGTAGCGCGTGAGCGCCGCGCCCAAGTTACGGGTCGGGATCGGCGGCTGGGTCTATCCGCCGTGGCGCGGCACGTTCTACCCGCCGGGCCTGCCGCAGAAAAACGAGCTCGCTCATGCCAGCCGGCGCGTGACCGCGATCGAAATCAACGGCACTTTTTATGGGTCGCAAAAGCCGGCGAGCTTTCGTCGTTGGCACGACGAAACACCGGAAGACTTTGTCTTTTCGCTGAAAGGCCCGCGGTTTGCGACGCACCGGTCGGATCTCTCGACCGCCGGGCCGTCGATCGAGCGCTTCTTTGCGAGCGGCGTTCTCGAATTGCGCGGCAAGCTCGGGCCGGTCCTGTGGCAATTCGCGCCGCGCATGCCGTTTGACGAAGCCGGTTTTGCAAGCTTTCTCGAGCTGCTGCCGCGATCCCTCGACAACCGGGCGATCCGCCATGTCGTCGAAGTCCGCCATCAGAGCTTCGCGTCACCCTCCTTCACCGATTTGTTGCGCCGGCATCAGGTGACGGTCGCGTCGGTCGACGACGACAACCATCCGGCCTTCGGAGAGGTCACCGGCGGCTTCACATACGCCCGCCTGCGGCGCTGCGCCGAAGCGGAGCCGGCCGGCTACCCGCCCGAGGCCCTCGACGGATGGGCCGATCGCTTTCTCCGGCAATCGGCCGACACCGGGCTCGATTGCTTCGTCTATTTTATCAACGGTGCCAAGATCCGCGCCCCTGCCGCAGCCCAGGCGTTGTTAGAGCGGTTGGCGGCCTGAGCTTTCGGGATGCTCTGGTACCAAAAGCAGGTTGTGGGATTCGCCCTCGCGAAACGGCGGGTCGATCGCGGCATAAGCCGTCCAATCTGCTGGCGCCATCCCATGATGGAGCAGAATGCCGAGCATGCGGTAGCCGAACCCGCCCAGCTGATCGCGGATCGCCTTGCGGTCTGTGCTGCTCTCATGGCCGGTCTCGATGACCAGGACCGGGCGGTGCCGCTGCAGGATGGCGGCGGCCCCCTCGAGGACGCGGCGCTCGTGGCCCTCGACGTTGATCTTGATCAGGTCGAGCCGAGAAAGGCCACGCTCGGCGGCCACCGAGTTGAGGCTGCGCAACGGGACTTGCACGGTCTCGTACCCGGCGCGGGGCTGGTCCGAGCCGCGCGGTGCCGGTATCGATACGCGGCGAGGTCACGATCGGGACGGCGAGCTCCGCGGTCCCGTCGTGGTCCGCTATCGCGCAGCGGATGATTTCGACGTGGCGCAGGGCATTCGCGGCAAGGGTCGCTTCGAGCGCGGCGGCGCTGCGCGGCGCCGGCTCTATCGCGATGACCCGCCCCAGGCACCCGACCGCGCGGGCGAACGGCACGGTCCATTCCCCGAGGCTGGCCCCGACATCGACCACGACCGATCCGGGGCGCAGAAAGCCGAGGACCGTCGGATGCACCTGAGGCGGATGGAGCAGGGCATGCCGGCCGCGCGCATCGAGCGGAGCCGGCACATAGACGAGATCGCCCGTGCGATGCAGCGCGAACCCGCCTTGCCAGTCGCGTTCGAGCCGACCCAAAAGCCGCTTCTCCCGCCAGCGCCGGATCAGCCGTGTCCCGGGAGCTTCCGGTTCGCCCGGCGGGCGCAGCTTCCAAAGCGCCTTGAGGAGCGCCATCATGGCCTGCAGATCGCCGGGTTGTTGTCGGAGGCTCTTGATGACCATGTTTGACCTCTCGGGGCGCGTCGCCGTCGTCACCGGCGGCAATGGCGGGATCGGGCTCGGCATGGCGCGAGGGCTCGCCGAGGCTGGCGCGCGGGTTGTGGTGGCGGCGCGTGATTCCGGAAAAGCCGAGGCCGCTCTGGCTGAACTCGGCGAGCGAGCGTTGTTCATTCCGTTCGACGCCGCCGAGGAGGGCTCGTGCCGGGCGATGATCGATGACGCGGCGGGCCGGTTCGGCCGGCTCGACATCCTGGTAAACAACGCCGGCACCTCGATCCGCAAGCCGCCCGAGGCTTATACCGCGGCGGAGTGGCACACGGTGCTCGACACCAATCTGACCGGCGCCTTCCTGTGCTCGCAGGCCGCCCATCCGGTGATGAAGAGGAGCGGCGGCGGCAAGATCATCAACATCGGCTCGATGTTCTCGCTGTTCGGCTCGGCCTATGCCGCCCCCTATGCGGCCAGCAAGGGCGCCCTCGTGCAACTGACGAAATCGCTCGCGGCGGCCTGGGCCGGCGACAATGTCCAGGTCAACGCCGTGCTGCCGGGCTGGATCGACACCGAGCTGACCCGCGATGCGCGGCGGCAGGTGGCCGGGTTGCACGAGCGGGTATTGGCGCGCACTCCGGCCGGTCGCTGGGGCGTCCCGGAAGACCTCGCCGGCATTGCTGTCTTCCTCGCCTCCCCCGCTTCGGATTTCATCACCGGCGCCGCCATCCCGGTCGACGGCGGCTACGCCGCGATGGGATAGCGTAGCTCAAATTCCTGCTCGGTACCCCGAGGTGCGCTCCGCCTGGAAATCCCGATCGGTTTCGGCGATGATCGCCACTTCCGGTAGGCGCGCTTCGGGCCGATGCAAATACCGTCCGTAATTCGTCGAACCGCCGCCATCTATCTGCTGCCGCTCGCGGTGTTGCTGATCGCGGCGGTCGCGCGGATCGCGATACCTGATGTGCTCGACAGGTTGTCGCTGGCTTGCTTCGACCTCTACCAGCGCGCTGCCCCCCGCGAACCCGCCGACGCGCCGATCCGCATTGTCGACATCGACGATGCGAGCCTGTCGAAGATCGGCCAATGGCCTTGGCCGCGCGGCCTGATCGCGGAATTGCTGGCAAAGCTGCGCGACGCGGGCGCCGCGGTGGTCGCTTTCGACATCGATTTTGCCGAGCCGGACCGGACTTCCGCGAAAATGCTGCTGCCGTTGCTGACCCAAAACGGTGTCGGCGCGCAGGATGCCGAGAAGCTGCTGGCGGCGCTGCCCGATCCCGACGGGCGTCTGGCCGAGGC
Source organism: uncultured Alphaproteobacteria bacterium (assembly GCA_963836845.1). Classification (GTDB taxonomy): domain Bacteria; phylum Pseudomonadota; class Alphaproteobacteria; order ATCC43930; family CGMCC-115725; genus AP-15. Next base: position 27,385 of record CAWILK010000039.1, on the reverse strand, counting down.
CATGGCCTCGGTCCCGGTCGTGACCGGATTTATCATGGCCGAACAACGAGAGGCCCGGACGCCGGCGGCGAAAGCCGGGTTTGCGTTCGCGGGAGACGATCCGCTCCGTCATGTCGAGAGCTTTCCCGGAGCGATCGCCAATCTGTCTGCCCTGGAAGCTGCAGCCGCCGGAAACGGGTTTCTCAATCAATATGTCGAGTGGGATCACGTAGTCCGCAGGATTCCGCTGATCCTGAAGCTCGGCGACAAGCCCTACCCGTCGCTCGCTGCGGAAGCGCTGCGCCTGGCGTTGGGGGCCCAATCCTATGTCGGCCGAGCCGCGGGAGCCAATGGCGAGACGGGATTTGGCGAAAATACCGGGTTGACGGCATTGCGCATCGGCCAACTGACCATCCCGACCGACGCCGAGGGGCGGGTGTGGCTCCATTTCGCCCCGCCACGGCGTGACCGGCGGATCTCTGCCGCCGAGATCCTCGATGGGAACTTCGATCCGCGGCTCCTTGCCGACCATATCGTCTTGATCGGAACCTCGGCGAAGGGTGTCATCAATGACGAGCAAGCAACGCCGATCGCGCGCAACGTTCCCGGCGTCGAGATCCACGCGCAGCTCATCGAGCAGATCCTGCAGCAGTCATTTCTCACCCGCCCTGACTGGGCGGTCGGGGCCGAAATCCTCTTTACGGTTCTGGTCGGAAGCGGGCTGATCCTGGTTCTGCCGCGGATCGGGGCGCTGATGAGCGCGGGGCTCGGCGCCGCTTCCGTGGTCGCCGCTTTTGGAGCGTCATGGATCGCCTTCTCGCAGGCACAGCTGCTGATCGACCCGGTCTACCCTTGGGTGGTCATCACTCTCGTCTATCTGGTGGCGTCGCTGCTCGGATACCTTCGCACCGAGGCGCGCCAGCGCCAGATCCGGCGCACCTTTTCGCAATACATGTCGCCGCACTACGTCGAGGAGCTCGCCCGCCATCCGGAAAGGCTCAAGCTCGGCGGCCAGATGCGCCCGATGACGATCATGTTTTGCGACATCCGTGGTTTTACCAGCCTGTCGGAGCAGCTCGATGCGGAAGCTCTGACGCATTTCATGAACAGCTTCTTGTCGCCGATGACGGAGATCATCACCGAGCAGAAGGGGACGATCGACAAATACATCGGCGACTGCATCATGGCCTTTTGGAACGCCCCACTGGACGATCCCGACCATGCCGGGAACGCAGTGGAGGCGGCGCGGGTGATGCGCCGCAAGCTCGTCGAGCTCAATCGCGTCTGGGAAACCGAGCGGGCCTACCAGGCGTTTCTTCCCGTTCGCATCGGTATCGGGATCAACACCGGCGAATGCGTCGTCGGCAATTTCGGCTCGGAGGCCCATTTCGACTATTCTCTGCTCGGCGACCCGGTGAACGTGGCCTCGCGGCTCGAGGGCCTGGGCAAGCTTTACGGCGTCGATCTGATCATCGGCGAAGAGACGGCAGCCGCCCTGAACGACCCCGCGCTGATCGAGCTCGACCTCGTTGCGGTCAAGGGGAAAACTCAGGCCGGGCGTATTTTCACGCTGCCGCCCGACCGGATCGAGCAGGAGCCGTTCATCGAAGGGCATTCCGAGCTTCTGAGGGCCTACCGAGGGCAAGACTGGGCGGCGGCCTTGCGCCTTCTGGACGACAGCCGACTGGCTGCGGCGCGCCACCTTGCGCCGGTCTACGATCTCTACCGGCGGCGGATCAGCCTGTTTCAGACCGACGGCGCCGCCGGCAAACTGGAACGGGGTGTTTACCGCGGAGGAGAAATGAGGCGCCGCTGCCGCAATTAGGCCAGAATAGGGCGGTACATCTCGTTTTATGTTGGCCAGTAACAAGTCATCTTTATTTAATCGCGTTGCCGGATCATATTGTCCGAGCCAAAAGGGAGCGAACGCGGATCGGGGATTACCCCCGCCATGGCGACCGTTGTCGTCCAAGGAGCGCAGCCAATGCGAGTGATGGAGTTTCGAGTGTGCCGGCGTGGCCGTGAGGCGAGGTGGGTTGTCACGCTCGGCGACTTGGTCTACGGAGCCTATCTCGACAAGGAGCAGGCGTTGCTGGATGCGGTCGATGCCGCACGCGACGCCTTGCAAGCCGGCCGCCAGGCTCAGGTATGGGTTCGCGACCGGTCGACCTCAGCTCGGGTGTTCTGACCGGGAACCGCCAGCCGCGCCGGCTCACTCGAGCGCGGCGAGCATATCGGCGCTGACCAGGGTCACCCCTCCCTCGCTGCGGTAGAAGCGCCTCTCATCGAGCTCCGGGTCCTCGCCGACCACGAGCCCCTCCTTGATCCGGCAGCCGCGGTCGATCACGACCTTGTTGAGGCGCGCATGACGGCCGACCTGAACATCCGGAAGCAGCACCGCTTCGCAGGTTTGGGCATGCGAGTTGATGCGGCAATTCGAGAACAACAATGACCGCCGCACCGTCGCGCCGGAGATGATGCAGCCGCCCGACACCATCGAATCGACCGCCATGCCGCGGCGGTCATCGTCGTCGAACACGAATTTGGCCGGCGGCAATTGCTGCTGATATGTCCAGATCGGCCAGTTCGGGTCGTAGATGTCGAGCGAAGGGGTCGGCATGACGAGGTCGAGGTTGGCCGCCCAATAGGCGTCTATCGTGCCGACGTCGCGCCAATAGGCCTCGGCTTCGGGCGTGGTCTTGACGCAGCTCTCTTCGAAGGAATGGGCAGCCGCCAGGCCGCGGCTCACCAAATGGGGAATGATGTCCTTGCCGAAATCATGGCTCGAGGCCGCGTCCCGGTGGTCGCGTTCGAGCTCGTCGTAAAGGAAATCGGCGGTGAACACGTAGACCCCCATGCTGGCGAGGGCGCGGTCCGGCTTGCCGGCCATCGCAGGCGGGTTCTTCGGCTTTTCCAAAAAGTCGACGATGCCCATCGACTCGTCGACGGCCATGACGCCGAAATCGGAAGCCTGATCGAGCGGCACCTCGACACAGGCGACCGTGCAATCGGCCCCCTTGTCGATGTGATCGGCCAGCATGTTCGAGTAATCCATCTTGTAGATGTGATCACCCGCCAGGACCACGAAGTATTCCGGTCCAGCGGCGCGGAAGATATCGAAGTTCTGGTAGACCGCATCCGCGGTGCCGCGATACCAGGTCGCCTCGTCGAGCCGCTGCTGCGCCGGCAGCAGGTCGAGGAATTCGTTCATCTCGGGGCGCAGAAACGACCAGCCCATCTGCAGATGGCGCAACAGGCTGTGCGCCTTGTACTGGCTGAGGATGCCGATCCGCCGAACCCCGGAGTTCAAGCAGTTCGACAGCGCGAAATCGATGATCCGGAACTTGCCGCCGAAAAACACCGCCGGCTTGGCGCGGCGGTCGGTCAATTGCTTGAGCCGGCTGCCGCGGCCGCCCGCGAGGACCAGCGCGATGGACCGGCGCGTCAGTCTTTGTTGGATGCGAGCGCTCGACAGCATCGGCTCGTCCTTTCCTCGGCCCGCGTTTCGACACCAAAGACGGTGCGCGCGCCGAAGACCGGCGTCAACCGGGCTGAGCCGCGCACTAGCGGTACGAACCTGAGCTCGGTGCCAAGCTTGCGCCCACCGAGATCGCTTCGCTCGTCACTGCGAGGGAGCGGAGCGACCCGTCATTCCCGCAAAAGCGCAGGGCTGTCCGGGGAATTGAATTCGGTTGCAGCATCGCCACCAGCTCAACCGAAAGCGCAGAATTCGGCGGGATGGGTTTCGAGGAACAGCCCCTCTCCGCCCTTCAGGGGGAGGGGCCCAGGCGCGACGTGGGCCTTCAGCCCACGGACTTGATCCGTGGGGCCTGGGAAGGTGAGGTGGGCGGCGCCGCAAATCCGTCCGTCGGCCCCCCCTCACCCGCCCTCCCCCCGGCCGGCGGGGGGAGAGGAGCGAAAAGCGGGAATCCATTGGTATCAGTAGTTTATGGATTCCGGCTCTCCGCTTCGCTGCGGCTGGAATGACGAATTTTCGGCTGCCGCTATTTTTCAGCGGCCTACCAGGCTCGGGCCGTCAGGATTTTTGATCAGTTCCGGCCGGCGAGGAGGCCGCGGGCGATGATCTGGGCCTGGATCTCGGCGGCGCCTTCAAAGATGTTGAGGATACGGGCGTCGCACAGCACGCGGCTGATCGGGTATTCGAGCGCGTAGCCATTGCCGCCGTGGATCTGCAGCGCGTTGTCGGCGTTCGACCAGGCCACCCTCGCGGCCAGCAATTTGGCCATGCCGGCCTCGATGTCGCAGCGCCGGCCCTGGTCCTTTTCGCGGGCCGCGAAATAGGTCAGCTGGCGCGCCGCCATGGTTTCCGCAGCCATCAGCGCAAGCCGGCCGGCAATGCGCGGAAAGGCGATCAATTTGCGGCCGAACTGCACGCGTTCCAGCGCATAGGCGAGGCCGAGCTCCAGCGCGTTCTGCGCGACCCCGACCGAGCGCGCCGCGGTCTGCACCCGCGCACTCTCGAATGTCGCCATCAGCTGCTTGAAACCCTGTCCTTCGACCCCGCCGAGCAAACCCTCGGCGGGCACCGCGAAGCCGTCGAAGGCGATTTCGTATTCCTTCATCCCGCGATAGCCGAGAACCGGGATCTCGGTGCCGCTCATCCCCGGCGCCGGGAATGGGTCGGCGTCGCTGCCGCGCGGCTTTTCGGCGAGAAACATGCTGAGGCCCGGATACCCCGGCTGCGCCGGATCGGTGCGCGCGAGCAGGGTCATCAAGTCGGACCGCGCACCATGCGTGATCCAGGTCTTCGCACCGTAGATGCGGTAGACGGCGCCGTCCCGCACGGCGCGGGTCTGCAAATTGGCGAGGTCGGAGCCGGTGTTGGGTTCGGTAAAGACGGCGGTCGGGAGGATCGTGCCCGAGGCGATCGCCGGCAGCCAGCGCGCCTTCTGCCCAGGGGTGCCGTTGAGGCGGATCAGCTCGCCCGCGATTTCCGAGCGGGTGCCGAGCGAGCCGACCCCGATATAGGCGCGCGACAATTCCTCCGAGACGATGCTCATCGCCAGCTTGCCGAGCCCGAGCCCGCCGTAATCCTCGGGGATCGTCATTCCAAAAACCCCGATGCCGGCGAGCTCCGCGATGACCGGGAGCGGGATCAGCTGGTCCGAGCGATGCCATTGCTGGGCGTGCGGCGCGACCTCCCGGTCGGCAAACCGGCGCACCTGGTCGCAAATCATTTCCAATGTCGGGTCGTCGATCCCGAGCTCCCCGAGCGCGGCCTCGGGGTTTTCCGCGAGCCTGGCGCCGAGCCGCAAGCGAGCGGCGCCCGCTGCTGCTGCTAATTTTCCGGCTGCGCCGGCGCGCAGCGGCGCGATATCGCCTTCGGCGAGACTCGAGATCCTGCGGCCTCGCGAGCTCGCCCTGCGCCATCGGGATGCCGCCGGCGAGCTGGGAGAGGTATTCGCCATACAAGATCTCGACAATCAGGCGCTCGCTTTCGCCGAGCCGTCCTGCGTTGTCGAGCCGCTCCGCCCAGTTCCGAACCTGACGCAACGCCGCCACATATGTCGCCATCCAGGAGAAGGCATGAGCCGCCAATTGCTCGGCGGTCAAGCGCTCAGCCTCCGGGCCGGAGCCCTGCCCGAGGCGCGCGATCAGCTTTGTCCGTGCCGCGGCCAGGAAGGTTTCGGCGGCGCCCAGCGCCGCTCCTGTCTCCGCCAGCAGCGCTTTCGGCTCCGTTCTCAAAAGCCCTCCGCGGCGGTGGTCCGGTCAGTCGGGGGGAAGCTGGTAATGACGCGGCAAGACGGTGCGGGCCATCGGATCGGCAGCGTGCATAACGTCGGATCGGGTCATCGAAAGCGCCGCGATGTCGTCAGAGATCGCGTTCAGGTTCTGGGTGTCGCTGGCCCGCTCCGGCGCACCGATCGAGCCGCAACCGACAGCGGCGGTCAGCGAGAGCACTACGACGGCGAGCCGGATGGGGGTCATCAATCGCTCCGATCAAGCAAACAGCACGTACGCTACTATGAATAGAACCACGACCAGCGCTAACGACGCCAGCAAAACATAGCGGACGACGCCCTCCTTGCTCCCTGCGCGGGCCTCGGTGCCGGTCGTCACCGGGCGTTCGGCCATTGCTGCTCTCCGAATTGCCGCTTCCTGCGACTGCAAACGGGAGGGTGTCGGGTTTCGATCCGAGTTGACCGCGCCGCCGCGCCGGCTTACATCTCTCGCGTGATGTCCTTGACGACGCATGATCGGCAAGACCGGCGAATTACGATCCCGGACCCCCTGAGGGTTCGGGCCCCGTTCGTTCGCCCCTTTGCTGCCGAGGATCATGCTCATGTCGCTCTTGCCTGCGACCGTCGCTGACGAAAATCTCTCCGTCACCGCCTGCTTTTCCGTTCACGCCTCTGCCGAGCCCGGCGTCATGCCGCGGGTGCTCGAGCTGTTCGCCAAACGCGGCCTGATCCCCTCCGCTTGGCACAGCGCAACTCATGGAACCGATCAGGCAGAGCTGACGATCGATATTCAAATGCGCGGGCTCGGACGCGATCTGGTGGATTACCTGGCTGCGTGCCTGCGTCAGATCGCCTATGTCGAAGTCGTGCTGACGACCGAGAAGCGCAGTGCGCCCGGCTGATCGGAGCTTTGTCCGTCATGTCCTTTCTCGACCACATACGGGCCTGCAACAACTTCGAGCCGGCGCGCGCCCTGCCGCTGCTCGCCGGCAATGATCGGATCGGGCTGGTGCGGCGCGACAATGCGGAGGCGCTGCGCCGATTTCCGGACGTATTCGCGGTCGAGCAGGACCGGGTGAAGCTGCAGGGGCGCGGAGACGTTGCAGCGACCAGCGCCGCCGTCGACGGGGTGGTCGACGCGCTGCTGGCCGAGAACCGTGTCCCGAAATGGCGCAATGAAACCTTTGACGTCGCGCCGCGCTGGGGCGCACCGCCCGTTTTCCGGCTCGATCGCGGCGCCGTCCCGTTTTTTGGCACGCGCGCTTACGGCGTGCATCTCAACGGGTATCGGCGGGAGCGCGGCGGTATCTACCTGTGGATCGGCAGGCGTGCTCCGGACAAGAAAGTGGCGCCCGACAAGCTCGACAACATCGTTGCCGGCGGGATCGGCAACGGCCACGGCGTCGAGGAGACGCTGTTGAAGGAGGGCGTGGAAGAGGCGTCGCTTCCGAAGAGCCTGACGCAGCGGGCGGTTTCGGTGGGTGCGGTCTCGTATCGCATGGAGACCGAGCTCGGCATTCGCGACGATGTGCTGTTTGTTTACGACCTCGAAATTCCTGCTGACTGCGTCCCGCAAAACCAAGACGGCGAGATCGTCCGGTTCGAGCTGATGTCCGCCGCAGACGTCCTCGAACGCGTCCGCACGACCCAGGATTTCAAGTTCAACGTCAATCTCGTTATGCTCGATTTCGCCGTGCGGCACGGCGTTCTACGGCCGAGCGACCCGGAATATCTCGACGCCGCGACCGGGCTGCACCGCCCCCTCGACTGGGGTGAAACACCCCCGACGTCGACCCACTAGGGTTCAGACGCAATCACAAGGGGTCACCGGCAAGGAGCTGTAGGATGTTTATGCAGAGTGTTCCTGCCAACAGGAGGCTAGAATGCCCGCCTACGTCGTCGGAGACATTCACATAACCGACCTGGACAGCTACAAGGCGCATGTGCCGGCGGCGTTGGCCACCGTTGCCCGCTTTGGCGGGCATGTCATCGCTGGCGGCGGCAAGCTCGAGCTCCTCGACGGCGAGCCGATGCCCGAGCGCGTCGTCATCATCGAGTTCCCCGATGCCGAGACGGCCCGCCGCTGGTATCGGTCGGAGGAATACCAGGCTGCATTGAAGGTGCGCCTGGCGACATCGCATGGCCGGGTGTTCCTGATCGACGGGGTCGAGCCGTCGCTGCAGCCTGCCTGGCCCCGGGTTTGAGGCCGCAGCGCAGGCTAAGCCTTTCCGTCCCCGCCGCCCTGCCTTACGGTCGCGCCGACCAGCGGACGGGAGCGAGACGGCCGCCACCGCGGCCCGGATTTTCCGGGATCTCTGCGAGCTCACCACGGTCAACGACGCCGAGAAGGGCGAATGGCGCGAAGGCGTTGTGGGCCGCACTCGAGCAATCCGGGCTGACCGTCATCTGGGTTCCCAACCAGCTTGGCGCCCCCGCCGACCCGGTGCTGTCATAATACCGTAACACCACATCATTTAAAATGCGGTGGAAAAAAAGGGGAGAATTGAATGATTTGGCGCGTGCCGATAATTGCCATTTCCGTCATCGCCGCGATGACGCTTTCACCAGTTAACCTCAATGCTCAAGAAGTAAAACTGATCGGGTCGGGGGCAAGCTTTCCGTTTCCGATCTACTCTTCCTGGTTCAAGGATTTCAGCAAACGAACAAGGGCGTCACCGTTGATTACCAGGCCAAAGGCAGCGGCGCCGGGATTCAGGACTTCATCAATCACACGGTCGATTTTGCCGGAAGCGACGCGGCAATGACGGATGAAGAAATCGCCAAAGTGCCAGGCGGGGTCGTCCTATGCCGGTCACCGCCGGTGAGATTGTCCTCGCCTACAATCTTCCGGGCAACCCAGGACTCAAACTGCCGCACGACGTCTATCCGGAGATCTTCCTTGGCAAAATCACGAAATGGAACGATCCGAAAATCGCCGCCGCCAACGCCAGCCTGAAGCTGCCCGACTTGCCGATCACTGTCGTTCGTCGCTCCGACGCCAGCGGCACCGACTTTCGTGTTCACCAAGCATCTGTCGGCGATCAATGCCCGCCTTTGCCAAGCAGGTCGGGTTCGGCACCACCGTCAATGGCCAGCGAGCGACAAGATCGTCGCGGCGCCAAAAAACGATGGGGTGACGGCGACCATCAAACAGACACCGGGGGCGATCGGCTACATCGAATATGGCTACGCCAAGCTGACCAAGGCCGACTCGGGGTGCTGCAGAACAAATCCGGCAACTATGTCTCGGCGGAGCGACAAGTCGGGCGAGGCAACGCTTGGCGTCGGCGACATTAGGTCCCGACCTGCGGGGATGGGTCGAGGACCCGGAGGGCGCCGATGCCTATCCGATCGCCACTTTCACGTGGCTCCTGCCTATAAAAAGCAGGATGCCGGCAAGGCGGAATGGTTGCGCAAGCTGGTCGACTACTGCGTCACCAAGGGCCAATCAATCTCCGACAGCATGGGTTATATTCCGCTACCGCCACGCGTTGTCGAGAAGATCAAGACCGCATGCCGCGGCAATCAAATGAATGGGATTTAGACCCGTGATGGCCATGTGCCGGGCTGATCAAGAAGCTAAGTCTATGGCTGAGCCAACGCCTTTGAAATTGCAGCTCCACCCGGCGCGATCACGCATCCGCCGTCCTCGCACGAATACTTGTCGATCGCGGGTTTCGGCGTTGGCGGTTTGCCGCGGCTTCGCTGATCATCTTGCTCGTCGCCTACATTCTGTGGAAGATCGGCGGGCAGGCGATGCCGGCCATCCAGCAGTACCATTCAGTTTCCTGATCCTCGACCAATACAACGTGCAGGAACTCAAAAGTTCGGCATCCTGCCGGGGATCTGGGGCACGCTCTACAGCTCGCTGTTGGCGCTGCTGATCGGCGGCTTCTTCGGCCTCACGGTCGCGATCTTCCTGACGCAGGATTTCCTGCCGCCGCGCGCTCGCATTCGTGTTCCGGCTGATCATCGACATGCTGGCCGCAATCCCGAGCGTGGTATTTGGGCTGTGGGGCATCTTTCGTCGTCATTCCGGTGATCCGGCCGGCGGCGAATTGGCTTAACGAATACTCTCGGCTTCATTCCGTTCTTCGGGACGTCGCTGAGCGGCCCGGGCTTTTGCCGGCGGCGCATCGTGCTTGCCATCATGGTGCTGCCGACAGTCGCGGCGATCTCGCAGGATGCGCTGAATTCGGTGCCGTACCGCACCAAGGAAGCGGCCTATGGCATGGGCGCCACGCTTGGGAAGTGATCCTGAAGGTGATGGTGCCGACCGCGGCTGGCGGCATCTTCAGCGCGATGGTGCTCGGCTTTGGGCGCGCTCTGGGCGAGACCATGGCGCTCGCCATGCTGATCGGCAACGCCAACCAGGTCAGCCTGTCGCTTTTCGCCCCGGCCGAGACGCTGGCCGCGCTGCTCGCCTCGCATTTCCCGGAAGCCGGCCCGGCCGAGGTCGCAGGCGCTGATGTACGCCGCCCTCGTTCTGCTCGCCATCACGCTGGTCGTGAACATGCCGGTATCGGCCTCCTGACGATCACGCAGCGCAGTATCTCCGGGCAAAGCATGACCGAGCGACGACCGCCAACCGTTCGGAGGTCCTGGCAGCGCACCGGTCCTGACCCACTCCTGGGCCGAGCGCCGCGCCCTGCGCAACGGCATGCTGACCATCGGCGCCTGGATCGTGGCGCTTGATCGCCAGCGTTCCGCTGTTTTCCGTCCTCTACATGCTGATCGTGCAGGGCGGCTCGCGGCTGCGCCTCGATCTCTTCACCGAGCTGCCGCCGGCCGGCTTCGAGATGGGCGGCGGCTTCGGCAATGCGATCGTCGGCACCGTTGTCATGGTGCGCGATTGCCACAGTGATCAGCGTACCGGTCGGAGTCCTGGCGGCCGCGTATCTGGCCGAGCTCGGGCCCGACAGCCAGCTCTGGCGTCGCGTGTCGCGGTTCCTGGCCAAGGTACTGACCGGCTTTCCGTCGATCCTGGCCGGCGTCTTCGTGTACGCGGTGCTCGTGCTTGCCATGGGAAGCTACTCGGCCATCGCGGGCGGCATCGCGCTCGCCATCCTGATGCTGCCGACGGTCGTGCTCACCGCCGAGGAAGCCATGAAGATGGTGCCGCGCAAGATGAAGGACGCGGCGCTCGGCATGGGCTGCACGCGCACCCAGATGATCTGGAAGATCGTTTTCCCGACCGCGCTGCCGGGATCCTGACCGGCGTGATGCTCGGCGTCGCCCGCGTCGCCGGCGAATCGGCGCCGCTGCTCTTCACCGCGCTGTTCAGCAACTACTGGCTGACGCAGCCTGAGCGAGCCGACCGCGTCGCTTGTCGATCCTGATCTACAACTTCTCCAGCATGCCGTTCGACAATCAGATCGAGCTCGCCTGGGCGGCATCGCTGGTTCTGGTGCTGATCGTCCTCGTCTTCAACATGCTGAGCCGTCTGTTCGGACGCGCGAAATACTGACAGGAGCCTGTTATGACCGTCGTGCAACCGCTTAAGGGCGAAGCGCCAGCCAGGCCGGCCAGCGCTAAAAGCGGCGACCTCGCGATCAACTGCAACGTCAGCAAGATCTACTACGGGATCGTTCCTGGCGGTCCGCGACGCCGCGTGCCGATCAACAAAGGCAAGATCACCGGGTTCATCGGTCCCTCGGGCTGCGGCAAGAGCACCGTTCTGCGCAGCCTCAACCGGATGAACGACTTGATCCAGGGCTTCCGCCTGGAAGGCCACGTGCATTTTCTCGGCCAGGACATCTACGCCAAGGACATCGATCCGGTCGTCGTGCGGCGCTACATCGGGATGGTGTTCCAGCAGCCGAACCCGTTCGCCATGAGCATCTACGACAACGTCGCGTTCGGCCTGCGGCTCAACAGTTACAAGGGAAACTACGACGAGCGGGTCGAGCACGCGCTGCGCCGCGCCGCGCTGTGGGACGAGGTCAAGGACAAGCTCAAGGCCAGCGGGCTGTCGCTCTCCGGCGGCCAGCAGCAGCGCCTGTGCATCGCGCGGGCGGTCGCGACCGAGCCGACGGTGCTGCTGATGGACGAGCCCTGCTCCGCGCTCGACCCGATCGCGACGCGCCGCGTCGAGGAGCTGATGCTGGAGCTCAAGGACGACTACACGATCGCGCTCGTGACCCACAACATGCAGCAGGCGACGCGCGTGGCCGACATCACCGCGTTCTTCGGGGTCGATATCTCGCAGGGCGGCCGCACCGGCTATCTGGTCGAGATGGGCGAAACAGAGCAGATTTTCCAAGCGCCCCGCGAACAGCTCACCCAGGAATACATCAGCGGCAAGTTCAGCTGAGCGCGACGGAGGGTGCGGTAATGACCCTCGCGCGTGGGCTATGGCGCATTACACTCGCATCGGTGTTGTTGGCCGCGGGGGTCGGCGCTGTGCTGCTGGCAGACCGGGCCGGTGCGGCTACGAATGAAACATCGCTGCGCGGCGCCGGCAGTACTTTCTCCGCCGCGCTCTACAAGCAGTGGATCGAGACCTATCATCGCGACCACCCGCAAGTCTCGATCGCCTATGATGCCGTCGGCAGCGGCGAAGGCGTGCGCCGCTTTGTTGCCGGCTCAGTCGATTTTGGCGCCAGCGATATCGCGCTGAGCGACCGCGAGGCCTCCGAAATATCAAGAGGCGCGGTCATGGTCGCCGTCGACCGCAGGCATGGTTGTGCTCGCCTACAATGTTCCGGGGTTGCGGGGCGAGCTGAAGCTGCCGCGGGACGTCTATCCCGGCATTTTGTCGGGCCAGATCCGACGTTGGGACGACCCCAAGATCCAGGAAGCCAATCCCGGATTGAGCTTGCCGCATCGGAACATTGTCGTAGTCGCTCGCCAGGACAGCAGCGGCACGACATACGCGCTGACCAACCATTTGGCAGCCAGCAGCTTGGCCTGGCGCGAGCAGGGTCTCGGCGTCGGGAAGCTGGTCGAATGGCCAGCCGGCGCCATGCTGGCCAGCGGCAATGAGGGAGTGGCCTCGCGGATCAAGATCAGCGAAGGCTCGATCGGTTACGTCGAATATGGGTTTGCCAAGCGACTCGGCTTGCCGATGGCTGTCCTGCAGAACAAAGCCGGAAATTTCGTCGCGCCTGATGACGCAGCGGGAATGCAATCTCTTGCAGAAGCCTCCGCCAAGACGCCGACGGGAATGAACCAATCGATCGTCGATCCCTCGGGGGCGAACGCCTATCCGATCGTCACCTTCAGTTGGCTATTGCTGTATCGAAAATACGACGATCCGCAGAAAGGATCGGCTCTACGGGAGTTCGTTTCGTGGGGATTGTCGGGCGGGCAAGCGTTTAGCCAGAAACTGGGTTATCTTCCTTTGCCTGGCGAGGTAGTCGCGTCCGGAGAACAGTCGTTGCGGAGTGTTGGCCAATAGCTTGGCGCGATCGGAAGCCGGGACAAGTCTTAGATCTCGGTGCAATCGAAGCTTCTTTGCGGGATCTGCAGGCGCATTTTCCCGAAATCAACAAGCTTCTCCGATCGCGCCGCGACGCGATCGACGATACACTTATCGCAAATTTGCTGAATGGCTACGAGCTGGTAGACGATCTGGTCGCCCAACAGCGCGACCTCTTCGCTACAGGAAACTCTAAGCTATTTCTCCAGATGAATGCAGTCGTTCTCTGCGGCGGCGACGAAACAACAAATCGGCAGGCCGCAGAGCACTTGGCGGCCACAGAACAACGGTTTTACGAACAGGAGGGTGGCGGGATCCGCGATATTGTCGAGTGGTACTCACTTCACCGAAAAAATCCCCGTGGAAGCGTGCCGCCGGGGTTTATGTCCGAATGCTCAGCGAACCAGAGCTGTTTATCGAGGGCAATCACCGCACCGGCGCGCTCGTCATGAGCTACATCCTTGCGCGCGAAAATCGCCCCCCTTTTGTGCTGACCGCCGCAAACGCCAGGGCGTATCTCGATCCCTCCACATTGATAACCGAGACCCGCAAGCAAAGCCTCGCAGCATTGTTCAGGCTGCCGAAGATCAAACGATACTTGTCCAAATTCCTCAAGGAACAGGCCGACCCGAAATATCTAGCGGCGGCTTCGGCCGCAGCATTCGCCCGCCGACAGGCGGGTTGACCACAGAGCGCAATCTCGCTTGCGGCGCCAGCCCGCACGACATGTGCCCCGGTACGGCGCGGAATTTGGCGGGAACGCCGCGGGCTGCGCATGGCCGGGTGTTCCGGATCGACGGGGTCGAGCCGTCGCTGCGCCCTTCCTGGCCTCGGGTTTGATGCGACCGTGCAGTCTAAGTCTTTCCGTCCCTGCCGGCTGATCTACGATCGACGGGAACAAGCCGACGGGAGCGAGATGGCCGACAACACCGACAACATCATCGTCGACACCGCAACCCGGATTTTCCGCGATCTGTGCGAGCCCGCCACGATCAACGACGCCGAGAAAGGCGAATGGCCGAAGGCGTTGTGGGACGCGCTCGAAGAATCCGGGCTGACCGCTGACTTGGGTACCTGACGAGCTCGGCGGCGCCGGCGCGGAGCTCTCGGACGGGTTTGCCGTGTTGCGGGTCGCCGGCCGGTTTGCGGCGCCGGTCCCGCTCGCCGAGACTTTGATGGCCGGCTGGCTGCTTTCACGGGCGGGCATTGCCGTGCCGGGCGGGCCGCTGACGATCGCCCCGGTGCATGCCGATGGCCATATTGCGCTGAGGCCGGACGGCACTCTCGCCGGCCGGGCGCGGCGCGTGCCCTTCGCCCGCAACGCGGCGCACATCGCCGTCTTGGCACAGCGCGGAAGCGAAACGGTGTCGGCGCTGGTCCCCGCGCGGGGCCTCGCGATCAGCCACTCGACCAGCCTGGCGGGAGAGCCCAGCGACACCGTGTCGTTCGACGGGGTCAGTGCCCGAGGCGGTCGGAAAAACGGACATCGACCTCGACAAGCTGGTGACTTTCGGCGCCGCGGTCCGGCTCCAGCAGATGGCTGGTGCGCTCGAAAAGATCCTCGAGCAGTCCGTCCAGTATGCCCTCGACCGCGTGCAGTTCGGCCGGCCGATCGCCAAGTTCCAGGCGGTGCAGCACAATCTCGCGACATTGGCCGGCGAAGTCGCGGCGGCGAGCGCCGCCGCGGACGCCGCGGCCGAGGCCTGCGCATTGCCGAAGATAGAGATCGGCGAGGTCGCGATCGCCAAGGTGCGCGGCGGCGAGGCGGCCGGCACCGGCGCGGCGATCGCCCATCAGGTGCACGGCGCGATGGGCTTCACCTACGAGCACTCGCTGCATCACGCAACCCGCCGGCTGTGGTCCTGGCGCGAGGAATTCGGCAACGAGGCGGTATGGGCCGCGCGCCTCGGCCGGATGGTCGCCGAGCGCGGCGCCGACGGGCTCTGGCCCTTCATCACGCAGGGATCGTGAGACCCCAGATGAGTTTCAGCTTCCGCTTCGATCCGGTCGAATTGCCGCCCGAAGCCAAGGAATTGCGCCAGGAGGTCCGCGCCTTTTTGCGCCAGGAGATCGAGGCCGGGACCTTCTCGCCATATGGCGGCAAGGGCTCGTTCTCGCGCGAATTCAGCCGCAAGGTCGGCGCCAAAGGCTGGATCGGCATGACCTGGCCCAAAAAATATGGCGGGCACGAGCGCTCGCATCTCGAGCGCTATGTCGTGACCGAGGAGATGCTGGCGGCGCGCGCGCCGACGCGCGCCCATTCGACCGCCGACCGGCAAAGCGGGCCGGTCATCCTGCGCTACGGCCAGGAGGAGGTCCGGCAGAAGATCCTGCCGCAGATCGCGCGCGGCGAATTGTGCTTTGCGATCGGCCTCAGCGAGCCCAATTCCGGGTCGGACGTGTTCGCCGCGTCGACCCGGGCGACCAAGACCGATGGCGGCTGGCTGGTCAACGGCCGCAAGATCTGGACCAGCAACGCCCATCAGGCCGATTACATGATCGCGCTGTTGCGCACCTCGCCGCCGACCAAGGAGAACCGGCGGCACGGCCTGACCCAGTTCCTGGTCGAGATGAAGACCCCGGGGATCACGATCCGGCCGATCATCAACCTGACCGGCGCGCATGATTTCAACGAGGTCGTCTTTGACGACGCGTTCCTGCCCGACTCGCATCTGATCGGCGAGGTCGACATGGCCTGGAAGCAGGCGACCGACGAGCTCGCCTACGAGCGCAGCGGCCCCGACCGGTGGATCGAGACCTTCCCGGCGCTGGTCGAGCTGGTGCGCCGCGCCGGCGAGGAGCCGAGCGATCGCCTCGCCGAAGGGATCGGCCGCGAGGTCGCGCATCTCGCGACATTGCGGCGCATGTCGCTCTCGGTCGCCGGGCATGCTGCAGGCCGGCAAGACGCCTGCGGTCGAAGCCGCGGTGGTCAAGGATCTCGGGCACCAATTTCGAGCAGGCCCTGCCCGACAAGGTGCGCCTCCTCGCGCCGCCGACCGGCGACTCGGCGCCCGACAGCAATGACGACCGGTTCGAGGAGGCGTTGCGCTACGCCACCCTGATCGCGCCCAAACTAACGATCCAAGGCGGCACCCGCGAGGTGCTGCGCGGCATCATCGCCCGCGGCCTCGGCCTGCGATAAAATAGAGCTTCACCGCAAAGTTCGCAAAGGAGACGCAATGGACGCTAAGCAACGAAGCGCCATCGCGTCCTTTGCGCATCCTCCGCGACCTCTGCGTTAAAGAGTTCCTTTTAATGCCTGACCTGAAACCGCTGCTTTCCCCGGATAGCGTCGCCATTATCGGCGCTTCGGCCGATACCGAGACCTTGCGCGGCCGGCTGACGCACGCGCTGATCGGCCACGGCTATGACGGCCGCATCTACCCGGTGACCCGCAGCCAGAGCGAGGTATTGGGCCTGCGGGCCTATCCGTCGGTCGCGGCGCTGCCGGAAGCCGGTCGATCTCGCGGTGATCCTGGTGCCGGCAGCCCACGTCGTCGACACGATCGAGCAATGCGGCGGGCGCGGGGTGCGCGCCGCGGTCGTCATCAGCTCGGGTTTTGGCGAAGAGAGCAACGACGCCGCCCGGGCCCGCGACATCGAGCTGGGGCGGATCGCCGAGCGCCACGGCATCGTCGTCTGCGGCCCCAATTCCGAAGGCATCGTCAATCCGCTGAAGCCGCTGGTTGCGACCTTCAGCCCGGTGTTCCACGATCCGAGCCGGAGCCTGCTGCCCGTCAGCCGGCAAGGCCGCGGCCGATCGCCGTCAGCTGCCAGAGCGGCGCGCTGACCTTCTCGTTTCTGAGCCGCGGCCGCGACAAGCAATTGCGCTTCACCCACCAGGTCAGCGCCGGCAACCAGACCGTGCCTCGAAGCGCATGACTACGTCGATTGGTGGCTCGACGAGGGCGGCGCCGACATCTTCCTCGCTCTATCTCGAGGGTATCCGCCGCCCCGACCGTTTTCGCGAGGTCGCCGCGAAGGCGGCAGCAGCCGGCAAGCCGATCATCGCCGCCAAGGTCGGCCGCTCGGAGGCGGGGCGGCGCGCCGCCGCCTCGCATACCGGGGCCTTGGCCCAGGCCGGCGATATCGACGACGCGATCTTCCGGCACCACGGCATCATCCGCGGCGAAGACCTCGACCACATGCTCGATGTCGCGGCCGCTTTCTCCTTCTGCCGGCTGCCGCGCGGCAACCGCGTCGCGGTGATCACCGGGTCAGGCGGCAGCGCGGTATGGATGGCCGACATCCTCTCCCGACACGGGCTCGAACTGCCGGTATTGGAGGACGACATCCAGAAGCGCGTGCTCGCGCTGTTGCCGTCCTACGCCTCGGCGCAAAACCCGGTCGACGCGACGGCGCAGGCGATCCACGAGGTCGGCTACGCCCGGCTCGTCGAGATCGTCCGCGAGTCGCAGCGGATCGACACGATTCTGCTGATCGGCTCCCTCGCCAATGAGGCGACCGCCGCCAAGCGGGCAGAGGAGCTTGCGACGATTACCAGCACCACCGAGCAGCCGATCCTGCTGTCGACCTACACGACGGCGTCGCCCGGGGGCGATGGCGCGTTCGCCGAGGCCGGAATCCCCTGCTATACCTCGATGCCGAGCTGCGCCCGGGCGATCCGCGCGCTCGTCGATTACGCGGCATTCCAGCAGCGGCGCGCGAACCGAAAACCGCGCCGGCGACTCGCGCCGGATTGCGCGACGAGGTCGGCCGCGCGCTCGCCGCAGCCGGCCCGGTGTTGACCGAGGCCGAGGCCAAGGCGTTGCTCGCGCGTTACGGCCTGCCGCGCCCGCCCGAGACACTGGCGAGGAGCGCCGAAGAAGCGGTTGCTGCCGCAGCCCGTATCGGCGGCCCGGTCGCGCTCAAGGTCCAGTCGCCCGACATCACCCACAAGACCGAGGCCGGCGCGGTGGCGCTCGGCGTCGCCGGCGAGAGTGCGGTGCGCGAGGCCTATAAACGGGTCCAGGCGAGCGCCAAGGCGGCCCATCCCGGGGCCGCGATCCAAGGCGTGCTCGTGCAGGCGATGGCGCCGCGCGGCCGCGAGATCATCCTCGGCGTCACCCGCGACCCGGTTTTCGGCCCGATGCTGATGGTCGGGCTGGGCGGCATCCATGTCGAGGTGTTGCGCGACGTTGCCTTCGCCCCGGTCCCGATCGGCCGCGAGGAGGCGCTTGGCATTGCTCGGCGAGCTCAAAGGCGCGGCGCTGCTCGACGGCTGTCCGCGGCGAGCCCGCCGCCGACCGTGCGGCGCTGGCCGACCTTATCGCGACCTTGTCGCGTTTCGCCGCCGATCACGCCGAGCTGATCGAGGAAATCGATCTCAACCCGGTCATCGTCCATCCCGAAGGTCAGGGCCTCACCGTGGTCGATGCGTTGATCGTCAAACGGAAGGCCTGAGGGCCTGTGAATGAATTGGCGCCGGGAGGCTGCACGAACATCCTGCGTCCTTCGAGACGGCGCTGCGCGCCTCCTCAGGATGAGGTACTTCCTTGATGGCATTAAGAAAAACCTCATCCTGAGGAGACCACCCCCGGGTCCGCGCTGCGCGCGGCCCGAGGACAGGCTCCATGGTCGTCTCGAAGGACGCACGGTGCTGGTCCCGGTTTCATTCCGAAACATTCAGAAGCTCTGAGGAGGAGACCGCTAGTGAGCGATATCGATGTCAGCCAGGACGGCCACGTCGCGACCGTCGAGATGCGCCGGCCGCCGCACAATTTCTTCAGCGTCGAATTGATCGCCGAACTCCGCGAGGCCTTCGAGCGGCTCGATTCCGACCCGGGCTGCCGGGCCATCGTGCTCGCCGCCGAAGGACGATCGTTCTGCGCCGGCGCCGATTTCTCGCGTCGCGTGGAAACCGGAACCGTTTCCGAGGGCAGCCGCAGCGGCGCCGGCCAGCATCTCTACAAGGAGGCTATCCGCCTGTTCCGCAGCCGAAAGCCGGTCGTTGCCGCGGTGCATGGCGCGGCGATCGGAGGGGGGCTGGGCCTCGCACTGGTCGGCGACTTCCGGGTTACCTGCCAAGAGGCGCGGTTCAGCGCAAATTTCAACCGGCTCGGGTTCCACCCGGGCTTTGGACTTACGGTTACCCTGCCCCGCATCGTCGGCGCGCAGCAGGCGGCGCTGATGTTCTACACCGGCCGGCGCATCCCCGGAGACGAAGCCGTCCGGATCGGGCTCGCCGATCTGTTGGTGCCGCAAGCCGAGGTGCGCAGCGCCGCCCAGGCGCTGGCGCTTGGAGATCGCGCAATCCGCCCCGCTCGCCGTCATCTCGACCCGCGAAACCTTGCGCCGCGGGCTGTGCGACGCGATCGAGGCCGCCACCGAGCGCGAGCTCGTCGAGCAGGACTGGCTGCGCCGCACCGAAGACTTCAAGGAAGGCGTCAAGGCAATGGCCGACCGCCGCCTGCCGGATTTCCAGGGGCGGTAGGAGTAAGAACCGGCCGTGCGTGCTTCGAGACGCGCCCCTCGGGGCGCTCCTCAGCATGAGGAAAAGTCTTATATTGATCAGATTAAGGAAATCGCTCATCCTGAGGAGATCGCGAAGCGGTCGTCTCGAAGGACGCACAGCGCTGATCCCTCTTAGGGGCTATCGCGGTTCGCCGACAAAGGCCTGTTGCAATGCCGCCAGCCGCTCCAATGCCTCGCGCGACAGCGGGCCCTTGTTGATCGAGCGGGCGGCGTATTCGAGGTGGTCGAGGGTCGAATAGCCGACCAGCACGGTCGATACCGCATCATTGGCGATAACAAAGCGCAGGGCCGCTTCGATCAGGCTGTCGGCATGGCCCTCGCGAACCAGCGGCTCGAGCCGCCGCGCGCGCCCGGCGTCGGTATGGTAGCTGCCGCCCGAGCCGATCGGCTCGACGGCGGGCGAGCCGAGCGGGTGACGCTCCTCGGTACCGCTCAAGGCGCCCGCCGCCAATACCCGGATATTGATGACGCCCATATCCGCGGCTTTGGCATGCGCCAGCAGATTGCCGTAATCATGCGCCGGGTAACCCGAGGCCACTGTCGCGCCGGCGCTCGGGTTGAGCAGATTGTAGCTGACCTGGGCGGTGTCGAAGGCGCGGGCATCGACGACCTGGTGGAGCGCCGGCGTATCGCCGACCGCCGTGATGCCATAAAAGCGGATCTTGCCTTGCTCGCGCAGCCGCTCGAAGGCCGGCACGACCTCCCCGAGAACGGCCTCTGGCGTCAGATCCCTGTCGCGGCCCTCCCGAGCGATATGGTTGTGCAATTGGAAGAGGTCGACATGATCGAGCTGAAGCCGCTGCAAACTCGCTTCCAGTGAAGCGGTAATCGCGGCGGCGATATTCCCGCGCTCGCTGGCCGGAACCCCTACTTTCGTGCCGACGCGGATGTCGGGTTTGATGCTCTTCAGGACACGGCCGAGATTGCGCTCGGATTCGCCGTTCCCATACATCGCCGCCGTGTCGAAATAGTTGATGCCGAGCTCGATCGCCCGCGCGACCGCGCGCTCCTGATCGGCCGGCGCGCCCTTCGTCATCAACCCGCCGACGGCTCCGCATCCGAACCCGAGCACCGAAACCTGGAGCCCGGTGCGCCCGAGCCTGCGTGTTTCCATTGCTGCCTCCATGCTGTGGGGCGGGATCAAATCCCCTCGCCGCCGCGAGTGTCAATCTTCCGTCCGCAAATACATGCTGCCAAATCGGCGCCCGTCCGTTAGCTTCAGCCGAACAGGAGGCGCCAGATGCAGCTCGGCTTTGTCGGCACCGGTACGATGGGCGCGCCGATGGCTGGCTGCCTGATCGACGCCGGCCACCGGCTGGCGGTCTACGATGTCCGCCCCGAGGCGACGGCCGGTCTGCGCGGGCGCGGCGCGCGCGTGGCGCAAGACCCTGCGGCCGCAGCACGCGACGCCGAGGTCGTCTTCACGTCGCTTCCCGGCCCCGCCGAGGTCGAGGCTGCCGCGCTCCACCCTTCGACCGGAATCCTCGCCGGGTTGCGGCCGGGCGCCGCGCTGATCGACCTCACCACCAATGCGCCGGCGGTGGCGCGGAGGGTCGCCGAGGCGTGCCGCGCGCGAGGTATCGACATGCTCGATGCGCCGGTCAGCGGCCGGCCGCCGCGGATGACGGTGATGGTCGGCGGCGACGAGGCGGTGTTCGCCAAATACCGGCCGCTGCTCGCGGCGATGGCCGGCAACATCTTTTATGTCGGCGCGGCGGGGTCGGGCTGCGTCGCCAAGCTGGTCACTCAATATCTCGGCTACACCAATTTTATTGCCGCGCTCGAAGGCATGCTGATCGGCGCCAAGGCCGGGATCGATCTTGCGGTGCTGGCGCAGATCGTTCCGGTCAGCGCCGGCGCCAGCCGGACCTTCGACAATATCCCGCGATCGGTACTGACCGGCTCATTCACTGCCGGCGGGACCTTGGACATCGTCGCGAAAGACCTGCAGCTCGCCTGCGATCTGGCCCGCGAAGTGGGTGCGCCGGCTCATCTCGGGCTGTTGGCGCATGACGTGTTTCACCGGGCGCAGGCGCAAGGTTGGGGGCAGCAGGGCTTCCCGATCGCCGCGCGGATCCTCGAGGCGATGGCCGGGGCGGAATTGCGCGCGCCGGCCGGGAATTTCGCCCTGTACCAGACGGAAGACCCGAGACGGAAAGGACCTAGGAGAGAGCCGATGGAGACAGCACGGACATCAGGCTATCGCAGCGGGCTGGTCAATGTGTCGGCGGGGCAGGTCAGCCGGGAGATCTTTGTCAATGACGAGATCTACCGCGAGGAGCTGGAGCGGGTGTTCGCCCGGTCCTGGCTCTTTGTCGGGCATGAGAGCCAGATCCCCAACCCCGGCGACTTCTTTGTTTCGTCGATGGGCGAGGAATTGGTGATCCTGTGCCGCGACCGGGCCGGCGAGGTCCATGTGTTCCTCAATTCCTGCCGGCACCGCGGCATGAAGGTGTGCCGCTATGACGAGGGCAATACCGCCGTCTTCACCTGCCCTTATCACGGCTGGAGCTATTCGACCGACGGCAAATTGGTCGGCGTCCCCTATTTCCGCGAGGCCTACCACTCGAAGCTCGACCGCTCGCAGTGGGGCCTCGTCGAGGTCGCGCAGCTGTGCCGCTACAAGGGCTCGGTCTGGGCGAATTGGGATCCGCAGGCGCCGCCCTTTCTCGAATATCTGGGCGGCTTCGCGCGTTTTTTCGATCTGATCCTCGAGGGCCGCGACGGCCGTGAGGGTCAGGCCGAAGTGCTGGGCGGGGTCCAGAAATGGCTGATCCCGTGCAACTGGAAGTTCCCGGCCGAGAATTTCAGCGGCGACAGCTATCACAATATCAGCCACCGCTCGGTCGATCTCGCCGGGATCGGCCCGAGCGGCGCCGGCCGCCGCGACATGGCCGAGCTTTTGCTCGGCCGCAAATTGCATGTCGCGATACCCGACCGCGGCCATCAGACGATCGTTTATGTGTTGCCGAAGGACCGCCCGCCGCCGGCGACCTACCAGCATTCGCCTGTTGTCTCGGAATATTTCCGGTATTGCGAAGAAGAGCGGCGCCGGACCCGCGGCGACGAGGCCCGCCTGCTCGGCGCTCCCGGCGAAATCTTCCCCAATGTCGCATTGTTGCCGCGCCAGCCGCGCACGATCGCCGTCTGGCATCCGCGCGGCCCGCACCAGACCGAGGTCTGGCGCTGGTTCCTGGTCGACCGGGAGGCGCCGCAGGAGGTCAAGGACTTCTTGCGCGACTACTACATCCGCTATTCGGGCCCGGCCGGGATGACCGAGCAGGACGACATGGAGAACTGGAACTACGCCCATCAGGCGAGCCGCGGGACGATCGCGCGACGCCACCCCTATTGCTATGAGATGGGCCTCGGCGCCGCGGTCGAGAATTTCGAATGGGACGGGCTGCGCCTCCCGGGCAGGGTCATCGACATCACCCAAGCCCAGTCGAGCGAAGAGCCGATGCGCAACCTCTACCGCCGCTGGGCCCAGTTCATGGAAGCCGACAGCTGGGACGACGCTCGCCACCTGGCGCCAGGCCGACCCGCAATTGCGCCGCACCGGCACCTGATGCGGACCCGCCTGAAGCAATCGGATCAGCGTCGGCGCGCCCTTCGAGACGCCACTGCGCGCCTCCTCAGGACGAGGTATTTCGTTAATGGCATTAAGAAGAACTTCATCCTGAGCGACTGTCTGTGATGTCAAGCGGGCTGCCATGGTTTGCGGTCTCTGAGGATGGCATTGAGGATGACGATGAGCTTTCGCATGCAGGCGGTGAGAGCTTGTTTGCCGGTTTTGCCGGCGGCTCGCAGCTTGGCGTAGTAAGCGGCGATGAGTGGATTGGCGCGGCTGGCGACCAAGGCGGCCATGTAGAGCGCGGTGCGCACGGCCGGGCGGCCGCCGGCGATGGTGCGGCGCCCGCGCAAGGTGCCGCTGTCGCGATTGATCGGTGCCACGCCGACCAGCGCGGCGATTTTGCGGCGGTCGAGATGGCCGAGTTCGGGCAGCTCGGCGATCAGGGTGCGCAGCGTCGCCTTGCCGACGCCGGGGACACTGGCCAGGAGATCGGCATTGGCCTGCCAGGCCGGGCTGCGACGGATCGCGCCGTCGATGTCCTGCTCGAGTTCGGAGAGCTCGGCCTGCAGCAGTTTGACATGCCGGTCGATGGCGGTGAGAACCCGGCGCTGGGTTGCCCGGCGGCGGCGGTTGCGCTCCGCCACCATCATCTCGATGACCTGGCGGCGCCGCGCGACCAGCTCGCCGAGGGCCTGCGCCGCGGCGTCGGCGATCGGCCGGGTAGGGGGATCGATCGCCTGGGCAAAATGGGCGATGGCCGCGGCATCGATGCGGTCGGTCTTGGCCAGTTTGCCGGTGGCGCGCGCGAAATCGCGGATCTGGCGGGGATTGACCACCGCCAGCGGCAAGCGAGCGGCGGCGACCGCGCTCGCGACGATGGTCTCGTAGCCGCCGGTGGCTTCCATGACGACCAGCCGCGGAGCGAGCGCCCGCAACCGTTCGACGAGCTGCGCCAGACCTTCACCGTCGCGCGCGACGGTGAAGGTCTGGCCACTCGGCCGCAGATGAACATCCAGCCGATCCTTCGCGACATCGATCCCTACAAAGTGTTCCATGTCCCGTCCTTGCGCATGCGGGCTCGCCTTGCGGCCCCGGCGACTGTTCGGGTTAACGGAACCAACGGATGGGGCGCCGGGCTCAGGAACGAGCTGATCGACCCAAGGAAGCGAGGGGCTCCCATCCGCCACCGCAGCACCCATCCTATCCCGGCGCCGCGACGAACGAGAGATACAAGGAAGCCGCGGAGCGGCTGTCTCGAAGGACGCACGGAGTTGGTCCGTGTTGCCCATCGAAAGGTTCACAGCCTTTGAGCAGCTGCTTGTCCTGCGGGTAGGATCGGGGCAGCATCGGCCGAGGCCGCGGAGAAGTGCGGCGCTTGCGCGAGGGGGGAAAGCATGCGTGGATCGAGGTTCGGGGCGGCAATAGCCGTCGCGTGCTCGTTGGCTCCGATGAGCGCCGTTGTGACGCCCGTCCGTGCTCAAATTCTGATTATCGGGAACGACGAGAAGCAGGGCTGGGACGAAAACGGCAAGGGGATCCTTCGCGAGCCCGGCAAAGACACATTGTCGATCGTCGACATATCAAAGCCGGATATGCCGCAGATCACGGCGACCATTCCGCTGATCAACTCCATAGTCGGGCCGCCCACCAATCTTGCGATTCATCCCTCGGGTGAGATCGCCTTTGTAGCCAATTCCATGGCCCCAGTCATCGAGGGGTGGGGCCAAAAGCTGGCGCCCGACGATAAAGTCTTCATGATCGACCTGAAGGAGAACCCGCCCAAGGTGATCGGCACGATCACGGTCGGGCACCAACCCTCCGGGATGGCGATCGGCCCGAAGGGCGATATCGCCCTGGTAGCCAACCGTGCCGACGGGACGATCTCTGTGCTGACGATCAGGGGCAGAGACGTCCTCGTGGTCGGCACCGTGCCGGTCGGCACGGCTGCCGACCAGGTTTCCGCGGTGGCGATCACCCCGGACGGCAAGCGTGCGCTCGCCGTCAAATCCGCCGCCAACAAGGTGGCGTTGCTGTCGATCGACGGCGAAAAAGTCACCTATGACAAACGCGACCTGCCCGGGGGCGTCTACCCCTACAACGTCGTGATCAGCCCCGACGGGAAGCTTGCACTTACCGCCGACAGCGGCGCGGGCGGCGGCTCCGACGGAAGCGTCGATACCGTCAGCGTGATCGACCTCGAAGCCAACCCGCCGCGGGTAATCGACCGAGTGACGGTCGGGGATGCCCCCGAAGGGCTGGCGATGAGCCCGAAGGGGGATCTGGCGGTCGTGGTCGAGCTGCGCGGTTCGAACCTGCCAAAGACCGCGTTTCCCTATCATTCGGCGGGTGCGGTTACCGCTCTCAAAATCGACGGCAAGCGGGTCACCAACGCCGGCAGCCTCAATGTCGGCGCCCTCCCCGAAGGCGTGGCCTTCGGGCCCGATGGCAAATACCTTTACGTCGCCAACTTTATCAACCAGGACCTATGGGTTTTGCGCGTGGATGGCAGCATGCTGACCGACACCGCGCAGCGCATCAAAATGCCGGGCCACCCGGCCTCGATGCGCGGCGGCCCGCAATAGGCCGTGGCTGCCGACTGTAGAGCGGCCGAATGACCAACACGGTTCTGACCCTGCACGACCCCGGGATGGCGCGGCGGTATTATGCCGAGGGACTATGGCGACGTGATACGCTCTATACGTTGCTGCGTGATCGGGCGGCGCAGCGGCCCGCGGCTTTCGCGGTGCGCGATGGGCAGCAGCGGCTCAACTGGGGGGAGCTCCGTGCGCTTGTCGACGCGGTTGCCGCCGATCTCGAACAGGCCGGCGTCAAACGTGGCGAGCGGGTTTCGGTCTGGTTGCCGAACCGGGTCGAGACCGTGGCGATCCTGCTCGCCTGCTCGCGAAACGGCTATGTATGCAATCCATCGCTGCACCAGAACTACACGGTCAGCGAGGTCGTCGCGTTGCTGGCGAGGATCCGCGCCGCGGCCCTTTTTGCACAGCCCGGCCACGGGGCCGATGCGAACGTCACTGACGTTTTTGCCGCCGCGGCAGCCCTGCCGTCGCTACGGCGCGTCTATACCCTCGCGGATGGCCCGCCCGACGTGGCGCCGTTTCCTGCGGCCGGCTCGCCCTCTTATGCCTTTCCGGCCGACAACGACCCCGACAAGATCGTCTATCTCGCCTTCACCTCGGGGACTACCGGCGCGCCAAAGGGTGTCATGCACTCGGATAACACCCTGTTGGCAAATGGCCGGGCGATGGTTGCCGACTGGCATCACGACGACAGCACGGTCCTGCTGAGCCTCAGCCCGATGAGCCATCACATCGGCACCGTGGCGATAGAGCAGATGATGGCGGCGGGGCTCGAGCTCGTGGTCAACGCCCCGGCCCCGGGCCGGACGCAGCTCGATTGGATCCTCGAGACCCGCGCCACTTACGTCATGGGCGTCCCGACCCATGCCATGGACGTTCTTGCGGAGCTGCGCCGCCGCGGGCTCGAGCGGCTGGGCGCCGTCGAAGTCTTTTACATGGCCGGCTCGCCGATCCCGCGCGAGACGGCGCAAGCCTTCTTCGATCGGGGCGTCTTGCCGCAGAACGTCTACGGGATGACCGAGAACGGGTCGCATCAATACACCTTGCCGAGTGACGATCCGCGCACGATCGTCGAAACCTGCGGCCGCGCCTGCCGTGCTTACGAGATACAGATATGGGACCAGGACGATCCGGATGTCCTGGCCCGGCCCGGCGAGGTCGGTGAGATCGGTGGCCGCGGCGCCTGCCTGACCCTGGGGTATTTCGACAACCAACAGGCAACCGAGGAATCGTTCAACCGCTCCGGCTGGTTCATGAGCGGCGACCTCGGCCGGCTGAACGAGCAGGGCTGTCTCGAAATCGTCGGCCGCAAGAAGGACCTGATCATCCGCGGCGGGCGCAACATCCATCCCGCCCGCATCGAGGATTTGACGATGCAGCACGGCGCGGTCGCCCGCTGCGCCGCTTTCCCGGTGGCCGACGAGCGGCTCGGCGAGAAGGTCTGCCTCGCCGTCATCCTGCATGAGGGCCAGTCTGTCGAGCCGGGCGAGCTGCTCTCGCATCTGCACAAGGCGGGCCTGTCGCGATACGACATGCCGGAGTATTTTATTGCCATGACCGCTTTCCCGCTGACCGCGAGCGGCAAGATCCTCAAGCGTGAGCTTATCCAATGGGCCAAGGACAGCCGCATCGATCCGAC
>CAWILK010000038.1:0-14467 GCA_963836845.1 uncultured Alphaproteobacteria bacterium | reverse complement strand
ATCTCCCAGATGGCGCGCCAGGATCGGTACTCGCGAATGCTGCGCGTCTCAGCCGCGGGGCCGAGCCACACCTTGCCGACCGATTTGACGCGGCGGGCGAGCGCGCAATCGTCGATGATCTCGTGCCGGATGCTGTCGATCCCGCCGATCTGGTCGAGCGTCTCGGCCCGGATCAGCATGCAGCCGCCTGCGGCGGCGCTGGTTCGACGCGCCGGATCGGCGACCCAGAGCGGTGGATAGAGCTTGAAGAAAAAGAATACAAAAGCCGGGATCAGCAGCCTTTCCCAGATGCTGCGGCAGTTGAGCCGGACCATCAGAGAGACGAGGTCGTAGCCCTCGGCCTCGCTGCGCGCCACGAGCTCGCGCAGACTGCCCGGCGCGTGGACGATGTCGGCGTCGGTCAGCAGGAGATAATCCGGCCCCCGCGGCCGGGCGGCCTCGATCCCCTGACGCACTGCCCAGAGCTTGCCGGTCCACCCGGGTGGCAAGGCCTTGCCGGCGCAGATCGTCAGCCGGTCCGAGGCACCCGCTGCCGCCGCCGTGCGCGGGCGGTGACGGCAGTGCCGTCGCTGCTTTGATCGTCGACGACGATGATGTGCAGGGGGCCACCATAGTCCTGGGCGCAGAGGGATGCGATCGCCTGCCCGATGACCGCCGCTTCGTCGCGGGCCGGGATCACCGCAACGACAGCTCGGTCCGGCGTGCGCGCCGCGGGCGATGAGGGCCGGTACGGCAAATGCCAGAAGCCGCCGCGAAAGAACAGCAGATACGTCCAGATCGCGACCGTCGCTGCGGCCGCGATCAGGGCCAAAATTGCCATCCGCAAAGATTGCTTGACCCCGATCGATTGACACTATTGTCGGGGGGGCCGAGACTTCGCGCCGTCAGCCCGGGGGTGAGAAGGTCATGGAAGTTCGGCAAATTCATCCGCTCTTTGTGGGCGAGGTCAGCGGCATTGACCTCGCGCAGCCGTTCGATGCGGCCGCGGTGCGCGAGCTTTGGGAGGCGATCGATCGCCATGCCGTGCTGGTATTCCACGATCAGCGGCTCAGCGACGAGCGGTTGCGCGATTTCGCCGGCAAGTTCGGCCGGCTCGAAATCGGCCGCTCGGCTGCCGAGGGCGGCAAGAGGCGGCTTGCGCTGCCTGAGATCGGTGACATCTCGAACCTCGATGAAGAGGGGCGGCTGCGCGGACGCGACGACCGCAAGCGCCTGGACAGCCTCGGCAACCGCATCTGGCACACCGACGCCTCCTATATGCCGGTGCCGGTCGTGCTGGGGATGCTGCATGCGGTCGCGGTGCCGCCGGCGAGCCCTTTTGGCGGCGGCGAGACCGAGTTCGCCGACATGCGCGCAGCCCATGATTCCTTGCCGGATGACACGAAACGCGCGATCGACGGCCTCGTCGCCGAGCACGACGTCTTCTGGTCGCGCGGGCAAATCGGCTTCACCGAGTTCTTGCCTGGCGAGCGGGAGAAGTATCCGCCCTCACAGCAGCGGCTGGTGCGGCGCCATCCAGGCTCCAAGCGCAAGACGCTGTACCTCTCGGCGCACGCCTCGCACATCGTCGGCTGGCCGGTCCCGGAAGGCCGCATCTTGCTCTATGACCTCAATTTGCACGCGACCCGGCCGGAATTCGTCTACAGCCACAAATGGCGGATCGGCGATCTGGTGATCTGGGACAACCGCTGCACAATGCATCGCGGCCGGCCGCACGATGATTCTCAGCCGCGCGACCTGCGCCGCGCGACCACGCTGGACGTCGGCTCGTCCCTTGATGAGGCGGCTTAGCCGCGAGCCGGGCCGGCGTTCGCTCGGTGGGGCGCCTGGGTTAGCCCGGCGCCAGCGGTGCGTGCAATTGCGTTCCCTTGCAGATAATCCCGCCGCGATCGCCAATTGTAACGCTGCCATAGCATTCGGCGAAGACCGGCGGCAGCGGCCGCGCGCCTTGCGGGGCGAGCCAGAGCCGCAACAGATGGCGCCTGCGCTCGACCTCGGGCCAGTCCTCATAGGCCGAGCGGGCATGCAATATCGTGTGGTTGTGCAGCAGCTGGATGTCGCCCGGCATGAATGCCATGTCGAGCCGCAATTCGGGGTCTCCCGCCAGCTCGCTGAACATGTCGAGCGCTTCGCTATCCTCGGCCGTCAGCCGCCGTGCCTCGGGAAACCGCTGGGCCGAGCCGATATGCAGCCGCGAATATAGAACCGAAATGTAGCCGGTATGCTCGTTGAACACCGGCGCTTCGTAGAATGGTTCTTTGCCCTCCGGCACCTCGCCGCGCCTATCGACCGGGAATGGCCGGTACAGCCGATCCAGTAGATCCGGCCGGCGTGCCGCCATCACGTTGTGCACGGTCATCGAGCTCACCAAGCTCGAAAGGCCGCCCGACTTTGCGCGGCGCAGGCACAAGAGAGCGACAACGTCACAGCGGTCGATATGGAAGTTCTGACGCTCCGCGGTCGCGTAGCTGCGCAGGTTGGGGTTGGTCGCGCTGAGCCCTTGTCCAAGGTCGTAAACATGTCCGAGCAGATGCCCCTTCGCGTTCTGCGAGCGGGCGCTGCCGAAATAAGTCCCGACGCCCCAGTAAGCCGTAGCGCTCTCGACGATCGGCCGATCCTCGACCGGCATGCCGCGCAGCAGAACAAAACCGCGGCCGTCGAGCACCTCGGTGCACAGCCGGTCAAGCACCGGCCCGAGATTCGGGAGCGGGAAGTCCCGGCGGCGAATCTTCGCGATATCCAGACCGCGGGCTCGCACCGCTTGCACCGCCGTCTCGATCTCGGCAATTTCCGGCGGCGACAGGCGGTAGCTCCATTCCGCTTCGCGCCCGCGCATCTCCGCGCCAATCCACGCGGATGGGCCCGTAATCGGTGCCCGCACCGGGCAGCTTTGCGCCGGCACCATGACGTCTGCAGCGCTCCCGAGCATTAGAATTCACCTTCTCGGCCGGTCGGCTCCCACCACGGCGGGTGTGCAAAGCAGCATATACAGCCCCCTTGGCCTTGTCCGACAAGTCAGCCGTTTGATCGTGCATACCACGGCGGCTCCCAAGTCGGGAAATCGCGGGACCGTAATCAGGCCGCTCGCATGAATTCTCGGCGCCGGATTCGCCACGGAAATTATCTGCGGTATGCTCCCGTCCAGCAGCGAGGTTGAGCGCGAGACTGGGAGAGGAAGCAGATCATGCGCCTGAACGGCAAAGCGGCGATCGTGACCGGCGGCGGCCACGGCATGGGCGATGCGGAGGCACGGCTCTTCGCGGCCGAGGGGGCGCGGATCATCGTCGCCGACATTCTGGAGCACGAGGCCGAGCGGGTCGCCGCCGATATCCGCGCCGCCGGCGGCGAGGCCGCCGCGGCAAAGATCGATGTCACCAGCGAGCCCGAATGGGGCGCGCTGATCCGCAAGACGGTTTCAACCTACGGCCGTCTGGACATCCTCGTTAACAATGCCGGCATTTCCGGCAGCTCGGTCGGCGGCTCCGATGGGCTTGAAGGCTGGAACCGGATCATCGCGGTGAACCAGACCAGTGTCTTTCTTGGCACCAAGCTGGCCGCCGAGCAGATGGCAAAGACGGGCGGCGGGTCCATTGTCAATATCAGCTCGATCATGGGCTTTGTCGGCAGCACAAGCGGCCATCCCGCCTATCACGCCTCGAAGGGCGCGGTGCGGATCTACTCGAAGGCCGCCGCCGTTCGTTACGGACCCTTGGGGGTGCGGGTCAACACGGTGCATCCCGGCTATATGCCGCCGATGCTCAACGCGACCAATGCCGGCGAGCGCGACGCGAAAATCGCAATGACCCCATTGCGCCGGATCGGTAAGCCGATCGAGGTCGCCTATGGCGTCTTGTTCCTCGCTTCCGACGAGGCCTCGTTCGTGACCGGGGCCGAACTCGTTATCGATGGCGGCTTTATCGCTCAGTGAATCGGTCAGCGGGAGCTCGGTATGCGGGAAGGCTTGTCCGGGATGCAGCGCCATATCCGTGCCGGTTCCTGCGGTTTCGACTGGTCGAGTATTCAGACCACTTGGTTGCGCAATTGCTGCTCGCCGCGCCAGAGCCGCGCCAAATTATCGCGAAGGATCTCGATGACGTTATCTTCGTAGCGGCGGGTCTCGCCTGCCGTGTGGGGCGTAATCAGGACATGCGGCATATCCCAGAGCGGCGAACTCGGCGCCAGCGGCTCTTCCGCTGTCACGTCGATCCCGGCGCCGGCGATGCGATTGGCGGCAAGCGCCTCGACCAGTGCCGCCTCGTCCACGACCCGTCCGCGCGCGACGTTGATCAGATAGGCTGACGGCTTCATGCGGCCAAAAGCGTCGGCGTCGATGAGATTTTCGGTCTCCTTGGTTAGCGGACAGGTGAGCGCGACGAAATCGGTATCGGGCAAGAGCCCGTTGAGTTCGTCCATTCTGTGAACCGCATCCGCTGCGCCGCGGCCGGCCGCAGGGTCGCGGCGCAGCCCTATGACCCGCATCTCGAAGGCTTTGGCTAGCCTGGCGAGCCGTCCCCCGATATCGCCCAAACCGACGACGAGGAGTGTCTTGCCACCGAGCTCATCCTCCCGCACGGCGAGATCCCCGATCATGCCGCGCCACAGGCGTTTTGCCTGGTTGTCCCGCGCCTCGGGGAGGCGGCGGCTCAATGCCAGGATCAAGGCCATCGCATGCTCCGCGACCGCGCGCGCATTAACTCCGCGGGCGCTGGCGAGGCGAATTCCGCGCTTTGCCAGCTCGTCGCGCGGGAACTGATCGGTGCCGGCACCGATCGATTGAATGAAGCGCAGCTTCTTCGCACCTTCGAGAAGGCTGTTCTGCCACAATCCCGAGATCACCAGCACATCGGCCTTGGCGATACGTTTCTCCAATGTCCGCTGGTCGCGGACCGCAAAGCTGCCGATACCTGTGTCGAGCGCCGAGAATCGCTCGTGCAGCCGATAGGCGACGTGGGCAAAGCAGATCGAAAGCTTGTCGCTGGGGGGAAGCATGGGCGCTCTCCGTTCGATGCTGCAGTATAACATCCCGCGATAGGCGGGAGGCATCGAGACCAGCGGCGGGCTTCAGGGCCAATTTGGACGAAACGTCAGGAACCGCGCGCGGTCCAGATCCGTCCATAATGCGATGGGATTGTCAGCACAGTTTCCTGGAGGGGTTGGATGGCATGGAGGTCGAGATCTCCGCCGTGCAGCTCTTCCGCGTAGTCTCCGCCCACAGGAAACCAGAAGGGTACGGTTTGGTCCGTATCACTCGTGTTTACACCAACCAAGGTATATTGCGGTCCGTCAAAGCGCGCGAACAGAACGACGCCGGCTCTTTGGTACCGTTCCCGGCTGTTGAAGAAAAAGAACGCGCCACGCCGGATCTGGCTGCGGTCACGCCGGATCCGGATCAGCTTCCTGACTAGTTGCACAATAGACTGGCCGGCGGTGTCATAGAAATAATCCCAACGTAGCGGCCGCAGGAGCGACACCCGTCCAGCCCCGAAATCCGGAAGAAAGTAGTTTTCGCTGAACTCCTCACCCTGCCAAAGCATCGGTATCCCTTTGCTCATAAGCAAAGCGATCAAATAAGGTTGAAGCATATACCAACGGCGGCGGTCTCCTTCCAGGAACAGAGGATTTCCGGCTTCGTCCAGGTTCTGCAAACCAAAATTACATAAGAAGCGCTCGTGGTCATGGTTCTCGAGGTATTGCAGAGCCGCTTTGGGGATTACGTCGCCGTTCGCGCTTTCCTGTTCGGGGTAGCCAAACAGGCCGAGCGACAACCCCCAATCTGTGAGCTGGCTGAAGCTGCCCCGTGCGACCGAGCGAGCCAAGTCAAACGTTCGGTTCTGCCAGGTGCTGTTGGAATAGGTCGTGCGCAGAACCTCCTCAGGACCTTCCAACTGCTCGGCCATCTGTACGAGCCGCAATGGCCCGCCATCTCCGGCATCAAACCTGTTCCAATAGGATCGGCCCTCCTCAATTCTGGCCTTGGTGAGCCGGTAGGTCTCGTAGACGAGGCTGGCATACCCGACGCCGAGCGGTCCATCCCAGTAATTCGGCACGCAATCGTAGCGAAACCCGTCAACGTGGTACACGTCGAGCCAATGATGACTGACGCTGTAAAAATAGTCGCGCGTAAGCTGCCGCGTAAAATCGGTGCTCTTGCCAAAATCACTGAAATAGTCCTTGGCGAACGGGCCCATGAATGGGTTTTCGTGGTACTGCAGCCGGGTGTAGGCGTCGTAATAAGGGAAATCTACACCGGTATGCCCGTAAACGACGTCGACGATCACGGCGATGCCATGCTGATGGGCAATATCGACCAGTTGCTGGAAGTCGGATCTTCTGCCAAAGCGCTCGTCGACGCCGAAATAGCCAATCGGGAGATACCCCCAATCAACCGAGGAGGCGACGTTCGAGAGCGGCATGATCTCGACGGTATTGACGCCAAGGTCCTGCAAATAGGCCATTACCCCGCGCGTGCGGTCGAGGTCGCCTGCAATTTCCGCTATGTTCATCTCATAGCAGATGAGATCCGCAAGAGGAGGCGTCCGCCACTGAGCTTCTGACGCTGTCCAGGTATAAGGCTGGTAGCCGAGTGTGAACGCCGAAAGCTTGCCCACGCCGAACTCGCGGGCAAACGGATCAATGATCCAATCGAGTGTACCGACGGTCGGGTTCTTGATCGTATAGCGATAGACGTAACGGCCGGGGGCTCCCCATGCCGAGCCCGGCATAGAGGGTGCGGTGCCGGAAATCTGGACGGTGCCGGACCAGAAGTCGCCGTGCGGCGCGCGCACGCTGTGCGCAAGCGGGAACTCCCGCGGCGGCAAACCCTGCAAGAACTGATCGGCCTCGTGAATGACCTTAACGGTGACCGCATTGCCATCAGCGGCGGAGACCCAGGGCAGCCACAGCCCAAAGGTCACAGCCCCGTTGCTTTCGACGGCGCCCAACGCGCCGAGAGGGAGCAGGTTCAGCGCCATCGCGTGACAGGCCCTTCAGCTCGATGCGAAGAAACGGAGGTTCGGCCTGGCCTCAGTGCTCGCCCTGCCCGTGTTCATCTTGCCCATGTTCATCTTGCCCGTGTTCATGACGCGTTGGCCTGGTTGGCCAGGTGACTCCCTGAACTATACCGGAGTTCGAGACGACAGGCTCGGTTTGGGACGCCACGACATCGGGATCCCGAATGTGATCAATTTCCCTTTCCTATGCTTTTTTCGCGACGAGCCCTAAGACGATCATCACGAGACCGAGGCCGGCCAGCACTCCCGAGACCTCCCCAACAGTTCGCATCATGGCAGCCGGATCATTCGAGTTCGGCGCCATGGCGCCCATGGTGAAGAAGAACGCTGCTGCAAGACCGATCAGAACGGCACCAACCATGACGACCCGCCGGTTTATGCGTCGCATATTCCGCTCTTTCACCGCAACGATCCGACCCATCCCACCGAACCGGCATAGCTATGCTATGCTTGGCTTATCGTGGCACTGGGCCGGCCGCAAAATAACGTGCGCACTGTCAGATCGCCGCAACCGCGGATGGCGAGGGCGGAGGAAAGGAAACCCGACATGCTCGAGACGACGATCGCCGGCAGCTTGCCGAAGCCGGCTTGGTTGGCCAAGCCGCGGATGTTGTGGGCGCCTTGGCAGCTGGAAGGTGAGCAGCTGCTGGAGGCAAAGCGGGACGCGACGGTGCTGGCGCTGAAGGAGCAGGAGGATGCCGGGATCGACATCGTGACCGATGGCGAGCAGGCGCGGCAGCACTTCGTTCACGGCTTTCTCGAGCACATCGAGGGTGTCGATTTTGCCCGGCGAGTGACCATGGGCATCCGCAACAATCGTTACGAAGCAGAAGTGCCGACCGTGACCGCACCACTGCGGCGCAAGGGTGGGGTACACCGCTTTGAGGCGGCAATCGCCCGCGCCCACACCCGACGCCGGCTCAAATTCACGCTCCCCGGGCCAATGACCATCGTCGACACGATCGCCGATGCCCATTACGGCGATAAGGCAGCCCTGGCGATGGCTTTTGCGGCGCTGTTGAATGACGAAGCCCTCGAGCTGGTCAAGATCGGCGTCGATGTCATCCAGTTCGACGAGCCCGCCTTCAACGTCTACATGAAGGAGGTGACGGATTGGGGGATCACTGCTCTGCACCGCGCCGCTGAAGGCCTCGGATGCAAAACTGCTGTCCACATCTGCTACGGCTATGGCATCAAGGCGAATATCGACTGGAAGGCGAGCCTCGGGGCGGAATGGCGACAGTACGAGGCGATCTTCCCGGCCCTGGCGGCGAGCCGCATCGACCAGGTCTCGATCGAATGCGCCGGCGCCAAGGTGCCGCTCGAGCTGCTCGGCCTCTTGCAGGGTAAGGAGGTCCTGCTCGGGGTGATCGACGTCGCCAGCGAGCATGTCGAAACACCTGAGGATGTCGCCGCGACGATTGAGCAGGCGTCGCGCTTTCTCCCGGTCGAGCAGCTCTACCCTTGCACCAATTGCGGCATGGCGCCGATGGGCCGCTCGGTAGCCAGCCGCAAACTCGCCGCCCTCAGCGCCGGCGCCGAGCTCGCTCGCCGCCGGTTCCAATAACACCGCCGGTGAATGGATGAAGAGTCGATTGGCGGCTACAAGACGACACCCACGAACCCTGAATTGCCGCAAGCGCGTGTTATCGGACTGCGCGCTTCTATTCGACCTTTTCGAATTTCTGCAGGGAGCGCAAATCGGCGGGGTGGGGCTGGCCGGGGTAGATCTGGGGCCAGGCGGTCCAGGACACCTCGCCGACATAGATGTCGCCGCGCGAGTCGACGGCGAGACCGTGCGGCGCGAGGAACTTGCCGAGCTCGGTGCCGGCCGGCGTGTCGCCGAAGCGGCCGATCAATTTGCCCTGATGGTCGACGATGCTGACCCGCGGCCCGAGATTGGGGATGTCCCGGCTGACGGCGGCAGCGGGGCCGACCTCGCCGATATAGCAGATCGGCTGATGCCCGTACGGCATGTACAGGCCGCAGGGGCGGTGCAGGTTCTTCCACTGCGTCTCGAACTTGCCGTTGCCGTCGAACACCTGGACTCGGTGGTTCTCCCGGTCGGCGACATAGACCCAGCCGTCGGCGTCGCAGCAGATGTTGTGGACGATGTTGAACTCGCCCTCGCCGGTGCCGGGCTCGCCCCATGACAGCAGCAATTTGCCGTCGGGCGAGTATTTGTGCACCCGGGCGTTGCCGTAGCCGTCCGAGACATAGATCTCGCCCTTCGGCGACAAGGCCGTGTGGGTGCAGCGGTGGAACGGCTCGCCGCTCATATAGGGCGCGGGCTTGCCGGGAACGCCGATCTCGAGCAACACCTTGCCGTCGAGAGTGACCTTGCGGACGAAATGGCCGCCATCGTCGGTCAGGAACATCGTGTCGTCCGGCGCCATGTGGACGCCGTGCGCGCGCGGATACTGGCCCTCGCCCCACGACCGCAGGAAATTGCCTTCGCGGTCGAACACGATCATCGGGTGCTCGCCGCGGTTGAAGACATAGACGTTGTCGTTGCCGTCGACGCCGACCCCGCCGACTTCCTTGAACGACCACCCGTCCGGCAGCTTCGCCCATTCGGCATTGACGCGGTATTTGAACCGGCCGCTTCCGACGATCATCGAAGGCATTCCCTCGCCTGCATGTATTCGCCTCGGAGCATCGCGATCCGACCGGCAAACGCAAGCACGGCGTGCGCGCGCGGGCGTTGTTTGGCCGGCGCCGCCTCAATATGCTGTCGCATGAAGCAGGCGCAAATCACCCGACAGGAGAGCCGCGATGCCTTACGGAGGGAATGACTGGCTGGCCCTGACCGAGGAGCCGACGCTCGAGCCCGAAATCCCGATCTGCGATCCGCACCACCATTTCTGGGATTTCCGCAGCGAGCGCATCCCCTACCAGCGCTACCTGCTTCCTGAGCTGGCGGCCGATGTGAACTGCGGCCACAACGTGCGGTCGACCGTGTTCATCGAGGCGAGGGCGATGTACCGGCCGGACGGGCCGGAGGAATTGCGCCCGGTCGGCGAGATCGAGTTCGTCCAGGGCCTCGCCGCCGCCAGCGCCACCGGGCTCTATGGCCCCTGCCGGGCGGCAGCAGCCATTGTCGGGCAGGCCGACCTCAAGCTCGGCGACCGGGTCGAGCCGGTGCTGGAGGCGTTGCGGGCCGCCAGCCCCAACCGGTTCCGCGGGCATCCGCCACGCCGTCACCTGGGACCCCCATCCCGAGATCGAGAGCCGGCGAGATCGAAGGGGCATTGGCCAGCACGCCGATTTTCGGGCCGGGGCGCGCGTGCTCGCGCGCATGGGCCTGTCCCTCGACACCTGGCTCTACTTTCCTCAATTGCCTGAGCTCGCCGATTTCGCCAGGGCCGTGCCCGGATCTGACCATCGTCCTGAACCATATCGGCGGGCTGATGCGGATCGGCCCTTACGCCAACCGCGACGACGAGGTGATGGCGGCATGGCGGCGCGGCATCGCCGCCGTGGGCGCAGTGCCCCAATGTCCACCTCAAGCTCGGCGGCATCGGCATGCCGCGGATGGGCTTCGACTGGCATACCCGCGCCCGGCCGATCGGCTCCGAGGAGCTGGCAGCGTCGATCGCGCCGATCATGAGCCACTGCATCGAGCAATTCGGCCCGCACCGCTGCATGTTCGAGAGCAACTTCCCGGTCGACAAGGTCTCGTTCTCCCACCACGTGCTGTACAACGCCTTCAAGCGCTTGTCCAGGGGCTATTCGGCCTCCGAGCGCGCCGCGTTGTTCCACGACACGGCGGCTCGCGCCTACCGGATCGCCGAGGCCTGAGGGAGGCGGCGATGGCAACGAGCAGCAAGATCCGGGTCGGAATTGTCGGAGCGAGCGCGAGCCGCGGCTTCGCCTCGATTGCCCATGTCCCTGCTTTGCAGGCGCTCTCCGATTTCGAGATCAGCGCGGTCTGCACAACGCGGCAGGAGTCGGCCGAGGCGGCGGCACGGCATTACGGCGTGCCGCTGGCGTTTTCCGATCCCGAACAGCTCGCCCGGCATCCGGATGTCGATCTGGTCACGGTCAGCGTTAAGGTTCCCGACCATTTCCGGCCGGTGATGGCGGCGATCGAGGCCGGGAAGCACGTCTATTGCGAATGGCCGCTCGGCCGGGACACCGCGGAGGCCGTCCGGATGCTCGAAGCGGCCGAACGCAGAGGGGTTCGCCATGCGGTCGGGCTGCAAGGCCAAGCGTCGCCGGCGATCAACTACGTCAGGGATCTGGTCGCCGACGGCTATGTCGGCCGGGTCTTGTCGGCGACGATGATCGGCTGCGCCCCGAATTGGGGCGCCACGATCGAGCGCGCCTATCAGGCCGACCGCGCCAACGGCGCCAACCTGATGACCATCACCGGCGGCCATACGATCGACGCGCTGTGCCATTGCCTGGGCGAGTTCCGCGAGCTCGCAGCCTTTGTGGTCAGCCAGCGCGACCACATCCCTCTGGAAGGGACCGGCGAGACGGTTCCCAAGACCTCGCCGGACCAGCTCGTCGTCAGCGGCATCGTCGGGGACGGGGCGGCGGTGTCGTTTCAGATCCGCGGCGGGATGAGGCGCGGGACCGAATTTCTGTTCGAGATCCATGGAGAGCGGGGCGACCTGCAGCTCACCGCGACGTCCCGCGCCTCGATGCAGCGTCAGGAGTTGAGGCTGAAGGGCGCGCAAGGCGATGGACCGCGCTCGCCGACCTGCCGGTTCCCGCGAAATACCGCCAGGTTCCGGAGGGGTGTCCCCGGACTCCCGCTACAATGTTGCCCAGATGTATGTGAGACTGGCTGAAGGCATTCGAGAGGGCCGGCCTGTCAGCCCCGGCTTCGATGCCGCCGTCACGCGGCACCGCCTCCTCGATGCGATCATGCGGGCCTCCGAAACGGGAGTGAAGCAGCAGTTGACGGACCGCTGATCCGAAAGCGTCCAGCTTAGGAGGATAAGGCGATGACGCGTTCCTGGATTCATTTCACCCGCGGCCGGTTTGTCCGTCAGGCGCGGGTCGGGCTTGGCGAGCTGCGGGAGGAGCATTTGAGCCGGCAGGGCTTTGCCGGGCCGGTGGCGATGCTCTACCGCACCGATGGCCCGAACGAGGTGGTGCGGTTCGAAGGCGAGTACCGGCCGCGCCAGATCGACAGCGCCGATGTCGTCTCGTCGGATGCGAGCGATCCGCGCGGCGGCTGGCAGACCTTGCTGTCGAACGAAGATGTCGCGGTGGCGATCAGCCGGCGGTCGCAGGCAATGCCCTACTGCTATCGCGACATGGAGGGCGACCTGCTCTATTTCGTGCATCGCGGCCATGGCGTGTTCGCAACCGAGTTCGGGCCCATCCCGTACGAGCCGGGCGACTGGGTGCTTTGCCGAAGGCGACGACCTTCCGGCAATTGCCCGAGCCCGGCGACAGCCTGCTGCTGGTCGTCGGGTCGCCGCAGCCGATCCGGCTGTGCGAGCACGAGCAGGTCGGCCGCCATACGCCGATCGACCCGACCATGCTGGAGGTCCCGGACGTGGCCGATTACGGTTGGCCGAAGCAGGACGAATATGAGGTCCGCATCAAGCATGCCGGCGGGCACAGCTCGATTTTCTACCGCAACGATCCGATGAAGGTGGTCGGGTGGAAGGGCGATCTGTCCCCGTTCAAACTGAATGTGCGGAATATCCTGCCGCTGATGTCCGACCGGATTTATATCCCGCCTTCGTCCTGGGTGACCTTCGAGGCGCCGGGCTTTGTCGTGTTGAGCATCGTCCCGCAGCTCGCGGTGGCCGACCTCGAGGCCGAGGAATTGCCGAGCTACCACCGCAATATCGACATGGACGAGGTCATGCTGTCCCACGCCGACGAAGATGCCGAGCGGCCGTCGTTCCGGCAATTTCAGGCACACCCCGCAAGGCATATTGCACGGGGCCAACGAGGCTTACCGGGCCGAGTTTCAGGCGCGCCGCAAGCCCGGCGGCCGCCGGACCAGCACCAGCGTCGGGGTCGACACCTACCGGCCGCTCAAACCATCGCCCGAATTCGCCGGCATGACCGGCTAACTCGAGCACGGCGCTGAAAACTCCCTGGTCATTCCGGGGGAAACAAGAATATTGATTTGTGGGGTCACCCGCTCGTGGGCAAAGCCCGCGCCCCGGAATGACGAATTTCCCGTATTTTTCCGCAACCTGATAAGGGAGCAAGTCCCGTGCGGATTGGCCTGTTCTACCAAATTCAGGTTCCGAAGCCCTGGACACCGTCCAGTGAATCCCAGCGCATCTACGAGGCGCTGGAGCAAATTCCCTACGCCGAACAGCAGGGCTTTTCGAGCGTGTGGTTCTCGGAACATCACTTCCGCCCGGTGTGGTCGCATAACAGCGCCCCCGACCTGACGCTTGCGGCCGTCAGCCAGCGGACCAGCACGATCCGTCTCGGCATTGGCGTGGTGCTGGCCCCGATCCACCACCCTCTGCATATCGCGCACGCATGGCGACGCTCGACATTCTGAGCCATGGGCGCGTCGATGTCGGCCTCGGCCGCACCGGCTATCCCTACCAGCTCACCCCGTACGGGACGGACCTGCGCGACACGCGCGGCATGTGGCAGGAATTCGCCGATGTACTGCCGCGCATCTGGACGCAGGAGGAAATCTCCTACGACGGGCAAGTATTATCAGATCCCGCGCCGGGAGGTCCTGCCGAAGCCGGTCCAGCGCCCGCACCCGCCGCTGTGGTCGGCCTGCGGCAGCGACGAGACGGCGCGTCTGACGGGTAGTCTCGGGATGGGTGGGCTGTTCGGCAGTGAAGGGGGCCCGGACCGCGTCCGACAGCTGATGGCGCTCTATCAGGATGCGCTGCCGACGGCCCCGGGCAATGGGGCCGGACCCGCGCCCCGCGCCGCGCTGATGACGGCGGGCTTTTGCCATGAGGATCCGCGGGTCGTGGCTGAGCGCGGCACCGAGCTCGTCGACTGGTACATCGAGCAGCAGCGCGAACGCGCCCGCCTGGTGTGGCGCGACTATGATCCCTCCACCGTGCCGCCGGACTACCAGGGCTATTACGCGCGCGACCAGCGCCTCGCCAGCGGGCCGCATCCGGGTGAGCCGACGCCGCAGGAGGTGCGCAAGGAAGGCACGAAGTTCTGCGTCGGGACGCCGGCGGATTGCATCCGGTTTCTCGAACTCTACGAAGCCCTCGGCATCGAGGAAGCAATTCTACTGTGCGCCGTCGGGCCGGCGCAGCACGAAGAGGTGCTGCATACGATCCGCCTCTTCGGCGAGCAGATCATCCCGCACTTCCAGGCACGGCCGCCGCGATCAGCGGTGGCATAGCGCGCGAACTGCCTCGGAGCACGGCGCCGCCGGATTCTCCCTGCCAGCCAGGGGGAAACCGGGAAAATCTCTACCTGCCACCGACACGGATCGGTGTCGCCGCCGATAATCCCGAAGGATCAGCCGCTTACGAAGCGGCGCGGCG
>CAWILK010000037.1:0-102856 GCA_963836845.1 uncultured Alphaproteobacteria bacterium | reverse complement strand
CCTCTCCCCCCTGAAGGGCGGAGAGGGCCTTCTCCTCGA
Organism: uncultured Alphaproteobacteria bacterium; assembly: GCA_963836845.1. Lineage (GTDB taxonomy): Bacteria > Pseudomonadota > Alphaproteobacteria > ATCC43930 > CGMCC-115725 > AP-15. The sequence goes on along the minus strand of CAWILK010000037.1, from coordinate 102,817 downwards.
AACCCATCCCGCCGAATTCTGCGCTTTCGGTTAAGCTGGCGGCGATGCTGCAACCGAATTCAATTCCCCGGACAGCCCTGCAGGCGGACGGGAATGCTCGCTTCTTTGACGAACCGCCGCGCGGGCATCGCGCACGGGGGCAAAGAGGGATCAGGAGCAAGTAATTGAAATGATTGAATAGCCGCTGCAGAAAGCAGCGGGCCGGAGAACGGTGGCAAGGAATTGGCAAGGATTTCGGGCATCAGCGGGCTCCGGCGCAACGCGACAAGGATATTAGTTCATGATTTGTTTTCCACAAGAAGCAATCGCACGGAAATCCCCAATGCCCTGGGTTCCTGTATCCCCGGGCATGCGGGCTGGGTTGTCACCCACCTCGAGCGCACCCAGCTCCTACCGCACCAAAGGGGGTCCGCGTTTTCGATGAGATGCCCGAATTCAAATCGCACTGCCCTCGAAGCTCTACACCGCTCGAAACCGGCCTAGTGGCGGTGGCTCTGCGCGGGATAAGGCCAGGCTGGCGTTGTTGGCCAGACCGCGTTATCCTCAACCTTTGCTTGTGGGCGGGTGGGAATGGTCGCGCGGGTTCGGACGGTCGCGTTTCAGGGCGTCGAGGTCATCGAAGTCGAGACCCAGGTGACGATCGCCTCCGGGCTCCCGGCCTTCACCGTCGTGGGCTTGCCCGACAAGGCGGTCGCCGAATTGCGCGAACGGGTGCGGGCGGCGCTCGCCGCGCTCGGCCTCGCGCTGCCGCCGCGGCGGATCACGGTCAACCTCGCGCCGGCGGATGTCCTCAAGGAGGGCAGCCATTTCGACCTGCCGATCGCCTTGGCCTTGCTGGCGGCGATGGAGGCATTGCCGGCGGACGAGCTCGGCTCCTACACCGCGCTCGGCGAGCTGGCGCTCGACGGCTCGCTGACCGGCGTTGCCGGCGTATTGCTGGCCGCGTTGGCTGCGGCCGGCCGGGGCAGCGGCGTCATCTGCCCGGCCGACTGCGGCGGGGAGGCGGCCTGGGCCGCTGATGTCGAGATCGTCGCGGCGCCGAGCCTGCTGGCCATCGTCAACCACTTCAAGGGCACGCAGCTCTTGCCGCCGCCGCAACCGCGCATCGTGCCGCCGCGCTCGGCGGGGCTCGACCTCGCGGATGTGAAAGGCCAGGAGAGCGCCAAGCGCGCGCTCGAGATCGCCGCCGCCGGCGGCCACAACCTTTTGATGGTCGGCCCGCCGGGATCGGGGAAGTCGATGCTCGCAGCGCGGCTCCCGGGCATTTTGCCCCCGCTCGAACCGGCCGAAGCCCTCGAGCTCGGGATGATCCAGTCGGTTGCGGGCGGGCTGCGCAATGGCGGGCTGTCGCGCGAGCGGCCGTTTCGCGACCCGCATCATTCCGCCTCGCTGGCTGCTCTCGTCGGAGGAGGGCCGCGCGCCCGCCCCGGGGAAATCTCCCTCGCGCACCAAGGGGTGCTGTTTTTGGACGAGCTGCCCGAACTCAATCGCGCGGCGCTCGAAGCGTTGCGACAGCCGCTCGAGACCGGCCGGGTGACGGTGGCGCGCGCCCAAGGCCATGTCACCTATCCGGCGCGATTTCAGCTGATCGCGGCGATGAACCCGTGCCGTTGCGGCCATTTCGCCGAGCTCGCCTGCGGGCGCGCGCCGCGCTGCGCGGAAGACTACCAGGCGCGATTGTCGGGCCCGCTGCTGGACCGCATCGATCTGCACATCGAGGTCCCGGCCGTCGCAGCTGCGGATCTGGCGTTGCCGCCCGCCGCCGAGCGCAGCGCCGCCGTGGCCGGCCGCGTCGCGACTGCTCGCGCGCGGCAGGCGGCGCGCTATGGGAAGCTGCCGCCGGAGCGCCGCATCCGCACCAACGCCGAAGCGGATGGGGAATTGCTCGACGAGGCCGCGTCGCCGGAGCCCGCCGGAGGGGCGCTCCTGGCCCGGGCAGCCGAGCGTCTGCGCCTCTCGGCGCGCGGCTACCACCGCGTGCTGCGCGTCGCCCGCACCCTGGCCGATCTCGACGGCTCGCCCGTTGTCGCCCGGCGGCACATTGCCGAGGCGCTGAGCTATCGGCGCGCAGCGCGGCGTGTCGAGGCGTAGTGGACTTCCCCGAGCCGCGGTCGAATACTCTCTGCCGCCGCAGCCACCGGCCATCGACAGGAGGGGTCATGTCCAGCCGCATCAACCGGGCGATCGAGCTGCTGCAGCAGGATCAGGCGATCTATTACACCGGCGGTCACAGCGGCCACGTGCTGACCTATGCGCAAGGCCGCGAGGACGCGCTGACCTGGGCCGACTACATCAATGTCGGGATGGAGCACGGAGCCTTCGACATGACAGGCTTGGCCGAGTACATGCGCGGCCTCGTCGAGGGCGGGCCGACGCGCTCCGGCCACCGCACCGCGACTGTCATCGTCGAGGCGCCGGTCAACGGCACCGACGCCGCGAACGTCCGGTTCAATGCCTGGCAGTTCCGCCAGATCCTCGGGCGCGGCGTGCACGGCGTGCTGCTGTGCCAGGCCGAGTCGGCCGAGGCGGCGCGGGCTTTTGTCGAATCCTGCCGTTATCCGCACCAGACCGGCGGCATCGACCCGGCCCTGCCGTCCCCGGTCGGCGTAAGCGCGGCGCGAGTGGGAGGCACGAGCCGGTCGGCTTGGGGTCGGCACGCGCGGCCGCGGCTCGGAAGCGACCGCAGCGCCGATATAGGGATCCCGGCCGAGGAGTATCTCGAGCGCTGCGATCCGTGTCGGCCGATAGCCTAGGGCTACTTGGGCAGAATGGAGATCCCGGTTCAAGGGTCATCCGAGCACGGCCTTCGGCGACGATCCAGCCCCGGCCTGCGTCGCCATGGGCATGCCCAATTCGGAAGGCCGACCGTCAAAACAATATCCCATGTGCCAGTCGTTAACTATTCGTGAGCATCGATTTTAGATCCTATTTGCTATATGTCTTGAAAAAGCAAGCATTTCGGTGTATCATTTGACATGTTACTTAGATTGAGCCGCTACAACAGTGCAGACGTTCAACATCAAAGCTGCAGCCCAAATGCGGGCCGGTCACACAGCCAGCTACTGTGTCGACCAAATATTTTCGGCAGATGATGTCATTCGGGAGGATATTGTAAAATCGTTTGACCCCCGTTAAGGATGCGCCCTGTAATCCCAAACAGGGGAAACGATGCCAACGGAATTTCTCACCCGATTTGCCCGCGAGGAAAACCTGACCGACGACGAGCGCAACGTACTCGATTATATCGGCCACCCCATCAATGTCGATCGACCTTCGACTAAAGCCTTGGGCTGTTCGAGATCAAGGTCACCGAGGCACGTGCGTGGCCTTTGGTACGACAGCCTGCGTGGAACATTTTCAATCAGCCGCAAGTGGAGGAGCTTTCGCTCAATTTTCGGAACAATTCCTGTACTGGGCAATAAAGACCTACACCAACGATCCCCGGCCGACCGCAGATGGTACCTGGCTCCAATTCGCGCGAGACGCTCTCCAATCGCGTGGCATTTGCACCGCACAGTACTGGGCCTATGTCGCCCGCGTAGTAAGCCCGATATCTGGTGACACCACAAACGACCCGAGTGGCACCGCGCAGGCTGACGCTGCCGCACACACGTTCAACTTCCCGCCCGGATTGCACATCCGGCGTCCTTCGGGCGCGGCCGCCATGGTTATCCAGCATTTGCAAAATGGGCGGCCTGTAGCCATCTCCCTACCTGTATACCGGGACCCGGTGGCTCCGCCGAACGAAAACAACTGGACCACCCCTGTCGGTTGGGCTTATGGTCGGGTTTTCAACCCGCCGCAGAAAGCAAGTGTCATCGGAGGGCACTGTGTCTGCATTACCGGCTTTCTACCGGATCCCTCCGAACCGAACGGAGGTCATTTCGTGATCCGGAATAGTTGGGGACCCCAATGGGGAGCCCAGGTCCCTTCGCCCCCGTATAACTCGCCCGAGCCGGGTTACGGGGAAATCTCGGCCAGCTATGTCGAAGGCTTCTGCTGGGAACTGCTAACCCTCTAAATCGTACACGGTGTATGGAAATGAACGCGTTGGCGATCCAACCGGCTCATGAGCAACCCGCCCCCGGCGACCTGCACGCCCATATCGCCGGAGATAAGCTCTTTCTGCCCGAGGATTTCGCGCGCGCGGTCCTGAAGGACGGTGTACGCACGGCAGAAGATCTGCTGGCATACATGCAATCCTTTCCCTCTGCTGTCGCGGACATGCTTAACTGGCCGGTGCGCGACGTTATCCGGGCTACGGAGCGGCTTCGGCGATACTTCGGGGGCGAGTAGATGACCAATTCTTGCGCCCCTCTATTCGCCAAAGCCCGCCTTTGGGAGCCATGGACCCCGACGATTTGCCCTAAGAGGACGCCCCCGCCAGAGCGGGCGCGTTTTCTCCTAAGATCTCGGCGCGCAGGGCGTCTAGCGGCTATACGCCGTCCCGCCAAATGGGACCGGAGCTTCGACCCAAATGCCCCGAAGCGAAGTGTGTCGAAAGATCATATCTGCCGCTATACCCTTGGAAGAACGGGGATCTGTTGCAGAGCGGCACCCGCGGGCTGCGACTTTCGAGCCGCCCCGTTCGACCGCTCCGACAGCTCTCAGCCAGCGACGCCAAGGAGCGGGGAATCAAGCCGTTGACGCCACAGCTCCGGTCAGCCGCAGAATACCACAAGAGGCCGGGCTCTGTTGCCCCAGGACACAACCGAAACGGGCTGCACCTCCGAGCAGGTTCTGCGGAGCAGCCGTCTGACGCAGGCTGTATCGCAACTAATTGATTTATTTGGTACGTGCGGGAGACTTGAACTCCCACGTCCTCTCGGACAAGAGATTTTAAGTCTACCGCGTCTGCCATTCCGCCACGCCGGTCCGCGCAAGGGACTATAATCGCGCCGGACCGCCGGTCAACCGGCCCAACCGCTACTTTCGAGCCGCACTCCGACCAAGAGGAAATCATGTCCAGCCGCATCAATCGGGCGATCGAGCTGCTGCAGCAGGATCAGGCGATCTATTACACCGGCGGCCACAGCGGCCACGTGCTGACCTATGGGCAAGGACGCGAAGACGCGCTGACCTGGGCCGACTACATCAATGTCGGGATGGAGCACGGAGCCTTCGACATGACAGGCTTGGCCGAGTACATGCGCGGCCTCGTCGAGGGCGGGCCGACGCGCTCCGGCCACCGCACCGCGACTGTCATCGTCGAGGCGCCGGTCAACGGCACCGACGCGGCGAATGTCCGGTTCAATGCCTGGCAGTTCCGCCAGATCCTCGGGCGCGGCGTGCACGGCGTGCTGCTGTGCCAGGCCGAGTTGGCCGAGGCGGCGCGGGCCTTTGTCGAGTCATGCCGTTATCCGCACCACTCCCATGGGGTCGATCCGGCGCTGCCATCGGCGCTCGAGCGGATGCGCGGGGCGAGCGGGTTGGCGGGTGGCGGACGGCTCGGCGTCGGGACTCGCGGGCGCGGCTCGGAACCGACCGCCGCCCCGGTATGGGGGATCTCGGCAGAAGAATATCTGCAGCGCTGCGATCCCTGGCCGCTCAACCCGCAAGGCGAGCTGTTGCTCGGCGTCAAGCTGGAAAGCCCCGAGGGGATCGCGCATTGCGAAGAGATCCTGGCGGTTCCCGGTATTGGCTTTGCCGAGCTCGGCCCCGGCGATCTGGGGCTGGCGCTCGGCTACCCCGCCGTGCCGCGCGACCCGTACCCGCCCGAGATGAAGGAGGCGCGCGGGCGCGTCTTTGCCGCCTGCCGAAAAAACCGGGTGCCGTTTCTCGAAACCTGCTCCCCCGAGAACATCGCCGCCAAGCTCGACGAGGGGGTGCGGGTCATCGCCGGCCACCGCGAGGAAACGGCGCGGATCGGCCGCGCACACCAGAAGCGCACGATGCCGGTGTAAGGCTCTGCCGATTTCAGAACGCCGAGGCGAGGCCTGCATCGGTACCCTGCGTGCTTCGAGACGCGCCCGTCGGGCGCTCCTCAGCATGAGGATGCCGTTGAGGGCATTTGTGAAATTCCTCATCCTGAGGTGCCTCGCGCAGCGAGGCCTCGAAGGACGCACGGCGCCGATCCAGCCGATCCCAAGCGCGGCTCACAGCAGCTTGCGGAAGTAGGTGGCGGATTCTTCGTAGCCGAGGCTTGTGTAAAACGCCGAGGCCCGCCTGGTGGCGAGGGCGACGAGCGCGGCGCCGCGCGACCGGGCCCACTCCTCGAACGCCGCCATCAGGCATGCCCCGATCCGCTGCCGCCGCCAGGCACCCCGCACCATGATCTCCTCGACCCAGGCGACCCGGCCATTGGCGAAGAACGCAAAATGGTCGAAGCCGAGACAATAGCCGACGATTTGGCCGCCATGCTCGGCAACGGAGAGCCACGCCGACGGGTCCCTTGCGAGGTCGCGCAGGCAAATGTCGAAGCCATCGCGCCGCGGTTTGAACGATGTCGCGAATTGCTCGACCAGTTCGAACAGAGCTCTCGGCGTCGGCCGGTATCGCCGGTCGTATCTGGCAGCTCGCCGTCTTTTGCTGACATGATCGTCTCGCCCGCCGGGAAAACGAAATGACATTACCCCCATCGAGCCGCTTTCGGCTCACCGAAGATCTCGAGATTTGCCGCATTCTCAACGGGATGTGGCAGGTCTCCGGCGCCCACGGCCGTATCGAGCCTGCGGCGGCCATAGAAGGAATGTTCGCTTACCACGACGCCGGGCTCACGACCTGGGATCTGGCCGATCATTACGGCCCAGCCGAAGATTTCATCGGCGAGTTCCGGCGCCGGTTCGTTGCCCGCCACGGAGCCGGCCGGCTGTCCGAGATCCAGGCGTTCACCAAATGGGTGCCGCATCCGGGCGCGATGACCCGGCCGGTCGTCGAAAAGGCGGTCGGCGTCTCGTTGTCGCGAATGGGTGTGGACCATCTCGATCTGCTGCAGTTCCACTGGTGGGATTATGACGACACGCGCTATCTCGACGCGCTCCGTCACCTGGCCGACCTGCAGCACGAAGGCAAAATCCGTCATCTGGCGCTGACCAATTTCGACACGGAGCGCCTCCGCGTCATCGCCGATCACGGGGTTCGGGTCGTCTCGAACCAAATCCAGTATTCGCTGGTCGACCGGCGGCCCGACATCCGAATGGCCCCGTTCTGCCGCGACCGCGGGATAACCCTTCTCGCCTACGGCACCCTGCTCGGCGGGCTGCTCTCGGAGAAATTTCTGGGGCGGCCGGAGCCGCGGGCTTCCGAGCTCGATACCGCCTCGCTGCGCAAATACAAGAACATGCTCGATGCCTGGGGCGGGTGGGCACTGTTCCAGGAATTATTGACGGCGCTGAAGGGCATCGCCGACAAGCATCGGGTCGGCATCGCCAATATCGGCGTCCGCTACGTCCTGGACCGGCCGGCGGTCGCCGGCGTCATTATCGGCGCGCGGCTCGGCGTCGCCCAGCACATCGCGGACAATGCTCGCGTTTTCAGCATTGCCCTCGATCCCGGCGACGTAGCGGCGATCGACCGGGTTCTCGCCCAATCGCGCGATCTGATGACGCTGATCGGCGATTGCGGCGACGAATATCGATAAAACCGGCGCTGCTCGGCTTGGACGCGGTCAACTCAGCCGCTTGCCTAATTCCGCAAGTATGGCGAGGGCTGCCCTGCTCGCTTGGGCAAGGGTCTGCTCGGCTTGCTTGGCCTGCTCCTGATCCTGCTCGAGGGCCTTCGTCTCGTCCGCCACCTGCTTGGCCAGATCGCGGTCGGAATCGAGGAGGCGCCTCAGGGCGGTGGACTTGGTCGCCGCGATGACCGCAGCCAGATCGTCGGCGCGCGCCGCACTGGCTGTCTTGATGTTCTCGGCGGCCTGGCCGAGGGCGCTGCGCGCCATCTGCTGGAAATCGGCGAATGCCCCGCCCGGCGCCGAAGCGGTGGCAGACGCCTTCAAGCCCGGTTGCTCGGGCACGAACAACACCGTGCCGGCGCGCAGGTTCTTGAGGTCCGCATGCGGGTTGGCGGCCTGCAAGGCGTCGAGCGCGGCGTCGCTGCGGGCGCTGCTCAGCCTCGCGTCCACCAGCAGGCTGCTCAACCCCTGCAGATCGGTGTCGTTCTTGATCGTCAGCATCCGCATCCCGTTTCTCCGTGCTCGCGGCTAGCCGCGCAGATTGAGAGCATCCCAGGGCGGCTTCAAGCCCCCGGGGATGTTGATGATGCCGCTCGTAATATTGCCCAGCACCGCCGCTTGCCTCGCGCCGGTCACATCGATCGAAATCTCGCCGCCGCGGACCCGATTGGCGTTAACGATGGCGAGGCTGGTCGCCAATATGACGGCGCGGCTGCCGTTGAGCCGCGCTTCGACCTGATTGTCGTTGAACAGGCACTCGCCGGACGCCGCAACATTGACCGCCGGCGTGTTGCCGCGGGCGTTGAGGATATTGCCGAGCACGGAGCCGCGGGGCGGCTCTGGCGGGACGCCCGCCGCGGCGGCGGCGAAGGTCGACAGGTATGGGCGGCCCGCGCCGAGCACCAATACCTGCGCATTGTCGACGCGGACTGTCGTGAGGTTGCCGAGCCGGGAGACCGGGTTCTGCAGATCGGTGTCTATCGCCGTCAGGGCGAGCCAGCTGCCGCTGCTCTGCTGGTTCGACGGCGCCGCGTCTCGTTCGACGTGATTATGGGTGACCTCGAACTGAGCATAGGGGGCGAGCAGCATCACACCTGCCGCCAGCCCGACGAAATCGCCGGGAGGGGCGATTTCGGTCACGCTGTTCCCGGAAATCCGCGGCCGCACCGCGCCGAAGGTGAGAATGGCTGCACGCAGCGCCGACTGCACCGCCTGGACGCCGAGCGTGCGGATGGTGTTGCCGGCAATCGTCGCCGATTGCGCGCGGGCCACCCCGATCCCGACAATCGTGGGCGGGGACGCCCCGGCGGCCGGGCCGATATTGCGCAAGTGGTTGTTCTCGATCGAAACCGAGGCTGCATTGGCATCGTCCCCGGAAATGATGCCATTGCCGCAATTCTCGATGATGTTGAGCTTGACGATCAGCTCGCGGGTCGGCGAGCCGATGACGATCCCGGCCAGGGCGAAGCCGCTGATCTGGTTTGCCAATATCTGGCATTGGTCGGCTCCGGTCCGATCGAGCCCGGTGGCCAATGCGATGCCGACCGCGGTGCCGGCTCGCGCCGCCGCGGCGGAAGCCGAGCTCGCCAGCTTGTTTCCTTCGATCCAGGCGCCGTCGACCCCGCAGCGGACCCCCGAGCCGGCGATCGCGAAGCTGTTCTGGCTGATCATCATCGACGAGCCCGGCGCTCCTAGCCCGAGCGTGCTGATGGCCACATCGTTGCAGGCGAGAACCTCGTTGCCGATGATGCGCGTGCCGAGCAAATGCAATACCGTGCCCGTGAGCGTCACCGCCTGGCGCTGGCACCACAGCAGATTGTCCTCGATGGCGAGGGCCGCGGTGAGCAGAAACGCAACCGGTGTCTCCTCACCGGGCGGAGGGACTGCGGTGGGATCGTTGGCCATCACTGCGACGGGCGCCAGCACGACATTTTCGCTGATCGCTGCCCCGGCAATGACGCCCTGCAGCGAGATCGCCGAGCCGCGTGCATCGCTGCCGCCCACCATCGCTATGACCAGCTGACGCAGCGCGAGGCCCAGCACCGTGCGCACGGTAATCGCCGATTGCTGCCCAAGGGACAGGATCGACAGATTCTCGAGGGCCACGGCGAACGAGTTCTGCAACAAGAAGGCGCCGCCGGGGCTCACGATGACGGTGGTCGCGCCCTGACCGCGGATGCGCACCGAAACCGCGTTGATCAGGCGCACCGGCTCGCGCAGCGGATATTGGCCCGGCCCGAGGCACACCGTCCCGCCGGTTTCCCGCACCTTGTCGACGGCGTCCTGGATCGTGAACTGGCCGCTCGCATGCGATTGCACGGTGACGCAGGCGGTGCAGCTGCAGTCCTGGCCCTGCGTCAATGGCGGCCACGGATTGCGGCAATCCGCCACCGTCCCCGCCGCCACATCCCATATGCCGAGACGGGTGTAGTGGTGATGGATGCCGCGGGGCGGTGCGCGGTCGAGAACCTCGACCGAGGCGTCGGCGGTGCGGGCGGCAAACACCCAGTAATCGCCGGCGCGGAACCCGGTTGGGCCGGTCGCGGCAAAGCTGACCGTGACGCCGTTTTCCAAGAGCAATGTCGTCGCCGCGGCGGGGACCGTGATCACGCCGCCGGAGCCGGCTGCATCGAGGTCCTGCACCTGCACCGGCGTGCCGCTCGGGTCGGTGCGGAAGACCAGCCCCTTCTGGTCCCAGCGCCGCGCCCGCATATGCCGAGCGCGCGGCTGCACATTATCCGGGAAGCTCGCTGGGAGCATGGCTGCGGGCAGCGCCGGGGTGAAAGTGATGCGCCGGGTCGCCTCGTTCACGGTGATGCGGCGAATTTCGCCGCTGGCCTGGGAAAATTCCCGCACATTGTCGGTGATCTCGACCCAGTCGCCCGTGTTGAACCGCAGGATATCGTCGCGGCCCAGTGTGTCGAGCTCGAGCTCGGTCCCCGAGATGACGCTGGCAACGCGGCTGCCGACGCTGGCATTCTCGCGCGACCATTTGAAGGTGGCGCCGGCGCCGGGCTGTCCGGGATCCTGGATCTCGATCCGGTACAGCTGGTTTTCCAGCCCGCGATACCCGCCGGTCGGCGGCAATTCGCAAGGGTCGTCGACCGCGGCGACTTCGAAGGTGCCGGTCGTCAGCACGCCGGTGGAAGGCGCAATGATCGCGCTCCACCCGGGGATGTCGCCGTCCGGTGTCGCGCAGGTGACGCCGGCTCCGGCATCATCGCTGAGCACCCGCACTTGCCAGACGGTCTGAATGCGCGAGCTGGTCTCAACACCGACTGCCGTCTCGACCAGCGCTGGTTCTTCCAGATGCGTAACCTCGCGGTCCCAAACGTCGAGATAAACCAGATGCTGCCCGCCCGTCGGCAGGGCAGGGGGGTTGGGCAGATAGGGCTGCGCCGCGTAGTCGATCGGATCGGCGAACTGGCTTTCCGCCAGCAGCGGGTCGAAGAGGCGCTTGGCCGGGTCGGTCGACAATGCGCCGTGATTTTCCGCCAGCAGGCCGTCGACATAGAGCCGCCCCTTGCCGATTTGCAGCGAGCCGGCGACGGCGTTGATCTTGAACGCGTTCGGCGTCGTCGATGAAACCGTCGCGCGGCCCAGGGTGTCGCTGGCGAGAGCACGCAGACGGCGGTCGACGATCGCCACCAGCTCGTTGGCGTCGCCGTCGAGCAGCACGCCGCCCTGCTTGAGCTCGACGCCGGCGTAATCGAGCAGCGGGTTGAGGCGCACTCTCGAGAGGTCGGCACCCATGGTTCTTCTCCCACCAAAATCTTTCAGCTGGCGTAGAACACGCCGGCGTGCAGTCCGAACCGCAGATACTCGTCGAGCCGGACGCGCAGGTTGGTCTCGCGCTGCGGCTGAAAGAGCGCGTGCAACACGCCCATCTCGCCTTCGTCGCTGGCCCCCTGACGGATCGCCTTGTCGGTGGCAGGGCGCAGCTGGCCATATCCCGGGTCGCCGTAACGCAGCGAGGTGAAGTGCGGCAGCGCGCTCGGGTGATCCTTGTCGGGCACACAGCGGTAGCGGCGCGGCGTCTCCGAGCCGAGCGGCACATAGGAAAAGCGCACGCAGCCCTCCTGGCGCCGCTCGACGATCAGGGGCGCGCGCCAGGTCTCGGCGGGTGCTGCGCCGAGCCGTGCGACAAAGATGCTGTTGGAGCCGAGCTGCAATAGCTGCGTGCGCAATTTGCCGATAAGCGTGCTTTCGGTGACCGTCAGTGTCCCGCCGGGACCGCCGGCAGGGTCGCCGGCATAGGCCGCGTTTTCTGGTGCGCCGGCATCGACGATGCAGTCGCTCAGCGTGACCTCCGCATCGGCGATGATCTGCAGCGGCCCGGTGATGCAGCGCTCGAGCGTGATCTTGGCGAACGGGTCTTCGACAACCAGGCTGGGCGCGCCGGGCGATGTCGCGCTGCCGTCCGGGTTCAGAGTGAGACCAGGCACCAATGTGCAATCGCGCAATACGAGCTCGCGCGGCTCGTCGTCGGCCGCGGCAGCTAGCCTGAGCGCGCCGCCGCTGAATACGAGCCCGTCGATTATCAGCCTGCCGCGCGCCCCGATCGACAGCGCCACCTCGCCTGATGCGGCGATCAGCGGCCTCGCCGGGTTGCGGGCGGCAACGACGACAGTGTGGCCCGGCGCGCCCGCCGCGAGGACATCGTCGATCTTGAAGACCGGGGTCTGCGCGTAGGCGAGGCTGTCGCCGATCAGCAAACGGCCCCCGCCGGCAATGCCGTCCAGCTCGGGCTGCAGCGGATTGCCGCCGCTGACCACGAGCTGCGGCATGAGGTCGTCACCTTCGGGAAGACGCTCGTACTCGCCGCCGCCGAGCTCGCGCACCGACCCGTAGTGAAAGGTCGCGAGCAGCGGCCCGTCTGCGGCGTCGCCGAGCAGCACGCGGCCGCGCTCCGGATCGATGCCGATCGTCCCGGCCGGAACCGAGTCTTCATGGTTCCAGCCGATCACCGTGCCGCCGGAATTGACGATGTCGCGCAGGTCGCAGACCCGCACATCGCTGACCGAGACCGGGGCAGGAGGATTGCCGGGGCGCAGCAGCACGAGGCTCTCGCCATCGCCGTAATCGTCGTCGAGCCTGGCGTCGGGCGCCGGCACGGTGCTGGCCTGGGCTGCCCGCACCGCAATCGCCATCAACCGGACAGACAGCGGTTCCGGGACATTGATCGGTTCCGCCAGATGGCTGATGTCGTCCTCGGTCTGCGCATGGCGGAACAGCTGCAGATCGGCGCCCAGCGGGTTCACCCGGAATTTGCGGCCGCTCGCGTCCCCGGGATCCGGCGTCAGCGGCACTGCGGTCAGCCGCAACGAGACGAGCCGCCACAAAAAGATGCCGATATTCGGGATGTTGTAGCGCCCGGCGCCGCTTTCGGGGCGCCGCATCTCGGCCGTGTGCGCCAGTGAATTGAAGGCGCCGCCCTGCAGGAACAGCGCCCGCTCGTCACGCAGATCGGCGGTCGCCGTGGCGTGCAGCCGGATATGCTTCATGTACTGGGTAGTGGCGAGCTGCTCGAAGAACTCGACGGCGTGCGCCGGCCAGCTGGTGACATCGCTCGCCAGCTGCTCGAGCATCAGCGCGGTGCCTTTGCGGCGGCGATAGCCGATCGTGTTGGCGACCTCGGCGCGCGGCGACGAGATCTTTGGCGCCACGCCGTGCAGCGGCCGGTAGCCGATCAGATCGCCGATATAGGGCGCCACCCAATCGGCGCAGGTCTCGATGAACTGGTCGTCATAGAGTTGGGCGAGGTTCTCCTCCAGCGCCGCGAATTCCTGCGCCAATGCGCCGATCAGCGCCCGCAAGGGCTCGCCCTGCTCGGCGTCGCGCAGCCGGTAGACTGCCGGCAGCAAGGCATAGAGGCGCTCGGCGGTCAGGCTGGTCACGCCATTTCCTCCAGCTGATCGAGCGGAGCAGGATCGAGCGTCAGCAGCTCGGAGGGCTGAGCGGCACCCCCTTCGACCTGCATGCGCGAGGCGAGCAGACGCTGCTGCTTCGAGACCAGCGTCTGTGCCGCCGGCCGCGTGCCGCCATACAGCCGGGTCAGATCCACGGCCACGACTCCGGGAACCGCCTGGGCAGCGGCAATCACATCGGATTGCTGCACGGGCTGGCCAAGTTCACGGGCATCGAATGAAAAATGCTCGCGCAATGCCGTCTCGACGGCGGCGAGGACGGTCTTAATGTCATAAGCAGGGTCGCGCTTGACCTTGAGCCCTATATGGAACGGGCTCGGCTGATAGGCCAGCAGCAGCACCGCGACATGGGGGTCGCCGCTCGTCCGCAGCGCGGCCAGCAGATTGGTCCACACCGGGCTCGCCGGGGTCAGCTGCGCGCCGCCGGGGCCGGCTACGGTGATCGCTATGGCCGGCCCGGAGGCCAGCTGCAGAACTCGAGCCTGCGCCTTCGCAATGCCGCTGAAGGCGCGCGCGAAATCCTCGTAGTCGAGCAGCGACACCGCTCGGCCGAGCGTCCGTGTGGTCAGCGGGATGCTCTGCCGTGCCGCCTCCGCGCCCTCGGGGTCGGTGCCGCCCTCGGCGGGCAGCGGGTTGCTGACGCTCTTCAAGCCCAATGGCCGGGTCATCAGCTGGGTGAGCTTGTCGGATGCGACGTTGCCGTCGATCCCCAGGCCCTTGCGATAGGCGGCTCGGACGTTGTTTGCCGCGGTCGGCAGCCGCGCTCCGCTCACGCCGTCGCCAAACACGACGAATTCGCGGCCCTGCTCGTCCGTGGTTAGTGTGTAGGCGCGCTCCTGGGGCGAGGCGCCGTAAAGCGTCGGCCGCTCTTCCCAGGCGATATCGCCCACCCGCACGGTCAATTCCGCCGCCGCGCCGATTTCATTCGCGGCGGCACGATAGGTCAGCGGCAGCTGCTTCAGCTCGAAGCGCTGGAAGGGGACGCTGCCGTCGCCGGCGCCCAGGATCTGCGACACCGACTCGCCATGCGAGGCGAGCGCGACATTGGCGTGCACCACGACGCTGCTGCGCACTAGCGGGTCGGCGAGGGGCGGTGATATTTCCAGCTCGCAGCGCGCATCGCCGATCGGGTGCGCCTTGACCAAAATAGCCTGGACCACGACGGTCTTCCCATCGCCGACGCGCGTGCCCCGCACGATCAGCCGCCGGCCGGGCAACAGCCCGTCGGCCGAAACCGCGATTGGCAGCCGGTCGAGGCTGACAGGCGCAGCGACCGGATATTCGGCAAAGGCCAGCTGCTCATTGGCTGCGAACACACTCGTTTCGCGCACTGCGCCGCTGAACGTCGCGTAGTTCGCGCCTTGCAGCTGCAGCCGCGAGACCTTGCCGGAAAGGGCGAATTCGCCGCGCGAGGCTTCTGCGACATTGGCCACCCTGTAGAGCTCGACATAGGTATTGGGCGGCGCGGGCTCGCTCGGGTAATTGAACCCGCCCTTTGCCAGGACGACGTAGCCGCCATTGTGGATTTCGGGATAGACGACATCGAGGTCGACATACCCGCCGCCAGATGTGGCGCCCAACGGCGAGGCGACAAAGTTCGGCCAGTCTGCGGTCAAATGGCCGCCGACCAGACCGCCGGGGTAATTCCGGCGGAAGTTCGCCGGCATGCTGCCCCACATCGGCGCGTTGTGCCCGAACACCGCCGCCCGCTTGCGCATCGCATGGACCTGCGGGTTCTGCGGCGGCCCGGAAAACGGATGGATCGAGCCGAGGCCGCGTGACCAGCTGACCAGGGTCCGGTTTGCGTCGGGCTGCAGCTCGACATGGTTCAGTATGCGGAAGTCCCAATTGTTGTTGTTGGTGTTGGCCAGGAACTCGTCGCCGAGGAACACCAGCGCGTCGCCCGGCTTCAGATTGTTCTGCAGCCCGGCCAGGAAGGTGAAGGTGTCGTTGCGCCCGGGGCGCAGCGGGTCGGTGAGCCAGGGCCGCATCGCGTTCCAGGCGGGGCGCGCATCGGCCAGCGCTTCGACGGTCTCGAAGGTTTGCGGAACCTCGCCGGGGCCGGGAACGCTCTGGACCTTGAGGCTCTTGTCGAGCGTCAGGCTGAGCGGCACCCCGGTGACGAAATTGCCCGGCTCGGGCGCCAGATTGGCCGGCGGCGCCGGTGGGGTCTCGAGAGCAAAGGCGAGCCAGGTCTCGGCGGCCACGCCGGGGCGCAGCCGGTAGCCGATCAGCTTGCCCATCTCCTGCAATGACACGCGCTCGGCGGCGGTGCGCAGATAGGATTCGTTGGCGATGCGCTCCTGGTAGAAGGTCAGCACATCGGCGGCACAGGCGAAGGCGTCGATCAGGCCGATCGTGAAATCGTCGTCATCGCGGGTGCGCAGCTCCGCCAGCCGGGCAAATTTCGACGACGAGAGCGAGGCGTGCAGGCTGGCACGGAACTGCGCGTAATCGCCGATGCGGTAAGCGATCGCCGACAACCCGCCGCGGTTGTTCAAGCCCTGAGGCGTCTCGGCGACGATGCCGTCGCAGCAGCCGCACGCCTCGCTGCCCGGCGGCAGCGGCCGAACGTGCGGTTTGAGGTCGGGGGTGGGGGCGCTCACTTCCCGCCTCCTGCACGCAGGGTCAATCGCCCGCGCTCGCGGAAATTGGGATTGTTGGCGAGCTGCGCGATCTCCAGACTGCCGATCGGGATGACCCCGTCGGCAAGCGAGGTCGGGAGCGGGCCGACCAGGCGCTGCAAGCGCTCGGGCCGCACCGCCTCGACACCCTCGACCGCCTGCGCCGCCGCGACGATGCGGCTCAGATAAACCGGGTCGCCAAACGAGAAATTGTCGGGGTGGAAAAAGCCGAGCCGGCCGTCCGGCAGCACATCGCTCGACAGCACACGCCCCACCGCTTGCAGCACGTCTGCCCGGAAATAGTCGGGCAGCACGCAGACGTGGAGCGTGACGTCCAGCGGCACATAGCGCGGCGAATTGACCTCGAGGTCGTACCCCGCCATGCGGAAGCGCTCGAGGTGACGGCGCAGCCTCGCCGCAAACCCGGCATCGATATTGCCGCCGCCAAAGCGGTCGGGTGTGACGAAAACGGTGTACCAGCTTCCCGTCCAGCGGAAGGTGGCGGCGGCTCGCTGCACATCGGGCCGGCGTTCCGCGGCGGCCGCATAATCGGCCGGCGTCACCGCCCGCTCTTGGGTGCGAAACGCCTGCGGCGCGTCGCGCCGCACCGCCTCGATGTCCTCCGGCTCGACGCCGCCCGCCGCCGCCATCGGGTTGCGCACCAGGTTGAAGGTCCCGGAGGTGGCGCTGACGATATGCGCGATCGCCTCGGCGCCGACATTGCCGAAGGCGCCGTTGCCGATGCGGTAGCCGGCGACAAAACTGGTCCCGGGGTCGGGCCGCTTGCCCCGCGAATCGTCGCCGAAGCGCAGCCGCGCCCGGCTGTCATCCGCGATTTCGACCGTGAAGTCGGTCGCATCGTCGGCGCTCGCCAACAGGTCGCGGCGTGCCGTCCACGCCTCGATCACCGAGCCCAAAGTGCCGGCCAGTGACAGAATGCGCGGGGTCGCTTCGCGCGGGTCGATCGCGAGCAACGAGCTGGCCGGCCACCAGGCCGTATCGGGGCCGATCGGCACCGCGAGCAGCGCAGCCAGATCGAAGCCGAAGGTGAGGGGCGCCTCCTTCAGCGCCGGCCGGTAGCGAGGCGGCACCATTGCCGGCGGCGGTTTTTCGCAAGACCCGCTCGGCGCCGTGGCCGCGAGCTGAAGGCTCGGTTCCGGCACCGCGCCCAAATCTTCGCCGGCGAGGCTCAGCCCGTGGTCCGCAAGCACAATGTTGCCGAGCGCGACGCTGACTTCGAGGCCCGGCCGTGCGCCGACCGACAGGCATAACGGGAACGGCAGGGCATCCGCCGGATCCCATGCAATTTCGGTGACATCCACCGGGCCGTCGACGGGCGGTTCATCGAACAGCTGACCCGACGGATCGACGGCCAATGTTACCGAAGTGAGCCGAACCGCCCAGCGGTGGCCGCGGTCGGCGTCCTCGGCGACAAAGGTGGTCGGGCTGACCACTTCTTCGAAAACGAGGATGTGACCCGGCTCCAGCGCAGCGAGATGGCCGCGCAGGGTCGCAGCGGTCGTGCCGCGCGGCAGGCAGCAGCCGTCGTCGCCCCAGGTGTAGAACGAGATCCGGTTCAGCTGCTCATCGAGCACGGCGCGGTGCGCCGTCTCGAACACCTGCGCGCCATCGGCCAGCGCATCGCGCAGCTCGCGGCTGCCCGGCGCGACGACCGTTCCCAGGTCAGGCGTGCGGGTCAGCAGCTGCGTGCCGGCCGGGAGCGCGACGCTATGGCCGACGATGTCGAAATGCACAAAGACACGCGCATTGCAGCCTTCATGCATGAAATAGTCTACGAGGCGGGCGTGGCGGCGCACCGAGACCCGCTGGCGTGCGGTGGCGAGATAGGCCTCGTTGGCGATCGCGTCCTGGCGGTATGAGAGATTGTCGGCCGCGTAGGCCAACAGCTCGACCAATGCGATGCCGAGATCGGCCGCCGAGCGCTCGGTCCAGCCCGGCACCAATAGGCTCAGGCGGTCGAGCATCAGGCGCCGAAAACCCTGATAGTCCTTGGCCAGGTAATCGATCTCGGGGCGTGCGCCGATCACCGGCGGGCAAACCGCTTGCTGCGCGCAGTCGAAATCCGTCGGGCATTCGACCTTGAACGAAAAATCGATCGCCGACAGCTTCGGGTCAAACCCGGCAGGCGGGTCATCGCTGCCCGAGGCGGAAACGATCGCCAGCGTATAGGCCGAGAAATCGCCGCTGCTGTCGGTGCGCACGACAAGGGTGTGCGGCAGGTCATCGACGGTATCGACGAGGCCCGGCTCGGCCTCGGGCGGCAGCGCGTCGGCTGCGGCGCACCACACGATGCCGACGGACGGGATGCGCTCGCCGCCGGTGATGCGCAGATTGTCCGGAGTGAGCGCAAAGCCGGTGCGCAGCAGGCGCACGAACAGGGTCTGCTGGCGCGGCGCGCCGGGCGGCGAGGCGAGGTCGAGCACTTCGAGGAACTCGATCGCATTTGCCGAGCCGCTGCGCTTCAGCACCTCGAGCCGGCGCGGGTCGCAGCAGTGGAATTTCATGCGCCGCTCCCTGGCGCCGTAAAGCTTGCGGTATGGGTCGTGCGATCGAGGAGGACGGTGTAGCGAACATCGACCCGCAACGCCGCGTCGTCGTTGCTGACCTCGACGGCCTGCACCGCAATCAGATGCGCGAGGTGCTGCTGCAATGCGCCCTGTACCAATGCTTGCGTGGTTGCAGCCAAGGTCGTGCTGTTGGGCTCGAACACCAGCGCCAGGAGGCCGCTGCCGAAATCGGGTCGCATGACCCGCTCGCCCGGCGCAGTGAACAGCACCTGCTCGATCAGGTCGCGGATATGGTCGTCGCGGTCGGTCGTCGCCGTGCGGCCATGCCCGTCGAAACGGTAGGGAAAATCGACAAATCCGCTCAACCGCCGGCCCTCCGCCTCAGGTCGCGAGCACGCGGGTCTGGGCAACGACCGGCAGCATCGGCGTGCCGGTCGGGATGCAGACCGATTGCCCGGCCATCGTCGCGACCGGGGCGCCGCCGGCGACGACGCGGACCGCCCCGGCAATCCATTGCCCGGTGACGCAGGGCGGGTTCGGGGTGCCGGTCAGCGCACATCCGGCGACCGCGTAGGGGCTGGTCAAGGTGACTGCGGGCTGCCCGGACAGGGTCACGCGCGGAAACGGCGCCAATGGCGTCGCCTGCCCCGCATGCGTGCACAGCACTGTCGCGCCAAGATGAAGAATGGGTGCAGGCATTGGGTCAGCCCTGGCCGGCCATTAGCCCCTCTCCGCCCGCTTGCGGGCGGAGAGGGGGAGATTTAGACGCTGAGGGATGGCATTGGAGGTCGGCATCGTCAGATCACCGTCAAGGCGCCGAGATTGACGTCGACCGTTGGCCCGGTCATGTTGATCACGGCCCCTTTGCCATTGGAAATGATGATCCCGACATCGCTGACCGAGATCATTGCGCCGGTCGTGGTCTGGATCAGGATGCCGCCGGTGGGGCCCGGCACGTCGCTGATCACGAGCCCGTTTTTGAGCGGCGTCTGCAAGGTGATGCCGGTGACCCCCGGCGGCACGGCATGGGCAAGCACCGGCACTTCGGCGGCGGTGCCCCAATAGCCGCCGACCCATACCGGATAGTCCGGGTCGCCGCGTTCGAACTCGACCCATACCCCCGAGCCGATCATCGGCACCGTGAACACGCCGGTGTTGATGCCGGCGACCGGCACGCAGGGCATCGCCCAGGTCGATGGCACGAACCCGGCGACATCGGGAACCATCGCCTGAATGCGCCCGATCTGCAGCGGGTCGACATTGTTGACGACGGTGGCGCGATATTTCCCGTAGAGCGGTGTGGTCGTCATACCGGGACCGAGGGAAAGGTCGAGACCAGGCCGTTGCGGGCCAGCGAGAACCCTTGCTTGTAGGAGCCGCGCTCGATCTCGTGGGTTACGCTCTTGACGTAATAGAGGCCGTCATAGGGCACGCCCGCGCCGCGCACCCCGACCAGCTGGCGCGACTTCAGCAGGCGGCCGTAGCGCGTCACGTCGAGCCGGCCAGTGCCGAACACCGAGTCGCTGTGCTGGCCGGCATAGGCGAGGCCTCTCATCAGCGCCTCCGGGGCGGACAGATGCGCGGTGCTGTCGAGCTTGCGGATATTGGGCGGCAGCGGCGGCACCAGCCCGAGCGGCGGGTTGAGCGGCGTCACGTCGGGTATCGGGATGCCGATCGGCGCCTTGCTGATCGGCTCCTGGAAGAACACGATCGGTATTTCTTTGCGCTCTTTGTCGAAATTGAACGACAGCTGCTCGACATTGGTTTGGGAATCCATATTGGCGGTCAGCGCCGGCTGCGGCTCGCCGACCCGGATCTCGGGACCCCAATAGGCCCTTGAGGTGCCGGGAGCCGGTCCCGGCTCGAGGTAGAAGACATACCCCGCCTCGCCGGCCAGGCGCTTCACATAGGCGTAGTCGCTGCCCCGCTGCTGCGGGATCTGCTGTACTGGCAGCGGGGGGATGTCGAGAATGCTGGGGATGACCTGCGGGATGACCCCGAGTGCCGCGTATTTTGCCAGCACCAGAAGAACCCTTGCCGAAGGCGGCATGGCAGGAAACGGGATCCCGGGCAATTCGATGATGTCCATCAGCGCCGAGAGGTCCTTGCCCTTGATGACGAGGGTGGCGACGCCGCCCTCGCCCGGCTGGGTCGCGACATTGGTGGTCACGCCGTCGATGATCGACTGCGCCATGCCGTTGATCGTGACGACCAGCACCACCCGCATCAGAGGCAGGCTGCCCCCGCCGGTCAGCAGGAACAGGGTGCGCAATGGCGAGCGGGCCGGCAGCTCGAAGCGCAGCTCGAAGCCGCTCTGGGTCGCGCCCGAGCCAGTCTCGACTTTGGCATGGACCAGCGCCTCCGCCACCTCGCGGGGCGCCGGCACCGGCACCGGGCCGATCCGTAGAGAGAGCTGCACGCCGCTCAGCATGGCCGCTGCGCCTCGCGCTCAGAGGCCGGGGGGTTGCGGGATGACGATGCGGGCGCCGAGCGTGTCGGTCAGCTCGAACGGGTCCGTCACCGCATTGGCGTCGGCAATGCGCCAGTAGAGCTCGGCATCGCCCAAGACCTGCGCGGCGAGCAAATCGGGGCGCTCGCCGGCGTGGACGATGTGCTCGGCCGCGATTGCGATGTCGCGCTTCTGGGGAATAAAGCGGCGCAAGACATAGACTACGCCTGGATCGCCGGGGCGGCGCACATAGCGGGCGAGGCCGACGGTGTAATAGCGGCTGTTCGGGGCGAACGGATTGGCCGGGATAGCGCCGGCGTCGATCAGCAATTGCACGGGATCGCTCGTCATCGCGGTCGCTCCGCTCACGGAAGGTTGGTGATGCCGAGCGACGCCAAAGTGGCAATGCCGGCTTTTGCCGCCAGCGCCTCCCGGGTCTGCAAATGGCTGATGAAGATCGTTCCGCCCTTATGGGTAAAGCCGAGGTCGTCGGTGCTCATCACCCGGAGGCCGAGGCTCACCTTGGCGCGGAGCGGGTTGAGGTTCGGGTCGAACGCCTCCTCGGTCACGGAGAATTCGGTCACCCGCACCGGCACGACGCGGCTCTTGCTCCAGATGAACAACACCAGCGGCGCCTCGGGGGGCAGGATCTCCAATGTGCCGCTGGCGCTCTGCGCCGCCAAGGCGAGCAGCTCGGCCGAGCTGGGATTGACCAGAGATTCCAGCACTGCGAGCTGCGGCCCGATGCCGAACGCCACCGCATTGGCGTTGTTGTCGGGAAATTCGAGCTGGTCGGTCGCATCGATCTCGGCGTCGAGCTTGATCGACTCGATGGCCGGGCCCTTGAGGCGAAACGGCTGGGCGCGCTCGCCGCCGCCTTCACCGCCGACCCCTTGCACCTGGTAGCTGCGCGACAGGGTGTCCGGATTATATTGCAAGGCGATCGTGCGCTGCACCGCGCCGCCGCCGGGCGCCATCACGACGAGGCCGCCTTTGATCAGCTTGGGCGAGGAGGTCAGGCTCATCGCGAGGCTCCATTATCTCTAATCCCGAGGTGCGCCGATCCCAAGCGTTCCACCACCGCATCGGCGATGGCGCCGCCGAGACCCATCGACTTTCGCGCGCTCACCTGCGTCGCGCCGGAGAGGCGTTCGGCGAGCGCCGCCTGCAGGTCGGGAAGGAGATGCTCGCGCGGCAGCTCGCCGAGCGCGCCGGCATCGATCACCAACCGGCGGATGCGCAGACGGAGGATCGAGGGGGCATCCACAGGCTGTCCTCTCATGGCGCCGTGCTCCCGATCAGCGCGGGATCGTTAAAGCCCCGTTCGAGCTTGGCGAATTCGGCGCGCGCCGCGGCCAGCAACGCCGGCTGGTCGATCGCGCTGCCGGCATCGGCAGCCTTGAAAGCAGCGTTGAGCGCGATGTTGCGGATATTGCCGCCCGCCAGGTTGAGGCGCGCCAGCGCCGTGAGGTCGATCGCGCCGAGCGGCGCGCGCGGCGGGAATTGCAGGCGCCAGATCCGCTCACGCGCCGCCATGTCGGGAAACGGGAAATTGACGATAAAGCGGATGCGCCGCAGAAAGGCGCGGTCGAGCGCGCTCCTCATGTTGGTCGTCAGGATCGCCAGGCCGCGATAGGCTTCGACCCGTTGCAGCAGGTAGGCGACCTCGATATTCGCGTAGCGGTCGTGGCTGTCCTTGACCTCGCTGCGCTTGCCGAACAGCGCGTCGGCCTCGTCGAACAGCAGCACCGCGCCGCCGCTTTCGGCGGCGTCGAACAGGCGCTTGAGGTTCTTCTCGGTCTCGCCGATGTATTTGCTGACGACCGTCGCCAGATCGATGCGGTAGAGATCGAGCTCGACCTCATTGGCAATGGCCTCGGCGGCCAATGTCTTGCCGGTGCCCGACTCGCCGGCGAACAAAGCGGTGAGCCCCTGGCCCCGCGAATGCTTTTCGCCGAAACCCCAATCGCGGTAGACGCGCTCGCGCTGGCGCAATTGCCGCGCTATCTCGCGCAAGCTCGCAAGCTGCGCCGGCGGCAACACCAGATCGTCGAACCCGATCTGGCTCGGGATGCGCTGCGCGAGCCCGTCGAGCCCGCCGCGGGACGCCTCGCGAGCGGCGGACCAGACGGCGGCGCTGCGCTCGGCGGGCGCGCTGCCATCGAGCCGCAGCATGATTTCGTCGAACGCCGCCGGACCGAGGTGGAACTGCGCTGCTGCCCGCTCGATCGCGAGACCGGCCGCGTCGTCGGCAGCGGCGAGCGGCATCGACCGGCGCCAGCGTGCGAGCAATGCTGCCCGGCTGCTGGCCGCGTCCGGTTTCGGGACCTCGAGGCGCAGCACACGCCGCGGCTGGGGCAGCGCAGCGAGAGCCGTGCTTGGTGCGCCCAGCCACAGGACGGTGCTGTGCAGCCGCCCGACCAAGCCGAGCGCCGCAGGTTCGGCATTCGCCGTCTCGACCGCGAGCAGCGGAATTGCGCCCGCCAATCCGGCTTCACGGTCGATGCCCCGGGCGATCGTCGCCAGCTCCGCGGCATCGGCCGGCAAGTCTTGTGCAGAGATCCACAAGGCGGGTTGCCCGGCATGGGCGACGGCAGCCAACGCCAGATCGCGCTGCGCGGCCGGGTCCGGCGGCTCGGCGTGCAGCACGATGACCGGTCCGTATGGCGCGTCATTCGCCAGAGTGCGCGCAATGCGCTGCGCCAGTTCCCCGTCGATCGAATTTAGCGGGATCGAGGGGTCGACAAACCGCGCGATGCCGTGCAGCCGCTGGTCGCCGGACGGCACGCCGGTGATGAAATGCAAAATCCGCTCGTCGAGCTTGAGGGCGGCCTGCACCAAGGCTCCGGTCGGCTCCGGCTCGACGAGGCGCCAATAGCGCAGCGGCGCCTGCGGCGACAGCGCGTCCCAGTGCGGCTGGGTCAGATACCCAAGCGCGAAGGCAAAGCTGAGGTGGGGGGAACCACCGTTGGCTGCCGTGACGGTGGTCCGCAATCCGTGATCCAGCTCCAGGCCGGCTGCGAGCAGCAGCAGCTCGCGCTCGAAGGGCGAGAGGCGAAAGAGCTGGGCGCAGCGCAGCAAAGCGGGGGCGAAGCCGGGCTCTGCCCCGGCTGCCAGGCAGTCGGGTGTTTCGCCCGCCGCAATTTCCGTGGCGCCCGCCCGCGCTGCTAGGCGCTCGCGCAGTCCCGATATCGCCGCCGCCAGCCAGCGCTGGTTGCGCTCCGTCCAGGTTGATGGAGGTTCGGGGGCGCACCCCGTGTTTGGACCGGCAGGGGACGGTGTCATGCCGGCACCGTGATCCGCTGGGTAGGGTCGAAGCGGGGCACGGGCCCGCTGCGGTCGAGCAGCACGCTGTCCGTGCCGTCGACGCGCAGGCGCACCGAGTGCACGCCGGGCGCCACCGTATTGGGGAAGATGAACACCAGCGGATCCGCAGCCGCAGCGCGCGGCGCGGCGCTGGCCTCGACATCGTCGAGCAATAAGCTCGCGCGTTGCTCGAGCCGCACCTGCGGGCGCGACGCCAGCGTCACCGTCACCCGCGGCGGCACGCCGCCGCGCGTAGCATTCGCCGCCGGAAGGCCGAGAACCGGATCGGCGGCGATCACCGGCGCCGGGGCCAGGACCAGCGGCACGGCGTTGGTGTCGCGGTCGGTGGCCTCGCCCGAGGGTGTGAAGCGGATCGTGAGCTGCCACAGCCCAGCCGGAAAATTCGCCTGTGCCGCGGCGTCGTTGGGCAGCACGATGGTGAGCTGGGTGCCGGCGGCATTGGGGGGCGCCGTGGGGATCTCGATCGGGTCGGTAAGCAAGCGGTGCAGGAGCCGCCCTCGATGCCCGCTTCCGGCCAGCCGCACCCCGGTCACCGTGACTGTCTCGCCGAGCCGCACGCCGCTCTGCTGCAGAGGCGGCGCAGCATCGAACAGCGTCGGCAATGGCGGCAGCAGGTCGGGATTGACACGGACGCCCGGGTCTCGCTGGGTCGCCGGATCCGGCAATCCACCGCGATACAGCACCGGCAATGGCGAACGGCCGGGCCTTGTCCCCTCGATCAACACCACCGAGACCTGGTACGCGGCAGATGGCCGGTAATGCGACTGGATCGCGGTCCACAGCTTCGACATCTCGTCGGGGCTCACCGCGTCCGGGGTGATCTTGATCAGCTCGACCTGGTCGGCGAGGTCGGAGGCCGCGAGCGCCTGAAACGCCGGCGGCAGCATGCTGACATCGAGCGGGCTCGGGTTGAGCGCCCGGCGGATCGCCGCCCGGTCGAGCACCGGGCGCTCGTGCAACAGATGCATTGCATAGCCGAGCAGGATTTCGGCATGGAAATCGGCTCGGCCATAGGCGGTCAGCATGTAGTGCAGGTCGAGCGCCAGCGGCGCGTTGGTCAGCCGCTCGCCGCTGGTCGCGCCGCGCGAGGGCTGGCCGAGATTGCGCCAGCCCGAATTGGGCGTGACCTGGTGCAGGAACAGGTTGAGGCGCGGCGGCTCGTCCGGATTTTCGAGGTTGATCGTGTCGGGCGCGACGGCAGTCACATTGACCGTGCTGCCCATTGCCGCTCCGGCCTCGATCAGCCCGTCGTCGAGCAGGTTGCGCAACACCGCGCTGACCGCGCCGATCGCCAGCGGCGAGCTCATTGCGCGCCGCCCCCGCGCTGCCGCAAATAGTCGGCGAGCGACTGGGTCGAGGCGGGACGAGGCCTCGGGACCGGCTGCGGTGCCTGATTGGGAGCCGATGCCGGCGCTCTGACATCGATGCGGTCGATGGTGACGTGGATTTCGGTCGCGGCCACCCTGACGGGGTTCGTCGCGCGCTCTTGGATCGCCGCTTCACGCAGCGGCGGGCGGATATTGCCCGGTGTTGTGGGGATTGGAATGACCGAGAGGATCGGGGCAGCTTCGCGACCCTCGGTGGGATGATGGCCGTGCTGGGGTTGGTCTGGAGACTGGCCTCGCACGCCTGGTGCCGGTGCTGCCGGAACTGGAGGGCGAGCTATCACGGTAGCGAGTGCTGGGATCTCCGGCTGATCGCTACCGGACGGCGAAGTGATGGGCGACGTGGCGGTCGGAAATGCCGACGTGACAGACGGCTCGCCACCATCGGTTTGCGGCGTGCGGACCGGAGCGGCGTCCCCCCTCCACTCGGGGCGCGCGGTCGGTTTCTTGCCCTCAGCCGCTGCGCGCTCGCCGACCGGCCCGAAGGGGAAGGCCTCGGCAAGCGCTTCCGCGAGCGGCGCCGGCGTAAAGCGCGGCGAGAGCGCCGGCCGCACTCCACCCGCTCGGGCGACGGGCATCAGCCGCGCGAGAAACGGGACCGACGGGGCCATCACGCGGCGCCCACCAGCTGGAGATAGGCTGCACGCCGCGTCGGGCTCAGCGCCAGCACCTCCGGCTCGGTCCAGCCATAGGCACGCGCCAGCGCATCGACCTCGAGGAAAATGCGTTCGGCGCGCGACTGCAGCTCGGCCCACAACACCTCGCCGACATCCATCGGCGCGGCCCATTGCGCAGCGCATTCGGGGCAGGTCAGATCGAAGCTCACCGAGGCGCCGGGCTCGACCTCCTCCATGCGGCGCGACAGCGCTTCGGCGACGGGTGCAGGAAGATCCTGCGGCGCAGATCGATCGCCATTCTCCCGCTCGCAGCGCACCACACAGCATGCGAGCAGCATGCCGACGAATTCTTCGACCTCACCGCATTCGTGCGATGCTCGGCGCAGATCCGCAATGTCGGGCACCCGGAACTCGATGCGGTAGCCGCCGGCTTCGAGCTCATGCAGCTCGCTAGAGCCGACCGCCGGGAGCAGGGCACGCTGTAGTGTCGTACAATCGATGGTGAACTCCGCCACCGCGCCGCAGGCGATGCAATTGCAGCGCAAGGGCTGCATGCTGCCGAATAGGCGCCCGCGCAGCGCTACGAGCGCTGCATTGCGTCGGCCGAGAGACGAGATCGGTGCTTCGCATTGGGCGGCGAGCAGAACATCGCTGCGCTCGGCCGGCCGGCCGGCTGCCGTCCGTTCCCACAGCTCGAGCAATTCGTCCGCGCCCAATGCCGTCACGATGCTCACCGCAGATTGCAATTGTTGCTCGAGCGGCCTGGCGTCACGCCGGCTCGGTGAACCGGGGCTCGCTCGGCTCGGTCACGTCGAGGTCGCGCTCCCAGCCCTCGTTCTCCAGCTTCAGGTGCTGGATCGCCACTGCATTGGCATTGGCATCGAGATCGGGCAATGCCTGGAATTCCGACGCCCAGCAGCGGAACACCCTATAGGCGATCGCCAGCTGGCCGGCCTCGTTGTAGAACTCGATGATGATGTCCTTACGGAAATCCTTGAGCGATACTTCCAAACCGAGGCCGGAGCCGAAATTCCACACCTTGTTGGCCCACCTCTCGAACTCGGTGTCGTGGGTGACCCCGCGCTCGAGGGTGACGGCATCGTATTTTGTGCGGCCCGGGGATTTTCGTCCCGTCGACGGATCGCCCCCCTCGCGGTGCTCGACCACCTCGGTCGTCCGCTTGAGCGCCGAAACCTTGCTGACCCCGGCGACGTAGCGGCCGTCCCATTTGACCCGGAACTTGAAGTTTTTGTACGGGTCGAAGCGCTCCGGGTTGACGGAAAACTGGGCCATTGAGCTCTACCTCTCGGGTTTTTCCCCTGGTCAGTCGGTGCTCGTCACCCCCGCGAAAGCGGGGGTCCAGCGGCCACACTGCAGACCTGCTGCCCTGGATTCCCGCTTTCGCGGGAATGACGTTCATCGGCCGAGGATCGGTGATGCATGTCGGGCTTAGACCGGGATGTCGCCGGCGATCTGCTGCAGCTTGATGATCACGAACTCGGCGGGCCTGAGCGGCGCGAAGCCGACCAGGATGTTGACGATGCCGAGATTGATGTCGGCCTGGGTCGTGGTCTCGCTGTCGCATTTGACAAAATACGCCTCGCGCGGCGAACGCCCCTGGAACGCGCCCTGCCGGAACAAGCCCTGCAGGAAGGCCCCGATATTGAGCCGGATCTGGGCCCAGAGCGGCTCGTCATTGGGTTCGAACACGACCCATTGGGTCCCGCGGTAAAGGCTTTCCTCCAGAAACAGCGCCATCCGCCGCACCGGCACGTATTTCCATTCGGAGCCGCGGTCGTTCTGGCCATGCAGTGTGCGCGAGCCCCAGACGACATTGCCGTAGATCGGCAAGGTGCGCAGGCAGTTGACCGCCAATGGGTTGAGCTGGCCGTTCTCTGCGTCGCTCATCGTGATCGCGAGGCCGGTCGCGCCATTGACCGAAGCATCGCTGCCGGCCGGCGCCTTCCACACGCCGCGCGTGCTGTCGGTGCGCGCGAACACGCCGGCGACAAAGCCGCAGGGCGGGAAATCGGCCAAGGCATTCTGCTGCAGCGGGTCGGGAGCGCGCACCCAGGGGAAGAAAATCGCCGAGTTGAGCGCGTCGGAGCCGGTGAGGGTCGGCGCGACCGTGCCGGCCACCGTCGATACGATGGCGGTGGGATCGGGATCGACGATCAGAAAGGCCCGCCGCGCCCGGCAATGCCCTTGCAATACGGCCAGTGTCGCAGGGTCGGTCTCACCCGGCACGCATACCAGATTGAAGATGTCGATGCGGTCGGTGATCGTGCCGACCCCAAAGGCCGCGGTCAGGGCGTTGTGGAAATCGCTGTGGCTGGCTCCGGTGCCCGGGGTCAGCACGGTTCCGTCGGCGCCGCCGGTGAGGTCCTGCGTGCCGTCCGATGGCGTGCCGGCGCCGGTCACCGTCACCCTGATGAAGTTCGAGCGCCCGTTGACCGCGCTCTCGGCAAAGCGCGGGTCGGCGTCGTCCATCGAAAGGTTCTCGAAGCTCTCGACCACCGCGTCATTGTTGGCGTGGTCGAGCACCTCGATCCGAAAGCGCGCGGCGTCCGGGGCGGGCCGGCGGGTAGTGCGGATGCGGTAGCTGTCGCCCCAAAGGCCCGGTGAGCTCGCGGTGACGGTGAGGTCGCCAATCGTGACCGATGACGCGGCAAACGCCCCTGCGGCGAGACGGACGATATAGGCGTCGCTGCCGCCATTGTCGAAAAACTGCTTGACCGCATGGCCGAGTGGGGTGCGCCGGTCGAGCCCGCCGTAATTGCGCTGGTAGGCAGAGAAATTGGCGATCCGCACGGCGCGGTCCGTTGGCCCGCGCGGCGCCCAGCCGAGAAACAGCGCGATCGACGTCGCCACGCCGGCAATGGTCCGCACGCCGCTCGGAATTTCCTCGATATAGACGCCGGGTTGCAAAAGAGCTGCGGGCATATCGGCTCCTGGGTGGTCACGTCATCGGATGGCTGGGCGGCCGGCAGTCAATGCGTCTGCGGCGGCGGCTCACCGCGCAGCGCGGCAAGCAGGCTGCTCGACGACAACTCTTCCAGACGGGTCGAAACGAGGCGCAATTCGTGCAGGAAGCCGCGGCTGCCGTCCCCGCCGATGGCGACCACCTTGAGCGCCGGGAAGCCGAGCAGCAACCGGCGGAAGGCTTCGCCGTCCTGCGGCTCCTTTGCTTGCGTCACCACGGCATCTGCACGAGTGGCGCCGACCGTTGCGAGGACGTCCTCGTCTTCGCCGTCCGCGCCGACCAGCACGATATCGGGGGCAAGGGCAAGTGTGGCGGCCACTATGTTGGCAAGCAATTCGGACATTCCGGCAAGCAGGACGCGCACGTCGTTCGATGCTCCCTCTCTACCGGGAAGGATAACGGCTGCTCAGCCGCTGAGAATGGGCCATTGGGCTCAGGCGATGGTCCGGTACGCGATCCGGACCATTCGAGACTGCAGGCGGCCCCGAGAGCTTATGGCCAGGCGCGGAACCGCTTGGAATGCGCCCCGGTCAATAGGCTATTTGGTACAGATTTCGGTACAGGCCAGCGGCCCCCGCCAGCATCGGCGCCGCTAGGGCGCCGTTGCCATCAAACCGCCGCTGCGGGGTAGGGAAAGTCAGTCGGCGTCGCGAGTGTCGGATCGACGTGCTTGCGCAGTGCAGCGTCGGTCACCGCATAGCCCCAGTTGATCAATTGCTCCTGGAGCCGCTCGTCGAGCCGCTTGAGGCGGGTCGGGGTCTCGGCCAGCGCCAAGGTACGGGCGTGCGGGCAGGGCAACGGGTTGCCCACGTGGTAGTCGGCGATATCGGTGCGGATGCCCCAATAGGCCCCCTTGCGCTCGCCGGACTGGAAGGATCCGATCACCTGGCGCTTGCGCAATGAGCGCACCTGATTGTCGACCAGATCGAGAACGCGGTAGGCATGGCGCGCCCAGTCGCTCTTCGGCTCGCCTTCCGGCTTCAGCTTGCCGCCGGCGTCGCTGACCAGGATCGTGTCGTAGCGCTTCCAGGCGGTCTCCAGGCCGAGATTGTCGTAAACCCCGCCATCGGTCAGGATCACGCGGGTGGTAAAGGGCGGGGATTGCAGATCCGTGCCGGAATTCGGCGTGAACGACGAGGGATCGAGCCTCATCTCGACGGGCGACAAGACCGGTGGGAAGGCCGAGGAGGCGGCGACCGCCCGCGACAGGGAAATGGTGGGCCGCCGCACCTCGCCCACCCGGTAGTCCCGCATATAGGGCTTCATAAAGCGCCACAGCGCGCCCGACTGGACATTGGTCGAATTGATAACGAAACGCGGCGCGTCCGGCAGGTCCTGCAAGGTGGCATTGCCGAACAGATGGTGCTGGTAGGCGGCCTCGACGCGATCGCTGATCCGCCCGGGCAACACCAGACCGAGGATGACCGCCTCGGCATCGATCGTCTCGCCGGCGAGCGAGCGCACCGGCGCGACCACCTCGTTGACGAAATCCTGCTGCAGCCGCGCGGGATCGAAGCTGAGCCTGCCCCATTTGAGCCCCAGGAGCCCCGCGGTGATGGAGCCTCCCGAGACGCTGGAGATGCGCTTGACGCCGCCCAGCAGCCCGGCTTCGTAAAGCCGCCACAGCGAGCCCAGATGGAACACCATCGCGCGGTAGCCTCCGCCGGAAAGGCACAGCGCGATGCCCGGCTCGGGCTCACGGCGGTCTTCTTCGGCGCTGATCGATTGGACAGGCGAATCAGGCATTGGCTGGTCTCTCCCCGATTGGTCTCACCAGACACCCTGCCGCCTTAATAACCCCTTTGCCAGTCGATAACGTTCTGCAGCGGCTTTCCGTCGAGATAGGCACGCAGATTGTCGCAGAAGAGATCGATCGCGCCGTGCCGGTCCTCGTCGCTGGCGCCCGAGACATGCGGCGTGATCAACACCCGCGGATCGGACCACAGCTCGGCCGGCGGCGGGTGCTCGAACTCGCCGTCATAGACATCGAGCACGACGCCGCGCAGACGATCGCGGCGCAGCGCGTCGGCGAGGGCGTGCTCGTCGACGATCTCGCCGCGCGCCACATTGACCAGCACGCTGCCCTGCTTCATCAGCGCAAAGCGGGCCTCGTCAAAGAGATGCGTGGTCTCCGGCGTCCATTGGCAGCAGATCACGACGAAATCGCTGTCGGGCAGATACCGGTCGAGATCCGCAGGCCCGCCGAGCTCGCTGAAGCCCGCCGGCAGGGGCTGGCCCGGGCGGGGCTCGCGGCGGGTGCCGACGACCCGCATGCCGAGCGCGGCGCAGAGCCGGCCGACCTCCACCCCGATGCCGCCGGCGCCGACCACGCAGGCGGTCTTGCCCTCGATCAGGAGCGGCCGATAGGCCCGGTGATCGAAGTTTCCGGCGTCACGATCGATCACCGCGCGATGCAGGCTCTTGGCAAAATGCAGAATGCCGGCGACCGCATATTCCGCCATTGCGAGGGTATTGCCCGACCCGCGCGAGGTCGTCACCATGACATCGCTGCCCCAGAGATCGCCGAGCCGCAGATTGCTGGCGCCGGCCGGCCGTTGGTGAAACCATTTGAGGCGGGGCGAGCGGGCGCGCAGATCGAGCGGGAACGGCCACCCGCCGAGGATGATCTCTGCTTCGGCGAGCAGCCGGTCGCGTTCCTCGCGGGTTCCGGAACCCAGCGAGTTGCGCCGCAGATAGCGGGCTGCCGTGAAGGCTGGCCAGGTTTCGCGGATTTCGCCGTCGAACCAGCCCCCGGCATCGGTCAGCCGGATGCGGGGATCGACGGCCGCGATCTTCGCGCGATCCGCGGCGCTGAGGTGCTGGATCAACAGCAGGTTGACCGGGTCCATCAGAGGAGATCGCGCGCCCGTTCGATGTCTTCGAGCACACCGAGGTGAGAGACGAGCAGCACCTCGTCGAACCCCATCTGCTCGATCCGCTTCATGCGCCGGCGCGCCTCGTCGGGCGGGCAGATCAGCGAGATGTGCGCGACTTTTGCAAGCTCGGCGGATTCCGGGCCGCTCGGCGAGGTCGATCGCGACATTGGCGAGGACGGCGTTGTCGCCGCCCGCTTCGCGGTAGACGCGCATGCCGCCTTCGAGATCCTCCAGGCTGCTGTAGCGGCCGGAGGGCGTCCAGCCCTGGCATTCCTTGGCGGCATAGGTGATCCAGCGCGGGCTGCGCCAGGCGCCGATCAGTATCGGCGGCCCGCCTTCGCATCCCGGCCATGGCGACAATGTGCCGCCATTGACCGGCTCGCCGCGCCACGCCCGATCGCATGATTTCGAGCGAGTTGCGCAAGGTGCGAAAGCGCTGGTCGTAATCGCCGCCCAGCAATTCGAAATCGGCGCGCGTCGAGCCGCTGCCGACGCCGAGCCGCAGGCGGTTGCCCGACAACGCCTGAACCGACATCGCGCGGTGCGCGAGCTCGATCGGATGGCGCAAGCGAGACCTGCAACACCGCAATGCCGAGCTCGACCTTGTCGGTCGCCGTGGCGAGCGCCGCCAAGGTCGCCAGCGGATCGAGGGTGGGCCGGCCGCGGCCCATCGAATCCCCGACCCAGATGCCGGGAAACCCGCCGGCTTCGGCGCGGCGGGCATAATCGGCCATGCCGCGCAGCAGCCGGCTGTCCGCAGGGGTCGGGGCGGATCTGAACGCTGATTCTCATCGGCTCTAGGCCTGCAATGGGCGCATCAGCTTGGCGAGGCGGTCGAGGATCGGCAAGACCTCGTCGGATTTGGCGGGAGGCACCGGGAAATTGACCCGCGCCACGCCGAGCTCGCGGTAGCGCTTCAGCATGTCCGGATCCTCCGGCGCGCCGCCCAAGCGTCACCTCCAAAGACTGCGGGTCGCGCCCGGCCTCCTCGGCCATCTGCCGGAAGCGCGGCAGGTATTCGAGCGGGTTGCCGCTGCTGGCGTTCGGGTACCAGCCGTCGCCGTAGCGGATCGCGCGGCGCGCCGCCCACGGAAAGGCGCCGCCGAGGATGACCGGCGGGTGCGGCTTCTGCACTGGCTTGGGCCAGGTCATCATCTCCGTGAAATTGACGATGTCGCCGTGGTACTCCGCCTTCGACTTGGTCCAGATCTCCTTCATCGCCTCGATCTGCTCGCGCATCTTTTTGAAGCGGCCGGCGAATTCGGTGCCGTGGTTCTCGATCTCCTCGGCGTTCCAGCCGCCGCCGATGCCGAACAGAAACCGCCCGCCCGAGACCTGGTCGATCGAGGCGACGAGCTTGGCGGTCTGGATCGTGTCGCGCTGGATCACCAGACAGACGCCGGTCCCGACCTTGAGCCGCTTGGTGGCCGCCGCCGCAGCGCGTCAATGTGACGAACGGGTCCATCACGTCGTAGTACCGCTTCGGCAATTCGCCGCCGCCCGGCGCGGGGGTGCGCCGCGGCACCGGGATATGCGAGTGCTCGGCGGCCCACAGCGAGTCGAAGCCGCGCTCCTCCAGCGCCACCGCCAGCTCGGCTGGCGAGATCGAATAATCGGTAAAAAAGATCGACGCGCCGAATTCCATAGCTCTGTGCCCCGTCTTGGTGTTCGAGCCGTGATGCTACGCCGGCCCACGCTATGAATAAAGCCGCCGCCGATTAAATCCCTCTCCGCCCTTCAGGGGGGAGAGGGAGGGGCCCGTCGCGCGTGAGCCTTCGGCCCACGGACTAGATCCGTGGGGACGGGAGGGTGAGGTGGGTCGCGCCGGCGCTCGGAGCTTGTGCCTCCCCCCACCTCACCCCGACCCTCTCCGCCCCCGAGGGCGGAGAGGGAGAAAACTCGCCGACGACGCGAGGATGAGGTAGGCAGCGCAGGGTAATAGCGGTCGACCGCGTTAGGCCGCGCGGGCGTCGCGGATCGCCCGCCACACGCGCTCGGGGGTCGCCGGCATGTCGATGTGGCGGATGCCGTATTCCGACAGCGCGTCGACCAGCGCGTTCATCACCGACGGCAGCGCGCCGGCGCAGCCCGCTTCGCCGCAGCCCTTCGCGCCGAGCACATTGGTGGTGGCCGGCACCGGATGGAACTCGTGGATGAATAACGGGGCGTCGTCGGCCCGCGGCATCGCGTAATCCATATAGGAGCCGGTCAGCAATTGCCCGTGCTCGTCATAAATCGTGTGCTCGCGCAATGCCTGGCCGATCCCCTGCACGATGCCGCCATGCGCCTGGCCGTCGACCAGCAGCGGGTTGATGACCGTGCCGAAATCGTTGACGAACGCATAGCGGACGACCTCGACCATGCCGGTCTCCGGGTCGACCTCGACCTCGGCGATATGGCAGCCATTGGGGAAGGCCGAGGTCGGGCCGTCGGCGACCAGCTGCGCCATCGAGGCGCTGCGGCAGTTCCGGCGGGCAGCTCCAAGCCCGAGCGGATCTTGTCGGCCAGTTCCATGATGCCGATCGAGCGGTCGGTGCCGGCGATGACAAAGCGGCCGCGGCGGAATTCGATATCGGCGACCGCCGCCTCCAGCACATGCGCGGCGATCTGCTTGCCGTTCTCGATCACCTTGTCGCTGGCCGCGACGATCGCGGTGCCGCTGGTCATCATCGATTTCGAGCCGCCGGTGCCGCCGCCGGCGATCAGCTCGTCGCTGTCGCCCTGCAGCAGGCGAATGCGCTCGAACGGGATGCCGAGCCGCGTCGACAGCACCTGCGCGAACGGCGAGGCATGCCCCTGGCCGTAATCGAGGGTGCCGGTGATGATCGTCACCGTGCCGTCGGCCTCGAAGCGGATGCCGCCCATCTCGCGGCCGGGCGGGCCGGTCAATTCGAGATAATCGCTGATGCCGCGGCCGCGCAGCCGGCCGCGTGCCCGGCTCTCCGCCTTGCGCCCGGCAAAGCCGTCCCAGTCGGCGAGCGCCAACGCCTGGTTCAGCAGGTTGGTAAAATCGCCGCTGTCATAGGTCGTGCCGTTCGGGCTCTTGTACGGCATCGCCTCCGGCGGGATGTGGTTGCGCCGGCGCAATTCGACCGCGGTCGATGCCCGTCTCGGCCGCGGCGGCGTCGACCAGCCGCTCCATGTAGTAATTGGCCTCGGGCCGGCCGGCGCCGCGATAAGCGCCGACCGGCGTCGTGTTGGTGAAGACGCATTTCGTCGAGACCTCGATCAGCGGGGTCTTGTAGACGCCGAGCGTGTTTCGCACCGCATTGCGCGTCGCCGGGCCGGGCGCGCCGTAGGTCGCGCCGAGATTGCCGTAGCCGGTCAGCCGCACCGCCAGGAAATTGCCGTCGCGGTCGAGCGCCAGTTCGGCCGTCATCTCGGCGTCGCGGCCATGCGTGTCGGAGACGAAGCTGCCCGAGCGCTCGTCGGTCCATTTGACCGGGCGGCCGAGCTCCCGCGCCGCATGCATGATGCAGAAATGCTCGGCATAGGTCGGCTGCTTCATGCCGAAGGAGCCGCCGACCCGGCCGGTCAGCACGCGCATCTTGTCGCGCCCGACGCCAAAGACATTGGCGAGGTAGTTGCGGAACCCGAAGACCCCTTGCGACCCGATATGGAGTGTCCAGTGCTGGCGCTCCGGGTCGTACTCCGCGACCGCGGCGCGCGGCTCCATCGGGTTGACGACGATGCGGTTGTTGCGCAGTTCGAGCCGCGTCACATGGGCCGCGGCGGCGAAGGCGGCGGCGACCTTCTCGCTGTCGCCGTAATGGAAATCGAGCCCGACATTGCCCGGCACGTCGTCGTAGAGCTGGGGCGCGCCGGGTGCGGCCGCCTCGCGGGCGGTCGTGGCCGCCGGCAGCGGGTCGATATCGACGACCACCGCCTCGGCGGCGTCCTTTGCCTGGGCCAGCGTCTCGGCGACGACCGCGGCGACCGGGTCGCCGACATAGCGGACCTTGTCGGTCGCCAGCGCGTAGCGCACCGGGCTCAGCATCGGCGTGCCGTCGCGATTGTTCATGACCTGGCGCGGCGGCAGCGGGCCGATCCCGCCGGCTTCGAGATCGGCCGCCGTATAGACGCCGAGCACCCCCGGCATCTTGCGCGCCGCCGAGGTGTCGATGCCGCGGATCACGCCATGCGCATAATGGCTGCGCACGATCACCGCATAGGCTTGGCCGGGCAGGTTGACGTCGTCGGTGTACCGGCCCTTCCCCGACACCAGCACCGGGTCTTCGCTGCGCGGCACCGGCTGCCCGATCGCATAGCGATCGAGATCGAGAGTTATCGGATCAGTGAAATCATCCATGCGGCTGCTCCTTCGCTCGTCAGAAACTAGCGCCTCGACGCAGCCGTCGCCAAGCGCGGCGCGATAGGCTAAACCCCAGGAACCTCATGAGGTTCGGCAATGTGAAAAGGCGCACCGGGATCAGACGCCGGCACGCGGGGTCGATCGCGGCGCGGATTGGCCGCCACTGGGCGCGCCGCCCGAGGAAGGGGCTGCTCGCGCTGCTCGGCCCAGGCTTGATCACCGGCGCCTCCGACGACGATCCGAGTGGCATTGCGACCTATTCGCAAGCCGGCGCGCAATTCGGCTTCGGAATGGCGTGGGTGATGCTGTTCACCTGGCCGATGATGGCCGCGATCCAGGAGATCAGCGCCCGGATCGGGAGGGTCACCGGGCACGGCATCGCCGGGAATATCCGGATGCATTACCCGGCGTGGTTGCTGCAGGCGATCGTCGCGCTGCTGCTCGTCGCCAACGTCATCAATCTCGGGGCAGATCTCGGGGCTATGGCGGAGGCCCTGCGCTTGCTCGTCGGCGGCCCGCCGCATCTCTACGTCATCGGGTTTGCAGTCGGCTGCGCGCTGCTCGAAATATTCCTGCGCTATGAGCGCTATGTCTCGATCCTCAAATGGACGAGCGCCTCGCTGCTTGCCTATGTCGCGACGGCGCTGGTGGTCGACGTGCCCTGGGGGCGGGTTGCTTACCACCTCGTCGTGCCGACGCTCAGCTGGGACAAGGATTACGTCTTGACGATCGTCGCGGTGCTCGGCACCACGATTACGCCCTACTGCTTTTTCTGGCAGTCCTCCCAGGAAGCGGAGGATGAGCGCGTCGATCCGGCCGCCCATGCGCTGATCGATGCGCCGGAAGAGGCGCGGGCCGAGATCGGCCGCATCCGCGTCGACACCTATCTCGGCATGGGGTTCTCCAATCTGATCAGCCTGTTCATCATCATTGCCACCGCAGCCACCCTCCATGCGCATGGCGTCACCGACATCCAGACCTCGGCGCAGGCCGCCGAGGCGCTGCGCCCGATCGCCGGCGTCTTCGCCTTTGCGCTCTTCGCCGCGGGGATCATCGGCATCGGTCTGTTGGCGGTGCCGGTGCTGGCGGGATCGGCAGCCTATGCGCTCGGCGAGGCATTTGGCTGGCCGACCGGGCTCGCTCGCACGCCGCTCGACGCCAAGGCCTTCTACGGTGCGATCGCGACCGCTACGCTGATCGGCGTCCTGATCAACTTTATCGATATCGATCCGATCAAGGCGCTGTTCTGGGCGGCGGTCATCAACGGCGTCGTGGCAGTGCCGTTGATGGTGGTGATCATGCTGATGGCGATGCGCAGAGAGGTGATGGGGGCCTTCACCTTGCCGCGGCCGCTATGGGCGATGGGCTGGGTGTGCACCGGCGCAATGACCGCGGCCGTGGGCGCGCTGCTGCTCACCTGGTGAGTTTGGCTCGGCGATCACCGATAGCTGCCATGCGCGCCGAGCCAGCCCATATAGGCGTTGCCGGAGCCGACCGGGGCAGCCGCCCGGCCGTGCGCCGCCGGACCGGGGCCATGACGATCGCGGGCATGGTCCCAGCCGCGATGCCAGCCGCGATTGCCCGAACGCCATCCGTCGCCCCGGGAATGCGGGTAGCCGTAATGCGAGTAGCCGTACGGGGAATAGCTCGTATAGGGCTGGGCATAACTATAACCGTAATGTTGCGCGGCGGCCGGACCCGCCGCCGTGCCGAGTGCAAGCGCGGCGGTAGCGAGAACTGCTCCGGCAAAGACTGCGCCTCGGCACCAGCTCTGCTTTAGGCGAGCGGTCATCATAATCTCCAATACATTCGGTCGAACACGGAACTACAACGTACATCATGGGCAAAACATTCCCGGCCGCGATGTTCCGACCGCCGTCGCAATCTGCTATAGGTTCCGTCAGCTGGCGAGGAGCACCAATGGAACAGACCGCTCTGATCGTGAACGGAAATCCGGTCAGCGTAGCCGCCGATCCGGAAACGCCGCTGCTCGATGCCCTGCGCAATCACCTCGGCCTCAAGGGGACCAAATTCGGCTGCGGGCTCGAGCAGTGCGGCTGCTGCATGGTGCTCGTCGACGGCAAGGCCGAGAAATCCTGCGGCAAAGCGCTGTCCGCGGTCGCCGGCCGGGATATCCTGACGATCGAAGGGCTCGGCACGCCGGACCGGCCGCACCCGCTGCAGCAAGCCTTTCTCGACGAGCAGGCCGGCCAGTGCGGCTATTGCCTGCCGGGTATCCTGATCTCGGCCAAAGCGCTGCTCGACCGTAACCTGTCGCCGTCGCGCCGCGAGATCGCCGAGGCGCTCGACGAGAATATCTGCCGATGCGGCTCGCACCATCGCATCCTGCGCGCCGTCGAGCGGGCCGCTGCGCGGCTGCGCGAGGGAGCCCCGCGATGAGCGCCGCAGCTTCGGCTCTGCCGGCGATGCTCGAGCAAAATCCGCGTCTCGACCAATGGGTTCGATTTACCGAGCCCGGCCAGGTGACGGTCTCGACCGGCCGGGTCGAGATCGGCCAGGGCGTCCTGACCGCGATGCTGCAGATCGCCGCCGAAGAGCTCGACGTGGCGCCTGAGCGCATCCGGCTCGAGACCGGCGACACCGAATTGACCCCGAACGAGGGCTACACGGCGGGCAGCCAATCGATCCAGTTCGGCGGCGTCGCGCTGCGGCTGGCCTGCGCCGAAGTACGGGCCAAATTTCTCGACACCGCCGCAAGCCTCGGCTATGCGCGGCCCGACCTCGCGATACGCGACGGGACGGTGCTCAACCGAGGCGAGCCGACCGGCCATGATTACTGGTCGCTCGCCGCCGCCGTCGATCTCGGTGTCGCGCGCCACCGGCCGGGCCTCGCTCAAGCCGGTCGGCGAGCGCCGGGTCGTCGGGACCAGCGCGCCGCGCCTCGATCTCGCCGGCAAGGTGTTCGGCGAGCCGGTGTTTGTTCACGACATGGCTCTCGACGGCATGGTGCATGCCCGGGTCGTCCGCCAGCCGCGTCCCGGCGCAACGATCAAGCACCGTCGACGAGGCCGCGTTGCGGCGGGCCGCCAAGGGGCCGATCGAGATCGTGCGGGACGGCAACTTTCTCGCGATCCTCGGCGTCGATGAGACGGCCGTCGAGGCCGTCTCGGCTGTCGCCCCGAACCATGTCACCTGGGACGGTGTCGACGCGATCGCGCCATTCCAGGAAGAGGCGCGCTGGCTCTTGCAGCAGCCCTCGATCGACCGGGTCGTCGGCGCGCCGCCGGCCGATCCGCCGGTGGGAGCCGGCAGGTACGAGGCGACCTATACGCGGATGCACATCGCCCACGCCTCGGTCGCGCCATCCTGCGCGATGGCGCTGTATCGCGACGGCAAACTGCAGGTGTGGACGCATTCGCAGGGCGTCTACCCGCTGCGCGCCGCGCTGGCCAAGACCTTGAAGCTCGATCCGGCGGCGATCTCGGTCAAGCACGTGCAGGGGCCGGGCTGCTACGGCCATAACGGCGCCGACGACGCCGCGGCCGACGCTGCGGTGATTGCGGTGCGCACCCCGGGGAAGCCGGTCCGGGTGCGCTGGCGGCGCGAGGAGGAATTCGGCTTCGAGCCGGTCAGCCCGGCGATGGTCGTGACCGTGCGCGCGGCGCTCGACGGGTCCGAGCGCCCGTCCGACTGGACCACCGAGATCTGGAGCGGCCGGCACACCAACCGCCCGGGCAGCGGCGGCAACCTGCTCGCCGCCGAAGCGCTGCCCGAACCCGCCGCCGGCGCCGCCTCCCGCCGAGTCGTCGTCCCCGCCCGGGGCCGGCACCCGCAACGGCGAGCCGCTCTACGGGTTTCCGGCAAAGCGCATCGTGCATCACCTGATCGCCGAGACGCCGGTGCGGACCTCTTCGTTGCGCGGGCTCGGCGCGACGCTCAATGTCTTCGCGATCGAATGCTGCGATGGACGAACTGGCCGAGCGGGCCGGCGTGGATCCCGTTGCCTATCGCCTCTCGGTGCTGTCGGACCCGCGGGCGCGGGCGGTCGTCGAGCAGGCCGCAGGGATGAGCGGCTGGCAGGCGCGAACCCCGCCCGGCACCGGCATCGGCCGAGGCATCGGCTTTGCCCGGTACAAGAACATGGCGGCCTATGCGGCGGTCGTTGCCGAGGTCGAGGTCGATCAGGCGGTGCGGGTGCGGCGCGTGTGGTGCGCGGCCGATGCCGGGCTCGTCATCAACCCGGACGGCGCGATCAACCAGCTCGAAGGCGGGATCGTCCAGGCGGTGAGCTGGGCGCTGAAGGAAGGGGTGCGCCTCGACACCGCCGGCATCAGCTCGCGCGACTGGGAAAGCTACCCGGTGCTGCGCTTCACCGAGGTGCCGGAGATCGCGGCCGAGCTGGTGAACCCCGCCGCCGATCTTCCGCCTCTCGGGATCGGCGAGGCGAGCGGCGGCCCGACCGTTGCGGCGATCGGCAACGCCGTCGCGCACGCCCTCGGCACCCGCCTGCGCGACCTGCCGTTGACCCGCGAGCGGGTCATGGCCGCCCTGCTGCAAGGCTGAGCCCCGCGTCTTTCCGTGAAGGAGCGTTGGGCACGAAAACCGCAACCTGTCATTCCGGGGCGCCGCAGGCGGCGAGCCCGGAACCCATTTTCCAGAGGCCCGTGTGCATGGGTTCCGGGCCGCCTCGCTGCGCTCGGCCCCCGGAATGACCGTTGCTTTCGGTCGAAATGCCCCGACGCGAAATTGCCAGAATCGCGGTGTATCCTTGGTGAATGAGAGCGCTGACGAGCGGTGCAAGTCGATACTTCCTTGCCGGGAATGGGGTTTCAACCTGAGCGGGTTTCTCGCTGCAGATTCGCTGCAGATGCAGCGAGCGTTAACAAATTGCTCAATTTGACATTGCATCTGCCGCTGAGGCTCGAGCCATCGTGAGACAGCCGCCGATCGCCGCCAGGCTGGGAGGCGCTCTGGCAATCGTCCTCGCTTGCGCGGCCGAGGGGTCGGCGGCGGACGGATGCGGCACATCGCGGATCGGCGAGGTCACGGTCGCGACCCTGCGCAACTCGCCGCTCGTCACCGTCTCGGCCAATGGCCACCCGGTCACGTTGCTGCTCGATACCGGCGCCGAATGGACCATCCTGACCCCGGCCGTCGCCCAGCGCATCGGGGCGGAAGCCCCGCGCGTCGCGTTTGACCGGCAGGTGCGCGGGATCGGCGCAACGCTCGGAACCCACGAGGTCGAGCTGCGCAGCTTTACCGCGGGCGGCGTGGCGATGCCGTGGCGTCGGGTCCGGGTCGCCGGCGTCAACATTCCCAGCGTCTTCTCCGGGCCGCTCGACGGCGTCCTCGGCGCCGACGCGCTGAGCAACTTCGACGTCGAGCTCGATGTCCCGCGCCACCGGATGGTGTTCTACACCAAGCAATCCTGCGCTGCCGCTGCCCCGGCCTGGACCGCGCCCTTCATCAGGATCGCTACCGGGCGCTCATTCGGCAACCACCTGTTCTTTCCGGTGCAGCTCGACGGACACCGGCTCGACGCCTTCATCGACACCGGCGCGCAGCTCAGCGTCATCTCGACGAGAGCCGCCCGCTCTCTCGGCGTGACCGAGGCGGCATTAGCGCGCGACCGCGCCACGGTGACGGTCGGAGCGGCCGGAGAGCGGCTGACCTCGCGCGTTCACCGCTTCTCCCGACTGGAACTGGGCGGCGAAGTGGTGCGCAATCCCGAAATCGTCGTAGCCGATTTCAAGCTCAGCGACGCCGACCTCGTTCTCGGCATGGATTTCCTCGCCGCGCGGCGGCTCTGGATCTCATACGGATCACAGCAGATCTTTCTGTCGCGCTCGCCATAGCGCCCTCCGGAACGTTGCGACAGCGGTTGCGTTACGCGCGCATTTAGCTAAAATTTTACAAAATAGCTGGGGGGCAGCCGATGACATCTCCGCCGACAGATCGCGCATTCGGATTTCGAGCAGCAGCGCACGCTTTAATGCTGATGCTGTTAGCGATTGTCGTGGTTGCAGGAAGCCACGTCCTCGCCTCCACTGCCTCCGCCGCGCCGATCGTATATACGTTTTTGAACGCCTCGGCGGTGTTGCGCGCGTCTCCCGGGGGGCCGGGGTCCCCCGAGGCGATCACCGGAACGTTCACCTTTGACCCGGCGACCCTGTTAGAGAGCAACGTCGAGATTGTGCTGACGGGTGCGCCGGCGTTTGCGGGGAGCTACATCCAGGCGGCCGCGTCGCCGACATCGGCTGACGTGATACACGCCGAGATGGACCGGTTCCCGGCACCCAATGCGCAGCTGCGGATCACATTCCAGTTTCCGCTCGGCCTCGCTTCCGATCCGCTGAGCGAGGTCGTCTATGATGCGCCGCTGGTGATCTTCCGCGATTTTTCCCCTGTGGGCTCCGCGGTCGCCGCCCTGGTGCCGGAGCCGTCCAGCCTCGCCCTGTTTGCCGCGGCGCTGGGCCTCTTCCTGATCGGCTGCCGCAAATCAGGCGGGTTATGGTCGGAGTGAGAGGATTTGAACCTCCGGCCCCTGCCTCCCGAAAGCAGTGCTCTACCAGGCTGAGCTACACTCCGCCGACCGGGCCGCAACATATAATGAAGGAGTGGTCCTGCACGGCAAGCTCGCGTCCGGCCGCCGGCCGCTCAGGAGCTGCGGTCGGTCGCAAAGCAGGCGGCCTCGGTCAGGGCCTGCCGCTCCGCCCCGTCCGCGAATATCGCCGAGAGCGTCGATCGCCTCCGCCGCATAGCCCCGGGCGCGCGACAGGGTTTCGGCGAGCGCGCCGTGGCGGTGGAAGAGTTGGACGGCGTGCTCGAGATCGCCTGCGCTGCTGATCCATGTCCTCGAGCGTCCGCCGCCAGAAGGCGCGCTCCTCCTCGTCGCCGCGGCCGAAGGCGAGCAGGATCGGCAGCGTGACCTTGCCGTCGCGGAAATCGTCGCCGATGGTCTTGCCGAGCTCGGTCTGCCGGGCCGAGAAGTCGAGCATGTCGTCGACCAGCTGGAAGGCGATCCCGAGGTTGCGGCCGAACCGGTCGAGCGCCTCCTCCTCGGCTTGCGGCCGCCCGGCCAGCACCGCGCCGATTCGGCTCGCCGCCGCGAATAGCTCGGCGGTTTTTGCCTGGATCACCTCGAGATAGGCGGCCTCGGTCGTCGCTATGTCGTTTTGCGTCATCAACTGCAGCACTTCGCCCTCGGCGATGATCGAGGAGGCGCGCGACAGGATTTCGAGGATGCGCAACGAGCCGTCGGCGACCATCAGCTCGAAGGAGCGGCTGAACAGAAAATCGCCGACGAGGATCGCCGGCTTGTTGCCCCACACCGCGTTGGCGGTATCGCGGCCGCGGCGCAGGTCGCTGGCATCGACGACGTCATCGTGCAGCAATGTCGCGGTGTGGATGAATTCGACGGCCGCGGCGAGCGCGATGTGCCGGCTGCCGCGATAGCCGCAAAGCCGGGCGCAGCCCAAGGTCAGCATCGGCCGCAGCCGTTTCCCGCCGCTCGCGACGATGTGGCCGGCGAGCTGCGGGATCAGCGGCACCGGGCTCTGCATGCGATCGACGATCAGCGCGGTTGACGCACTCGAGGTCGCTCCCGAGAAGCCGCGACAGCAGGTCGAGAGACGGTTTGTGGACCGCCTCTGCCCGATCGACACCCGGCCCGAGCGTCACCGACCTCTCCTGCCTGTTCCGCGGGCACCTCCCAACGGCCGCCCGACGAGCTTGACGCGCCTCGACGCCAGCGAGCATAGATTGCGCAGGGAGACCGGTCAAGCGCCGCGCCGTCGCGGCCCCGATCACAGCTTCGCGAACCGCAGGGTCATGAAGGAGCTGCTGCGCACCAACGATCCCGTTCGGCTCTCGTTCATCCAGGCGTTGCTCAGGGATTCGGCAATCGAAAGCGTCGTGCTCGATCATCACACCAGCCTCGTCGAGGGCAGCATCGGGCCATCCCGCGCCGCCTCGTTGTCGCCGAACGGGATTACCGGCGCGCCCGCTCGGTGCTGGAGGCGGCCGGCGAGGAAGCCGGATGAGCGAGCCGCAGGCGAACGAGCCATCGATCACCGAGGACCGC
This sequence comes from uncultured Alphaproteobacteria bacterium, assembly GCA_963836845.1. Taxonomy (GTDB): domain Bacteria; phylum Pseudomonadota; class Alphaproteobacteria; order ATCC43930; family CGMCC-115725; genus AP-15. Next base: position 58,133 of record CAWILK010000037.1, on the reverse strand, counting down.
CTGCTCGGCGGCCGCATCCGGCTGAAGCAGCCCGCCGCCGGATACCGCGTCGCGATCGATCCGGTGTTTCTCGCCGCCTCGGTGCCGGCCGAGCCGCAGCAGCTGGTGCTCGACGTGGGGTGCGGGTCGGGCGCAGCGATGCTGTGCCTCGCCGCGAGAGTGCCGCACTCGCGGGTCGTCGGGCTCGAAATGCAGCGCGACCTTGTCCGGCTCGCCGGCGACAATGTTATCCTGAACGGCCTCGAAGCGCGCGCATCGGTGATGATCGGCGATCTGCTGCAGCCGCCGCCGCGGCTGTCCCCGGGCTCTTTCGACCACGTCATGGCCAACCCGCCCTTCAACGAGCAAGGCCACGCAGTCGCGGTCGGCGGCCGCCGGCAAAGCCGCCGCGACGATCGAAGGCGAGGCCGATCTCGCCGCCTGGGTCCGCTTCTCGCTCGCGATGGTCCGCGCCAAGGGCACGGTGACGTTCGTTCATCGCGCCGACCGGATCGATGCGCTGTTGGGCCATATCGCCGGCCGGGCGGGCGAGGTCGTGGTCTTTCCGCTGTGGCCGCGGCAGGGAAAGCCGGCCAGCCGCGTCCTGGTTCGCATGCGCAAGCAGGCCGCCGGCCCGGCGCGGCTCGCCGCCGGCCTTGTCCTGCACGAACTCGACGGCCGGCTCACGGAGGCGGCGGAAGGGGTGTTGCGCGAGGGCAGGGGGCTCGACCTCTGACCGCGGTGGCCGCGGCCGGCGTCGAATGCCCATTTGGGGACGACATGAACATTCGCGATCGCTTCAAATTCGGCGCAGCTGTGGCGGCGGCGGCCGGTCGTCACGGTGCTGCGCTTCGAGGGCGTGATCTTGCCGCGGCAGCGCCGCGGCGGCGTATCGCTCGCGAGCCACGCCGCCGCGATCGAGCGGGCGTTCCGCGCCTCGGGGCTTGTCGCTGTCGCGATCGTCGTCAACTCGCCGGGCGGCTCGCCGGTCCAGTCGGCGCTGCTCTATCGGCGCATTCGGCAGCTCGCCGAGGAGAAGCGCGTCCCGGTCATCGCCTTCGCCGAGGATGTGGCGGCGTCGGGCGGATATTGGCTCGCGCTCGCCGGCGACGAGATCTTCGGCGAGGAGACCTCGCTCCTCGGCTCGATCGGCGTAATCAGCGCGGGGTTCGGGTTCTACCAGCTGATCGGCCGGCTCGGCATCGAGCGGCGGCTGCATGCCGCCGGGGAGCGCAAAGCGCTGCTCGACCCTTTCCTGCCCGAGGACGACGTCGGATGTCGCCCGGCTGACGGCGTTGCAGCAGGACATCCATCAGAGCTTCAAAGAGCACGTGCGCCGCCGCCGCGCCGGAAAGATCGACGGAGAGGACGAGAGCCTGTTCAGCGGCGATGTCGTGACCGGACGCATGGCGCTGGAGCGCGGGCTGATCGACGGCATCGGCGAGCTGCGCGCGGTGATGCGCGCCCGTTACGGCGACAAGGTCAGGCTGCGCGCGGTCGCCGCCGAGCGGCGGCGCTGGCCGTTTCCGAGCCGCTCTGCCGTTTGTCGGACGCGAGCCCGTCTCGCTGCATCGCGGAGATTACCGACTGGATCGAGATGCGCCTGATCTGGGCGAGGTTCGGCTTGTGAGCGGTTGCGCTGTCCGAGGGGGTTGCTTGACCCGGCTTGAGGGCTGCCGGTAAACCTCGCCGATGTTCGCCTTCCCCAAGCTGATTTTGCTGATTTTGGTGATCGCCGCGGTATGGATCGGCTATCGATGGCTGAACGGTCCGGCGCGCGAATTGCCGCGCCGCCGGGCCCAGGCGGCGGGCCCGGCGATCCGCGCCGAAGACCTCGCGCCGTGCGGGGTCTGCGGCGCCTACGTCGCAGCCAGGGCGCCGGGCTGCGGCAGACCCGATTGCCCGCGGCCGCGTTGATGAGCTTTCAGTCGCTGATATTCGATCTGCAACGGTTCTGGGCGAAGCAAGGCTGCGTCATCCTGCAGCCCTATGATGTCGAGGTCGGCGCGGGCACCTTCCATCCGGCGACGGCGCTGCGCGCGCTCGGGCCCGAGCCGTGGCGCGCCGCCTATGTCCAACCCTCGCGGCGGCCGACCGACGGCCGCTATGGCGAAAACCCCAATCGGCTGCAGCAGCACCATCAACTGCAGGTGATCCTGAAGCCGGCGCCGGCGGACAGCCAGGAGCTGTATCTCGCCAGCCTCGCGGCGATCGGCATCGATGCCGGGCTGCACGACATCCGCTTTGTCGAGGACGATTGGGAGAGCCCGACCTTGGGCGCCTGGGGGCTCGGCTGGGAGGTCTGGCTCGACGGGATGGAGGTCAGCCAGTTCACCTATTTCCAGCAGGTCGGCGGGATCGAATGCGATCCGGTCTCGACCGAGCTGACTTACGGCCTCGAGCGGCTCGCGATGTATGTCGAAGGCGTCGAGAGCGTTTTCGAGCTCGACTACAACGGCGCTCCGGGCGAGGGCCGCATCACATACGGTCAGGTGTTCAGGCGCGCCGAGCGGGAATTCTCGACCTACAATTTCGAGCTCGCCGACACCGCGCGCCTGGTTGCGCATTTCGGCGATGCCGAAAAGGAGTGTCGGACGCTGATCGAGCGCGGGCTGGCGCTGCCGGGCTATGACCAGTGCCTCAAGGCGAGCCATCTGTTCAATCTGCTCGACGCCCGTGGCGCCATCAGCGTGACCGAGCGCGCGGCCTACATTCTGCGGGTCCGAGCCCTCGCCAAGGCGTGCTGCGAAACCTGGCTCGCCGGGGCGGAGAACGGATGTCGCCCGTGACGCCGGGAAGCCACGCTGGCCCTGCCCCGCGAAAGGCAGTTGGTGCAATTGGTGAGGGAGCGCTTGCCCTCTCCGCCCGCATGCGCGGGGAGAGGGAGGGGCCCGCGGCGCAGGCGCGGGAGGGTGAGGTGGGTAGCGCCGCTGTTCCGGACTTTGGACTCCCCCGCCTCACCCCGACCCTCTCCGCCCCCGGGGGCGGAGAGCGGGTCTTCTGCCCGGCATAGACTCTGGAAATGTCTGCATGTCCTATGGCAAACAGGGGTGAGCTGCTGCTCGAGCTGTTGTCAGAGGAGATCCCGGCGGGCATGCAGCGCCGCGCGATTGCCGAGCTTACCCGGCTTTTGGGCGACAAGCTCGCAGCAGCCGAGATCCCTGCAGCGGCAATGCAGGGCTATGTCACCCCGCGCCGCCTCACCGTCATCGCCACCGGGATACCCGCGACGCAGCCGGATCGCACCGAGGAGCGGCGCGGACCTCGGGTCGGAGCCGCACGCCAGGCGATCGAGGGTTTCCTGCGCTCGGCCGGCATCTCCTCGATCGAAGCGTGCGAAATTCGCGATACCGGTCGAGGCGAATTTTACTTCGCGGTGATCGATCGGCCGGGCCGCCCCGCCAGCGAGGTGCTGCCGGATCTGATAAGGTCAGCCGTTTCCGAGCTGCCCTGGCCGAAATCGATGCGATACCCGGCCTCGTCACTGCGCTGGGTCCGGCCGTTGACCTCGGTTGTCAGCCTGTTCGGCGGCGAGGTGCTGCCGCTCGCGCTCGACCGGATCGCGGTCGGCAGGGCCACTCGGGGTCACCGCTTTCTGTCCCCGGGGGAGATCAAGGTCGTCAACGCGGATGACTACGTCGCCCGCCTTGGCGATGCCCATGTCCTGCTCGACCAAGATCGTCGACAGCAGATGATTCAAACGGATTTGGAACACGCGGCCGCGGCCGCCGGCCTCGCTCTGAAGCCGGATCCCGGATTGCTCGAAGAGGTCACTGGCCTCGTCGAGTTGCCGGTGGTGCTCGCCGGTGCGATCGACGCGGAATTCATGTCGCTTCCGTCCGAAGTGCTGACGACGGCGATGCGGGCCCACCAGAAGTATTTTTCTTGCCTGCAGCCCGACGGCTCGCTGGCTGCGCGGTTTCTCTTCGTCGCTAACAACCGGGCCGCCGATGGCGGCAAAACAATCGTCGCGGGCAACGAACGGGTGCTGCGCGCGCGGCTCGCCGATGCGCGGTTTTTCTGGGACCAGGATCGGCGAGTGCCGCTCGAGGCGCGTATCGATGCGCTTTCGGCGCGGGTCTTTCATGCCAAGCTCGGCAGCCTGCAGGACAAGGTCGGACGGATGGAGCGGATCGCGGGGCTCCTCGTGCCTTACGTCCCGGGCGCCGATCCCCTGCGCTCGCGACGCGCTGTACGACTTGCCAAAGCCGATTTGTCGACTGGGATGGTCGGCGAGTTTCCCGAATTGCAGGGGACGATGGGGCGCTATTATGCGCTGCACGACGGCGAACACCCGGCGGTTGCCGAGGCGATCGCCGAGCATTACCGGCCGCTCGGCCCCAGCGATGCCTGCCCCTCGGCTCCGGACAGCATCGTCGCGGCCCTCGCCGATAAGTTGGATTTGCTCGCCGCATTCTTTGCGATAGGCGAAAAGCCGACCGGGTCGCGCGATCCTTTCGCGCTGCGCCGCGCGAGCCTGGGGGTGATCCGTCTCATCCTCGAAAATAATCTGCGGCTGCCGCTCGCGGCTGCGTTCAGATACGCGCATTCCTGCTTGGGTCCGGGTTTCGCCGACCCGGGCGGCGAACTCCTGGATTTTATCGCAGAGCGGGTGCGGGTGCATTTGCGCGAACAAGGGATCGGCCACGATCTGATCGCGGCGGCCTTTGAACCGCTCGGCGAACAAGAGGACGACATCGTCCGTCTGTTGTCACGGGTCGCAGCGCTGCGCGCCTTTCTTGCCTCCGAGGATGGCGCGAATTTGCTGACGGCGTATCGCCGCGCTTCGAACATTGTGGCCATCGAAGAGCGTCGCGATGGCCGCCAATATGATGGCGAGATCGATCCGGACCTGTTGCGCCAAGGTGAGGAGCGGCTCCTTGCACACCGGCTCGCCGAGGTTGATGACGAGGCGGGAACTTTCCTCGAACGCGAAGAGTTCGAGAGTGCGATGTCGGAATTGGCGCGGCTCCGGCGGCCGGTTGATGATTTCTTCGACAAGGTCACGGTCAATTGCGACGATGCCGGGCTCAGGGTAAACCGGCTGCGTTTGCTGTCTCAGATCCGGGCCACCCTGAACCGGGTCGCGGATTTTTCCCAACTCGAAGGATGAGCGGGGAATGACGAAGTGGGTCTACAGGTTTGGCGACGGCGCCGCCGAGGGCCGCGCTGATATGAAAAACCTGCTCGGCGGCAAGGGCGCCGGCCTCGCCGAGATGAGCAATCTGGGCCTGCCGGTGCCGCCCGGCTTTACGATTACGACCGAGGTCTGCACCTATTTCTATGAGCACGACAAATCCTATCCGCGAGACTTGCGGGTTCAGGTGGCCGAAGGGCTGGCGACGATCGAGCATTCCCTCGGCACGCGGTTCGGCGACGCCGACAACCCCTTATTGGTCTCGGTGCGATCCGGGGCACGGGTGTCGATGCCGGGAATGATGGACACCGTGCTCAATCTCGGACTCAACGACAGGGCCGTGGTCGGGTTGGCGCAGCGCAGCGGCGACGAGCGCTTCGCCTATGACAGCTACCGCCGGTTCATCCAGATGTATGGTCAGGTCGTGCTCGGCATCGACCATCACTATTTCGAGGAGCTGCTGGAAAACCACAAGCTCGACAGCGGCGCGATGCTCGACACCGATCTCTCTGCGGAGGATTGGCAGACCGTGGTGGCGGGCTTCAAGGATGTCGCAGCCGAGCAGCGCGGCCATCCTTTCCCGCAAGACCCGGAAGAGCAGCTGTGGGGCGCAATCGGCGCCGTCTTCGGGTCGTGGATGAACCCGCGCGCCGTGACCTACCGCAGGCTGCACGACATCCCCGCCGATTGGGGCACGGCGGTCAATGTCCAAGCGATGGTGTTCGGAAACATGGGGCCGGATTGCGCGACGGGTGTAGCCTTCACCCGTAATCCTTCGACCGGCGCAAACGAGTTTTACGGCGAATACCTGGTCAATGCGCAAGGCGAGGATGTCGTCGCCGGTATCCGCACCCCGCAGCATCTGACGATCGCTGGCAAGCAAGCGACCAAATCTGCCTTGCCTGCAATGGAAGAGGTGATGCCGCAGACCCTCGCCGAGCTTTGCGCAGTGAGGCGGAGGCTCGAGGACCATTATCGCGACATGCAGGACATCGAGTTCACCGTCCAGCGCGGCAAATTGTGGATGCTGCAGACGCGCACCGGCAAGCGCACAGCCCAGGCTGCGCTGAAGATCGCGGTTTCGTTGGTGGAGGAGGGTGTCATCGACCGCGACGAAGCGGTCCGACGCGTCGAGCCGGCTTCGCTCGACCAGCTGCTGCATCCGACCCTCGATCCAAAGGCCAGGACCACCGTCTTGGCGCGCGGCTTGCCGGCTTCCCCTGGAGCCGCTTCCGGAAAGGTGGTGTTCTCGGCGGACGAAGCCGAGTCGCTCGCCGTGCGGGGCGAGGCCGTGATTCTCGTCCGCATCGAAACGAGCCCGGAAGACATTCATGGGATGCACGCCGCCAAGGGCGTCTTGACCACTCGGGGCGGCATGACCAGTCATGCGGCAGTGGTGGCCCGCGGCATGGGCCGCCCATGCGTCTCCGGCGCGGGTGATCTGCGGATTGATTACGCAGCCGCCACAGTGTCGGCGCGCACCACACTCGTCAGGGCTGGCGAGCTCATCACGATCGACGGCTCGACCGGGGAGGTAATGATCGGGGAAGTACCGACCCTGCAGCCGCAGCTGTCGGGGGACTTCGCGACGCTGATGGGCTGGGCGGACACGATCCGACGGATGAAGATCAGGGCCAATGCCGAGACCGCGATCGACGCGCGGACCGCGCGCCGCTTCGGCGCCGAGGGCATCGGCTTGAGCCGCACCGAGCACATGTTCTTCGAGGCCGACCGAATCGGCGCGATGCGCCGGCTGATCATGGCCGAAAACGAAACCGGACGGCGGGCTGCGCTCGCCGAGCTGCAGCCGATCCAGCGCGAGGATTTTGCCGAGATATTCCTGATCATGAAAGGCTTTCCGGTCACGATCCGGCTGCTCGATCCGCCGCTTCACGAATTCCTGCCGAAGACCGAGGCGGAGTTCACCGAGATGGCGCAGTTCACCGGCAAGACCGTGGCGGAGATCCGCCATCGCGCCGTGGTATTGCACGAAACCAATCCGATGCTCGGGCACCGCGGCTGCCGCCTCGGCATCACCTATCCCGAGATCTACGAAATGCAGGCCGCCGCGATCTTCGAGGCGGCGGTTGCCGTGATCAAGGAAACCGGTGAGGCGGTCGAGCCGGAGATCATGGTTCCGCTGATCGCGACAAAACGGGAGTTCGACCTCCTAAAGGCGATGATCGACCGCATCGGCAACGAGGTCATGAAGCGCAGCGGCCTCACCGTAAAATACCTCGTGGGCACGATGATCGAGTTGCCGCGGGCGGCGCTCCTCGCCGGCGAAATCGCCGAGACGGCTGAATTTTTCAGCTTCGGCACGAATGATTTGACCCAGACCGTCTTCGGCCTGTCGCGCGACGACGCCGCAAGCTTTATCAGGCAGCTATCAAAAGCTCGGGATATTCGAGCACGATCCTTTTGTGACGCTCGACGTGACCGGGGTCGGCGAGCTCGTGCGCATTGCCGTCGAGCGCGGTCGCGCGACGCGGCCAGGGCTGAAGCTCGGCATTTGCGGCGAGCACGGCGGCGATCCGGCTTCGATCGCGTTTTGCGAGACGGTCGGGCTCGATTACGTGTCGTGCTCCCCCTACCGGGTGCCGATCGCCCGGCTCGCCGCAGCGCAAGCCGTGCTCGCGGGTGAGTCGGGAAGCGGGACGGCGTGACCCCGAGGATCGCCGGAAGCCTGTTTGCGGCGCTCGCGTTTGTCGCGCATGGCGCCGGCGCCCAGAATCGAGGGCCGGTGCCGTTGCCTGGGCCCACGATCTATTCGGCCCCGACCCCCGCGCCGGTCGCTCCCCCGATCAATCCCGGTCCAGCGATCGTGCCGCCGTCGGGGCTCTCGCCGTTGCTGACCGAGCCCGGGCCGATTTACCCTCCCGCGGAGCGAGCCGGCCCGGCCTACCCGGCGCCGCAATTGCCCGGGCCGATCGGCCAGCAGAATATGCAGTCCTACCGCGACCGGCTGATCGAGCAGCAATGGCAGTTGGAGCGCCAGGGCGTCAGCCCCGGCAGCGAGCGCAGCCGCGAAATCCAGCAGCAGCTCAACCAACCGGGATTGCGCTGACCGCTTACTCGGTTTCGAGGGCCATCCAATCGGGTTTGACCGGGACGATGATTGCCTCGCCCGCCGTCAGGCGCTTGCCCTCGATCACCGGGTCGATCCTCAGCAGCGCCAGGCCGAGCCCGCCGCGGCTCGACCGCATTTCTCCGACCTCCCGCCCGTCTGCCGTAACGATTGCTCCGGGGGCGGGGGTAGGGCCGTCGATCCGAACCGGCATCAGCCGCTTCTTGATCAGTCCTCGGTATTTCGTCCGGGCGGTCAGCTCCTGGCCGATGTAGCAGCCCTTCTGCCAGTCCACCCCGTGCAATTCGTCAAACCCAGATTCGAGCAGAATCGATTTTTCGAGCACGAGATCGCGGCTGCCATCCGGCACGCCGAGCGAAAGCCGCAGCCCATCGTATGCTTCGATGCCGGTCTCGGCGAGGCCGGCATCGACGAGCGCCTGACGTGCCGTTTCACGCGGCAGGATCGCACGGGCACCGAGCCCTGCGAGCCGCGGGTCGACGAGAGCGACGCCCGAGCCGAATGGCCGAGCCGAGCCGGGTTTGCCGGGTAGATCAGAGCACTATTGCTGCCGCGCTGCCGAACACCGCCGCCACCGCGAGATCGGCTCTGTCGTCAAGCGATACTTTGGCGCGCAGGCGGTATATCGAGAGGCGTCGTTTGAGGTCCGCGAGCCGGTTCGCCTCCGCATCGAGCCAGATCGATTCGTCGACCTCGACCATGATGAAGTCGTGCAGGTATTTGCCCTGCGCGGTGAGGAGCGCGGCGTAGCGCGCAGCGTGGCGGCCGACCTTGTCGACGTCGTTTGAGACGAGCCCCTGCAGAAAGGCACGCCGGTCCGGTCCTGAAACGGCAAGGATTCCGCGGCCATCGAGCAGGACAACTGCTTGCATCGGCCATGGTCAAGATAGAGTTAGGCGAGGATCGCTTTCTTGGCAAGCAGCGCACCGGGAGGCTATAACGCGGCGGATCGGCGAAAATGCACATCTTGTTTGTCACCGCGACCCGCATCGGCGACGCCGTGCTGTCGACCGGTCTCCTCGGGCACCTGATCGAGCGCTCATCCGGGGGCGCGGCTGACGATTGCCGCGGGGCCGGTCGCCGCTCCGCTGTTCGAAGCGGTGCCCGGGCTGAACCGCCTCGCCGTCATCGAAAAGCGCCCCTGGTCGTTGCATTGGGCACCGTTTTACGCCGCGGTGGCAAGGCACCGTTGGGACATGGTGGTCGACCTTCGCGGCTCCGCGCTTGCCTGGCTACTGCACGCCAGGAAGCCGAAGGGTCATGGCAAAGGGAGACGCGCGCGAGCATCGCGTGCGACAGCTTGGGCGGCTTTTTGGTCTCGATCCGCCGCCAGCCCCGCGGCTGTGGACGGCGCCGCATCACGATCGCCGGGCGTGGGGGCTGATCCCGTCCGGCGGCCCGGTTTTGGCGATCGGCCCGGCGGCCAATTGGCGCGGCAAGCAGTGGCGGTCGGAACGTTTCGCGGAGCTCGCGCGGCCGTCTGACGGCTGCGAAAGGGGCATTGGCGGGCGCCCGGGTGGCGGTGTTCGCAGCAGGCCATGAGCGGGCACAGGCGCGAACCGCTGCTGGCCGAAATTCCGGACCGGCGGCGCATCGATCTGGTTGGCCGACTGGACCTTCTCACCGCGGCGGCGGCGTTGCGCCGCTGCGCGATGTTTATCGGCAACGACACCGGGCTGATGCACATCGCCGCGGCGGTAGGGGCGCCAACCCTTGGACTGTTCGGTCCGAGCCCCATCGCGCAGTACGCGCCTTGGGGCTCTCAAACCGCCGTGGTGCGCACCGCAGATCCGCCCGAAACGATGTTTCCACCGGGCTTCGACCATCGCACCACCGATACGCTGATGGACAGCCTCTCCGTCGATGCGGTGGAAGCCGCGGCGCGCCGGCTTTGGCCGAGCTGCCGGAGCGCGGTGGCGTGAGCGAGGCGGCGGCCGCGCTCGAACCTAAGGAGCGCCCGAGGGCGGCTCTCGGTCTCTCCGCCCTCGTCGTTGCGCATAACGAGGAGGCGCAGCTGGCCGGTTGTCTCGCCGGGCTGAGCTTCGCAGACGAGATCGTTGTTCTGCTCGATCGATGCACCGACCGGTCGGGCGAGATCGCGCGCCAATTCACCGATCGCGTGGTTGAGGGGGCGTGGGCGCGAGAAGGGCCGCGCCGGCAGGCTGGGATCGCCGCCTGCCGCGGCGATTGGATCTTCGAGATCGATGCCGACGAGCGAGTGAGCCCGGAACTGGCGTCGGAAATCCGGGGTGTCGTGGCAAGTTCTCCGGCGGCCTGGCATCTGGTGCCGGTCGACAATTATGTCGGTGATCGGCTCGTGCGATGGGGCTGGGGCGCGTTTTTCGGCAAATCCGCTTATGCGGGGCTGTTCCGCAAGAGCGCGAAACTGTGGAGCGACGACCGCGTCCTTCATGCGAGCGTGACCCTGACCGGGCCGCAAGGGTCGAACCTCGAGGCGCGGCTCGTCCACCTCGTGGACCGCAATATTTCCGACATGCTGATCCGGCTCGACCGCTACACCACGCTGCGGGCGCAAGACCTGCGGCAGAGCGGCGATATCGGCAGCTATCGGCGCAACCTCCGCCGCATTCTGTCGCGGTTTTGGAAATGCTACGTCGGGCGCCGCGGCTACCGCGAAGGGCCGTACGGATTTCTGATCGCGCTCTGCGCAGCGCTCTACCCGATCCTTTCCTACCTGAAAGCGCGTCTCGAGCCGGACTGAATGGCGAGCGTGGTCATGGCCGATGACGGCGTTGCGTTCGACGGGGCGATTGCCGAAAGGGGGCCCCTCGGCGGCGCCGAGACGGCGTTCGCCGCGCTCGCCGAAGCCCTGGTGCGGCGCGGGCACCAGGTCGAGGTGCGCAACCGATGCCAGGCTGCGCAATGTCACAAGGGAGTGCATTGGCGGCCGCTATCGGGCGGCGTCCCGGCCGCCTGCGATCTATATATCGGCAATCGAGGGCACCGGGTCATTGGGCTCGCCCCCGGCGCCCGGCGGCGGCTGTTCTGGCTGCACAATCCCGGCGGCTACCTGAAGAAGCCGCGGAATCGTCTGGCGACTGGCGTGGTATCGCCCGACGCTGATCACGACTGGCGCTTATCACGCCGCCACAATCCCGCGCTGGCTTCCTTGCGACGGTCGCGAGATCATTCCTTATGGCATGCTCGACCGCTTCCGCATGGCGGTCGCGCGGGAGCCGCCGCCGCCGCGGGCCGTATTCACCTCGAACCCGCTGCGCGGGCTCGATTGGCTGCTGAATTTGTGGACGGCGCGGATTGCGCCCGAGCTCCCCGAAGCCGAGCTGCACATCTATGCCGGGCCGGGCGTCTACGGCGCTATCGGCGCGAAACGGGCGGAGGAGATGGAAGCGATTCTCGCCCGCGCCGATGGGCTCGCCCGCTACGGTGTCCGCCGCTTTGCTCCGGTCGGCCGGGAGCAGCTGGCGGCAGTGCTGGAGGGCGCCCGGGCGATGCTCTACCGCGGCGATGCCGGTGAGACTTTTTGCCTCTCGCTGGCCGAGGCGCAGGCAATGGGTGTGCCCGCGGTCGTCACCCCGTTGGGCTCGGTGGGCGAGCGCGTGATCGATGGAGTGACGGGATGCGTCGCCGCGGACGAGGATGCCTTTGTTGCGGCGGCGCTCGCCGTGCTGCGCGAGGACGAGTTGTGGCGGCGATGGCACCTTGCATCGCTGGCGCACCAGCGCGGGCTCAGCTGGGACAGCGTTGCGGCTCGGTTCGAGTCCCTCATCTAATGAGCCGCCGGCTACTGCAGGCTATCGCAGGGGCACGACATGGCGGGGCGGAAATCTTCTTTCTGCGGCTGGCTGCTGCCCTCCAACGCGCCGGCGAGCTGCAGCGCGTGCTGATTCGCCCTGATCCGGTTCGGGTGCAGAGCTTGCGCAGCGCGGGGATCGCGGTCGCCGAGGTCACGTTCGGCGGGGCTTTCGATTTGATGACCCGGTTCGCATTCCGCCGCGAGATCTCGAGCTGGCGCCCCGATATTGTCTTGACCTGGATGAGCCGGGCTACTCGGTTTTGCCCGCTCGGAAACTTCGTTCATGTGGCGCGGCTCGGCGGGTATTATGATGTGAAATACTATCGCCACTGCGATTATTTGGTCTGCAATACGCGCGCCATCGTCGAATATGCCTTAGCCGAGGGTTGGCCGCGTGACCGAGTGGAATTTTTGCCGAACTTCGTTCCCGATCTTCGCTCAGCATCGGAGCATTCCATTGGCGCTGGCACGGCGCGGAGCGGCCCGCCCTTGGCGATCGCGCTCGGCCGTCTCCACCCGAACAAGGGGTTTGATCTGCTGCTCGAAGCCCTCGCCATGACACGTGAGATTCATTTATGGCTTGCCGGCGACGGCCCGTTGCGGCCACAGCTAGAATATCTGGCTGCCCGGCTCGGAGTTACCGATCGGGTGCGTTTTCTGGGGTGGCGGGAAGATGCGGCATTTTTGCTTGGATCGGCTGACCTGCTCGTCTGCCCGTCGATTCACGAGCCTTTGGGCAATGTGGTGATCGAAGCTTGGTCGGCGGGGCTGCCGGTCGTCGCCACCGATAGTGACGGGCCGGCCGGGCTGATCGAAGACGGCGTCAACGGTCTCCTGGTGCCGTTGCCGCACCGCCCGGACGGCGGCCCGCCGGCCCTCGCCCGCGCGCTCGAACGCCTTTGCGCAGATCGGGCATTGCGGGGTCGGCTGCGAGAGGCCGGGCGCCGCGCATATGAGGCCGCGTTTACCGAGAAAGCGGTGGTGGCGCAATACCTTCAGTTCTTCGATCGGATCGCGCCCTGATGTGCGGCATCGCGGGGCTGATGACCTATGACGGTACAGCACCGCCGTCATCCCCGTTGCGGGCAATGGGGAAGGCTCTACGGCACCGCGGCCCGGACGGCGACGGCCGATATGGCTCGGGCGATGTGGGGATGGTGCAAACCCGGCTCGCCATCATCGACCTCGCGACCGGCGACCAGCCCCTTTACGAGCCTGGCGGCGCCGCGCTGATCGCGAACGGGGAGATCTACAACTACATCGAGCTGCGCCGCGAGCTCGGCTGCCGGCAACCGGCAGCCGTCTTCTCGACCGAGTCGGATTGCGAGCTGCCGCTGCATCTGTACCGCCGTTACGGGCTCGAGTTCACCGCGCATCTGCGCGGAATGTACGCCATCGCACTGCACGACCCGGCGGCGGGACGGCTGATACTCTCGCGCGACCCGTTCGGCATCAAGCCGCTCTATTATGCCGAGACGCCGCGCGCGTTCGCGTTCGCGTCCGAACCCGGGGCATTGATCGAAGCCGGGATCGTCGTGCCCGGGCTTGTCCGCCCGGTGCGCAACGAGCTCGTGCAGATGCAGTTCACCACCGGCCGCGAGACGATCTTCGCCGGGATAAATCGAGTCCTTCCCGGAGAGACCGTGGTGATACGCCAGGGGCGTATCGTCGAGCGCCGCCGACGCGAGGCGCTGCCCGAAGGCGGCCCGTTGTCGATCCACGCGGACGAGGCTTTGGCACGGCTCGATGCTGCCCTGCTTGAAAGCGTGCGCCTCCACCAGCGCTCGGACGTCCCGTTCGGGATGTTTCTCTCGGGCGGGATCGATTCGACGGTTGTGCTGGCTATGATGGCGCGGTTGGCCGAGCGGCCGGTCAAGGCCTTCACGATCGGTTTCTCGGCAAGCGAGGTGGCCGACGAACGCGCCGCTGCGCAGGGCTGCGTCGCAAGCGGTCGGGGCCGAGCACGTCGAGATCGTGTTCGACGAGGCGGACTTTTGGCGGCTGTTGCCGGAGGTCGTTTCGGCTGTGGACGACCCATCGGCCGATTACGCAATTCTTCCCACCTACGCCCTTGCCGGGGCGGCGCGGGAGGCCGGGCTGAAGGTCATCCTCTCTGGAGAGGGCGGGGACGAGCTGTTCGGGGGGTATGGTCGTTATCGCAGCGCTATGCGGCCATGGTGGGCGGGCGGCCGGATGGCCAGGGCGCGGGGCGTGCTCGACGGGCTCGCCATATTGCGGGGCGAGATCGCCGGCTGGCGGGATGGGATTGCTGCGGCAGAGGCGCGGAACGGCGGTCGTGCCCGCTCGCGCCTTGCAGGTCGCGCAGGCGGTGGACTGCGCCGATTGGCTGCCCAACGATCTGCTGATCAAGCTGGACCGGTGCCTGATGGCGCACAGCACCGAAGGCCGAACGCCTTTTCTCGACACCGAGATCGCAGCGCTCGCCTTTAGTCTGCCGGACGACCTCAAGGTCAGGCACGGGCTCGGCAAATGGCTGTTGCGCCGCTGGCTCGCCGCGCATCTCCCCCAGGCGCAACCTTTCGCCCGCAAACGCGGCTTCACGGTGCCGGTGGCGCGATGGATCGGACGGCGCGCCGCCGAGATCGGCCCGCTCGTCGCGCGGTCACCTGCGGTTCGCGAGATCTGCCAGCCCGATGCCGTTGAGCGCCTGTTTGCCGCCGCCGGCAATAAGCGCGCCGCCCGCGCCGCCTGGAACCTGCTGTTTTACGCGCTCTGGCACAGGCGCCACATCGAGCGCGCGGAACTGCCTCACGATGCGGTCGATGCGCTCGCGGAAGCCGCCTGAGACACAGGCTCCGAGCGGGGAGCTTTGCTGCTCATGGGTGGCGTCACAGGGCGGCGCGGCGCCAGCGGAGCGCCCGGGATGCCGCTCAGGTCGATCGACGGCATCGGCAGGTCGAGGGCGCGCAGCACGCCGTTGGCGAGCTCGTTGTAGCGGTCGAAGCTGCGGCGCAGCCGGCCGCGCCAAACCGGAGCGCCGCCGCTCGCGTGCAATTCGAACGCCGATTCGCGGCCGTCGAGCGCCGAGGAGACATGGTCCCGGGCGAGCTGCAGCAGCGCCGCGCGCTGCTGCGCCGTATAGCCGCCGCCGGCGAAAGACTCTTCGAGACCGCGGGCGATCTCTGGCTCCGCGAGATCACGGTCCGATGGCGCGACGACCAGCGAGGAGCCCGGAACGATGCGCAGGGTCTCGGCGATGCGCTGACGGGCCTTCAGCAGCGCGAGCCCGCCCGGCATCAGATGCTTGTGGTTCGGCATGCAATAGCCGGCTGGCGTGAATTGCGGGTCGAGCTCGGCAGCCGTCTGGCAGCTGCGTGCGGTCTGCACCTCGGCGATCATATCGACGAGGTACTCGATCGTCGGCTCGTGCTGCTTGAGGCCCATCGCATCGGTCAGCGCGAGAGCGAGGCCCAATGTGAACTCGGATTTTGCGAGCCACCCGTAAAGATGATGCCACAGCAGCCATCGAGCGATCGGCTCGGGCGAGGCCTCGACGAAAAACACGTGCTCCCACGGGATAAAGACCTCGTCCAGCCACATCTGGCCGTCGAGCTCGTCGTAGCGGCTGCTGAGGGGGGAGACGAAGTGGTCGGCGTCGCGCACCGCCGTCTTCCGGCACAAGATGGTGACCCCGGGGGCGGCGACCGGCACGATGAAGCTGGCGTGATGGCCGCCAATCTCGACGCCGTTGAGGGCGCCGACATAAACGTCCTCGGCATAGGCCGGGCTCGTATGCATACCGATCTTGCCGCTGATGATGATGCCGGCGTCGGCTTCGCGGACTAGCCGCAGAGCGTTTCGCTCTCGCGGGTCTTCGCGAAGGCGGTAACCGATCGTCGCGGCACCGCCGCAAAAGGTCAGAAACCGCCCCGTGCTGCCGATCTGTTCGCGGTAGGACAGCGCGTTGGCGATCTGCTGCGGCGAAGCGTTGCAGTCCTGCACGGCGGTCACGACACCGAGCGCGATCAGATGGCCGTAGGCCGGGGTATGGGTGATGTTGCCGGCGCTCAGAAATGTCGTCTTTGAAAAGCTCCGGCCCATTCCACGAAGCTCCTCGGAGCTCCGCGGGACGACATAGGCCCATGATCGCCGTTCGCCGTGACCGTCGGCCGGTGCCAAAAGCACATCCGCCCATTCGGGGTCGAAGTGCCGATCGTACCAGGCGACATACTCCTCGACCATCGCACGCGTCGCCGGGTGGGTCGTCACATCGTCGATGAGACCCTCCCCCATGACCCAAACCCGCCGCCCATCGCGCAACGCCTCGCG
The DNA here is from genome assembly GCA_963836845.1 of uncultured Alphaproteobacteria bacterium. Taxonomy (GTDB): domain Bacteria; phylum Pseudomonadota; class Alphaproteobacteria; order ATCC43930; family CGMCC-115725; genus AP-15. Next base: position 41,864 of record CAWILK010000037.1, on the reverse strand, counting down.
ATACTCCGCCCCTGTCCTCATCTCATTCTCTCCAAAGGCGATATTGCCGCAGCAGGGCTCGACCCGGCCGCGGGGGGAAGGCGAGCTGCGGCGCCCGCGCTCATCCCACTAGCCGCCAGTGCAGCGTTTCGCCGGCGCGGAACGGCACGACAGCATTTTCGTCCTCGCCAATATGCAAAGGAACGACAAAATCCTCCCGGCGCAACCTCACCCGGGTCTCGTTCGGAGGAAGGCGGTAGAACCCCGGACCATTCAATGAAGCAAAGGCTTCCAGCCGGTCGAGCGCTCCCTCTTCCTCGAACGCCTCGGCGTAGGTTTCGAGCGCGCACGGTGCGGTGAAGATGCCGGCGCATCCACAGGCGGCCTCCTTGGTGGCAACGGCATGCGGCGCGCTGTCCGTTCCGAGAAAGAACCGGTGATCACCGGAGGTTGCGGCCCGCCGCAGGGCACGGCGGTGCTTTTCGCGTTTCGCGATCGGCAGGCAGTAAAGATGCGGACGAATCCCCCCGGCGAATAATGCATTGCGATTGATCACGAGGTGATGCGCCGTGATCGTCGCCGCCAAGTTCAGGCCGGCGGCGGAGACGTAATCCACCGCCTCTTCGGTCGTGATGTGTTCGAGCACGATGCGCAGTTCGGGGAACCGGCGCCGCAGCGGATCGAGAACCCGCTCGATGAACGCGGCCTCGCGGTCGAACACATCGACCTCGGGATCGGTCACCTCGCCATGGATCAACAGCGGGATGCCGAGCTCGGTCATGCGCTCGAGCACCGGCGAGATGCGGTCGTAATCGGTGACGCCGAAGCGCCGAATTCGTCGTCGCCTGCGCCGGATAGAGCTTGACCGCAGTGAACACCCCCTCCTGGTGTCCGCGGGCGACCTCATCCGGGTCGGTCGAGTTGGTCAAATAACAGGTCATCAGCGGCTCGAAGCCCCCTCCCATTCCCTCCCCCGCAAGCGGAGGAGGGTCAGGGTGGGGGCCAAGCGCCGCCAAGATGCGTTCGCGGTAAGCGCGCGCCGCCTTTAGGCTGGTCAGCGGCGGTAGCAAATTCGGCATGACGATCGCACGAGCGAATTGGTGCGCGGTGAACGGGAGAACCGTCCCCAGCATCTCGCCATCGCGCAGATGGACATGCCAGTCGTCCGGGCGCCGCAATGTTATCGTCTCCACGCTCGCCGCCATGTGGCTCCCTCGCAAATGCATTCACACGACATTCGGTTTAAGCCGGCATTGCTCCTGTTCCACCTGTATTATCAGGTCGAGATCAGGCCTCTGCCGAATTCCCTCGTCGAAAATCCCTAGCCCGCCCACAGCTGCTGACCTCCGCGACCGTACAATGAGACTGTGGCAATTGCGGGGTTGCTGCGTAGAAATGCTTTGGATCGGATTGCCGGCAGCGTTCGGCTAGGCCGACGCGCCATGTTCTATGAGGCCGGCAAGAATGTGCCGTGTATTGGGTACTAACAATCCGAGGGTAGTCATGGTTATTCGCCCTAAACAATCGGCATCACAAACTCACTGCACGATGCAGGCAGGCGGGAACCTGCAACGGAGCTGAGCGGCAAGACGGCAGCTCGACCGGACCGGTCGCTGACCGCTCGCCTCGGTTGAATATCCGTATTCTTACACGCCTGTCGGCCGTTCTCGACCCATATCGTCCACTCGCCTCGATCGACGGCAACGGCGGTTTATGCCCCACAGCCGACCTTGCCCAGATGGATCATTCTTTCACCGGCGTAAGGATGGGAGCCCCCTTACCCTTCAGCAGCACCACGACGAACCTGGCCGGCTCCGTGTTGCTGGCGTTGCGCCCCACGACGTGAACATCGGTGGGCCCCTCGTAGAACGTCTGCCCTGCCTTGAGCGTGACGGCAGGTTGGCCTTTCAACTGCATGACGATCTGGCCTTCGAGCACGTAGACGAACGCATGGGCGTCGTGCCGATGGACCATGTCTTGTGCGCCCGGCGGATACGACACCTCAATCATGCGACCCTCCTTGCCCGGGTAGTCCGCGAGATCGATCGCGAACAGTTCCTTCACGTCTGCGGCTTCGGCCGGAACGGCTGCGAGCATCAGGAGTGCCGCCAGGTAAGCGCGGAAGTACAAGTGAGGTTTCTTCATACGTTGTTCCTTTCAGCATCATAGTCCGGACGCGCTATCGCAAATCGATGACTTTCGATATCTCAGTCCGAGTGTTTACGCGAGTGCCGAGGACCTGCCAGCCAGCTCGCGCCAGCGGGTGAGATCTGTGGGTGTACCTCGGATGCAGGATCAGGCTTTTGTCTGTGAGCGGCGGAGCCATTCGTCGAGACCGATATGGCCGAGGCGCGCTTCGCCCAACGGCACGAGCGAGCGCTCCTCGACCCGGCCGCCGAAGTATCGGGCCTCCGGGTCGCTCACGACCTCGCGCGGGTCGCCGACCGCCTTCAGATAGCGGGCGACGATTTCGTTGAACGGCGCTCGTTCCGGGCCGGCGATCTCGACGATGCCGTTTCGCGGCGCCGCGAGCGCCACCTCGGCGACGATCGGAGCAACATCGTCCGCCGCGATGGGCTGGAACAGGCCGGGCGAAAGCCTGACCGTGTTTCCTTTCGTACCTTCGTCGGCGATGCCGCCGAGGAATTCCATGAACTGGGTCGAGCGGATGATGGTGTAGGGGATGCCGGAGGCCTCGATCAGTTTCTCCTGGGCGACCTTGGCGCGGAAATAGCCATTGTCGCTCCGGTCGGTTCCGACGATGGATAGCGCGACATGGTGCCGGACGCCGGCCGCGGCCTCCGCCGCGAAAAGGTTGCGGCCGGAGGTCTGGAAGAATTCCAGCACCGCCTTGTCTTCAAATGAGGGCGAATTGGCGAGGTCGATCACCACCTGCGCGCCGGCCACGGCCTCTTTGAGGCCCTCGCCGGTGATGGTGTTGACGCCGCTATTGGGCGAGGCGGCGACGACCTCGTGGCCTCCCTGACGCAGAATGGCGACGGTCTTCGAGCCGATCAGACCGGTGCCGCCGATGACGACGATCTTCATGGTTTACCCTCCGTTGTCGATGACTGGCGACCCCAAATGGGTTGGAATGCAAGCGCGGGATAATATCCGTGCCTCTTCGGACGTCGCGGGGCAGGCCCACAATCCACTCGATTGCCTTTTTACTGGAATCCAGCGCCGCATCTACAGAGATAAATCGACGCTGTCCTTGATTTGGCGGTCTGCGTCAGGTGTTGGCGCGCCAATACAGCTTGTCATACAATCTTTACGAGTTTTCGCACCGAGAGAGCCCGATGGACGCGGCATACATATCGGCCCTCGCAGCGCTGGCCGGAACCGCCATCGGCGGCCTGACCTCGTTTGCAACCTCATGGACAACGCAACAGGCGCAAGCCCGGGCCCAGCGGCTTGCCGCCAGAGAGATAGCCGAGCCGCGTTGTTTGGCAGGTTTTCTGGACGAGGCGGCAAAATTGTATTCCGATGCTCTGCAAAATAGACGGGACGATATAACAGGGATGATCGGTATTTATGCGCTGACAAACCGAATACGCCTTATGTCATCGCCACAAGTTGTGGAGGCCGCCGACACGGTGTGTCGCATCATCGTCGATACATATCTTGCGCCTAACATGACCTTGGAGGAAATGCGGGCGAATTGGATAGATAGACACCTCGATCCGCTACGAGATTTCAGCGAGGCGTGTCGGCAAGAGCTGCAGACATTTGGACGGTATTGAATTGGCCCGGCGAAGCGCAACGAAGCTGTATTGATCGCCCATCCGGCGGGGATCGTCGAGTGGCGTCAGGTGGCGCTGCTTCTTTCCGACATAGGTCCATCGTCGGGCGTCCGGTCGGTTCCGACGATGGATAATGCGACATGGTGCCGGACCCCGGCTGCCGCCTCCGCCGCGAGGAGGTTGCGGCCGGAGGTCTCGAAGAACTCCAGCACCGCCTTGTCTTCAAATGAAGGCGAATTGGCGAGGTCGATCACCACCTGCGCGCCGGCCACGGCCTCTTTGACACCCTCGCCGGTGATGGTGTTGACGCCGCTACTGGGCGAGGCGGCGACGACCTCATGGCCGCCTTGGCGCAGAATGGCGACGGTCTTCGAGCCGATCAGGCCGGTGCCGCCGATGACGACGATCTTCATCGCTTACCCTCCCTCGTCGATGATTGGCGCCTCTCAAACGGGGTCGAAACGCAAGTGAGGAAAGACAGTCGGCTTGCCCATTGGGAATAGGCCGGAGATGCCCCTCTTCGGTCTTTCTGGCAGAAAAACCTCGACCGACAGTCGCCGGCGAGGCCCTTTCGGAACCGATGCTCGCGTCAGTTTGAGTTCCATCGTACCTTTAGTTGCACCTCTTCTGTCGGGACTGGCCAGCGCATGCGCGGGAAGCAGGTAGAGCGTCGGTTGGCGGCGATCATGGCAACCGACGTTGCCGGCTACTCGCGGCTGATGGGGGCAGATGAGGAAGGAACGCTTGCGGCGCTTAAGGCGATACGGCGTGAACTTTGTGATCCGAAAATTGCCGAGCACAGCGGCCGCATCGTCAAGACCACCGGGGACGGGCTGCTCGCCGAATTTGCCAGCGTGGTTGAAGCCCTCCGCTGCGCCATCCGGGCCTGCGGCTGGCCGCAGGCGAAGCGGAGTGAGTGGCCAAGCGAGTGACTGTTGTCGGCGCAAAACGGTCATCCAACCCTGTCGCAACGGATCGCTGAAGCGCCCCGAAGCCGGATCTGGCACTAAGCTTTCTTCGGCGCCCAGCCCTAAGCCTTGCGCAGGCGCCGCCCATCAGCATCGCTCGCTCGGTGTCGCTCAGGCGGTCGGTCTTCAGGAAGGGCTCGACGGCCTGCTCGTGGTTGATGACGGCGAACGCGCGCGTCCAGTCCGTGCCCCACAAGCCAGCGACCGAAACCCCAGGCAACGCGCTGCAACGAACTTCGATCGCAACCTGCCGGTTTGGCAGCCAAGTCGTGGGGCTGCTCGGCCGGCTGCAACCCGCCGCTTTGCGTCCACCGCGGCATACCTCTCTCCTCGCAGTCTGCCTCTTCCCAGACCCCAAAACCCCTCAGGGGGCGAGCGACGCCCGCAGCGGGGCGATTACATCCGAATTCTCTAGCACTCTATCGCTAAGAGTGCTAACCCTCGTCGGCGCGCAAGCACAAGAGAAAATCTATCGCGCTCTGGCGAACGCGGCGAATGTTGTCATAAGGAAAAGGCATTTCATGAAATTCAGGCCATTGCACGACCGCGTGCTGATCAAGCGGGTAGAGCAGGAGGCAATTACAGCGGGCGGGATCATGATCCCCGACACCGCCCGAGACAAGCCGGCGGAAGGCGACGTCCTTGCAGTCGGGCCGGGCATTCGCGGAGAAGACGGAACGGTGCGACCGCTCGACGTCAATGTCGGCGACCGCGTGCTTTTCGGAAAATGGTCTGGCACCGAGATTCGCCTCGAGGGCGAAGAACTAATGATCATGACAGAGTCCGATATCATCGGGCTCGTCGATAGCAGCGCCGCCGCTGCGAAAATCAACTGAAAAGGATTCGATGATGGCTGCAAAAGACATTCGGCTAGGCTCCGACGCGCGCGAGCGGATGCTCCACGGTATCGATATACTCACCAACGCGGTCAGGGTGACCTTGGGGCCCAAAGGCCGCAACGTGGTTCTCGACAAGAGCTATGGGGCGCCGCGGATCACCAAGGACGGTGTCACGGTCGCCAAGGAAATCGAGCTCAGCGACAAATTCGAGAATATGGGCGCGCAGATGGTGCGCGAAGTTGCCAGCAAGACCAGTTCGGTTGCCGGCGACGGCACGACGACCGCGACCATTCTCGCCCATGCCATGGTGCGCGAAGGCGTCAAAGCGGTCGCGGCGGGCATGAACCCGATGGATCTCAAGCGCGGCGTCGACATGGCGGTCGAAGCCGTCGTCAAGGACATTCAAAACCGTTCGAAGAAGGTCTCGACAAACGACGAGATCGCCCAGGTTGGCACCATCTCGGCCAATGGCGATGCCGAAATCGGCCGGATGCTCGCCGAGGCCATGAAGAAGGTCGGCAATGAGGGTGTCATCACCGTCGAGGAGGCGAAGTCCCTCGAAACCGAGCTCGACGTTGTTGAGGGAATGCAGTTCGATCGCGGCTATCTGAGCCCCTACTTTGTCACAAATGCAGAAAAAATGGTCGCCGAGCTCGACGACCCATACATCTTGCTGCACGAGAAGAAGCTCTCCAGCCTGCAGACGCTGTTACCGATCCTGGAAGCCGTCGTACAGAGCACCCGGCCATTGCTGATCGTTGCCGAGGACATCGAAGGGGAGGCCCTCGCCACCCTCGTCGTCAACAAGCTGCGCGGAGGCCTCAAAGTGGCGGCAGTCAAAGCGCCGGGCTTTGGTGATCGCCGCAAGGCGATGCTCGAGGACATCGCCACATTGAGCGGCGGTCAGGTCATCTCGGAAGACCTCGGCATCAAGCTCGAGAATGTCACGCTCGACATGCTCGGCCGTGCCAAGCGGGTCCTGATCGAGAAGGAGAACACGACGATCATCGATGGCGCCGGCGGCAAGGACGAGATCACTGCCCGCACTGGCCAGCTCAAGGCGCAGATCGAAGAGACGACCTCCGATTACGATCGGGAGAAGCTGCAGGAGCGTTTGGCCAAGCTTGCCGGCGGCGTTGCGGTAATCCGCGTCGGTGGCGGCAGCGAAGTCGAAGTGAAGGAGCGCAAGGACCGGGTCGACGACGCGATGCACGCGACCAAGGCAGCGGTCGAAGAAGGCGTTGTGGCCGGCGGCGGGGTCGCGCTGTTGTTCGCGAGCAAAGTTTTGGCCGGCCTCAACCCCTCCAACAACGATCAGAAGGTGGGGATCGAGATCGTCCGCCGGGCGATCGAATCGCCGGTGCGGCAGATCGCAGAAAACGCCGGCACCGAGGGCTCGATCGTGGTCGGCAGGCTGACCGACAAGGGCGATCCGAATTACGGCTTTGACGCACAGTCCGGCGAATACAAGGACATGGTGGCCGCCGGGATCATCGATCCGACCAAGGTCGTGCGGGTAGCGCTGCAAGATGCCGCATCGGTTGCAGGGCTGTTGATCACCACCGAAGCGATGATCGGCGATCGGCCTGAGCCCAAGGGTGCGCCCGGCATGCCGCCAGGCGGTATGGGCGGTATGGGCGGTATGGGCGGTATGGATTACTAAGCTCAGCAGCACTGCAACCACTGCGGGAACGGCCCACCGCCTCTTCCTCAGGCCAGGAAGAGGCGGTGGGCCCCAAGTTTGAACACTGCAATCGATAGGCGACGCCAATGACGGATGGTCTCGATGACCACCAGCTCGCCCTCAACATAATCGATATTCATCGGAGGGAGGCCGCCACCATCGCGCGGGAGAATGCCCGTGCTGCGGCGCGCGCGGGTCAAGCCACGCAGGCGAAATACCGGATCCGGGTGCTCGGGACCATTCAGCGGCAGCAGGCTGGTAAGGTGCCTGGCGAGCCGTCCCCTCGCTAATTCAGCGCTGCGCTGATCACGTTTTCCGTGGCGGCACAGACCGCGACGTCGGGAGATGCCGGATCATCGTTCTGCAGCGACTTCCTCTGTCACGACCGTGAAGCTGCTGAGTGTGTTCGGACCAAAGGTCGTGCTGATCGCAACATCCGCCGCATCGCGTCCGCGGGCGATCAGTACCCGGCCGATGCGCGGGATATTGTTGCGCGCATCAAAGGTGTACCACTCGCCGCCGATATAGGCTTCGAACCAAGCCGAAAAATCCATCGGCGCGTCGGAGGCCGGTACGCCGATATCGCCGAGATAGCCTGTGCAGTACCGCGCCGGAACGTTCATGCAGCGACAGAAAGCGACCGCGAGGTGAGCAAAATCGCGGCAGACGCCGGTGCGGTCACAATAGGCTTCCCACGCCGTTCTGCTGGTACGCGCGTGTTCGTAGCCAAAAGCAATGTGTTGGTGAACATAGTCGCAGATGGCCTGGACGCGAGCCCAGCCGAGCGGGGTTTTGCCGAACAGTGACCAAGCGATCTCGCTCAACCGATCGGTTTCGCAATAGCGGCTACCCAACAGGAAGACCAGGGCCTCATCGGGCAGGTCTTCCACCGCGTGCTGCTGTGCTCCGACGGTGACTACATCGGGTTCGCCCGCGTCTTTCACGATCCCGTTCGTAGAGAGCCGGGTTCGTCCGGCAGGCGCTATGATTCGATTGCACCAGTTACCAAAGCTGTCCCGGTAGGCGCGGATCGGGATCGATGGATTCGTGACGAGGTGATCCGGCACCACCATATCGGAGATGCGTGTATAGTGGACGTTCAACATCAACAGCATCGGCGTTGGCTGCGGGCAGTCGTAGACCAGTTCGTAACCCAGTCGGATCAGCATGATTTGGACCTTCGCGGAGTCGTTGTCACATCATATCGAATTGCGGATGCCTTCAGATACCTATTGCTCCTCTGCACACCTGGCGGTGCAGGTCTCATGCTTGCCTCCCGTGAGCCACCTGATCGCGCCCACAACGCCGTGCTATTGCGATATTATCACCGCACGATTGATATTCCCTCAATAACTAGGTATAATGCGTCCTTGGCAGCCTGGGAGGAGAGCGATGACAGCAAATTTCATTTTGGCTACACTTATTCGGGTCATCCGCCAAGCCGTCAGGACCCGTCCCGCTACCTCCACGCGGATCGCGGACTGCGGTCGAATGCGGCTCATGGGGGCTCTCCTGCTTGTTGATTCTCTGCAGAAACAAGCAGGCGCGGCCGGTCGGTTCGAGAGAGGCCGGTCCGGCAATTCCTGGCGCGACGTGAGTTTCCCGCTGCCATTCGTTAGAAAATGATCCACTAGCTTCGGAATAATTAGGTAATGGGCTATTTTATAATAGAAAAATAAGGCGAGTGCCCTTGCGCTTGCGAAGAATGGCACAATATATAACACTGGAGAATTGGTGTGCCGCGCAAAAATTCTGTACCGTGGAACCGCGTGTGGTTTGTCCGGCGAAGTCCTAGGTGCCCCGACGGGTAGCAGACGAGTTCTCTCTTAGGGCCGCGATCCGCGGCGGTAAGATCGGGAGAAACCTTCTCCTGATACCGAGGCACACAAATGAAAAAGTATCCAAGTTTAAAACCGGCGATCTGGGGGGCGGTAATCGGAGCCGTCGCCATATCGGTGATCGGCTTCTCATCTTTGGGGTGGACCCTCGACAGCACCGCCGAGCGGATGGCAAAGGAGCGGTCGCAAACCGCGGTCGTTAGCGTGTTGGCGCCGATCTGCGTCGAAAGATTCCAGCATCAGGCTGACGCTGCCACCAAACTGATCGAGTTTAAAAAGGTCTCCTCGACGTGGGACCGGCGCTCGATCATCGAGAAGGGCGGCTGGGCGACAGTGCCGGGAACCGATTGGCCGAACGCGGCGGTTGCCACCGCTTGCGCCGAACGGCTGGGCGGCGCGCTGTAGACGATGAAATACCTCGTCCCGCCGATCGTGATCCCAATCCTGTTGTGTTTCGGTATCGCGGCATATGCGATACTCCGGCCACCGATCGTCGTCGGCAACACTTCCGCTCCCGCGGCCATCTCGCAGCCCCGTTAAGGCGGCATCAAGTGAGTTCGCCGGCCCGAGCTTTGCCTCGGAGGTGACCCGCGATCACATCTAGATTGGATGCATCGATGTCAGAGCACAAATATCGCGTCGGCCAGGCAGTCGAATTTTTCCCGGATCGAGGGGTCGAGCAAACCGCCAAGGGTCGCTACGAGATCGTTCGCCTGTTCCTCGGGGAGGGGAATGCTCCCCGGTATCGGATCAGAAACAAAGTCGACGGGCAAGAGCGGATGGTCGGAGAGAATGAGCTCGGCACGCGGTAGTCGGCGCCTCCCGCACTTGTGAGCCCGAGCGGGTCTGCATAGCCAGCCCATGAGCCTTAGGGACAGGAGCTTGGCGGCTCTCCATCGCCGATCTCCCCCGGAATGGCGCTGGCCACCACGCATTATTTCTAAATAGAGCCGAGCGAAAAGGCTTGGTATGGTGCGCGCCAGAGAGTTCGGAGGGCGGCATGAGCGGGTGCATCGTCGGCTGGGCGCACAGCAGATTCGGCAAGCACGAGGGCAGGGACCTCGAATTGTTGATCGTCGAGGTCGCACAAGCGGCGCTAGCCGATGCCGGCGTGGCGGCGGCCGACATCGATACGGTCTACCTCGGCACGATGAACGGCGGGTTTGTTCGCCAGGAATTCCCGGCCTCGCTCGTTTTTCAGGCCGACCCCGCCTTCCGGTTCAAGCCGGCGACACGGGTCGAGGATGCCTGCGCGACCGGCTCAGCGGCAATTCATCAGGGCTTGAATGCGATAGCCGCCGGGAGGGCACGGCTGGCGTTGATCGTCGGCGTCGAGAAGATGACCGAGGTGTCCGGCGCGCAAATCGGCGACATCCTGCTCGGGGCCAGCTACCGCAAGGAAGAGGACGCGATCGAGGGCGGCTTTGCGGGCATTTTCGGGAAGATCGCCCAGAGCTATTTCCAGCGCTACGGCGACCAATCCGATGCGCTGGCCCGAATCGCCGCCAAGAACCACAAGAACGGCGCCGAAAACCCACTGGCCCAGATGCAAAAGGACTTGGGATACGAATTTTGCCGGACGGTGTCCGACAAGAACCCGATCGTCGCAGGCCCGCTGAAGCGCACCGATTGCTCGCTCGTCTCGGACGGCGCCGCCGCGGTCGTGCTCGCCGACACGGCGACGGCGCTCAGCATGAAGAAGGCGGTGATCTTCCGCGCAGCCGAGCAGGTCAATGATTTTCTACCGATGAGCCGGCGCGATGTCGTCGCGTTCGAAGGTGCGGCGCTCGCCTGGAAGCAGGCATTGGCCGCGGCCCGGCTTGAACTCGACGATCTCGACCTAGTCGAGACCCATGACTGCTTCACGATCGCAGAGCTGATTGAATACGAGGCGATGGGTTTGACGCAAAAGGGCGAGGGCGCGCGCGCGATCCTCGAAGGCTGGACCGAAAAGAACGGCAAATTGCCTGTCAACCCTTCGGGCGGACTGAAATCGAAGGGCCATCCGATCGGTGCGACCGGGGTGTCGATGCACGTTCTGGCGGCGATGCAGGTGACCGGCAAAGCCGGTGGCATTCAGGTGCCCGGTGCCGCGCTCGCCGGGGTCTTCAACATGGGCGGCGCCGCGGTTGCCAACTTCGCCAGCATTCTCGAGCCGTTGCGCGCCTGAAATGGCGGCCTTCCGTGCGCTCTTGTTGCGCGAGGAGGGCGGCCGGATCGTCCCCCGGATCGAGATGGTTGACGAGGATCGACTGCCGCCGGGCGATGTCACCATAGCGGTCGAGTACTCGACCCTCAATTACAAGGACGGAATGATCCTGCAGGGTGTGGGGCGGCTGGTGCGCCATTACCCGCACGTTCCCGGGATCGATTTCGCGGGTACCGTCGAGCGATCCGGATCGCCGAAGTTCAAGCCCGGCGATCCGGTAATCCTGACCGGCTGGCGGGTCGGCGAGGCGCAGTGGGGTGGGTATGCCGAGAAGGCAAGGGTCAGAGCCTCGCATCTGGTGCACTGCCCCAAGGCGTTGAGTGCGCGGCAAGCAATGGCGATCGGCACTGCCGGGTTCACAGCGATGCTCGCCGTTATCGCTCTGGAGCGGCATGGGCTCCAGCCAGGCGCCGGTGATGTTCTCGTCACTGGCGCGGCAGGCGGTGTCGGCAGCGTCGCCGTGGTGCTGCTGTCGCAGCTCGGATATCGGGTGGTCGCATCGACGGGCCGCGCCGAGCAGCGCACCTATCTGACCGAGCTCGGCGCTGCCGATCTCATCGAGCGTGCGGCACTTTCAGCGACCCCTTCGAGGCCGCTCGACAGCGAGCGCTGGGCTGGCGCGATCGATGCCGTCGGCGGGGCGACATTGGCGACCGTTTTGACGCAACTCAAGTATCGGGCAAGCGTTGCCGCCTGCGGTCTTGCCGGAGGGAGCGATTTGCCGGCGACGGTGATCCCGTTCCTGTTGCGCGGCATCAATTTGCTCGGCATCGACTCGGTGATGTGCCCGCGCGAGGAGCGGATCGCAGCGTGGCAGCGGCTAGCGCGTGACCTGCCGCTCGACAAGCTCGACCGGATGACCGAAACGGCGCCGCTTTCCGCCTTGCCCGAGCTCTCCCCGAAGATCTTGGCCGGCGCGGTTCGCGGGCGGGTCGTCATCGACGTTACCGCCTGATATCGGGGGAATTCTCCGATGCCGCCGCGCGTTGGCGGGGCATGAAGAAATCTCGTTTACACCGAACAATATGCCCTGCCCGGCGAGGTCAGATCGTTCAGGGAGTGATCGTCGACGGCTGGACGAGCACGGACATTGCCGCCGCCTCCGGTCTGCCCAAGCATCTTGTAGACGCGTGGGTGGATGATTTCCGCAGGAACGGCATGGCGAGCCTGCATGAGCAGCCTGGCCGAGGCATGGGCGCTGAAATCGTTGAGCTCGCGATCTGGCAATCGGTGCGGACGAATTTGCGCAGGATCGCGGCCGGGCTGCGCCGTTTCTTAGCGGTCGGTCCAGAAGTCAAGCCTGTGCCGCTGCGCCGTCTGCACAAGCACGGCCCACAGTAGGTCGCGCTATCGGTTGCGGAAGTCGGGCTTCCGTTTCTCGACAAAGGCGGCCATGCCTTCCTTGCGATCCTCAGTGGCAAAGGTCGAATGGAAAAGTCTCCGCTCGAAGCGAACCCCCTCCGAGAGCGTCGTCTCATAGGCTCGGTTGACCGCTTCCTTGACCATCATGGCAATCGGATGGGACATCGAGGCAATACGCTCGCCGACCTTGATGGCCTCAGAAAGCAGTTCGGCAGGAGGCACGATGCGGCTGACCAGTCCCGCGCGCTCGGCCTCGGCAGCATCCATCATCCGGCCGGTCAAGCACAGATCCATTGCCTTTGCCTTTCCCACGAAACGGGTGAGCCGCTGGGTCCCGCCAGCCCCTGGAATTGTGCCAAGGGTGATTTCCGGCTGCCCAAACCGAGCCGTGTCGGCCGCGATCACGATATCGCACATCATTGCGATTTCGCACCCGCCGCCAAGGGCAAATCCCGCCACCGCGGCTATTACCGGCTTGCGGCACTGCCCGACCCGCTCCCAGCCCCGGGTTATGAAGTCCTCGCAATAAATCTCTGGGTAGCTCTTAGCGAGCATTTCCTTGATGTCGGCGCCGGCGGCGAAGGCCCGCTCGCTCCCGGCGAGCACTATCGCTCCAACCCCCGCATCGGCCTCGAAATCGTCCAACGCCGAGGCGAGTTCGGCAATCAGTGCGGCATTCAAGGCGTTCAGTGCCGTGGGCCGGTTCAGCGTGATGATGCCGACTGCACCGCGTTGCTCGACGAGAATGTTTTCGTAGCCGGGTGGTTCACTCATCTCGCCCCTCTAACGCTGTCGCTTCGCACAAAAAAAGGTGGACCGGCCCGACTGCACGATCCGCTTCACCCCGCCGCCGCACTCGCAGCCTGGACAGGGATCGCCCTCGTGGCCGTATACTGCCCAGCGGTGCTGGAAATAACCGAGCTCGCCATCAGCCTGGACGTAGTCGCGCAGCGAAGATCCGCCCGCCTCGATCGCCTCGGTCAACACCGACCGGATACCGGCGACGAGCCTCAGCGAACGCCCTCGACCGATTGATGCGGCCAGCCGTCTCGGCGAAATTCTCGCGCGAAACAGCGCCTCGCAGACATAGATGTTGCCGAGCCCGGCAATGATCCGCTGATCGAGCAGAGCCGACTTGATCGATGTCATTTTACCGGCGAGCGCCGCGGCCAAATAGGCGCCATCGAATTCCGGTTCCAGCGGTTCCGGGCCGAGCCCAGCCAATAACGGGTGCTGCGCCGCTTCGCCCCGTTTCAAGTAATCGATCAGGCCGAAGCGGCGGGCATCATTGAATCGAATGACCGTGCCGTCGTCGAGCGTGAGCACAACATGGTCGTGCGGGGAATCGGACATGCTCGGGGTGCCCACGGTGACCCGGCCCGACATGCCGAGGTGCAGTAGGAGCAAACCGTCCGAGTCGAGCTCGATCGTGATGTATTTCCCGCGTCGCCCGAGCGCCCCGATGCGCGCGCCGTGGAGCAGCGACCCAAGAGCCGGCGGAAAGGGCCGCCGCAGGTCCAGGCCGCCGCAGCTCCGCCCGCACGATTGACCGCCCGCTCATCTTTAGCGCCAGACCGCGCCGCACCGTCTCGACTTCGGGCAGCTCAGGCATTGGAGCGCCACCTCACCGCGCGATACAGCGCGCCAGCCCCGGATTTGGAAGTCCGGGGCGGGGAGATCGTTCGAAATCCGGGATCATCGGGCACGGTAATGGCGGGAAAGACGCTATGCGGGTAATTTGTGCCCGATGAGCGACGAAGACGCAAACGGCCGCACCGGCTTCGGCTTTCGTGACGTGCCGGAGAGAGAGAAGGCGCGGCTGGTTCGCGCGGTCTTTGACAGCGTTGCCCCGCGCTATGACCTCATGAACGATTTGATGAGTGCCGGTATTCACCGATGGTGGAAAGCCCAGATGGTCAGCTGGCTCCGGCCGCGGCCAGGACAGCGACTGCTCGACGTCGGTGGCGGCACCGGCGACATCGCGCTGCGCGCCGTGCCCCGGCTTTGTCAGCCGAGCGCGAATGCAGCGGGAGGGGTCACGGTCTGCGATGTCAGCGAGCCAATGCTCGCGCTCGGACGGGCTCGGGCTCTCGATCAAGGGATCCTTAGCGGGATTGAGTGGCTGTGTGCCGCTGCCGAGCGGCTCCCGATCGCCGACCGCGCCGTCGACCTCTATACCATCGGTTTCGGTTTGCGGAATGTCACCCGAATCGATGCCGCCCTCGCCGAGGCGCGTCGCGTCCTGAAGCCGGGTGGGCATTTTCTGTGTCTCGAATTTGCCCCTGAGATCGCGCCGCTTCTGCAGCCGCTTTATGACCTCTACAGTTTTCAAATGCTGCCGGTGCTCGGCCAGATCGTCACCGGCGATCGCGACGCCTACCGATACCTGGTTGAGAGCATCAGGCTATTCCCACGGCAGGGCGAGCTCGCGGAGATGATCGGCGGCGCGGGCTTCGATCAGGTCAAATTCCGCAATTTGACGGGGGGCGTCGCTGCGCTCCATTCAGCCTGGCGCCTCTGACCCGCCCCGACTTGGCTTCGGGCTTCTGCGCAGCCTCCGCAATTTCGCCCGCCTGATCCGTATCTGCTTGATCCTGGCGCGGCACGATGCGCTATGCGCCGCTGCGGGCCGTTCCGGCGGCTGGGCCATTCGTCCGGTTCAGCCAGCTTTTCGCGCGCCGCAAGGCTCCGCTTCAGCCGCGTCCGGGCGAGCGCCTCGCGGCTGCCTTCGAGGAATTGGGGCCGAGCTTTGTCAAGCTCGGTCAGCTTCTGTCCACCCGACCCGATCTGCTGGGCGAGGAGCTCGCCGTCGATTTGGCTAGCCTGCAGGACCGCCTCCCGCCCTTCCCCGGCAGCGAGGCGCAAGCGTTGATCGAGGCAGAATTCGGCTCTCGGTTGGACGCCTTCTTCTGTTCCTTCGATCCGGTCGCAATAGCCGCGGCGTCGATTGCCCAGGTGCATTTCGCCCGGACCGTCGAAGGACGGGAGGTAGCGGTGAAGGTGTTGCGGCCGGGCATCGCCGAGGCATTTGCTCGTGACCTCGACTTGTTCTTATGGCTCGCCGATTTGGCCGAGCGGCTTCAGCCCGCATTGCGTCGGCTGAAGCCCGTCGAGGTGGTTCAAACACTCGCCGAGGTCGTCAGGGTGGAGATGGATTTGCGACTGGAGGCCGCGGCGGCGGCCGAGCTCGGCGAGAATTTCGCCGGCGACCCGGATTTCCGGGTGCCGCGCGTCGATTGGCTGCGCACCGGCCGCACCGTCCTTACATTGGAGCGGATAAACGGCATCCATATCGACGACCCCGCGGCGATCCTCGCTGCGGGGCACCGGATCGAGGACCTGTTGAAAAAGGCGGCAACCGCTTTTTTCAACCAGGTTTTCCGGGACGGCTTCTTTCATGCCGACCTCCACCCGGGAAACATGTTTGTCGACGCAGACGGCGCCATAGCCGTCGTGGATTTCGGGATCATGGGGCGGCTGGACCGTGCCACCCGTTTCTATCTCGCCGATATGCTTATCGGCTTTCTCTCCGGCGACTACCGGCGCGTCGCGGAAGTGCACTTCGCGGCAGGATACATTCCGCCGAGCCGATCGCTCGACGCGTTTACCCAGGCCTGCCGGTCGATCGGCGAGCCGATCCTCGGCAGGCCGCTGCAAGACATCTCGATTGCCCGCCTCCTGGCGCAGCTGTTCGAGATCACCGAGCAGTTCGCGATGGAAACGCAGCCGCAATTGCTGCTGCTGCAAAAGACCATGGTGGTGATCGAGGGGGTGGGGCGCCGCCTCGATCCGCAAATCAACATATGGACCTTGGCGCGGCCTCTGATCGAGGACTGGATGCGCGAGAATCGCGGCCCCGAAGCCAGAGCCCGCATCGGGCTGGAGACCCTCGCCGATCTCGCGGAGCGGGTGCCGCGCCTCGTGCGCAGCCTTGAGACACTGGTCACCGACTGGTCGCGAGGAGGCGTCGTTCTTCATGCCGAGACCCTGGCAGTCCAAGCAGCTCATCGCGCCCGGCACCTGGCGATTGTGCTCGTCCCGGTATGGGTCACGGCGGCGGCGCTCGCAGCGATAGCGCTGACGCTCATATTCGGGCGATAGCGCCGGGCAAAGAATCGGCGCGACTGTGAAGCGCTTCACAGTCGCTTGAGAGCGGGCAATTCATATAACGGGGGAGAACAGACTGCACCGTCGTTGGAACTGGAGCGTACATGTTCAAGATCGCGGAAGCTGCCGTAGTGGGTGTGTCGATCCTGTGCGCGGTGGGAAGCGCTACCGGGCCTCCTGCATCTGCATTCGAAAAATACCTGGAGTTGACCAACAATACGCGTATGGCGGTTATCGAGATATACGCCGCGCCTGTCGGAACGGGACGCTGGCAGCCGGATCTATTGAGGGACTCGATCTTACCCCCTGCCAATTCCCTGCAAGTCAACATGGATACCGGAGGCGCCTCCTGCCGGTTCGACTTCAGGATCGTATTCGACGACGGAACCAGCTGGATACGTCGCGATCTCGACGTCTGCGCGTCGCAACGATATGCAATCTCCTATCGATGACGCTGCTTTACCGATGATCCGGGGGAAACAAGGAGGCGGTTGACCACCGCCTCCTCTGGGCCGTTCTTAATCCTTTAGGCTTTCCTTTACTCCCCGCGCACCTTCCTTCACGTCGTGCGCTGCATCCTTGAGGTGGCCCTTCGCACGATCAGTCTTGCCTTCGGCCTCGGTCTTTGCGTCCCCGGTCATTTTGCCGACGCCTTCCTTTACCGTGCCCTTGATCTTGTCCATGGTCCCGGCCATCTCATGCTCCTCTTGATGTTGGCACATATAGCCAACGGACTTGGAGTCGCCACCGTTCCGTTTCCGCTGCGGGTTCAGCTCGACTGAACGAAAGCTGGATTGGACCTTCAACCCACGCTAGAATATCGTCAGGCTCCGGGGACGAGAGCCCGTTGCAAAATCCGCGGCGGATGCCGACCGCCGTGATGATGAGGGGAGGTTCAAATGGGCAGGTCTCGACTGACGCGGCGTACGCTTTTGCAAACGGCAGCGGCTACCGCGATCGCTGCACCTTATGTCCGAGGCGCCTTCGCTGCCGGCAAGCTTTCGGTCGGCTTTTGGGATCATTGGGTTCCGGGGGCCAACAATACCCTGACAAGGCTTTGCCAGGAATGGGCGGCCAAGGAAAAGGTCGACATCGCGATCGACTACATCACCTCGCAGGGCGACAAGCTCAATCTTACCCAGGCGGCGGAAGCGCAGGCGCGGTCCGGACACGACATCCTGACCTTCCTGGCCTGGGCGGCCGCTGCGCAAACCGACAATCTGGAGCCGGTCGACGACATCATGGGGCCGCTGATCGCGCAAAACGGCAAGATCAGCCAGGGCATCGAATATGTGGCCAAGCAGCAGGGGCACTGGATCGCGGTGCCTTCCTGCGTCGGCAGCCCAACCCTGCCGTCCTGCGCTCGGATCGACCTGTTCAAGGAGCATGTCGGCCTCGACCTGACCAAGATGTACCCGGCCGGCGCGCCTCCGGACAAGGGTCTGGCCGATCAATGGAGTTGGGATTTCTTCATGACCGCTGCGGAGAAGTGCGCCAAGGCGGCTCACCGCTTCGGCCTGCCGCTCGGCGTCACCAACGATTCGGTCGCCTGGGTCGACCCGGTGTTCCGGTCGCACGGCGCCGCGCTGGTCGACCAAGAGGGCAATATCACCGTCAAATCCGACGCCACGCGGCAGGTGCTCGAATGGTTCAAAAAACTCAGCCCGTCGCTGCCCAAGGACAGCTTCGCCTGGGATGATTCGTCGAACAACAAATCGCTGATCTCCGGCGAAGCCGCGCTGATCTTCAATCCGCCGTCGGCCTGGGCGGTCGCGGTGCGCGACGCGCCAAAGGTCGCCGAGCAGTGTTGGACATTCCCGTCGCCAAGCGGACCGAAGGGGCGTTTCGACGCAGCGGTGCCGTTCTTCTGGGGTACCTGGAAGTTCTCGCCGAACAAAGCGGCGGCAAAGAGCCTGTTGACCTTCCTGTGCCAGCGTTCCTCGGTCGAGCAGACAGTGGCGGCGAGCAAGGGCTACGACATCCCGCCGTTCGAGGGGCTGCACGATTTCAAGACCTGGGCGGAGGAGGGGCCGCCGAAGGGCACGATCTACAACTATCCGCCGCGCGGCGAGGTGGTGATGGTGATCCCCTATAGCCCGGCGCCGGCGCGGATCGCCAACCAGATCTATGCCCAGGCGACCGCGACCAAGATGATCGCCCAGTGCACCGCACAGGGCAAGACGATCGACCAGGCGATCGATTGGGCCGCCTCGGAGCTCGAAGGCTTCAGCCGGTCGTAACGTCCCTGATTGGTTAAGCCCGGGCGGTTGACGAGGGGTTGCAACGCGGATATTCGTGCCTCCTAAGTAATCAACCCGGCGAAGCCGGGAGGAGGAAATGTGCCCGGCCAGACTTCCGAAGAGTTGCTGGCGCTGTTTGACGGCGCCCCTCTCAACCGCCGCTACTGGGTGACCTTCGGGCTGTTGTCGGCGCTCTTCGTCCTCGAATTCTTCGATTTCCTGGTCGTCGGCTACCTCCTCGCTCAGCTCGGGCCGCAATGGCACCTGACCTACGGCCAATCCGCGCTGATCCTCTATAGCGGCGGCCTCGGCTCGATCCTCGGCGCCTTGGTCTTCGGCGGGCTGGCCGACGCCTGGGGCCGCAAGGCGCAAATGATCATCGGCACCTTTATTTGCGCCATCAGCGCGGGGCTGATCGGCCTCGTCCCCACCGGCGCGTGGGAAATCTTCGCGATCCTGCGATTTTTTGTCGGTGTCGGGCTGACCGCTGGTGTGACGCCGGCCTTGACGATCCTCGTCGAGCTGACGCCGACCCGGCACCGCACCCTGCTGACGAGCTTTTACATCGTGTTCGCGTCCGCCGGCGGCTTGCTGGCCTCGCTCACTTCGGCCGCCTTGATGGCGGGGCTCGGCTGGCGCGGCCTCGCGATGCTTGGCGTCTCGCCGGCCTTTGTCGGCATCCTGGTGTGGTTTTTCGTTCCCGAATCGGTACGTTGGCTGGCTGCCAAAGGGCGCTTCGCCGAAGCGCGCGCCGAGGTCGCCCAGCATCTGGGCCTGCCACAGCAATCGGTGCCGCTGCCGACGATGGCGCCCGCCGTCCAGCCGCGCGGCCGGCTCTCCGATCTCTACGAGCACCCGCGCAAGTTCTGGGAAACCATCGTTAACTGGGGCGGCTCGTCGACCGCAGCCTATGGCATCTATCTGTGGGGACCGACGATTGTCGCTCTCGCCCTCGGCGTGTCCGTGCCTCAGGCCGCCGCCTATTTCATTTACGTCACCCTCGCCGGGGTCGTCGGCAAAATCGTCGTAACCTTCCTGGCCCCGGCGATCGGGCGTCGCCTCCTGGGGGTCGTCTGGGGCATTGGCGCCGTCGCCGCACTCGTCGCCGCCGGCTATTATCATGGCGTCTTGATCGGCGGGGTGCCGCTGATGGTGATATTGCTGTGCGCCTCGACCTTCTTTGTCGAGGGCGGGTTTTCCAACCTGGCGCCCTACACGGTGGAGAGCTACGGCGTGCGGCTGGGCGCCCGCTCCTCCGGTCTCGGCCAGGCGGCAAACGGGGTCGGCAAGATTGTCGGCCCGCTGAGCCTGGCGCTGATCGCCGGCAGCAGCAACATCGTCTCGCCGCAGGCGACCGCGGACGCGGTCTTCCCGGCTTATGTGTTCCTCGCCGTCTGCATGGCGCTCGTTGCGTTGTCCTTTGCCATTCTGGGCGTCGAAACTCATGGGCGGGCAATGGCGGTCGACGACGAGACGGCGCTCGCCGCGCCGCCGCACCGCCCGGTGCTCCGCCCCGAGCCGCGCTGAAAGCAGCTGCCACCTGTCACGTTGACGCCTCGCGGCAGACGCCGATGCGGCGGGCGTTCTTGGCCCAATAGAAGAGTGGCGGTTCGCCGGTTGCAGTCCCGCTGCGCAGCGCGATCGCCCGGGCGAGCATGAACCGCGTCACATCGCGGAACGATTCGAGGGGATGCCGTCCGATCGGGTACCAGCGCAGGTCCTCCAGCTCTTCGGTAGAGGCCGGCTCGCCATGCACATTGGCGCCGTCGCTGAGGAAAAAGCGGGTGTTGAACCGCCGCTTCGAGTGCGACGGGGTGATTGCCCGCCCGACATAGGTCAAAAGGTCCATTGCGGCGATCAGCCCGCGCCCGTGATAGGCCCGCTCGATCGGCCGAGTCCCCGGGGTTGCCGCGGCCGCGGGCGCGAGGCGGCCGACCAGCACCCCGGCCTCCTCCCAGGTCTCGCGCAGGGCTGCACGGGCGGAGCGCGCGAGCTTGGGTCCCAACGCTTGAGTACCCGATTCGTGGCTCCAGGCAATGCGGTCCGGCGGGTCGATCGCGCCGCCCGGAAAGACGTGCACCCCCGGCATGAACCGGACGTGCAGCGGCCGGCGTCCCGCCAGCACCTCGAGGTCATTGCCCTCGCCGCGCAGCAGGATCAGGGAGGCAGCATCGCGCGGGCGCGCGACTGGGTTGCGCGCTTTGGCGGGCGCCTCGGAAACGTCGTTCATCGCCGGCGCGCACGCTCGATCGCGGCGACCCACATCTCGAGCGCGGCCTGCAATTCGCCGAGGCTGTATTGCTCCGGTGTCGAGCCTTCGACAACGGCATTCCTGATCACTGCGCCGTCCGGAGCGATCGCGACGGAGAAGGCGTTGCCGACCCCGCCCGGTTGCGGCTTTTCGCCGCGCTGCGCCGCGGCAATCTCGTCGAGAAGCGCCCGGGCAGTCGCGAGATCGGCCTGGACCTCGCTCTGCAGGAAGCTCGCGAGGATTTCCCCGCGCCGGCCCGACCCGCGGCTGGGGCGGCCTTCGAGATGCCCACGCGGGTGCCGGCTGGCCGTAACCAAGGTCGAACCGGCCATCACGGCCCCCGCAACGGATAGGCCGCGTTGATGCGGCCGTTCTGATACCACCCCTCGATCGTGAAGCCGCGGCCCGAATCGCCGACAAACTGGCCGTTGCCGCGCCTCTTTCCTCGGTGAAAGGCGGCGAGGATGGCGGCGACCACATCCCCGTCGGACATCGCGTCGGGATAAAAGGTCGATGGCGCCTTCTTCCTGACCCAGGCGCCGGTCGCGGCATCGCGGATCTCGACGCGCGCGCGGTAGACCCCTTGCGCATCCGGCGACTGGACGATCTCGACAACCCGCGCACCCCCCGGATCCACCCCGTGCGCGCGGTGGTGATACCCGACCGCCTCCCCGTGACTGTTGATCTCGCCGAAATCGATATGGACGAGGTTGATCGGCGGATCGGTCCGCGTCCATTTCCCGGCGGGCGCGGCGTATTGCGCTTCGCGAGAGAACGCCGCGACCGGCAGCAGGAAGAGCAGCCAGCAAATGTGGACCCATCCAGCCCCCACCCTAGCCCTTCCCCGTCGTCGGGCTGGCCTTCGAGAATATAACCCTCTCCGCCCTTTAGGGGGGAGAGGAAGGGGCCCGAGCGCGGCAGCGCTCGGGAAGGTGAGGTGGGCAGCGCCGTGGACCGGACCGTCGGCCCTCCTCACCCTGCCCTCTCCCCCAGGCCGGCGGGGGGAGAGGGTAGAAAAGCGGGTTATGAGGAGCAATTTCGGCGGCAAACGTTAGCCGTCCATTTTCCCCGGACAGCCCTGCGCACGGGGGAGGAAGTTGGGGTGCGGCCACACACCCTCCCCAGCGGGCGGGGGAGGGCTGGGGTGGGGGCTTCTGGAGCGGGGAGCGTCAGGCACCGGGGAGCGTCAGGCACGCCCGGGTTCGGCGACCGCCGCCGACCACGGCGACATCACGTCGGATATGCCGTGATTGAGGCCGTCCGAGCCGCGCAGCACCAGGTTGGGGCAGGCGAAGCGGCTGGGGGAGGCGGTATGCTCGACGAGCGTTGCGCCGGGTTCCGCCGATAGTCGCTCGATGATTTCGGGAGGAAGCCGGCGGTCGATGCCGAACCGGTCGCTGCCGTTTACGTCGATGCGCGGGTGGTGGGCGGCGGCTTCCGGGTCCATGCCGAAATCGACGACAAAGCTGGCCAATTGAAGAACTGCGCCGAGGATGCGCCGGCCGCCGGAGGCGCCGGCGCCGAACCACGGCTGGCCGTCCCGCGCTACGACAACGGGGCACATGTTGGTCAGCGCGCGCTTGCCCGGCCCGATCGAGTTGGCCCGGCCCGGCCGCGGGTCGAACCACATGACGCCGTTGTTCATCAGGATCCCGGTTCCGGGCAGGACGAAGCGGCTGCCGAACGACGACAACAATGTCGTCGTCAGCGCGGCGATCCCGCCCTGACGGTCGGCCGCGGTGATATGCGGTCGTCGACGTCCGGGAGCCCGCCTCGGCGTCGCCCATCTTGTCGAGGCGCTCGGCGTAAGCCTCTCGCAGGGCTGTCACCAGGGCGGCGAAATAATCCCCGTCCGGGCGGGCGGCGAAGCGCCGCCCGCCGACTGCGGCGAGGATGCCGGCCAAAGTCGGGCCGGCGGTCATGCCGGGCGCAGTCTGAAAGGTAACATCCCGGTAGGGGATCTCGAGCGACGGCACGATCCGCGCCCGGCAATTGGCCAGATCCTCGGCCGAGAGCACCCCGCCCGCGGCTTGCGCGTCGGCCGCAATCGATCGCGCGATGTCGCCCCGATAGAAATCCTCGGGCCCGCCCGCGGCGAGTCGCTCCAGGGTTTCCGCAAGACGCCCGAGCGGCAAGGTCGCGCCGTCACTCTCGGGCGGGCAGACCGGCGGCAGATCGTCGGGCAGCCATACCCGCCGGCTCTCGGGATAGCGCCGCAGATCGGCCGCGGCGCCGGCGACCTTTACGGTTGTGAACCAGTCGACCGGCAAGCCTTCCCTGGCCAGCGGTATCGCGGGAGCGACCAGATCGCGCCACGGCATGCGGCCAAAGCGCTCGACTGCGAGGGCATAACCTTGCACCGCGCTGGGGATCGCAAAAGACAGCGGCCCGTGCATGTTGCGGTCGCCGGCAACCTGCGGCCAGGTAAACAATTCGGTGCGCATCTCGCCGGTCAGCGGAAAGGCGGCGGGGTCGAGGCCGATGCGGGGAGATCGGCCCGAAATCGACCACTTCGGCCCGGTCTGCCCCTGCCGGGTGGACCACCATGAAGCCGATCCCGCCGAGACCACTGTTCCACGGTTCGAGCGCCGCCAGCGCAAAGGCGGTGGCGACCACCGCGTCGACTGCGGTGCCGCCCGCCGCCAATACCTCGGCGCCCGCCCGGGCGGCGGTCCCGCTCTGCGAAGCGACAACGCCGCCGCGCGCCGAGACGGACGGCTTGCGGACATCCCAATTCTGCGTCAGGTGCATCTGTCGTGTCGCTCAGCTCGCCGTGATCGAATTCGACCCGGCTCGGATAAAAGGCATAATAGCCGGCGAGCCCGGCGACCTCGTCAAAAGGCTTTGGATATCCCCAGACCGCGTTTTCCGAGCGCCCGCCGTCGGGCAATTCGATCGTCCAATACGAGGCTTCGCCCTTATAGGGGCAGCGGGTGTGATGCTCGGTCGGGCGCATCAGGTCGAGCCGCACGTCTTTCTCCGGAATGTAGTAAACGGGGCCGTGGCCGGTTTCTTCGACGCGCAGCGCCGAACCGGTGTCGGCGATCGTTGCGCCCCCGAAGACAATTTTGATCCGCCGGCTCTCCGACAGTAGGTCGACGCGATAATCGGGTCGGCTGGCAAATCCTGGGGCAGAATTCGGCATTTCGGCTTCCTCCGACGAGAAAATTTCAACGCTGGCGCCGCGTGGCCTGGGCCGCCGCGCCGCCGCCGAACGAGGCGACGCAGCTTTCATGCAGCTGGGGGTCGGTGATCGGGCCGCATTCCTGTTGCATCCGCTTGGTCCGGAATGTCGAATTGCTTTTCAGCACCTGCTCGTATTGCTGGCTCTGCCGGACATTCGCCGCGGCGCCCGGGTCGCGCGGGGTTTGCGACTGAGCCGAGGCGCCTGCGGCAAAGCCGGTTACCAGCGCCGCCGCCAGTGTCCACGTCGATAGCCTAGGCATCTTCCTTCTCCCTCTTTGCGGCACGGATCATGGCCCGAGACCGCGCTTTGCTCAATCGGCCATCGTCAGCCCGCCGCTGACGCTCAACACCTGACCGGTAATGTAATCCGACCGGCCGCCCAAGAAGAACAAGACCGCTTGCGCAATTTCGATCGGCTGGGCGATGCGGCGGAACGGGATGGCGCGGGTCAGCGCTTCCTTCATCCGTTCCGGCTGCCGCTGGAACAGCGGCGTATCGGTCGGGCCGGGGCAGACGCAATTGACGTTGATCTGATAGCGCGCCAGCTCGCGCGCGAGCGATTTGGTGAACGCGATCAGCCCGCCCTTTGCCGCCGCATAGACGGTCTCGCCGGTGCTGCCGACCCGCCCGGCATCGCTCGAAATATTGACGATCTTGCCGGCGCGCGCCGCGACCATCGGCGGCAACAGGCTGCGGGTCAGGCGCACCGCGCCCATCAGATTGATCGCGATGATGCGGTCCCACATCTCCGGCGGGTTTTCGAGAAACGGCTGGATCTGGTCCCAGCCGGCGCCGTTCACCAAACCCTGGATCGGCTCGGCCTGCTGATGAACCGCAGCGGCAAACGCTTCGATAGAGGGCGGGTCGGTCAGGTCGAGCGGCCAGAATTCGATCGCTAACCCTTCGGCCCTGCCCTCCGCCGCCGCTGCCCGCCCGCCTGCCTCGTCAACATCCCCGATAAAGACGCGCGCCCCCTCGCGGGCCAGCAGAAGCGCGGTCGCCTTGCCGATCCCGGAGGCCCCGCCGGTGACGACGACGTCCGGCCCTGCATTTCCATCGCTGCATCCCCTCCGGGCCCACTCGCCGCATGTGATATAACGCCGCCTCCTGTTCTTCAGAAGATTTACAAGCAGGACCTCCCCCCAGCAGCTAAAATCGAAACCGCCAACTCGGAGCATCAGTCACGAAATGGGCAATTTTCCGGTCGGTCGCCAACTTGGCGAGAGAACGGGAGCGCCGGACGTATCGGCGTTACCAGCGAATATCGAAATTGTCATTCCGGCTTAGCGTGTTGCTCGCGCTGGCTGAGCGGGTTCCGTGGACGGCCAGCTCCCGGTCGGCTCTGCGGGCTGTCGCCGGCTGCTTCGCCCGTTGCGCGCAGCGCGTCCATCAGGAGCCGCGGCAGGCCGTGGCCGGCAAATCGAGCTGCCGAGGCCGCGTGAGCGCGCGCCGCGCCACGCCACATAGTCGCTGCCCCACTCGTCGAAGCCGAAATGGCCGAAAGCCTGGGGCAGGCTCGGGAGGTGGTCGCCGTAGAAACCGAGCACCGCGCGCTCGTCGCGTTGCTGCAGGCCCGACATCAGGATCTGCAGCATCTCGTCCGACTGGCGCAGGCCGTCGAGATAGCGCAGCAACTCGCCGCCTTGCGGCACCCCCGCCGGATCGAAACTTTGCCGCAGCTCGGGATCGATCGGGGGCCCCGCCTCGCGCCAAGGGCCATGGTTGCCCATCGTGATCGCAAAGATGAAGACCTCGGGCCCTTTGGCATCGAGCACCCGGAGCACGTGCTGCGCCAGTTCGGGATCGGAGCAATAGGGCGGCCGGCGCGAGCCGCCGAGGCTCTCGATGCCGAGAAAAGTCTCGAAGCCGAGCGCCGGCAAGGTCAGATCCCGGCGAAAAAAGCCGCGGTCGAAAGGATGCAGGCAAATCGTGTGATAGCCCTGGCTGCGCAGCCGCCAAGCGAGCGAGGCGATCGGGGCGCGCGCAAACGCGTGATAGGGGTTGAACCGGTCGTAGCCGAGCTCGCTCTCCGGGATCCCGGTCAGAACCGCGAACTCGGCCCGCATCGTGTTGGCGCCCCAGCCGCCGACTTCGAGCCGGCCGAAGGTGCCGCCATCCCGCAGCACGCATCGTATCCGGGCAGCAGATTCTCGGGGACGAGCGGAGACACCCGCCGCGCATCGAAGAACGACTCGCATTGCACGAGGACGAGAGGCACGCCCGATCTCGTGGTGCGCGCCTTACGGAGCGCGGGCGCGGGGAACACGGCATGCCGAGCGCGCCTGTGCCGCGCGTTCGGCTCTCGCGATCACGCCATAGGTCAGCACCATCGCAAAGGGGCCGAGGGTCGCGGCGTCGTCGTAGGGCTCGCCGGTGACCCCGAGCTCGCGCAGCGCCGTCGCTGCGGCGCCGAGCGCCGGCTCGCGCGACATCAACCATGCCGCCGCGACGACGGCGCCGGTGTAGAACAGGATGAGCAAAGGATCGGGCCGCCATAAGCCCGGGCTCCAGCGAGAGCAGGGCGAGGCACAGAGCGATTGCCGCCGCCGCCCCGCCGATCACCAGCCCGGGCCGGCGAACGGCAAATAGAGCTGGGGATGGGTGAAGACGTGCCGCAGCTCCGACATCTCCGAGAACACGACCGGCTCGCGCAGCACCTGGCGCTTGGTTCGGTCGGCGAGGGCGAACCCGGCGCCGAGAGAGACCAGCAGATGCGCCGGTAAAGATCGGCCGGCCGGTTGCGGTCAGCGCGAGGCTTCCCGCCAGGAGCACCGGCAAAAAATCGAGGAGCACGACCAGGGACCCAGCCGGCTTTGCGCGAGCGACGTGCCGGGGGATCAGCCAGGCGGCCAGCGCCAAGCCGCCGCCCAACGCGATATGAAGCGCCACGCTCATTGCGGCGAATGGATCCGGAAACGGTAGCGGCGCATGATCGCATCGCCGATGAACGCGGGAGCGAGGTCGCAAAATTGCAAGCCGAGCACGAGCGGGCGCGGGAACGAGACGCGCCGCCGGCCGCGATCGATGCCGCGCTTGACGATGCGGGCAGCGCGCTCGTTGCTGAGCAGAAAAGGGGTCGGCCCGTCGAAGCGGTCGGTCATCGGCGAATCGAAAAACCCCGGACAGATGACGGTCATCCCGATCCCATGGCGGTCCAGGCGCGGGCGAAGCGCTTCCGCGTAGGCCCGCAGCCCCGCCTTGCTCGCACAATAGCCGGGGCTGTAGGGAAGCCCGCGATAGGCCGCGATCGACGAGACGACGGCGCATCGCCCGCGCCCCCGCGCGCACATTGCGGGAAGGAGCGGCTCTACCGTGTTGACCGCACCCAGCAGATTGACCGCGATTTGCCGCGCGATCCCTTCGACGCCTTCGGAAGGGCTGTCGGGATCGGGCCCTGCCGAGGTGCCGGCATTCGCGACCACGAGATCCACCCCATGCCGACCGTCGAAACGACGCAGCCAGGATGCCATCTCGGCGGCTTCGGTCACGTCTATCGCCGCAGCGCTCACCGCCGCCCCCTTCCCCTCGCAAACCTGCACCGTCGCGTCCAGCCGCTGCCGATCGCGCCCGAGCAGGCCGAGCGTGATCCCCGGACCGGCATAGGCGCTCGCCAATGCGGCGCCGAGCCCGCTCGAAGCGCCGGTGATGATTACGACGCCGAACGGTGCGCCCATCCCCGGTTTCCTAAGCTTGCGGCGTCCTGAGATTGTCACGACGTGGCGGGAACGGGAGAGAAGACCTTCCCGGAAAGCTCGTCCCAGCGTCGCGCCAGGACGCCCTGCAGGCGGCGTGCAGCAACGAGAAGCCCGGGGCGCCACAGTTCCGGGTCCGCGAGCCGCTCAATGATGATTTCCGGGCCGCAAGGCAGCCTGGTCACCGGGTCGAGATAGCGCGGGATAGAGGATCAGCGCCCCGGCGACGAGCTCTTCGAGCGTCAGCCGCCGGCCTCGGTCGATCTGGGCGAGATCGGTGGTCAGCCCCCAGCCGGCGTAGAACGGGCGGCCGTAGACGACGACCCGACGCCCGCGCAGCAACGCCTCGAAGCCGGCAAGCGAGGTCAAGGTGTGCAGCTCGTCGATTTCGGAGAGAAGCGCTGCCGTCGAGACGCCGCGGATCACGATATCGGCGAAGTTGCGGGCGGCCGCATCGGGGATCCTGCCTTTGCGGTGCCCCGCTTCGACATCGGGGTGCGGCTTGTACAGGATGAACGCGCCGGGATTCGCTGCCCTGCACGCGCGCCAGAAGATCGAGATTGCCGTTGACGCCCGCGCCGCCGAGGCGGACCGAGAGATCGTCCTCGACCTGCCCCGGCACCAATACGCGCCGCGTTGCCGCCGGCCAATCGATCGACGGCGCCTGCTGGCCGAGATTGTATTTGGTAACGCCTGCCGGCAACGAGCCGGGCGATCGAGCTTGCGGGCCCGCTCGATGACCGCCGGGTCGAATTCGGCCTCTGCGAGGATCAGCTCGAGATCGCTGCGCACGCGCGGGATCGAAATGCATGCCGCGGCCGGTCGAGCACGAGCGAGGCGGGCGGCATGAAATCGGATCCGAGGCCGACCGACCGGACAAAGCCGTCTTCGACCCGGATCAGCGGGATCTGCCGCCGTTCGGCCGCCTCGGCCAGCCCCGCCGGCGCGCGCGAGGCCCAGACTGCGATGGCGCTTCCCGGCCGGGTCCGAGCCTTTGCGAGGGCGGCCTTCGTCGTGCGCCGGAAGGCGGGCGGCCCGGCGGCCGAGCGGAGAAAATCGGCAACCTGCCGGCGCTTCCAGAACGACATGCCGAGGCAGACGGCGATTTGCCGGTTGGCGGCGTCGATCTTTCGCCACTCGGCGACGAACTTCCAGCACCTCCTCGAAGGAGGTCGAGTCTGAGGCGATAGGGGTCGAGGTAACGGGTCGCGACGAGGCATGCTCCTGCAAAGATCTCGTCGACCGTCCGGCCGGAACGGCTTTGCGGAGACCCCGGCCTCGTCCGCCGTGACCCCCCAGCCGGAATAGAAGCAATCGGCAAAGCAGCGCACTTTCGTGCCCGCCAGCACCGCGAGAAAGCCCGTCTCCCCGCCCGCCGCATAGACGCAATCGGCGCGCTCGATCGCCCTCCACGGGTCGACCGGCCGGGTGAGCACCGAGCAGCCGCGCGAAGCCGCGTCCTCAGCAAGGCACGCAGAGGGCCGGGGCGGCGATCTCGACCAGGAGCCAGCAGCACGATCTGGTGCGGCGCGCTTTCCACCAAGGCGGCTTCGAGCATCGCCCGGAGGAGGGCGGGAGAGGGCGTGCCGTGCGCCTGTCGGCTCCGCCTCCGCGCGACGATCAAGGCGCAGCGCTCGATCGTTCGGGAGCAGTCGCGTGATCGGATGGCAGATGCCACCATCGCCCGCCCAGCCGCCGCGATACGATGTCGCGTCGCGCGGGCGCCGCGCGGGCCAACAGCGCCGGTCCCTCCCAGCCGCGCTTCGCGAGCAGCCGAGCCGGGTCGAGGATATCGGCCGGAGAGCTGGGCCCGGTCATCAATTCTGCCGACGCGCTCAGCAGCGGGGCGGCGCGCGCGCCATCCGGGCGGGCGCACGGAGGAGGCCGGGACCGAGACGCGAGAAGGGGACGCCGAGCGCCGCGGCTCGCCGGCGCGCCGGTTCGTGACCTCCCGACCCGGGCCAGGCGACAACTCCCGACAAGCTCCCGGCCCGGGCGCTCGGCGCGCTGCGCTGTATCCTGAATTCGGGAAGCAGCGCGGCGAGGGCGGCCGCGTGACCGGGCGCCGGCGTGCGCTTCGAGCAGCCCGTGCGCGGCCGGTTCGAATATCATCGCGGTAGCGGGATCAGATTGCGGCATCCCCAGGCCGATTGTGGTACGGGTGCAGGCAGGCTTGGCGTGATCGCGCGACTGTTGACAATCGCGGCGGATGCTGTCCACGAAAATCATGGTGCGCCGCAGCAACATCAAGCTCGGCGGCAACAGGGTGCCCCGGCGGCGGAATGACGATATGCGGATCACCTTCGACGGCCTGAACCTCGCGCTGGCGCGGGGAACGGGGATCGCGACCTACACGCGCGCCTTGACGCGCGCCGCCCATGATCTCGGCCACGAAGTTGGCGTCGTGTACAGCACCCCCTTCACCCCGGCGAAGAATCCGGTGTTGCGCGAAATCGCTTTTTTCGACGAGAAGCGGCCGCGCGATGTCCGGGCAAGCGAAGGCTGACCCTAAGAAGGGCCCTCAACCATGCGGTCGACCAGACCCGCTACCACCTTCCTGTCAAGCCGTTGCCCGTCGAGTTCAGCGGCGCGGTCGATCGCACGGCAATTCGAGCGCACTCTCGCCAGCGCACGATCGCGTGTTCGTCGCGCGCAACCTTTTCGCAAACGCCCGCAGCTATTTCTCTCGGACCAAGGCGTTCGTCAACCTCGCCTTCGAGCCGCGCCCGGACATTCTTCATTGCACCTATCCGCTGCCTTTGCGCGTCAAATCGGCGCGCAATGTCTATACCATTCACGATCTCGTGCCGCTTCGGCTTGCCGTTTACGACGCAGGACAACAAGCGGCAGCTCTTTCGGCTGTTGCAGAAGATCGCCCGGGAAGCCGATCACATCGTCACGGTTTCCGAAAATTCGAAGCGCGACATCATCGAGCTGCTCGGGGTCGAGGAGAAGCGGATCACCAATACCTATCAGACGGTCGAATTCCCTCAGGAATGGATCGACCGTCCGGTGGCTGCGGTGGCAAGCCAGCTGGAGGGCTACGTTTGGTCTCGGTTGCACGATTACCTGCTGTTTTACGGAGCCCTCGAACCGAAAAAGAATGTTCGCCGCCTGATCGATGCCTATCTGATTTCCGGGGTCGAGGTCCCGCTGGTTATCGTCGTCGGCGGGGGTTGGCAGAACGAGGCCGAATTGCAGCTGCTCGCCCGGCAATGCGGCGGCGAGCCGGGCGGCAAACCGTCGCGGCGGCGCATCCATCGCCTCGATTATGTGAGCCGGTCGAACTTGGTGACGCTGATCCGCGGCGCGCGCGCGGTGGTCTTCCCGTCGCTCTACGAGGGCTTCGGGCTGCCGGTGCTCGAAGCCATGGTTGCTCGGCACGCCGGTCGTAGCGTCGCGCAAATCCTCGCTGCCCGAGATCGCCGGCGATGCCGCCCTCCTCGTCGATCCTTACGACACCGATGCACATCGCGCGCGCGATCACGACGATCGTCAAATGACGGAGATTTGCGTGCCGAGCTTTCCCGTCGGGGAGCCGCACAGGCCGCCAAATTTTCCGTCGATCGTTATCGCGACCGGGTCGGCGCGCTCTATGCGGCGCTGCGTTGAAACGCCGCGGAATACGGCTGCATTGGATAGAAAGCGTAGAACTCTCCGTTTCCAATCGCCGCCCGAAGCGGCTAGAGTCGAAGTCTCTCCGCGCCCCGATCTTCAAGCTTTGCCTTGCCTTAGGTTGGACAAGATCTTTTAACCACCTTACGATCGTCCACTACCCGGGTCATCCATATGGCAGAGATCAGGCAGCTCGATCGCGTCCAGCCCGTCGGCCGCGCTGCGGCGGCCGTCGATGTCGGGGTGCGGCCCCGCGCCGGCGGGCGCGCGCTGCGGCTCTTCAGGTCGCTGAACATCTGGTTCTGGGCGATCGTCGGCCTGCCCACGCTCGCTGCCGGCGTCTATTATTTTGCCATCGCTTCCGACCTTTACCTGTCGGAAGCCAAGTTCATCGTGCGCAGCCCGAAGCAAGTGCAGGCGAGCGGGATCGGCGCGCTGCTCCAGTCTACCGGGCTGGGTCGGGCAGCCGACGACACGGCCGCCGTGCAGGATTTTGTCATGTCGCGCGACGCGGTGCGCAAGCTCGAGCAGAATGACGATCTGCGGGCCGCTCTTCAGCCGGCCCGAGGGCGATTTTCGCCACACGGTTTCCGGGGATCCTGTTCTGGCGCAAGGATTTCGAGGCGCTGTTCCGCAGCTACGACCATTTCGTGTCGGTCGAAACCGACACCTCGACAGGCGTGACCGCGCTGCGGGTCAAGGCTTATCGTCCGGAAGATGCGCACCGGCTCGCAAGCGCGCTGCTGACCTACAGCGAGCAGCTGATCAACGAGCTCAACGAGCGGGCGCGCCGGGACGCGCTCGACACCGCGCGGCGCGAGGTCGATCGCGCCGAGCAGCGGATCGCCCAAACCCAAAGCGAGCTGACCGCCTACCGCGTCAAACAGAAGATGCTCGACCCGAAATCGGCGTCGGCCGGCGTTTTGGAGCTGATCGGGCAGATGAATGCGGCGCAGACCAACGCCCGCGCCCAGCTCGGTGAGCTCCTGAAAAATTCGCCGAACAGCCCCCAGATCCCGCTCGTCAAAACGCGCATCGCCTCGCTCGACAAATTGATCGCCGAGGAGCGGGCCAAGCTCAGCGGCGAGACCGACTCGGTCGTCGTCGAGCTTGACCGAGTACGAACGCCTGAACCTCCAGCGCGAGCTGGCGAAAAGGCGCTGGCGTCGGCCTTCACCTCGCTCGAGGCGGCGCGCATCGAAGCGCAGCGGCAGCAGCTCTACCTCGAGACGATCGCGCAGCCGAACCTCGCGGACTATCCGCTCTACCCGAAACGCATCGTTTCTTTCGTGACGGTGGTCGCGACCTGCTTGCTCGCCTATGGCATAGCGTGGCTGCTCGTCGCCAACGTGCGCGAGCACGCCGCGGCCTAACTCCGGTCCGGACTGGGCCGTGCGCAATATTCCGGGAAGGATTTGGCCACCCAGTGGCGCGTCGTTGGCGCTCTGCTGATCCGTGAAATCTATACCCGCTTTGGCCGCGAAGGGCTTGGGTTTCGCCTGGATCGTTCGTCGAGCCGCTGATTTTTGCAATTCCGGTGCTGCTGGTATGGTCGGCGGTAAGGGACCCCTACGAGCACGGCGTGCCGGATGATGCCGTTTCTTTGGACCGGTTATCTGCCGCTCCTGATGTTCCGGCATGTCGGCGCGCGCATGCTGATGTTCGTGCGGGTCAATGCCGGGCTGCTCTATCATCGGCAGGTCACGATTTTCGATATTTTCGTCGCCCGGTGCCTGCTCGAAGTCGTGTCGAGCCTGTCGGCCCTGTGGTCTCGGGCGTGTTGTTTTATAGCTGTGGGCTGATTGATGTGCCACGCGACTTACCGATGTTTTACCTCGGCTATTTTTACATGATCTGGTGGTGTGCGGTGGCGGGCTTGATCATCGGCGCGTCTCAGCGAGCGCACGGATTGGGCAGAAAAGATTTGGAAGCCCTATTCTTATCTTTACATTTTTTTTGGCGGGTTCTTTTATATGGCGGAGTGGCTGCCCCCGCTGTTCGCGAGTGGGCGCTGCTCCAGCCATCTGTTCAGGCGTACGAGCTGATCCGCGCCGGGATGTTTGGCAACGTCGTCAGGACCTATGGCGATCCCGCTTACGAGACCTTCGCTCTCGCGGTCTTGACCTTGATCGGGCTTCTGCTGATGCGCGACGCCCGGAAATATGTCGTGGCGGAATGATCAGGGCGGTTCAGTAACCAAGGAATATCGAACCGAAGGCAGAGTTCATCGCGCTCTGAGCGGTGTGTCTTTCACCTGGCCAAGGGCGAAAAACTGGCAGTGCTCGGCCGCAACGGCGCCGGAAATCGACGCTGATCCGGCTGCTCGGCGGTGTCGAGCTGCCCACCAGCGGCTTTATCGAGCAGACCATGTCGTTGTCCTGGCCGCTGGGCCTGCAGGGCGGCTTTCAGGGCAGCTTGACCGGCAACGACAACATGCGCTTTATCGCGCGCATCTACAACAAGCCGTTCGATGACGGCGTCGGCGCCGGCCGGCAGTCGCAGCTCTTTAGCAACTGAGCCAAAATTCGCCATTATGCGTCGTTGCCAAAAACGCGGCGGTTTTCAGATACCAGGCGGGCCAGTACGTATTGATGGAGATATGCCTCGACCAATGGCTCACACGTCGGATTCCTCGGTTCAAGCGAATTCCGCTCATTGTTCTCAGGCATAGCGACACCCCGATCCGCGACCCCAAAACGCCTTCTGCAGCTTCGGCCATCGCGCGAGAGGGCACTGTGTACGTTTCGATTGTTGCCACAACATCCCGCCACTGCCCGAGACCATCGGCGCTCGACCAGAAAGCTGTATCATGAATGACAAAGCATTGCGGTACCCCGATTTCCTTGATGAAGCCCGCGCCTAGAAGGGGATCGTGTCTGCTCACAACGTCAACACGTTGCCGAGCGAATATAATGTTCCAGCGCCTCTAGATCATAATCGAGGCCCATCCCACACAAAGAGGGCTCGAAAGCACCAAACGCAGACCGATCTCCGAAACTCCGCTGATTCGCCCATACAAGCGACTGTTACCCGTATACCTCGACACTGTCGGTCCCATGCCACTCAGCAACCGTAACTCCTCGGGGATCATTAATCTCGTCTAGCAAGAGGAGCATATGATGCGGTAGCGCAGCTCTAAGAATCTTGGCAGGCGCTCCTAGCGCTGCCCTCACAGGGAGCTGTCTCGATCGCTCGAATGAACACTGGGCGGCGGCGTGTCCTAAGACGTCGCTTAGCTCCTCCACATTCCCACAAAACAACCGTTTGTGCGCCATTTCCGGGCACTGCTTAAGCCAAAAATAGACGATTTCACTCGCTGCCAGACCCACGATGTCGGCCAGCTGCAGCCGGCTGGTTTCGACGGAACGCAATGGAACGTCTACCTCGCACACGAAAATCCCATAGATAGAAGAGCATGAGCCAGCATCGGGATATTTAATGACAACGGTAGCAACATTAGTAGGGTCGTATTGGCCGAATCGCCAGGCACTATGCTCCGCCGTCACAGCCAGTGCCGAGTTGGCGAGAAGGCTGCTTCGTCGCTGTATATCGGATCCTAAAGCATAACGGAGGTTTTCGGGAAGGCCTAGGTTATCGAAGCGCCCACTTATCGTATTGTCGTGACTCGGTAAAGATATAGGGGCTCCTCAACGTGATGGAATCGGGTTGTGAGATGCATCCTTAGCCAGAAGTCATAATCCTCCCCGCCAAAAGTTCGGAAATCATAGAGGCCGATCGCTGATGCCTTTCGGCTCGATAAAGAAAGCTAGGGCCAATGAAATTGTTACCGTAGTCTTCTGACGCCGGATGAAAATTTTCAATCGTGACAATTGACGGCAGTCGGACAAGTGCGCTGCCATCTGGTCGATCCTTTGCGCGCCAGGTCCGATCACTGAGCGGCGCACCGCGGTCATCGATTGCATAGTAATTCGAGTAAGCCAAGCCGGCTCCGTGGTCTTCCTCTAGTGCCCGTACCAGACGCTCCAATTGTTTCGGAAGCATAATGTTGTAGCCGACATTTCCAGTTAGATCCTCACCGCGGGCATAGCGGAAGCCTGTTGGGGCCGTTGGCAACCCGTGTTGGTCTGGTTCGGAAGCGAATGCGGGGCTCGATCAGGAATGGGCGGATCGCGGTGACGAAGTCGTCACCCGAGCCATCGTTGACCACGATCAGTTCCCAGTTCGCATAGGTCTGATCGATCACAGCCTGGATCGCCTGCGGTACTAGTGGCGCGTGATTGTAGACGGGCATAACGATACTTACGAGCCCGCGCTCACCACGGCTGGCGCCTACAAGGGATAAACTCTGCTCAGTGTCCTCGGCGAGCCGCCGAATGAGATGTTCGTTCGATCGGTGGTGAAATAGACTCTGAAAGATTTTACCTTATGTGGCGCTCTTCTGCTCATCTCCTGCCACGCTCTCCGATTTTCGGATCATTTTCTCGAGCGCATGGGGGTTCCGGCCAGCGTGGCCGGCGTCCTCGCGGCGACCGAGATCGACAACAAGGGGCGTGGAGAGCTGGCTAAGGTCGGCCACAGGGCCTCCGATGACGATCCCAATATCGTCATCCTTAATCAAATCCCGGGCTGCTCCCGTGTCAGTCGCTATAAGCGGCACACCAAAATAGGCTAATTCGAGGCTCGCAATGCTAAAGCCTTGGACTATAGATGGAAGAACCGACACATGTGCGGAGGCGTAGAGCCTGCCCAGCGCAATGCGATCGACGTGGCCCGTAAAAGTCACCACGTCTTTGAGGCCATACGCCTCGATCCGGCGCACTAACTGTTGGTGAACTTCGGGCTCGACGATGTCGCCTGCAAAGATTAGTCGAGCTTGGGGATGGTCACGATAAAATCGTTCGAAGGCAGTCAGCAGCGTATTATGGCATTTGTGTCCATCAATATTGCAACCTGCAGAATGCGAAACTCAAAGTCGCTGCGTAGTCGGTCCATTTCGCTAATGCTGGGTTGTGCAAAGCCGTCCGGGAGCCAGCCATTATTGACGACGACGGTCTTACCGGCGTCAATGCCCAGATAGGTGGCCGCATAGTCTCGGGCCGAGCGAGAGACAGCCGCAAATTGATCGGCAAGAGATTGGATATCACGTTTGAAGTCATCGCCCAATTGCCAATGATAAGTATTATGAATTACTTCCACAATCTTGGCGCCACGCTGTGCTGCCAGCTCCCAGCCAATGTAACAATGATGGCTGAGGATGACCAGGGAGGAAAAGGCGTCGAGGATGTGCTTCAAATGAGCTAGAGGTTCGGGTCCAGCAAAAACCGGAATTCCGGCTCCAGCGGCTTTGGAGCCCATCTCGCCGCTTCGCCCGAAAATGAGGATCCGACCCATAGTCCCCGCGCTCTGAGGTTTAGAGAAAGATCAAAAACAACTTGTTCCAACCCCCCCTTGTCGAAATCAGCCACCAACATTAGGACACCAATGGTGGTTTCCCCCACCGGAGTTACATCGTGGTAAATGGCGCTTTTATAGTCGTGGCGATCGAGCGGTACCCGCACGGGCTTGCTCCGACACCGGCTCCGACCCGATCCGACGCCCCGAAAGTCTGCCTCGCTGTGTCGTTTCCGTTGAGCGCGGCCGGAGCTTGTTAGTACGTTTGAGGGTATTTGCGGCAACGCCGGCGGAACTGGGGTATCTGGAAGAGGGACCGTTTGGGTCTCGGCGCCGGTCGTTTCGCCGACTTGGCCAACCGCCCCAATTTCTTCTTCTCTTAATCCTAGCCGGAGAAGCTCCTGCCGCGGATCAGTCATTCCAGGCTGCAGCCGATAGGCAGCTTTGTAGAATTCAATGGCGTCTATCAGCCGATGCTGCAGCTTTAAAACATGGCCGAGCTGCAGGTGGATGTCTGGGCTGTCAGGATCCAGCGTTACCGCCTGCAAATCGGCGCCTTCTGATTCGGTAAAAACGCCTCGCTCCTTCAGGGCATGCCCGAGCTGGACCCCAGAAACGAGGTTCGAAAGGGTTCAGCCTCAGAACGCGGCGATACCGGGTCTCAGCCAATTCCCAGTTCTTCTGTCTTGCCGCTCGTCGTGCCGACTCAGGGTAAACCGAACCCGCAGATCGTACCTATCATGGTACCGGCTTCCTGAAAATCTGAACTCATTCGATGACACCATCCTGATGAGTTCGGCTGGCGTCAACCCAAGAGCCAAGACTTGCAACCGGGCGGGGTCAATATGGTCGGAGCCGATATGCCTGAATGTAAGCAGCCTTCGCCTCGTCCCGCAGCCCAAGCATTTTCGAGCGTGGCCCAACTGAAGATGCCCGTGGCGTATTCTGGATCGATTTTTCAACGCCCTCTGGTAAGCGCCGAACGCTGCCGAAATCTTAGCCTGCTCCTTCACCGAATGCCCATCTGGACCCACAGCTCCGGTGCCGCCACATGCCCATTCAGCAATGCCACGTAATTACGCTCGGCCGTCGCCCATTCTAGTTTTCGGGCAGCCTGTCGAGCGGCTCTGAGGAGAAAAGCAAGGCGTAAGCGGGTCACTACTCCGGGACGCTTATTCACGGCGGTAGAGGCCGTCAGAAAGCGGCGAGAACGATACCTCGCGCCCGAGCGCCGCGTTTGTCTTTTGCTCGACTGCCTGATTATGCTGCAAGCCATCAACCTCAGCGTGAAGTCGAGCGGTCTTTCTTTCGTATCGGCGACTAAGTGCTCGGTTATCAGCCTGGGACTGCGCGGTCATCTCTTCGTAGCGGTGATTAAGTTTTCGGTTTTCAGCTTGGTTGCGGGCAATCATTTCTTGGTAACGATTGTCCGGGTTCGTCGTAATCTTTGGAGGTCTTGCAATTCACGCCGGAGCAAAAACAGCTCGCCTTCAAGTATCTTCTGGCGCTGGGCTGCAGCGGCTGCCTGCTGATCGCGCGCGCCCGATGCGATCGCAGGCTCGAATTCGGCCAATTTTGTTTGGATATTGTTCAGCTCTTGGTTGAGGGCCACGATCTGCGCGCGAGCTGCTGTTCACGTTCCGCCGCGTTGGCGATCTCTGCATCGCGCTCGCCCAATGCGATGCGCAGCGGCTCGAATTCGGCCAATT
The DNA here is from genome assembly GCA_963836845.1 of uncultured Alphaproteobacteria bacterium. Classification (GTDB taxonomy): domain Bacteria; phylum Pseudomonadota; class Alphaproteobacteria; order ATCC43930; family CGMCC-115725; genus AP-15. The sequence continues at coordinate 3,090 of CAWILK010000037.1, read as the reverse complement.
TTGTTTGGGTATTGTTCAGCTCTTCGTTGAGGGCCACGATCTGCGCGCGAAGCTGCTGTTCACGTTCCGCCGTGTTGGCGATCTCTGCATCGCGCTCGCCCGATGCGATCGCAGCGGCTAGATTTGAGCGACGTTCGCTTTGATTTGTTTAGCTCCTCTTCTAAGGCCGAAATTTGACGACCGAGCTGCTGTTCGCGACTGACGGCCTCCCGACTGAGCAGTGGTCAATTGCGCTCTGAACGTCTGCTCGAGCTCGGTAGCCGCAGTGGAGATCGCCGTCATTCGTTCGGTTATGCCACGCACCTGAAGATCGCGTTCGGCCAACCGCCTCACCGAAATCTCAGAGAAGGGGATACAAACGCTTCACATCGTCCTGAGGGCGAGTCCGTATCCTTGCGGCGCTATTCGTGGCAGGACGTGAGCCCCGCGTAAATCAACGTGGCCTGTCTGCCATGCCATTGCGTATGTGGCCAGCTCGAAACGTCAACGTCGTTGAAGAAGACCGGAGAAAATCGGGAGCAAGCCACGCTCTTATGTTCTCATACTCGAACCGAAAAAAATGTTCATCAATACCGGGCGTATCGAGAAACGGAACTAGGATCCACAAATACTCTCTTGCCGCTGCTGATACGTCGGCCATTACCGCAAATGGATCGTGGAAATGTTCCAACGTATTTGACGAAAAAATAACATCGAACTTTGCATCGGAGTGGCGGAGGTCCCCGTTGTGGAATGTGAAATGTGGGACGAGTTTTCGTGCCTCTTGGATTGCAATCTCGGAAAGATCCCAACCAACGATCGTATTGTCGGGAAATTTCCTTCTCAACGAAGGTATAGCATCGCCTAGCGCACAACCCCAGTCACAAATCGAAAGCTTCTGCGCGCGAAGGTCTTCGATAAACCAGCCGGGACATGAGGCTAAAGCAACCTGAGCAAAGAAGGCGGTCTGTTGGCGACCCGAAGCGGCCTGCCAGTTACCCGTAAACCGCATATTCCAGTACTCTTTGGAATTGATGTCGTACATTCTTGCCTTTCGCATAGCGGGTGGTGCTGCCTTTATGTAACCCAAAGCCGAGCCGTGCGCAAGAAAAGTTACGGACCCGGTTGTCAGCTGCGCTCGATGCGTGTTACGCTCACTGTGCTGAAACGGTCGCTGGCAGGATAGATGGCGCGCACGACGCGTGGAGTTTTTCCTCGCTGGACGCTTTCCACGACGGTTTCATTTACACTCGAGCTGTCGCAGAATGAATGCGTCAAGTGAGGCCCGAAAGTTGGATTGCAGCGCTTTGAATTTCGCCAGACAGCCGTGAGGCAGAGCAAGCCTGTTCCGGATGAACGGTCGTATCCGGTAGTTTGGTCGCGGCACAATTCGACACCCAGCTAGATGGCACAAGAATGATCGGTGACGACCTCATCGCTATCGCGGCTCCATTCCCGGCGCCGGATCAACTGCAGGAAAGTTGGATGCGTCGTATCAATTCGATCGACAGGCAGCTTCGGGGTGTTCGACGTATTTACCTGAGTTTCTCCGAATCCCAGACGATGAATCGTTTTCTGTCATTTGGCACGATGATGAGCGCGGAGTGGCCTGCGTCCACCCAACTGGTAACCGCAGTATGGCCCTGATTTCGGAAATTCTGGCCGAAGTCAGTCTGGTCTACGTTCACACCCTGCACTTCGCGGAGTTCCTGCTCCGGTGGCTCGAGCGTCGACGAATCTTCGTCGACATCCACGGCATCACGCCTGAAGAAAGATCTATGCTGGGTCGGCCTGACCTGAAAGACCGATACAAAACGTTGAACGCCAAGTCCTGAACAAAGCGCTTCGTTGTATCGCGGTAAGCGATGCCATGATAGACCACTACCATGAAAAATACCCCGATATCTCACCGCGTTGGTTAACCATTCCGGTTCTTGAGCACCTTCTGACTTGAGTGTTTTAGGGGACCGCATCTTGAAGGGTGGCTTTTATCGTCACCCTATCGAGTGATCTATTGCGGCGGTGTACAGGTGTGGCAAAACATCGGTGCAATGCTCGAAATGGTGAGGCACCGCGCCGACGCTGTCTGAGTTCGCTTTTATTCTCAGCATCATGAGATCTTGCGGGGCCAGGCCGAAGCACTCTGCGTTGCGCGACATATCGAGTGTGGATTTAAGGCGACGGAGCAGCTCAAAGATGTCTATATTGCAGCCGATTTCGGCCTCATACTGCGTGACGATTTACCCGTAAATCAGGTGTATTGCCCAACAAAGGTGGCAGAATATCTAAAATTCGGGGTAGTCCCAATTGTGCGCTCACCACGTCTCGGCGATTTTTACACTCATGGCTTCGCATACATTACGGAGGAGGATTTTTGTGCGGGTAATATACCCAATTCGGCTTCTGGAGACTGGATAATTCGGCAAAATGCTAGAGTTTCTTGAAAAGATCGGCTACCGCTTTTCCGAGGGAGTCGCACAATTAAGGCAACTGATCATCCAAGGCGCGTTGCCGAAAACTCCCCCCAGACTGTACCAGAGGAAATGAGGGGTCTGGTGTTAGATTCAGGGTGGATGAAGCTTACGTCGTGGAAGGGAACGTGCGCGCAGAAGGGCCGGTGATCGACGAGGATAGTGGCGTAAGGTGTTCCGATATTCGTGTCGCCCTGCCGCCAGGACTTTATGACGAACCCCCTATTGTATTTGCTGCACTGGGTTCAGTTGACTTCCAATATGGAGAAAACAGCCGCTTGGAGGTGTCAATTTTAGAAAATAGTATTACGAAGGATGAGTTTTGCGTTCGCTTTCGAACCTGGGCGGACACGAAGGTATGGAGCGCTTCAGCAAATTGGATGGCGATTGGAGATGGGGCTAGCGAAAGAATGACGCGGCCGGTGGGGAGAGGTTTGAAAATCGCGGAATTGGAGACAATGCTCCGGGCAAATTTAGACATGAAAGGGAACGGAGCATGGACGATATCGAGAGACTTTTGCAACGTATTGAGAGTCGATACACAACGACGATTTGTTGACCGTTCTTCGCCAGAAAGCCCTCTTCCCATATATTGTTCCCGGCCTCACCTCGTTGGAGGTTGGCGCTTATTACCGGCCTA